>NZ_AP022582.1:614588-1229177 GCF_010731595.1 Mycobacterium seoulense | reverse complement strand
GCCCGCAGACCAGCTCGACCAGCCGCCGCAGTTGCTCCGCGGGGGGCAGGGCGTGCAACTGCTCGGCCAGGTCCGGGGCGCGGGTTGCCTTGGCGGGCAGTGTATCCCGTCCGCTTCCCAGCCAGAATCGTTGCCGCGCAAAGCCATACGTCGGCAGGTCGACCCGGCGCGCTCGCGAGCCGGTGAACACCGCAGGCCAGCTCACGCCCACCCCGGAGGTGAACAGCCGGCCGGCCGCCTGCAGCGTCGACTCGATCTCGGGACCGCCCTTGGGCATGGTGACCACCGAGACCGGCCGCTCGGTGGTCAGCGACTGATCCACCGCCGCGCTCAACCCACCGCCCGGGCCCACCTCGAGGAACGCCGTTACCCCCAGGGCCTCGGCGGCACGCACGCCGTCGAGGAACCGCACCGGCCGGCGCACATGGTCGACCCAATACCGCGCGGACCCGTACCCCGGGCCGGCCGGTTCGCCGGACACGTTGGAAATCAGGCAGATTCGCGGCTGCCGCGGTCCGACGTCGGCGACCCTCTGTGAGAACGCGTCGAGCATCGGTTCCATCAATGCCGAATGAAAGGCGTGCGAGACCGCCAACCGGTGCGTCCGCCGGCCGGCGCCCGCCAGGCGATCCACCGTTGCGCCCACCGCGGCGCGCTCACCGGACAGCACCACCGCGTTGGGGCCGTTGACCGCCGCGATGCCGACACCCGCGGTCAGCATCTGGGCCACCTCGGCCTCGGCGGCGCTGACCGCCACCATCACCCCGCCCGCCGGCAACCGGGCCATCAATTCGCCACGCGCCGCCACGACGCGCGCCGCGTCCGTCAGCGACAACACGCCCGCCACACACGCCGCCGAGATCTCCCCCACCGAATGGCCCAGCACCACGTCGGGTGTCACACCCCACGATTGCCACAGCGCGGCCAGGGCCACCTCGAGCACGAACAGCGCCGGCTGCGCGAACTCGGTGTCCCGCAACGACTCCGCGTCGTCGCCCCACATCACGTCGCGCACCGGCGCCCGCAGGTGGGCGTCCACCGCGGCCGCGGCCTCGTCGAAGGCGTGCGCGAAGGCCGGGAACCGGTGATGGAGCTCGCGGCCCATCCCGGGCCATTGCGAGCCCTGGCCGGGGAACACGAAGGCCGTCTTGCCCGCCGGGCCGGCGCGGCCGACCACCGCACCGGGCGCCGGCTCCCCGGCCGCCACGCCGGCCAGGCCGCGCGTCAGCGCCTCGCGATCGCCGCCCACGACGACCGCCCGATGGTCGAACACCGAGCGCGTCGTCACCAACGACCACCCGACGTCCGCCGGGGTCACCCCCGGGTCGGCCGCCCACGCCGCCAGGCGGCGCGCCTGGTTGGCCAGCGCCTGCTCGGATCGGGCCGACAGCACCCACGCCACCGGCCGGTCGGGCGCGTCCGCGGGCGTATCCGGTTGCGCGGGAGCTTGTTCCACGACGACGTGCGCGTTGGTGCCGCCCATGCCGAACGACGACACCCCGGCGCGGCGCGGTCGGTCGGCCACCGGCCACGGCAGCGCGGCGGTGTTGACCCGCAGCCCCAGGCGCTCGAGTTCGGGATCGGCGCCGGCGTGGTTGAGGCTCGGCGGGATCACCGGATGCGTCAGCGCGAGCACGGCCTTGAGCAGGCCCGCGATTCCCGCGGCGCCGCCGGCGTGGCCGATGTTGGTCTTCACCGAACCCACGTTCAGCGGGCGCCCGCGCGCACCGAACACCTCGCCCAGCGCACTGGCCTCCGCGTCGTCGCCGACCTTGGTGCCGGTGCCGTGGGCCTCGATGAAGTCGATGTCGCCGCTGCCCAGGCCGGCGGCGGCGAGTGCCCGCCTGATCACGTCGGCCTCCCCGGAAACCGAGGGCACCGTCTGGCCCGCGGCGCTGTGCCCGGCGTTGCCCACGGCGCTGCCCCGGATCACCGCGTGGATGCGGTCCCCATCCCGCAGGGCCGCGGGCAACGGCTTGAGCAGCACCAGTCCCCCGCCCTCGCCCCGCACGTAGCCGTCCGCGCGTCGATCGAACGCGTGGGTGTGACCCGATGTCGACAGCGCGCCGAATTCGCGTTCCAGCATCGCGGTTTCGTCGGCCAGGTTGAGGTGGACCCCGCCGGCGATCGCCAGCGCCGACTCGCCCGTACGCAGGCTCTCGCAGGCGAGGTGCACCGCGGTCAGCGACGACGACTGCCCGGAGTCGACGGTCATGCTGGGCCCGTGCAACCCGAACGCATACGAGATCCGGTTGGCGATCATCCCCCGGCTGATCCCGGCGAACGAGTGGTGGTCCAGGTTGTCGGCGATGTCGCGCAGCGTCAGCACGGCGTAGTCGTCGGCCATAGCACCGACGTACACCGAAATCGCCTCGCCGCGCATCGTTTCCGGCGCCACGAAGGCGTCTTCGAATGCCTCCCAGGCCAGTTCGAGCGCCAGCCGTTGGCGGGGGTCCATCGCGCACGCCTCGCGCGGCGAGACGTGGAAGAAGTCGGCGTCGAACTCGGCGACGTCGCCGGGCAGCCGCGTCGCCTCGCGACCGTCGCGGAGGACCTCCCAGAACTCGCGCGGATTTTCCGCGCCGGGGAATCGGCAGGCGAGACCGATGATCGCGACGTCCGTCATGCTAGGGGCCGATCTCCTCGTCGAGGATGGCGAAGAGCTGGCTTTCGGTGGCGGTGGCGATGTCGTCGTCGAACAGGTCGTCGGCGGGCTCCGAATAGGGCACCTGCCCGGGGCCGGTCAGGCTGTTCAGCAGGCCTTCCAGCCGGGTGACGAGCTGCGCTTTGTCACCGGGACTCCAGTCGCCTTGGCCGAGCAGCGCCTGCAGTTCGCGGGCCACGTCGTTGAAGCGGGCCAACCGGTCGGGCGGCTCGCCGGTGGTCCCGGTGGTCAGCTGCCCGTCGAGATGCTCGGCCAGCGCCGCGGGCGTGGGGTGATCGAAGATCAGCGTCGGCGAAAGGGTCAGTCCCGTCGCGATCTTGAGCCTGTTGCGCAGCTCCACGGCGGTCAGCGAGTCGAAGCCGAGATCGGCGAAGGCGTGCTCGGGGTTGACGTCCGCGGTGCTGTGCCCCAACACCGTGGCGGCGTTGTCGCAGACCAGCTCGACCAGCTCGCGGCGACGCTGCTCGGGGCCCAGGCCCTCCAGCCGGGCCCGCAGGCCCGTCAGCGACACCATGTCGGTGGGGTCGAGCACCCGCCGCGCCGGCCGAGATGCCAACTGGCTCAACAGCGGCGGCAGCGCGGCGCCGGCGTGCGCCAGCGCGGCGGTATCGAGCCGGGTGGCCACGACGACCGGCGGCTCGGCCAGCAGCGCGGCGTCGAGCAGGCCGAGCGCCTGCCGGGTGGGCAGCGCGGCGAGCCCGGCGCGGCTCATCCGGGCCTTGTCGCGGTCGCCGAGGTGCTCGGTCATGGCCGACGCCTGCTCCCACATCCCCCAGGCGATGGACAAGCCGGGCAACCGGTGGGCGCGGCGGTACGCCGCCAGCGCGTCGAGGAAGCTGTTGGCGGCCGCGTAGTTGCCCTGCCCCGGGGCGCCGACGATCCCCGCCATCGAGGAAAACATCACGAATGCCGCGAGATCTTGCTCCCGGGTCAGCTCGTGCAGGTGCCACGCCCCGTCGACCTTGGACCGCAGCACCGTGTCGATGCGCTCCGGCGTCAGCGACGCAATCATCGCGTCGTCCAGCGCGCCCGCGGCATGGAAGACCGCGCGCAGCGGGAGATGCGCCGGGACCCGCGCCAGCAGCCCGGCCACGGCGTCCCGGTCGCCGACGTCGCAGGCCACCACCGACACCTGGGCCCCGGCGTCGCGCAGTTCGGCGACCAGACCGGACATCCCGTCGGCCCGCTCACCGCTGCGGCTGACCAGCATGACGTGCGGCACCCGGTAACGCTCGACCAGGTGGCGAGCCACCGCCGAACCCGCCATGCCGGTCCCGCCGGTGATCAGTGCGGTGCCGCCGGCCAGCCCGGCGGGCCCGTCGGGCATGGTCAGCACGACCTTGCCGATGTGGCGGGCCTGGCTGACGAAGCGGTAAGCGTCTGCGGCGCGCCGCACGTCAAAGGCCTTGACCGGCAGCGGCGTCAGCACCCCGGCGGCGAACAACCGCATCAGCTCGGCCAGCATCTCGGCGATGCGGTCGGGTCCGGCCTCCATCAGATCGAACGCGCGGTAGCCGATACCGGATGCGGCGAGGACCGCCGGGTCGCGTAGGTCCGTCTTACCCATCTCGATGAATCGCCCGCCGGGGGCCAACAACCGCAGCGAGGCGTCGGTGAACTCGCCGGCCAGCGAGTTGAGCACGACGTCCATTCCGGCACCGCCCGTGACGATGGAGAACTCGTCCTCGAAGTCCAGCGTTCGCGAATCCGCGATGTGCTTGTCGTCAAAACCCATGGCGCGCAGGGTGTCCCACTTGCCGCGGCTGGCGGTCGCGAAAACCTCGGCGCCCCAGTGCCGGGCCAGCTGCACGGCCGCCATGCCCACCCCGCCCGCGGCGGCGTGCACCAGCACCCGCTCACCGGCCCGCAAGCCGCCCAGGACCGACAACCCGTAATACGCGGTCAGAAACACCACCGGCACTCCCGCGGCCTCGGCGAACGACCAGCCCGGCGGAACCCGCGTCACCAGCCGCCGATCGACGGCCGCCTCGGACCCGGTCAGGCCCAAGATTCCCATGACCGCGTCACCGACGGCCAGATCCGTTACACCGGGGCCGATCTCGGTCACCAGCCCGGCGCCTTCGGCGCCCAACTGCGCGGCGCCCGGATACATCCCCAGCGCCACCAACACGTCGCGGAAGTTCACCCCGGCCGCCGCCACCGCCACCCGCGCCTGGCCGTCCGCCAGTTCCGCGGGCGGGCCGGACTGCACCGCCAGGTCCTCCAGCGTCCCGGCCGCACCGGCGGCCAGCCGCCAGACCGACGGCGCCTCGGGCACCCGCAACACCGGGTGCGCCGTGAGCGGCTTCAACCGGGCGCCGTAGGCGACCCCCTCGCGCACCGCCACTTGCGGCTCACCACAGCCGAGCACGGAACCGAGGTCCAGGGATCCGTCGGAGTCGACCAGCACCGCCTGGCCCGGATGCTCGGCCTGCGCCGAGCGCACCAGCCCCCACACCGCCGCGCCGGCCAGGTCCGACACGTCTTCGCCCGGCAGCGCGACGGCGCCATGGGTCAGGATCACCAACGGCCCGGCCCCATCACCGCGGGACTGCAGGACACGCAACGCCTCATGGGTGGCGGCGTACACCGATCCGACCACCCCCGACGCATGCAGCGGCGGCCGCCACACCTCGGGGGCCGCGCCGGTGCCGTTGTCGGGCAACCGAACCGGCGACCAGACCGCCTCCAGCAACTCGCCGCCCCCGGATCGCGCCGCCGCGGCCGCCGACAGCTGCGCGGCCGAGACCGGACGCGTCGCCAACTCCCGGACCGACAGCACCGGCAGGCCCGAGGGATCGGCGAGTTCGACCGACACGCCGCCCTTGCCGACCGGCGCAAGCCGCACCCGGACCCGCGACGCCCCGGCCGCATGCAGACACACCCCCTGCCAGGAGAACGGCAGGACGGTCTCGGCCCCCTGGTCGGCCACCCCCAGGGCATGCAAGGCCGCGTCCAGCACCACCGGATGAATCCCGAAGCCGCCCACCGTCACGCCGGCCTGCTGCGGGGCCTCCACCTCGGCGAAGATCTCGGCACCACGCCGCCACACCTGGCGCAGACCCCGGAAGGCGGGGCCGTACCCGTAGCCGCGCGCGGCCAAATCATCGTAGGCGCCGGTCACGTCGACCGCCGTGGCGCCGACCGGCGGCCACACCGAAAGGTCGGCAGCCGGCGCGGGCGAGCCTTCGCTCAGCACACCCTGGGCATGCGCCGTCCACTGCGACCCGGCCTGCGAATACACCGCCGCCGAACGGGTTCCGCTCTCGTCGGGGGCATCCACCACCACCTGCACCCGTACCGCGCCCGCGGCCGGCAGCGGCAACGGGGCCGACAGCATCAGCTCCTCGATCACCGGACAGCCCACCTCGTCGCCGGCCCGCAGCATCAGCTCCACGAACCCCGCGCCGGGGAACAACACCGTCTCGGTCACCGCGTGATCGGCCAGCCAGGGCTGGGCCGCCGTCGACAGCCGGCCCGTCAGGACCACGCCGCCCGAATCGGGCCGCTCGACGACCGCGCCCAGCAGCGCATGCCCGGCCGCCGCCAACCCCAGGCCGGCGGTGTCGCGGGCGCCCACCGACTCGGTCGGAAGCCAAAACCTGCGCCGCTGAAAGGCATACGTCGGCAGGTCGACCCGGTGGGCGGGCAGGCCGGCGTACACCGCGGCCCAATTCACGTCGGCGCCGGCCACGAACAGCTGCCCCGCCGCCAGCAGCAGCGCCTCGATCTCGGGGCGGTCCTTGGGCATCGACACCGCCGCGACGGCCGGCTCGGCCGCCAGGGACTGTTCCACCGCCGCCGTCAGCGCCGCGCCCGGGCCCACCTCCAAAAACGTGCCGGCGCCCAGTGATTCGGCCCCGCGCACACCGTCGACGAACCGCACCGGGCGGCGCACGTGCTCGACCCAATAGTCGGCGGATCCGTATCCCGGCCCGGCCAGTTGCCCGGTCACGTTGGACACCAGGTCGATTCGCGGCGCGCCGGGTGACACTCCGGCCACCACCGCGGCGAACTCCTCGATGATGGGTTCCATCAGCGGCGAGTGGAACGCGTGCGAGACGGCCAGCTGCCGCACCCGCCTGCCGCGCTCGGTCAGCCGATCCGCCACACTCGTCACCGCGGCCCGTTCGCCGGACAGCACCACCGCTTCGGGGCCGTTGACCGCCGCAATGCTCACGTCGCCGTTCAGCAGCGGCGCGACCTCGGCCTCGGTGGCGGTCACCGCCACCATCACCCCGCCGGCCGGCAGTGCGGCCATCAACCGGCCGCGGGCCGCCACCACCCGCGCCGCGTCCGGCAGCGACAACACGCCGGCGACGCAGGCCGCGGCGATCTCCCCCACCGAATGGCCGATCACCACGTCGGGTGTCACGCCCCAGGACCGCCACAGGGCAGCCAGTGCGATCTCCAGCACGAACAACGCCGACTGGGCGAATTCCGTGCTCTGCAACAGCTCCGGGTCGCTGCCCCACATCACGTCGCGCAGCGGCAGCCGCGCGTGGGCGTCCACCGCCGCCACGGCCTCGTCGAAGGCCTCGGCGAACACCGGGAAGCGCCCGTGCAGGTCCCGTCCCATCCCGAGCCGCTGCGAACCCTGGCCGGGAAACACGAACGCGCGCTTACCGACGGCGCGGGTGCGCCCGACCGCCACGCCCGGGCCGGGCCGTCCGGCCGCCACGCCCGCCAGCCCGGCGGCCAGGGTGTCGCGGTCGGCGCCCACCAGCACCGCGCGGTGTTCCAGGGCCGCCCGGGTGGTGGCCAGCGACCAGCCCACGTCCACGGCCCGCAGGCCCGGCTCGGCGTCCAGCCGGGCCGACAGCCGCGCGGCCTGGGCGGCCAGCGCGTCGGCCGACCGGGCCGACACCACCCAGGCCACCACGGGATCCGGTGGATCACCTTGCACTGCAACGGTTTCCGGCTCATCCGGGGGCTGCTCGACGATCACGTGGGCGTTCGTGCCGCTGATCCCGAACGACGACACCCCCGCCAGGCGGCGGCCGTCCCGCGCCGGCCACGGCCGGGGTTCGGTCAGCAGCGACACCGCGCCCGCCGACCAATCCACGTGCGGTGACGGCACGTCCACGTGCAGCGTCTTGGGCATCACCCCGTGCCGCATGGCCTGCACCATCTTGATCACCCCGGCCACTCCGGCCGCGGCCGAGGTGTGACCGATGTTGGACTTGATCGACCCCAGCCACAGCGGCCGGTCCGCCGGCCGGTCCTGCCCGTACGTCGACAGCAGGGCCTGGGCCTCGATCGGGTCACCCAAAACCGTTCCCGTGCCGTGGCCTTCGACCACGTCGACGTCCGCGGTGGTCAAACCGGCGTTGGCCAGCGCGGCGCGGATCACCCGCTGCTGGGACGGCCCGTTGGGCGCGGTCAGGCCGTTGGAGGCGCCGTCCTGGTTCACCGCGGTGGCCCGCAGCACCGCGAGCACCGGATGCCCGAGCCGCCGCGCGTCCGCCAGCCGCTCCAGCACCAGGACGCCGGCACCCTCCGACCACGACGTGCCGTCCGCCGCACCCGCGTACACCTTGCACCGGCCGTCCGGGGCCAGCGCCCGCTGCCGGCTGAACTCCACGAACGCGGCCGGGGTCGCCATCACGGTCACGCCGCCGGCCAGCGCCAGGTCGCACTCCCCGGAGCGCAGCGACTGCGCCGCCAGATGCATCGCCACCAACGACGACGAACACGCCGTATCCACCGACACCGCTGGGCCTTCCAGGCCCAGCACGTAGGACACCCGGCCCGAGGCCACGCTGAGGGTCGAACCGGTCAGCCCGTACCCCTCCAGCTCGCCCTTCACCTCGCCGCCGTAGCCGGCGTGGATGACACCGGCGAACACCCCGGTCGCCGAGCCGCGCAGCGCCAGTGGGTCAATTCCCGCCCGCTCCAACGCTTCCCACGAAATCTCCAGCATCAGCCGCTGCTGGGGATCCATCGCCAGGGCCTCACTGGGCCCGACCCCGAAGAATCCGGCGTCGAAGTCCGCCGCGTCGCGCAGAAAGCTGCCCTGGCGGGTGTACATCTTGCCCGCCGCGTCGGGATCCGGGTCGTAGAGCCCCTCAACATCCCAGCCGCGGTCCGACGGGAAGTCGGATACCGCGTCACGGCCGTCATTCACCAAGTCCCACAAGGATTCCGGGGAATCCACCCCGCCCGCGTAGCGGCACGCCATGCCGACCACCGCGATCGGTTCGGATAGCTGGCCTTCCAGCTCCGAGACGCGTCGGCGCGCCCGCCTGAGATCGGCCGTCAGGCGTTTCAGGTAGTCGACGTGCTGCGAGGTATCCGGCATCGCGGTCTCAGCGGCCGAGTTCTTCGTCGAGGATGGCAAAGAGTTGGCTTTCGGTGGCGGCATCGAGGTCGGAGTCCAGGCCTTCGGTGTCGGGGTGATCGTCAGGGGCCAGGGTGGCGAGCAGGGTGTGCAGGCGGGCCCGCAGCGCCGATCTGTCGCCCGCGGCCCAAGTGGGCCGGCTGAGCAGTGCCTGCAGTTCGCGGGTGATGTCGGTGAAGCGCGCCATCAGGTCCGGCTGGTCGTCCGGCCCCGCGCCGGCCAGTTGGGTGTCCAGGTGCCCGGCCAGCACCGCGGGGGTCGGATAGTCGAAGATCAGCGTGGGCGAAAGCGTCAGCCCGGTGGCGGTTTTCAGCCGGTTGCGCAGCTCGACGGCGGTGAGGGAATCGAAGCCCAGGTCCTGGAATGCGCGGCCGGCGTTGATGTCGGCGGGATTCGGCAGCCCCAGCACGGTGGCCGCATTGCCGCAGACCAGGTCGACCAGTTCACGCTGCCGCGCCTCGGGGGTCAGGCCGTGCAGCCGCGCCGTCAGGCCGGTCATCAGGGCGGTCGTATCGGCGTCGTCGATGACGCGCCGGGTGGTACGGGCGCCCAGCTCGCTCAACAGCGGGGGCAGCCCGGCGGCGTTGTCGGACAAGGCGACCCGGTCCAGGCGGGCGGCCATCAGCACCGGGGCCTCGGTCAGCATGGCGGCATCGAACGACTCGAGTGCCTGCTCGGTCGACAGCGGCGCGATCCCGATCCGGCTCATCCGGGCCTTGTCACGCTCGCCGAGGTGGGCCGTCATCGCCGAGGCCTGCTCCCACAGGCCCCAGGCCAGCGAAAGACCCGGCAGCCCGCGCGCACGCCGATACGCGGCCAGCCCGTCGAGGAAACTGTTGGCCGCCGCGTAGTTGGCCTGGCCGGGGGTGCCCACGATGCCGGCCATCGACGAAAACACCACGAACGCCGACAAATCCAGCTCCCGCGTCAGCTCGTGCAGGTGCCACGCCCCGTCGACCTTGGCCCGCAACACCGCGTCCAGCCGCTCCGGCGTCAACGACAAGACCAGCCCGTCATCGAGGATGCCGGCCGCGTGCACCACTCCGCGCAGCGGATACTGCCGCGGTATCTGCGCCAGCATCGCCGCGACCGCGTCGCGGTCCGCGGCATCGCAGGCCACCACCGACACGCCGGCGCCGGCCTCCTGCAGGCGCTCCACCAACTCGGCGACCCCCGCCGCCCCGGCGCCGGCGCGGCTGGCCAGGACCACGTGGGCCACCCGGTAGCGCTCGACGAGGTGGCGGGCCAGCGCCGAACCCGCCATGCCGGTGCCGCCGGTGATCACCACGCTGCCGCCGGCCAGCCCGCCGCACCCACTGAGCACCGCGCCGGGCCCGGTCGGAACGGTCAGCGCGACCTTGCCGATGTGGCGGGCCTGGCTGACGAACCGGTAGGCCGCCGAGGCGCAGCGGACGTCAAACGTCTTGAGCGGCAGCGGCTCCAGGGCCCCGTCCCGCAGCAATTGCACGATCTGGGCCAGCATCGCCGCCGTGCGGTCGGCGCCGGCCTCCATCAGGTCGAAGGCGCGATACTGCGCGCCCCGGTACCGTTCGGCGACGACGTCCGGATCGCGGACGTCGGTCTTGCCCATCTCGATGAAACGCCCGCCGGGAGCCAGCAGCCGCAGCGACGCGTCGGTGAAGTCACCGGCCAGCGAATTGAGCACCACGTCTACCCCGGCCCCGCCGGTCGCCGACGTGAACTTCTCCTCGAAGTCCAGCGTCCGCGAATCACCGATGTGGTCGTCGTCGAATCCCATCGCGCGCAAGGTGTCCCACTTGCCGCGACTCGCCGTGGCGAACACCTCCGCGCCCCAATGGCGCGCCAGCTGAACCGCGGCCATGCCCACCCCGCCGGTGGCGGCGTGCACCAGCACCCGCTCGCCGGGGCGCAACCCCGCCAGCACCGACAACCCGTAGAGCGCGGTGAGGAACACCACCGGCACCCCCGCGGCCGTCACCAGCGACCAGCCCTCCGGCACCGGTGTCACCAGGCGCTGATCCACCACCGCTTCGGCACCGACGACGCCGAGCAGCCCCATCACCGCATCGCCGACCGCCAGCCCGGTCACCCCGGGGCCGACCTCGACGACCACGCCGGCGCCCTCGGCCCCCAATTGGCCGCCGCCGGGATACATGCCCAGGGCGACCAGCACGTCGCGGAAGTTCACCCCGACCGCGGCCACGGCCACCCGGACCTGCCCGGCCTCCAGTTCGGGCCGCGGGCACGGGCTCACCACCAGGTCCTCCAGCGTGCCCCCGCCGCCGGCATCCAGCCGCCACCCCCCGGGCGGAAGCCGGAGCACCGAACCCCGTCGTAACGGCCGCATCCGGGCCGCGTAGGCCACGCCCGCGCGGACGGCCAACTGCGGCTCGCCGCACCCGATCACGGCCCGCGCGTCGAGCGATCCGTCGGAGTCGATCAACACCACCCGGCCGGGATGCTCGGCCTGGGCGGAGCGCACCAGGCCCCACACCGCCGCGCCGGCCAGGTCGGTGACGTCCTCACCGGCGAGCGCGACCGCGCCCCGGGTCTGCACCACCAACACCGGCGACCCGGCATCGCCCAAGCAGGTTTGCAGCACGCCCAGCGCCTCGGTGGTCGCCGCGTGCACCGATCGCGCGGCGTCACCGGCGTGCGCAACCGGCTCCCACACCGTGGCATCCGCACTGAAGCCGTTGCCCGTCAACGCGATTGGCGACCACGCCACCTCGAACAGTCCCTCGGCGGGTGCGGCCGCGAGGGACAACTGCTCGGCTGAAACGGGGCGCATCGCCAGCGAGCGCACCGACAACACCGGCAGACCGGAGCCGTCGGCCAATTCCACCGAGACCGCCCCGGCGCCCGCGGGCGCTATCCGGACCCGCGCCCGCGACGCGCCCGCCGCGTGCAACGACACCCCCTGCCAGGAGAACGGCAGCACGGTCTGGGTCTGCTCGGCGGCGACACCGATCGCGTGCAGCGCCGCGTCCAGCAGCACCGGGTGGATGCCGAACCCGCCGTCCTGCGCGCCGGCGTCGTCCGGCAGGGCGACGTCGGCGAAGATCTCGTCGCCCCGCCGCCACATCGCGCGCAGGCCGCGGAATGCCCGGCCATACTCGTAGCCCCGCTCCGCCAGCCGCGCGTAGGCGTCGCCCACCTCCACCGGCGTCGCCCCCACCGGCGGCCACACCGACATGTCGGCGGCCGGCGCGACCGCAGCCGCGCCCAACAGGCCCTGGGCGTGCAGCACCCACTCCGACTGCGCGCCGGCCGAATACACCGACACCCCGCGCCGGCCCGACTCGGCGGCGGCACCGACCACCACCTGCACCTGCACACCGTCCGCGGCCGGCAGCACCAACGGCGCCGACAACGTCAGCTCCTCGAGGACGGCGCAGCCGACCTCGTCACCGGCGCGGACGGCCAGTTCCACAAATCCCGCACCGGGGAACAACACCGTGCCGCCCACCGCGTGGTCGGCCAGCCACGGCTGGGCGGCCGTGGACAGCCGGCCCGTCAGCACCACCCCACCGGAATCGGGCCGCGCCACCACCGCACCCAGCAGCGCGTGTTGCGCGCCCGCCAGCCCCAGGGTGGCCACGTCGCCCGACCCGGTGGCGCCGCCGGGCAGCCAAAACCGCTGCCGCGCGAAGCCATACGTCGGTAAGTCCACGCGCCGCCCGCCCAGCCCGGCGATGGCGGCGCGCCAGTCCACCGCCACGCCGGCCACGTGGGCCTGACCGGCCGAAAGCCAAAACCGTTGCAGGGAACCGTCATCGCGGCCCAGGGACGGGACCACGATCGCATCGTGGCCGCAGTCGGCCAGCGTCTCCTCGACGGCGGCGAGCAGCACGGGGTGCGGGCTGGATTCGACGAACACGCCATAGCCGGCGCCGCACGCGTTGCGCACCGCCCGTTCGAACTGCACCGTTTGCCGGATGCTGCGATACCAGTAGTCGGCGTCCAGGCCCGCGGTGTCCAGGAGTTCGCCGGTCACCGTGGAGAACAACGCGACCGAGGACGACCGCGGCTCGATCCCGGCCAGCGCCTCGGCCAGCGCCGCGCGGATGGCGTCGACGTGCCGGGAATGGGAGGCATAGTCGACGTCGATCCGGCGGGCGCGGACGTCGTCGGCCTCGCAGCGCCGCATCAGCCCGTCGAGCGCCGCCACCTCGCCGGACACCACCACCGCCGAAACGCCGTTGACGGCGGCGATGTTCAACCGATCGCCCCACTCGGCGATCAGTTCTTCGGCCCTGGCCTGGCCGCAGGCCAGCGACACCATGCCGCCCGCACCCGACAGCCCCACCAGCAGCCGGCTCCGCAGCGCCACCACCCTGGCGGCGTCCTCCAGCGAAAGAGCCCCCGCGACGTACGCCGCCGCGATCTCCCCCTGCGAATGACCGATCACCGCGTCGGGGACCACGCCGAGCGAGCGCCACAACTCGGCCAGGGACACCATGACCGCCCACAGGGCCGGCTGCACCACGTCGACCCGGTCCAGCCCCGGCGCCCCGGGCGTCCCGCGGATGACGTCGAGCAGCGACCAGTCCACGTGTTCGGCGAGCGCCTTCTCGCAGCGCTGCAGGTGCTCGGCGAAAATCACTGAACGGTCGAGCAATTCGGCTCCCATGCCGACCCATTGGGAGCCCTGGCCGGGGAACACGAACACCGTCTTGCCCACCGGTTGCGCCCGGCCCACCACCGCGCCCGCTCCCGGCGCGCCGACGGCCACTTCGGCCAACCTCGCCAGCAGGCGCTCGCGGTCGCCGCCGACCAGCACGGCCCGGTGCTCGAACAGTGAACGCGTCGAAACCAGCGACCAGGCCACGTCGACCATGCGCAGGCCCGGGTCGTCGCTCACCCGCGCCAGCAGCCGCGACGCCTGGTTGGCCAGCGCGTCGGCCGACCGGGCCGACAGCACCCATGGCGCCGGCGCGTCATCGCCGGCGGGCGCGGGGCTTTCGGTCTCCTGCGGTGACTGCTCGACGATGACGTGCGCGTTGGTGCCGCTGATCCCGAAGGACGACACCCCGGCGCGACGCGGCCGGTCCTCCGTCGGCCATGGCCGCGCCTCGGTCAGCAGCGACACCGCGCCCGCCGACCAATCCACGTGTGGCGTGGGCACATCCACGTGCAACGTCTTCGGCATCACCCCGTGCCGGATCGCCTGCACCATCTTGATCACCCCGCCGGCGCCGGCCGCCGCCGAGGTGTGGCCCATGTTGGACTTGATCGACCCCAGCCACAGCGGCCGGTCGGCCGGCCGGTCCTGCCCGTAGGTCGCCAGAACCGCTTGCGCCTCGATCGGATCCCCGAGGGTGGTGCCGGTCCCGTGACCCTCCACCAGATCGACGTCCGCGCTGCTCAGCCGCGCGTCGGCCAGCGCGGCCCGGATCACCCGCTGCTGCGAGGGCCCGTTGGGCGTCGCCAGCCCGTTCGAGGCGCCGTCCTGATTGACCGCCGAGCCGCGCAGCAACGCCAGCACTCGATGGCCGAGCCGGCGCGCGTCGGACAGCCGTTCCAGCACCAGCACGCCGACGCCCTCGGAGAAGCCGGTGCCGTCGGCGGCACCCGCATAGGCCTTGCACCGCCCGTCGGCGGCCAGCGCCCGCTGCCGGCTGAACTCGACGAACATCGCCGGGGTGGCCATCACCGTCACGCCGCCGGCCAGCGCCAGGTCGCACTCGCCGGCGCGCAGCGACCGCGCCGCCAGGTGCAGGGCCACCAGCGACGACGAACACGCCGTATCCACCGAGACGGCCGGGCCCTCCAGGCCCAGCGAGTAGGCCACCCGGCCCGACGCCACGCTCAACGTCGACCCGCGCAAGCCGTAGCGCTCCAGGTGCCCCGGCACCCGGCCCTGGCCCCCATACGAGCCGTGGAAGATCCCGGCGAACACGCCCGTCGCCGAGCCGCGCAACTCGGCGGGGTCGATCCCGGCCCGCTCCAACGCCTCCCAGGACACCTCCAGCAGCAGGCGTTGCTGCGGGTCCATCGCCAGCGCCTCGCTGGGCGCGATGCCGAAGAACGCGGCGTCGAAGTCGGCCACGTCGGCCAGGAAGCCGCCGCACCGGGCATAGGACTTCCCCACCGCGTCGGGGTCGGGATCGAACAGCCCCGCCAGGTTCCAGCCCCGGTCCGCCGGGAAGTCCGAGACCACGTCGCGGCCCTCGACCACCATCTGCCACAGGGCTTCCGGGGAATCCACACCCCCCGGATAGCGGCAAGCCATCCCGACCACCGCCACGGGTTCGGTTGCCGCGGTGAGGTATTCGCGGGCCTCCCGCTTCAGCCGCTCGTTGTCCTTCAGCGCCGCACGGAGGGCCTGGACGAGTTCTTCGGAGGTGCCGGTCATGAAGCGCGACCTGGGCGGGGAAGCGGGGTCGTTCGCCGTTCCATCACTGATTCTCTGCGGGGCACAAGAAGCAACGCCTTGGATGTCAGTGCCAGCGCAGCAGGACGAGTTCGGAACAAAATCCCGGACCCATCGCGATCATCAGGCCGGGGCTTCCGCTGGGTGGCGGCTTGGCCAGGGTGTCCCGCAGCACGTGCAGCACCGAGGCCGACGAGAGGTTGCCGATCTCGCCCAGCGACCGCCAGGTCAGCTCCAGCGCATCCGGCGGCAGGCCCAGGCTCGCGTTGATCGCGTCGATGATCTTCGGGCCGCCGGGGTGGCTGACCCAGGCGCCGATGTCGGTCGTCGTGAGCCCGTGCGCCCCGAGGAACCCGGAGACGTCCTGCTCGATGTGCTCCTCGACCACCTGGGCCAGGTCCTTGGCCAGCACCAGCTCGAATCCGGCCGCGCCGACGTCGTAGCCCATGGTGCGCAGCGAGTCGGGATACAGCGTGCTGCGGGAGTCCAGGATCGCGGGCCCGCGGGCGGCTACCTGTTCGGCGCGGCGCTCCCCGACGGCCACCACCGCGCCCGCCCCGTCCGCGAACAGCGCGCTGCCGACCAGGCCCGGCAGCGACGGCTGGTATCCGGGGTAGGTGAGCGAGCAGAGCTCGACCGAGATCAGGGCCGCGGCGGCGTCCGGTGCGCCCCGCAGGTAGTCGTTCAGCCGGGCCACGCCGGCGGCCCCGGCCACGCAGCCCAGGCCGAACAGCGGCACCCGGCGCACATCGTCGCGCAGGCCCAGCCGCCCCGCGATCCGGGCGTCCAGCGAGGGCACCGCGAGGCCGGTGACCGTCGTCGTGATCAGCGCGTCCAGGTCCTGCGGGCGCAGGCCCGCCTCGTCCAGCGCGCCCGACAGCGCCTCGCAGCCCAGGTCGACGGCGTTGTCGATGAAGATCCGGTTCGCCACGCCGAAGTCGGTCAGGGTGGGATAGCGCTCGAGCGGCAGCACCAGGTGCCGGCTGTTGACCTTGGCGCTGGCGTGCAGCTGCCGGACGATGTCCTCGTAGCCGTCGAACTCCGGGATGCTGACGAAGAAGTCGGTGAGCTCCCGCTGCGAGTACCGATACGGCGGCAACGCACCGAATACGCCCGCGACGACGCTCATTGGTCCCACCCCTTGGTGACGAAGATTTGGCCTGACAGGTTCAGCCGCATCGCTAGCCGGAAGTCTAGTCCGCTGGGAATTGACCGGCGCGTAAACGGCGTCATCTCATTCCCTGCCGCCGAGCCGGGCCTGTAGCTCCTCGGCCTCGGCCAGGACGGCTTCGAGCTGCTCGGCGACCCGGGCCGGCGCGGTCCCGCCCCGCCCGTCGCGCGAGGACACCGAGCCCTCGATCGTCAACACCTCACGGACCTCCGGCGTCAGTTCGGGGCTGATGGCGGCCAACTCGTCGTCGGTCAGCTCGTCGAGCCCGACGGAGCGGCCCTCGGCGGCGCGCACGGCGGCCCCGGCGGCCTCGTGCGCGGACCGGAACGGCACCCCGCGGCGCACCAGCCATTCGGCGATGTCGGTGGCCAGCGTGTACCCGGCCGGGGCCAGGGCCGCCATCCTCTCGACGTCGAACGTCAGGCTGGCCACCAGGCCGGCCATCGCCGGCAGCACCAGCTCCAGCTGGGCCACCGAGTCGAACACCGGCTCCTTGTCCTCCTGCAGGTCGCGGTTGTAGGCCAGCGGCTGGGCCTTCAGCGTCGCCAGGAGCCCGGCCAGGTTGCCGATCAGCCGCCCGGATTTGCCGCGGGCCAGCTCGGCGATGTCCGGGTTCTTCTTCTGCGGCATGATCGAGCTGCCGGTGGACCACGAATCGTGCAACCTGACGTAGCCGAACTCCGTCGAGCTCCACAGGATGATGTCCTCGGCCAGCCGCGAGGTGTCCACGGCGATCATCGCGAAGATGAACGCGGCCTCGGCGGCGAAATCCCGCGCGGCGGTCGCGTCGATGGAATTGGCTGCGGCCTCCGCGAAACCGAGCTTGGCGGCGATCGCGTCCGGGTCCAGCCCCAGCGACGAGCCGGCCAGCGCCCCCGAGCCGTAGGGGGACACCGCCGCGCGCCGGTCGAAGTCGACGATGCGGTCGACGTCGCGCAGCAACGGGTGCGCGTGGGCGAGCAGGTGGTGGGCCAGCAGGACCGGCTGGGCGGACTGCAGGTGCGTCTTGCCCGGCATGATCGCCGTCGGGTGCTCGGCGGCCTGGGCGGCCAGCGCGGCCACCACCTCCAGCGCCCCGGCCGCGACCCGGCGCACCGCGTCGCGCAGCCACATCCGGAACAGGGTGGCCACCTGGTCGTTGCGCGAGCGCCCGGCCCGCAACCGCCCGCCCAGGTCGGGGCCGACCCGGTCGATCAGCCCGCGCTCCAGCGCGGCGTGCACGTCCTCGTCGGTCACCAGCGGCGTGAAGCTGCCGTCGGCGACGTCCTCGGCGAGGCTGTCCAGGCCGGCCAGCAGCCCGTCGCGCTGCTCCTCGGTGAGCAGCCCGGCGTGAAACAGGATCACGGTGTGGGCCCGCGAGGCGACGATGTCGTAGGGGGCGAGCACCCAGTCGAAGTGGGTGGATTTGCTCAGGGCGCTCAACGCGTCCGACGGGCCGTCGGCGAACCGCCCGCCCCACAGCGACCCCTCGCGCGTGCTCACGCTTCGTCGGCCGCCAGGTCGCGGCGCGACGCGATCTTGGACGACAGCCCGTGCACGTAGACGAAGCCCTTCGCGGCCGACTGGTCGAAGCTGTCGCCCTCGTCGTAGGTGGCCAGGTTGAAGTCGTAGAGCGACTGCGCGCTGCGCCGGCCGTTGACGGCGATGTGGCCGCCGTGCAACACCATTCGGATCTCGCCGGTGACGTGTTCCTGCGTCTTCGCGACGAAGGCCTCCAGCGCGGTCTTCAGCGGCGAGTACCAGAGCCCGTCGTAGACCAGCTCGGCCCAGCGCTGGTCGGTGTGCCGTTTGAACCGGCCCAATTCGCGCTCCAGCGTGACGTGTTCGAGCTCGGTGTGGGCGGTGATGAGCACCATCGCCCCGGGGGCCTCGTAGATCTCGCGGCTCTTGATGCCCACCAGCCGGTCCTCGACCACGTCGAGCCGTCCCACCCCCTGGCAGCCGGCGCGGCGGTTGAGCTCCTCGATGGCCTGCAGCACCGATACCGGCTTGCCGTCGATGGTCACCGGGACCCCGCGCTCGAACCCGACGATCACCTCGTCGGGGGTGTTCCAGTTGATGGTGGGGTCTTCGGTGTAGGCGTAGATGTCCTTGGTCGGCGCGTTCCAAAGGTGTTCCAGGAAGCCGGTTTCCACCGCGCGGCCCCATACGTTCTGGTCGATGGAGAACGGCGAGCGCTTGGTGACGTTGATCGGGATGGCGTTCTCCTCGGCGAACGCGATCGCCTTCTCCCGCGTCCACGCGTAGTCGCGGACCGGCGCCAGCACCTCCAAATCCGGTGCCAGCGAAGCGAATCCGACCTCGAACCGGACCTGGTCGTTGCCCTTGCCGGTGCAGCCGTGCGCCACGATGCTGCCACCGTGCTCGCGGGCGGCCGCCACCAGGTGCTTGGCGATCAGCGGCCTGCTGATGGCCGACACCAGCGGGTAACGGTCCATGTAGAGGGCGTTGTTCAAGATGGTGGGCAGGCAGTAGCCCTCGGCGAACTCGTCGCGGGCGTCGACGACGACCGCCTCCACCGCCCCGCAGTCCAGGGCCCGCTGGCGGACGACCTCCATGTCCTCGCCGCCCTGGCCGAGGTCAATCGCGACCGCCACCACCTCGCGGCCGGTCTCCTTGCCGATCCAACTGATCGCGACCGAGGTGTCCAGACCGCCTGAATACGCCAGGATGACGCGATCCGACATGAACCAATCTCCTTAGGTTGTGGTGAGGCTTTCGAGCGTGCGGGCCAGCTCGGCGCCGGTCATCGGGTCTCGGGCCGCGACGAAGACCGTGTCGTCGCCGGCGATGGTGCCGACGACGTACGGTAGCGCCGCGCGATCGATCGCGCTGGCCAAATAGTTGGCGCCGCCGGGCGGGGTGCGCAGCACGGCGAGGTTGGCGCTGGCATCGGCCGACACCAGCAGCTCGCTGAGCAGCCGCGACAGCCGGGCGGTGCCGCCCGATACGCCGCGCACCGGGCTGCCGTCCTCGGGGACGATGTAGACGCCGACGCCGCCGTCGGCGCCGCGCAGCTTCACCGCGCCGAGTTCCTCGAGGTCGCGCGACAGGGTGGCCTGGGTGACCTCGATGCCCTCGTCGGCCAGCCGGGCCGCCAGCTCGCTCTGGCTGCTGATGGACGCAGACGACAGGATCGCCACGATGCGGTCCTGCCGGCCGGCGCGGGTGGTCTCGGGGCTGGTCTTGCTACGAGTCATCAGCGCCGCTCCAAGAGCCACACCAGCAGCGCCTTCTGGGCGTGCAGCCGGTTCTCGGCCTCGTCCCAGACGACGCTGGCCGGCCCGTCCATCACCTCGTCGGTGATCTCGTCGTTGCGGTGGGCCGGAAGGCAGTGCAGCACAATGGCTTCCGGGTCCGCCAGGCCCAGCAGCCGCTGGTTGACCTGGAACGCCCGAAACGGTGTGAGGCGGTCCAGCCCGTCGTCCTCCTGCCCCATCGACGTCCAGGTGTCGGTCACCAGGACGTCGGCGCCGGCCGCGGCCGCGTCGGGGTCGGCGGTGAGGGTGACCGAACCGCCGGTGGCTTCGGCGCGTTCGTGGGCCGCCGCGACGAAGGCGGGTGCGGGGGCGAAGCCGTCCGGCGCGGCGATGGTGACGTGGATGCCGGCGGTCACCCCGCCGAGCAGCAGCGAGTGGGCCATGTTGTTGGCGCCGTCGCCGAAGTACGACATCCGCAGTCCCGCAAGCGATCCCTTGCGTTCGGCGATGGTCTGCAGGTCGGCGAGCACCTGGCAGGGGTGGAACTCGTCGGACAGGGCGTTGACCACCGGCACCGTCGCCACCTCGGCCATCGCCTCGAGGCGGTCCTGCGCGAAGGTCCGCCACACGATGGCCTCGACGTAGCGGGACAGCACCCGTGCGGTGTCCTGCAGCGTCTCGTCGCGGCCCAGCTGGGTGCTGCGGGCGTCGACGACCACGGCGTGCCCGCCGAGCTGGGCGATGCCCACCTCGAAGGAGAACCTCGTGCGGGTGGAGTTCTTGTCGAAGAGCACCGCGACGCCGCGCGGCCCCTCCAGCGGCCGGCAGCTGAACGGGTCCTTCTTCAGTTCCGCGGCCAGCTGCAGCACCTCGGCCTGCTCCTCGGGTGACAGGTCGTCGTCGCGCAGGAAGTGCTTAGGCATGTGCGCCACTCCTCCTCATCGCTTCGCTCTGCATCGTCGTTGCCGGGGGCTCATGCCGCGGCCTTGTCGAGGATGCCGGGCAGGGCCGCGACGAAGGAGTCGAGCTGGGCTTCGGTGACGATCAGCGGCGGGGCCAGCCGGATGACGTCGGGCGCGGCGGCGTTGATCAGGAATCCGGCCTCGCGCGCGGCCATTTCGGCGTCCTTGGCGCGCGGCGCGGTCAGCGCCATGCCCTGCAGCAGCCCGCGTCCGCGCACGTGGTCGACCAGCGGGTGATTCAGCGACTCGATGCCGTGGCGCAGCGACTTGCCCAGCACCTCGGCGTGCCGGGCGAGGTCCTCGTCGGCGATCACCCGCAGCACCGCCCGCGCCGCCGCGGCGCAGATCGGGTTGCCGCCGAAGGTGCTGCCGTGCAGGCCCGGGGTCATCAGGGCGGCGGCCGGACCGATGGCCAGGCACGCGCCGATGGGCAGCCCGCCGCCGAGTCCCTTGGCCATGGTCACGACGTCCGGGGTGATGCCGTCGTGCTGATGGGCGAAAAAGGCTCCGGTGCGGCCCATTCCGGTCTGCACCTCGTCGAGCACCAGCAGCGCGCCGTGCCGCGAGGTGATGTCACGCGCGGCGCTCAGGTAGCCCTCCGTTGGGACGACGACGCCGCCCTCCCCCATGATCGGTTCGAGGAACACCGCGGCGGTGGCGTCGTCGACCGCGGCGGCCAGCGCGGCGGCGTCGCCGTAGGGCACGTGCGTGACGTATCCCGGCAGGGGCTCGAACGGCGCCTGCTTGCTGGGCTGACCGGTGAGCGCGAGCGAGCCCATGGTGCGCCCGTGGAAACCGCCTTGCGCCGCAACCAGTTTCGTGCGCCCGGTCAGCCGGGACAGCTTGAAAGCCACCTCGTTGGCCTCGGTTCCCGAGTTGCAGAAGAACACCCGCGCCGGCGCGTCCGCCCCGAGCAGGGCCACCAGCTCTTCGGCCAGCGCGATGCCCGGTTCGCTGGCATACAGGTTGGAGGTGTGGCCCAGCGTCGTCATCTGGTGCGTGACGGCCTCGATGACCGCCGGGTGACGATGGCCGAGGACGTTGACGGCGATGCCACCCAGCAGGTCCAGGTACGTGTTGCCGTCCACGTCGGTGACCACGGCGCCGTCGCCGGTGGCCAGGGCCAGCGGCGGGGTGCCGTAGTTGTTCATCATGACGGCTTCCCAGCGGTGTCTCATAGCATCCGCGTTCGTCATGCGCTCACCACCTTGGTGCCGGTTCCCGCGTCGGTGAAAAGCTCCACCAGCACACAGTGATTGACCCTCCCGTCGATGACGTGCGCGCTCGGCACGCCCGCCGTCACAGCCCGCAGGCACGCCTCCACCTTGGGGATCATGCCGGCCTCCAGCGTGGGCAGCAGTTGCGCCAAAGTGGCGGTGTCGATCTCGCTGACCAGCGAATCGCGGTCCGGCCAGCTGGTGTAGAGGCCCTCGACATCGGTGAGCATCAACAGCTTTTCGGCCCGCAGGGCCTCGGCGAGGGCCGCCGCGGCGGTGTCGGCGTTGATGTTGTGCACCACGCCCTCGGCGTCCGGGGCGAGCGTCGACACCACCGGGATGCGGCCCGCCGCAATCAGATCCAGCACCGCGGCGGTGTTGACCCGCTCGACGTCGCCGACCAGCCCGATGTCGGTGGCCACGCCGTCCACGGTGACGCTGCGCCGCACCGCGGTGAACAGCTGCGCGTCCTCGCCGGTGATCCCGACGGCGTAGGGCCCGTGCGCGTTGATCAGGTTGACCAGTTCGCGGCCCACCTGCCCGAACAGCACCATCCGCGCCACGTCGAGCACTTCCGGTGTGGTGACCCGGAAGCCGCCCTTGAAATCGCCCGCGATGCCCAGGCGCCGCAGCATGGCGGTGATCTGCGGGCCACCGCCGTGCACCACCACGGGGTGGATGCCGCAGTTGCGCAGGAAGGCCATGTCGGCGGCGAAGGCGTGCCGCAGCGTGTCGTCGGTCATGGCGTTGCCGCCGTACTTGATGACGACGACCTTGCCGTAGAGCTGCTTGAGCCAGGGCAGCGCCTCGGCCAGCACCTGCGCCTTGACCGCGGTGGGCAACTCGCGGGTGTCGATGGTCATGAGCTGTACGCCGAGTTCTCTTCGACGTAGGCGTGTGACAGGTCGGTGGTGCGCACGGCGGCGCGGCCGTCGCCCACGCGCAGGTCGACGGTGATGTCGATGTCGGCGCCGGACAGGTCCACCTCGCGCGCGCCGGGCGCGCCGACGCCGTCGACGCACACGGCAAAACCGTTGAACGACACCCGGATCCGGTCCGGGTCGAGGGTGACCGGCGCCATGCCGACCGCCGCGAGCACGCGGCCCCAGTTGGGGTCCGACCCGAACACCGCGGTCTTGACCAGGCTGTCGCGGGCGATCACCCGCGCGGCGGTCAGCGCGTCGTCGTCGGAGGCCGCCCCGGTCACGGTCACGGTGACGCGCTTGGTGACGCCCTCGGCGTCGGCCTGCAGCTGCGCGCACAGGTCGTCGCAGACCCGCAGCACCGCCTCGTCGAGTTCGGCTTGGGCCGGGGTGATCTCGCTGGCCCCCGACGCCAGCAACAGCACGGTGTCGTTGGTCGAACAGCAGCCGTCGATGTCGAGCCGGTCGAAGGTCTGGGCGGTGGCGCGGCGCAGCGCCCGGTCGAGGGCGGCCTGGTCGACGGCCGCGTCGGTGGTGAGCACGCAGAGCATGGTGGCCAGCGACGGCGCCAGCATGCCCGCGCCCTTGGCCATCCCGCCGACCGTCCAGTTGCCCGGGTGGTGCAGCGCAACCTGTTTCGGCACGGTGTCGGTGGTCATGATCGCGCGCGCGGCCTCGTCGCCGCCGCTCAGCCCCCCGGCCATGTCCTGCACGACGGCCCGCACCCCGGCGAGCACCTTGTCCATCGGCAACCGGTCACCGATCAGGCCGGTGGAGCAGACCGCGACCTCGATGGCCCCCGTCTCGGTGCCCCAGTCGGACAACGCGGCCGCGACCGCTTCGGCGGTGGCGTGGGCGTCCTGGAAGCCGCCCGGGCCGGTGCAGGCGTTGGCACCACCGGAGTTGAGGATCACCGCGCGCAGCGCGCCGGTGGTCAGCACCTGCTGGGTCCACAGCACCGGCGCGGCCTTGACCTTGTTGCGGGTGAACACGCCGGCGGCCGCGTAGTCGGGTCCCTCGTTGAGGACCAGGGCCAGGTCGCGGTTGCCCGACGCCTTGATGCCGGCGGCGATGCCGGCGGCCCGGAACCCCGCCGGCGCGGTGACGCCCTGTTCGCGCACCAGGCGCGCCTCGGCCGTGGAGGTCACGGCGCGACCCCGACCACCGAGAGGCCTTCCGTCTCCGGCCAGCCCAGCGCCAGGTTCATCGCCTGCACCGCGGCGCCGCCGGTGCCTTTGACGAGGTTATCGATGGCGGCGATGGCCACGAACGCACTTGCGGCCTCGTCCACCGCGACCGCGAGATGCGCCGCGTTGCTGCCGATCACCGACCCGGTGCGGGGCAGCTGCCCCTCGGGCAGCAGGTGGACGAAAGGTTCCGCGTCGTAAGCCTTTTCGTAGGCCGCCCGCAGCTGTGACAGCGGCGAGCGGGTGCGCGCCGTGCAGGTGGCCAGGATGCCGCGCGATGTCGGGATCAGCACCGGCGTGAACGACACCGTGACGTCGCGGTCGGTGACCGCCCGCAGCCCCTGGGCGATCTCCGGGGTGTGCCGGTGGGCGCCCGCGATGTTGTAGGCCCGCGCGGACCCGATCACCTCGGAGCCCAGCAGGTCGGTCTTGGCGGCGCGACCGGCCCCGGAGGTGCCGCTGACGGCGACCACCGTGACCGCCGGCTCGATGAGGTCCTCGGCCACGGCGGGCAGCAACGCCAGCAGCGCCGCGGTCGGATAGCAGCCCGGCACCGCGATGCGGCGCGCACCGCGCAGCCGCTCCCGCGCGCCCGGCAGTTCCGGCAGCCCGTACGGCCAGCTGCCGGCGTGCGCGGAGCCGTAGAACCGCTCCCAGTCGGCGGCGTCGGTCAGCCGGAAGTCGGCGCCACAGTCGACGATCAGCGTGTCGGGGCCGAGTTGATCGGCCAGCGCCGCCGAATGCCCGTGCGGGAGGGCCAGGAACACCACGTCGTGGTCGGCGAGCACGGCGAGTTCGGTGGGCTCGACCACCCGCTGAGCCAGCGGCGTCAGGTGCGGATGGTGTTCGCCGAGCGTGCTGCCGGCGCTGGTGGCGGCGGTCAGCGACCCGATGGCGAGGCGGCCGTCGGCGTGGGCGGGATGCCCGAGCAGCAGGCGCAGGATTTCCCCGCCCGCATAGCCGCTGGCCCCGGCAACGGCCACCTTCAGTACGTCGGCCATTCCGCCGATTCTGCATGGTTATGCAGTGCTTTGCAAATCCATTCCGACGGGTCAGGCGCGCAGTTCCGCGCCGACCGCCCCGGCGGCGCGCCGGACCGCGGCGTCGCGGGCCGCGCTGGCGTCGTCCTCGGTCAGCGTGCGGTCCGGCGCGCGGAAGCGCAGCGCGAACGTCAGCGACTTGCGGCCCTCCCCGACCTGCGGGCCGGTGAAGACGTCGAACAGTTGCAGGTCTTCGAGCAGCTCGCCGGCGCCCTCCCGGACCGCGTCGGCCACCGCCCGGGCCGGCACGTGCGCGGGCACCACCAGGCTGAGGTCCTGGAAGACGGCCGGGAACGGCGACACCTTGGGTGCCGGCAACGCCACCGCGACGGGGATCGCGTCGAGGTTGAGTTCGACGGCGCAGGTGTCCTTCGGCAGGCCGGATCGCTCGATCACCGCCGGGTGCAGCTGCCCGGCGTGGCCGACGACGGTCTCCCCGACGAGCACCTCGGCGCACCGGCCGGGGTGCCACGGCAGGTGCTGGGCCGCCCGCAGGCTGACCTCGACCCCGCTGGCGCGGGCGATGATGCGCGCCGCCTCGAAGGCGTCGGCGGCCTCGGCGCGGCGGCCGGGACCCCACGGTCCGCGGCGTTCGCGCAGGCCCGCCAGGACGGCCGCGACGTGCTGCGGCTGGCGCGGCAGCGAGGCGTTCAGCTGGGCGATCTCGGTGTCGGTCGGCCGGCGGTGCACGGGGATGGGCCGCACGCCGCGGGTCTCCTCGGTCGGCTGCACCACCTGCGCCACGGCGTACAGCGCGACGTCCACCAGCCCGCGGGACACGTTGCGCACCAAGGCTTCCAGCAGCGCGGGCAGCAACGTGGTGGCCAAATGCGGGCGGTCGGCCTCCAGGGGGTTGAGCACCTGGGTGGTGGTGCGCCGCGGGTCGTCGTCCGGCAAGCCCCACAGGTCGAACACGTCCGCGGGCAGGAACGGCGTCGGCAGGATCTCGACGTAGCCGGATTGGGCGAGCGATCTGCCGATGGCGCGGCGACGCTTCTGCCCCGCGGTGAGGCCCCGGCCCGCGGGCGCCGCGGGCAGCACCGACGGGATGGTCTCCAGCCCCTCCAGCCGCAGCACCTCCTCGACGAGGTCGGCGGGCTGCAGCAGGTCGGGCCGCCAGCTCGGGGGCGTCACGGTCAATGCCGAGCCGTCGTCGGTCACCGCAGCCCCGATCTGCGCCAGGCGCCGCGCGGCGGTCCCCGGGGGATAGGCCACCCCGGCGACGCGGTCGGGCAGGTCGGCGGGGATCCGGATCGGCGGCAGCGACCAGTCGGCGGCCGAGTTGCCGACCGGCGGGTCGCCGCGCCAGTCGGTCAGCTCGTCCGATACCGCTCCCCCGGCGATGTCGACGAGCAGTGCGGCGCACCGGTCCAGCGCGGCCACCGAGACGGCCGGGTCCACCCCGCGCTCGTAACGCCGGGCGGCCTCGCTGGGCAGGTGCAGCCGGCGCTGGGTGCGCGAGACGGCGGCGGGGTCCCACACGGCGGCCTCCAGCAGCACGTCGGTGGACTCGGCGCGCACCTCGGTGCTCGCCGCACCCATCACGCCGCCGATCGCCGCGGTCGCGCGGTCGTCGACGATGAGGACGTCGGCCGGATCGAGCCGGCGCTCGACGTCATCGAGGGTGACGACGGTCTCGCCGGGCCGGGCGAACCGCACGGCGAGGCCCCCGGAGATGCGGTCGCAGTCGTGCGCGTGCATGGGGTGGCCGAGTTCGAGCATCACGTAGTTGGTGACGTCCACCGCCGGGGAGGTCGCGCGGACGCCGGCCAGCAGCAGCCGGCGTTGCAGCCACCACGGCGACACCGCCGCGGGGTCGATGCCGGTCACGGGCCGCAGGGCGAACCGCCGCACGCCGGTTTCCGGCTGGACGGTCAGGGGCCAGGCCTCGCCGGCGGCGGGCAGCGGCTTGACGTCCGCCGGGTCGACGAAGTCGAGGTCGTAGGCGCAGGCGACCTCCCGGGCCAGGCCGCGCACCGACATGCAGTAGCCGCGGTCGGGGGTGATCGCCAGGTGAAAGACCACGTCGTCCAGTCCCAGCACCGCTGCGCCAGGGGCGCCCGGTTCGGCGGTGCCGGGCGGCAGCACCAGGATCCCGGAATGGTCGGCGCCCAAACCGAGTTCGGCCGCCGAGCAGATCATGCCCTCGGAGTCGCGGCCGTAGGTCTTGCGCGCCGTGATGGCGAATCCGCCGGGCAGCGTGGCGCCGGGCAGCGCCACGACGACCAGCTCACCGACGGCGAAATTGGTTGCGCCGCAGACGATGTCGCGGTCCCTGCCGTCGCCGACGTCGACCCGGCAGGCGCGGATCGGCTTTTTGAATCCGGTGAGCTCCTCGATGGCGGTCACCCGCCCCACCGCCAGCGGGCCGTCGACCGGGCCGAGGGTGACGACCTCCTCCACCTCGTGGCCGATCCGCACCAGCGTCTGCTCGAGATCGCCGGCGGTGACTTCCCAGCCCGGCGCGCCGGCGTTCACGACCTCCCGCAGCCAGCTGTAGGGGACCCGCATCAGGCACCCACCCCGAACGGCAACGAGAACCGGACGTCGCCCTCGACCATGTCGCGCATGTCGGGAATGCCGTTGCGGAACTGCAGGGTGCGTTCCAGGCCCATCCCGAACGCGAACCCGGAGTACACCTCGGGGTCGATCCCCGCGGCCCGCAGGACGTTGGGGTGGACCATGCCGCAGCCGCCCCACTCCACCCAGCCCGGGCCGCCCTTCTTGCCGACGAACCACACGTCGACCTCGGCGGAGGGTTCGGTGAACGGGAAGAAGTGCGGCCGGATCCGGGTGCGCGCCTCGGGGCCGAACTCGGCGCGGGCGAACGCGTCGAGGGTGCCGCGCAGGTGCGCCATGGACAGGCCGCGGTCCACCGCCAGCCCCTCGACCTGGTGGAAGACCGGGGTGTGGGTGGCGTCGAGCTCGTCGGTGCGGAAGGTGCGCCCGATCGAGACGATGTAGACGGGCAGCTCGTGGGCGAGCAGGGTGCGCACCTGCACCGGCGACGTGTGGGTGCGCAGCAGCTGCCGGGAATCGTCCGGCGCGATGTAGAAGGTGTCCTGCTCGCTGCGCGCCGGGTGGTCGGCGGGGAAGTTGAGGGCGTCGAAGTTGAACTGCTCGGTTTCGACTTCCGGCCCCTCTGCCAGCTCCCAGCCCATCGCGACGAAGGTGTCGGCGATGTGCTCGGCCAGCATGGTGATGGGGTGCCTGGCGCCGGGTGGCTGACGCGTCGACGGCAGCGTGACGTCGATGCTCTCGGCGACCAGCACCGCCGCGTCGCGTTCGGCGCGCAGCGCGGCCAGTCGCTCGTCGTAGCTGCACTGGACCTCGGTCCGCGCGGAGTTGACCCGCTTACCCGCGTCGGCGCGCTCCTCCTTGGGGACGCCGGCCAGCGCCTGCCGCGCCAGCGCGAGCGGCGAGCGGTCACCGAGGTGCTCGGTCTTCACGCGCGCCAGCGTGTCCAGATCGCCGGCGAGCGCGATCGCCTCCCGGGCGGCGCCGACCGCCTCGGCCAAGGCATTGGGCGACAGGTCGACGGGCTGAGCACCCACGCGGCGACACTCTCCTTGCTGGATGAGGGCTGGGGGGAAGTTGCCCAGCGGCAAGTGCCGATCATAGTGATGCGGTGCGCGCGGCCCGGCGGGCGCTTCGGGGTAAGGGTGGCCCGGTGTCTAGCCCGCCGTGGCCGGCTGCGCACCGGTCAGGGCGGCGTCGCCGAGCGCGGCGCGCCCGGTGCCGAACTGCACGGCCTTGTGCGCCACCAGCGCGCCCAGGACCCCGAACGCGGGCGCCGCGGCCATCGTTCCCCAGTGGTGGGCGAGGACCAGGAAGCCGAAGCCCGACGAGGCCACCATCATCAGGAGGCGCACCGGCGTCCAATGGATGGGCTGGCGGAATCGGGCGGACACCAGCACGCCCAACACCACGGCGACGGTGTGGCCGGCGTCGGTGAAATCGCCGCCGATGATTGCCGACGCCACGCCCGCCGACACCCACCAGCCGACCCAGGCGGCCCGCCAGCGCTGGGGAATGACCGCCGTCATCGCGCCGAGCACCGCCAGGGCGCCGTAGCTCATCCCGACGTCGCTGGCCCGGGTGATCGACAGCGGCAGCCAGCCGAACTCGACCGCCGCGGCCAGGGCGGCGGCCACGACCAGCGTCGCGCCGATGTGCCCGACGACGAAGGCGACCACCAGCCGGATGGTGCTCAGGTGCAGCTCGCCGAGCGCGAGCAGGCAGGTGAGGAAGGGCAGCCAGAAGTAGAGCGGGCCGGCGTCGACGACCAGCGCGCTGCCCAACAGGGTGCCCACGTGGCCGTGGGCGAGGTTGTGCAGGTTGGTGCTGGCTCGCTCCACCAGCACGTCATGGGCGTGCGGGCCGAGGACCAGGATGGCGCAGCTGACGGCAAGCAGCACCGCCACGTAACCCAACGTGAACTGGACCCGGGCGAGCCGGGCAAGGATGCCCCCAAACATTGCCTCCATTATGTCGGCTAGTTTGTTTCGGCGCCGTGATCGGGCGCTGTCAACTCCCTATGAGTTCGCAAACGATATATCGCCAAGTCGGGCGGCACGCCGGTGGTCTTGCCCGCAAACACGGGTTTACGTGCGCGTTTGGCGACGACGCCCATGGCGTCGAGTTCGCTCTGGGCGATGAGGTCGAGTGTCGAACTCGACACCATCACCCCGCCCTTGGTGGCGCGTTCCATCACCCGCGCGGCGATGTTCACGTCGACGCCGAGCCAGTCCGACCCCAGCCGCTGGGGCCGCCCGGTGTGGATCCCGGCCCGCATGCGCGGCGTGTGGCCTTCCACCTCGACCGACTTCAGCGCCTCCTTGGCGGCCAGCACGGCGCGCACCGCGACCGTCGGATCGGCGAAGACGGCCATGAGGCCGTCGCCCATCCGCTTGACGATGTGGCCGCCGGCGTCCAGCAGCGGCGGCTCGACGGCCCGGGCCACCTGTCGCAGCAGGGTGAGGGCCGCCTCGTCGCCGGCCTGCAGGGACCACGACGAGAAACCGACCAGGTCGGTGAAGACCAGCGTCACCTCGGGATTCGCCGGCCGGCGGGCAACCGACTCGGTCAGCGCCTGCCACAACTGCAGCACCCCGAGGCTGACTTCCCGCGACACCGCGTCGCGGTCGCCCAGCAGCCGGTCGGCGGCCCGCGCCGCGGCGCTTGGACCGCCCTCGCCGGCCGTCGAGAGCGGGTCACCGAACTCGGGGTCGCCGGGGAGCAGCCGTCGGGCCCGGCGGATGAAGGCCACCGCGCCGGGGCTGTGGTTCCGGCCGTGCAGCCACTGCGTCGCGCTGTGCACCGAGACGGGGGAACGCCGCGGCGGATCGGATGGCGTCACGGTCGGCTCGTCGGGCCCGCCCGAATCCGATTCCCGACGCGCGAGTTCCACCCGGCCAGGTTATTTCCTCCCGCCGGAGGCGGGCAATCAACGCCGCGCGGTTTGTGTCACAGCTCGCACGATATCGCCTGATCACGGCGGCGCCACGCCGCTGTGGATGCTCGATAACAGCCGCGGGCGCGCAGGGGCGAAATCGTAGACAACGCACGTTGTCAAAGTTATCGTGAGCGCAGGAGGCCGAGATGACTGCCATTCCCGCGACGTCCGACGATCCGCTCGGACCAGATTCCCTGACCTGGAAGTACTTTGGCGATCTGCGCACCGGAATGATGGGCGTATGGATCGGCGCGATCCAGAACATGTATCCGGAGCTGGGGGCGGGCGTCGAGGAGCATTCGATCCTGCTGCGCGAGCCCCTGCAGCGGGTGGCCCGCTCGGTGTACCCGATCATGGGCGTCGTCTACGACGGTGACCGGGCCGCGGTGACGGGGCGGCAGATCAAGAGCTACCACCACACCATCAAGGGCGTGGACGCGTCCGGGCGCCGCTATCACGCGCTGAATCCGGAAACGTTCTACTGGGCGCACGCCACCTTCTTCATGCTGGTGATCAAGGTGGCCGAGTACTTCTGCGGGGGCCTGACGGAGGCCGAGAAGCGCCAGCTGTTCGACGAGCACGTGCGGTGGTACCGGATGTACGGGATGAGCATGCGGCCGGTGCCCGGCTCCTGGGAGGAGTTTCAGGAGTACTGGGACCGGGTGTGCCGCGAGGAGCTGGAAATCAACCGCGCGACGCTGGACATCTTCCAAATCCGGATCCCCAAACCGAAATTCGTGTTGATGCCCACGCCGGTCTGGGACCAGATGTTCAGGCCGCTGGTCGCCGGCCAGCGCTGGATCGCCGCGGGCCTGTTCGAGCCCGCCGTCCGCGAGAAGGCCGGCATGCGCTGGACGCCGGGCGACGAGGTGCTGCTGCGCCTGTTCGGCAAGCTCGTCGAACTGGCCTTCCTGGCGGTTCCCGACGAGATCCGGCTGCACCCGCGCGCGCTGGCCGCCTACCGCCGCGCCGAGGGCCGGCTGCCCAGCGACGCGCCGCTGGTGGAGGCGCCGACGTTCATGGCGCCGCCCCGCGACCGCCGCGGGCTGCCCATGCACTATTTCCCTCCCCGTTCCCGCCTCGCTCCCCGATCGCCGCTCGACCCCGCGAAGGCGCTCATGGAGCGGGCAGGCTCGCTGGTGCACGGGACGCTGTCGCTGGCGGGGCTGCGGCCCGCCCGGGCGCGCGTCAGGGCCGCTTGAACGTGCCCAGCGCCAGGGCGCTCTGGTAGAGGCAGATGGCCGCGGCGGAGGCCACGTTCAGGCTTTCCGCACCGCCGGACATCGGGATGCGCACCCGGTGGTCCGCCGCCCCCGCGATGTGCCTTGGCAGGCCTTGCGATTCGGGCCCGAACAGCCAGGCGGTCGGCCTGGCGAGCAGCGGGCCGGCCTCGTCGAGGCGCGTCTCGCCGTCCACCGTGCCGGCCAGCACCCGCAGCCCGGCGTCGCGAACCGCATCCAGCGCGGCGGCCGTGTCGGGCGCGGCGACCACCGGAATGGAGAAGATGCTGCCGGTCGAGGCGCGCAGGCACTTGCCGTTGTACGGGTCGACGCTGTGGCCGCCGAGGATCACACCGTGCGCGCCCATCGCGTCGGCGATGCGGATGAGGGTGCCGGCATTGCCCGGCTCGCTGATCTCGACGGCGACCGCGATCAGCCGGGGCGAACCGGCCAGCACGTCCGCCAGCCGGGTCGCCGGCATTTCGCAGACCGCCACCAGCCCGGTGGGGGTGACGGTGTCGGACAGCGCCTTCGCGGCCCGCTCGTTGACCAGATGCACCGGAACTGCTTGCGCACCAAGCAAAGACGCATACCGCTCGCCGGCGGCTTCGGTGACGAAGACGTCGCGGACGAGACCGCGGGCGGCGGCCGCCTCGACCAGGTTGGGACCTTCGGCGAGGAATCGCCCCGCCCGGCGTCGACCGACGTGGCGATGCAGTTTGACCGCCGCGGCGACCCGGGCCGATCGTTCGGTCAGCAGGGGCTAGGCGGCCTCTCCGGAATCCGAGGGGGCGTTGACGTCCTCGGGCAGCGCGGCCCGCGCGACGTCGACCAGCGCCGTGAACGCCGCGGGATCGGTGATCGCGATGTCGGCGAGGTTCTTGCGGTCCACCTCGACGCCCGCGGCCTTGAGGCCCTGGATCAGCCGGTTGTAGGTGATGTCGTTGGCGCGCGCGGCCGCGTTGATCCGCGAGATCCACAGCTTCCGGAACTCGCCCTTACGCGCGCGGCGGTCGCGGTAGGCGTAGTTCAGCGAATGCAGCTGCTGCTCTTTGGCTTTGCGGTAGAGCCGCGATCGCTGGCCGCGATAGCCCTTCGAGGCCTTGAGGATGCTGCGCCTCTTCTTGTGGGCGTTGACCGCCCGCTTCACGCGTGCCATGGGTGTTCCTACTCTCGTTGAAAAGTCAATGGTGGGGCGCCGGCACCGGGTCCGGCGCGATGGTCAGCCGTTCAGCAGCTTGTTGATCCGCTTGGTGTCGTTGGCCGCCACGGTGGTGCGGCCTTCCAGACGCCGGGTCCGGGTCGACGGCTTGTGCTCCAACAGGTGCCGGCGGTTGGCTTTCTGGCGGACGATCTTGCCGGTTCCGGTGCGCCGGAACCGCTTCGAAGCCCCGCTGTGGGTCTTGGCCTTGGGCATGTTTCCTCTACTTCTGCTCTCGAGTTCTTCCGTGTCGTGCCGGGTCAGTTGGGCGAAGGGTTGGTGTCGACGGCCGCTTCGGCGTCCGGCGCCGCCCCCTCGCCGGGGCCTTCGGGGTGCCGCGCCCTGGCACGAGTCTTCGCGCCGCGGTGCGGGGCCAGCACCATCGTCATGTTGCGGCCGTCCTGCTTGGCGGACGTTTCCACGAAGCCGTATTCGGCGACGTCCGCGCCCAGCCGCTGCAACAGGCGGTAGCCCAGCTCGGGCCGCGACTGCTCACGTCCGCGGAACATGATGGTGACCTTCACCTTCGAACCCGCCTCCAGAAAGCGGATCACGTGACCCTTCTTGGTCTCGTAATCGTGATCGTCGATCTTCGGTCGCAGCTTTTGCTCTTTGACGACGGTCTGCTGCTGGTTGCGGCGGGATTCGCGCGCCTTTTGCGCCGCCTCGTATTTGAACTTGCCGTAGTCCATGATCTTGCAGACGGGGGGTCTGGCATTGGGGGCGACTTCGACAAGGTCGAGATCGGCGTCCGCAGCGACGCGCAGTGCGTCTTCGATGCGCACTATGCCTACCTGCTCTCCCCCTGGTCCGATCAATCTGACTTCAGGTACGCGGATGCGCTCGTTGACGCGGGTCTCAGTGCTGATGGGGCCTCCCTTGTTGGGCTTACACGTGTCCTGCAGCGGCGGCCAGGGCCTGGGTCCGATTCGGATTCAGCGGCGGAAACACCACACCACCAGCAGAAAAGCCCTGCAATAGCAGGGCCCAATGCCGACCGATCACGGCTTGCCATTGGTCAAGCCGCCCGCGTCGCCCGCGGAACAGACATGCGCGATGCCTGTGACCGGACCGCAAAGCCTTGAAGATTCTCGTGGCTCGCGGTGGGAGTGGGACTCCACTTAACTGTTCCTGGCCTTCGCCGGGATGGTCGCGAACGCTAGTTTAGCAGCCACGGGACGCCTTTTCGTACTTCGCCTCCGGCGCCTCGTCCCGCGCGCACCGGCACGCGTGCGCGACCGGACGAATCTTGCCGGCCGCTCTTAGCGCTTCGTCAAGCTTTTCACGGACTGAGGGCATATCCTCGCGGTCTGTGACACTCGCTTCATCACGGTCGGGGTCCCGTTCGGGACCCCGCGGACGGTCGCATTCCCGGTATCGCTGGGTGCCGGCGGCGGCCGGGTGGATCGTGGGCGTCATCGCCACGGTGTCGCTGGTGGCCAGCGTGTCGCCCGCGATCCGGTGGCTGATCAAGGTCCCGCGCGAGTTCATCAACGACTACCTGTTCAACTTCCCCGACACGAGCATCGCCTGGTCGTTCGTGCTGGCGTTGCTGGCCGGGGCCCTGACCGCCCGGAAACGGATCGCCTGGCTGGTGTTACTGGGCCAGATGATCATCGCCGCGGGGTTGAACGCCGCCGACATGGCCGCGGGCGACAACACCGCGGCCGAAACCTTCGGGGAAAACCTCGGGTTCGCGGTGCACATCGTCGCGATCGTCCTGCTGGTGCTGGCCTACCGGGAGTTCTGGGCGAAGGTCCGCAAGGGCGCCCTGGTCAAGGCGGCCGCGGTGCTGGTCGCCGGGGACGTGGTCGGAATCCTGTTGTCCTGGGGAATGGTGGAGTTGTGGCCGGGAACGCTGGCCCGCCCGGACCGCCTGCCCTACGTGGCCAACCGGGTCGTCGGGTTCGCCCTGGCCGACCCGGACCTGTTCACCGGCAAGCCGCACGTCTTCCTCAACGCGATCTTCGGCCTCTTCGGCGCATTGGCGCTGATCCTGGCGACCATCGTGCTCTTCCAGTCCCAGCGCGCGGAGAACGCGCTGACCGGTGAGGACGAGTCGGCCATCCGTGGGCTCCTCGAGCTGTACGGCAAGAACGACTCGCTCGGTTACTTCGCCACCCGCCGCGACAAGTCGGTGGTGTTCGCCCAGAGCGGTCGCGCCGCCATCACCTACCGCGTCGAAGTCGGGGTCTGCCTGGCCAGCGGCGACCCGATCGGCGACCCGCGGGCCTGGCCCCAGGCCATCGACGCCTGGCTGGGGTTGTGCCAGAGCTACGGCTGGGCGCCGGGCGTCATGGGGGCCAGCACGCAAGGGGCGCGGGTGTATCGGGAAGCCGGGCTCAACGCGCTCGAGCTGGGCGACGAGGCGATTCTGCGAACCGCCGACTTCCGCCTGTCCGGCCCCGACATGCGCGGGGTGCGCCAGGCCGTGACCCGGGCCCGCCGGGCCGGGCTGACCTTGCGCATCCGGCGGCACCGCGACATCTCGGCCGAGGAGATGGCCGAGACCATCGCCCGTGCGGACGCCTGGCGCGACACCCAGACCGAGCGCGGCTTCTCCATGGCGCTGGGCCGGCTCGGCGACCCGGCGGACGGCGATTGCCTGCTGGTCGAGGCGTTGGACCGCGACGGCGCGGTCGCGGCGATGCTGTCGCTGGTTCCGTGGGGAACCACCGGCGTCTCCCTGGATTTGATGCGCCGCTCCCCGCAGTCCCCCAACGGCACCATCGAGCTCATGGTCAGCGAGCTCGCCCTGACCGCCGAAACCCTTGGCATCAGCCGCATTTCACTGAACTTCGCGATGTTCCGCTCGGCGTTCGAACAGGGCGCCCAGCTGGGCGCCGGACCGGTCGCCCGGTTGTGGCGAGGGCTGTTGCTGTTCTTCTCGCGGTGGTGGCAGCTGGAGACGCTGTACCGCTCGAACATGAAGTACCAACCCGAATGGGTTCCGCGCTACGCCTGCTACGAGGACGCGCGCCTGATTCCCCGGGTCGGCGTCGCCTCGGTGATCGCGGAGGGCTTCCTGGTGCTGCCGTTCACCCGGCGCGACCGGGTGCACACCGGTCATCACCCCGCCGTGCCGTCCAGGCTGGTGGAGTCGGGCCTGCTGCACCACGACGGGTCGGCGCCGGACGTCAGCGAGTTGCAGCAGCGACGCGACGACGCGGAGCTGGAAGAGTCGAGGGCCCGCCTGCCCGAGCAGGTGCGGGTGCGCCTGGCCAAGCTGAAGATACTGCGGCGCAAGGGCATTGACGCCTACCCGGTGGGGTCTCCGCCCAGCCACACCGTCGCCCGCGCGCTGGAAGCCGACGACCAGGAACCAATCTCCGTGTCGGGCCGGATCCTGCGGATACGCGACTACGGCGGGGTGTTGTTCGCCCAGCTGCGGGACTGGTCGGGCGAATTGCAGGTGCTGCTGGACAATTCACGCCTGGAGCGTGGGCGCACCGCGGATTTCACCGCCGCGATCGACCTCGGCGACCTCATCGAGATGACCGGGCACATGGGGTTTTCCAAGAACGGAACCCGCTCGTTGATCGTGCGCGACTGGCGGATGATCGGTAAGTGCCTGCGACCGCTGCCGAACAAGTGGAACGGCCTCACCGACCCGGAGGCGCGGGTGCGGACCCGTTACGTCGACCTGGCGGTCAACCCGGAGTCGCGCGAGCTGATCACGGCGCGCAGCAGCGTCCTGCGCTCCGTGCGGGAAACGTTGTTCGCCAAGGGTTTCATCGAGGTCGAGACGCCGATCCTGCAGCAGATCCACGGCGGAGCCACCGCCCGGCCGTTCGTCACCCACATCAACACCTACGACATGGACCTGTTCCTGCGCATCGCGCCGGAGCTGTACCTCAAGCGGTTGTGCGTCGGCGGCGTCGAGCGGGTGTTCGAGCTGGGCCGGGCCTTCCGCAACGAGGGCGTCGACTTCAGCCACAACCCGGAGTTCACCCTGCTGGAGGCCTACCAAGCGCACGCCGACTACAAGGTCTGGATCGACGGCTGCCGGGAGCTCATCCAAAACGCGGCGGAGGCCGCCCACGGCGAGCAGAGCGTGCTGCGGCCTGGTGACGGCGCCGACGGCCGCCTGCAACCGGTCGACATCTCCGGCGACTGGCCGGTCAAGACCGTGCACGACGCGGTGTCCGAAGCCCTCGGGGAACACGTCGATCCGGACACCCCGTTGTCCGCCTTGCGCAAACTGGCCGACGCCGCGCACATTCCGTATCGGGCGCAGTGGGACGCCGGCGCCGTGGTGCTGGAGCTCTATGAGCACCTGGTCGAGGACCGGACCGAGCGGCCGACCTTCTACATCGACTTCCCCACCTCCGTCTCGCCGCTGACCCGGCCGCACCGCAGCCGGCGCGGCGTCGCCGAGCGGTGGGACCTGGTGGCGTGGGGAGTGGAGCTGGGAACCGCCTACAGCGAGCTGACCGATCCGGTGGAGCAGCGGCGCCGCCTGCAGGAGCAGTCGCTGCTGGCCGCCGGCGGGGACCCCGAGGCGATGGAGCTCGACGAGGACTTCCTGCAAGCCATGGAATACGCCATGCCGCCCACCGGCGGGATGGGCATGGGCATCGATCGGCTCGTCATGCTCATAACCGGCCGCAGCATCCGCGAGACCCTGCCGTTTCCGCTGGCCAAGCCGCACTAGCCGGCCGCGGGACGCGCGGCCGGTCGCATCGCGAACATTCGGTGAATATGTTCCAGGCCGGTTAACAATGGATCACAATGAATGCCGTGATTGCGCCGACGACCACAGCCATGACGCAGTTGCTGGCAAGTAGTCACACGTCGCTGATGCACGGGTGGGTGCCCACCACGATCCAGGTGGTGACCGCGGTGGTCCTGACGCTGGCCGTCGGCTGGCGGTCGCGTCGGTGGCGGACGGTGTGGTTGCCGGCCGCCGCGCTGGCGGGTGCCGCCGCCGCCTACCTGACGCACTGGTACATCGTCGACCGCGGCCTGTCCGAAGAACCCGCGCCGCCCGCGCTGTGGGTGTGGATCACCTTGACCGGCATGGCGGTCGCGGTCCTGATCCTGGGGTGGCGCGGCGCTCGCGGCTGGCGCCGCGGGGCCGGGCTGCTGGCCGTCCCGCTGTGCGCCCTGTGCGCCGCGCTGGTGCTCAACCTGTGGGTGGGCTACTTCCCCACCGTGCAGGCGGCGTGGAACCAGCTGACCTCCGGGCCCCTGCCGGATCAGACCGACCCCGCCACCGTCACCGCCATGGCCGCCAAACGGGCGCGGCCGCCGCACGGCAGCGTGGTTCCCGTCGTGATCCCTTCCGACGCATCGCATTTCAAACACCGCGGCGAGCTGGTTTACCTGCCGCCCGAATGGTTCACCAGCAGCCCGCCGCCGGCGCTGCCGACGGTGATGATGATCGGCGGCCAGTTCAACACCCCCGCCGACTGGACCCGGGCGGGCAACGCGGTCAAGACGATCGACGACTTCGCGGCCGCCCACGACGGCAAGGCGCCGGTGTTGGTGTTCGTCGACTCCGGCGGGGCCTTCAACAACGACACCGAATGCGTCAACGGCGTCCGCGGTAACGCCGCGGATCATCTGACCAAGGACGTGGTGCCCTACATGGTGTCCAAGTTCGGCGTCAGCCGCGATCGATCCCACTGGGGCATCGCCGGTTGGTCGATGGGCGGAACCTGCGCCGTGGACCTGACCGTCATGCACCCCGACATGTTCAGCGCGTTCGTCGACGTTGCCGGCGACTTCTACCCGAACGCCGGCAACAAGGCCCAGACCATCGCCCGGCTGTTCGGCGGAAACGCCGACGCGTGGGCGGCATTCGACCCGACCACGGTGATCGACCGGCACGGCCCCTACAGCGACGTCGCGGGCTGGTTCGCGATCTCCTCCGACAGCACGCCGGCGACACGCCGCGAGGTGGGCGGCACCGACATCGGGGCGGTCCGACTCGCCAGCCGGGAGGCGGCCGCCGATCCCGGTAACCAGACGGCGGCCGCCTATTCGCTGTGCGCGGTGGGGCGCGCCAACGGGATCGACTGCGCGGTGCTCGCGCAGCCCGGCAGGCACGATTGGCAGTTCGCGGACCAGGTCTTCGCCACAGCGCTGCCGTGGCTGGCGGGCCGGCTGGGCACGCCGGGAATTCCGCGGACGGCGTTGCCCGGCGCCGCCCCGCCCGCGCTCCCCACCCCGATCGTCGTACCGGCCGACCATTCCCCCGCCAGGCGGTAGGCGCGGGTGCCGTCCGTTGCGCCGATTCGGCGTGCGATCTTTGCGCGGCACTGCAATCCGTGGAGCGCCTGGACCCGCTGGGCGAGCACCCCGCTGATCCTGGTGCCCCCCTGGACGCGGCGCTGGAGCCACGCGGCGTGGATCGCGTTGTGGATGGCGGTCAACCCGTTCGTCTTCGGCAAGCCGGCGCACGAGCGGGCCTGGTCGACCCGGGCGATGCTGGGCGAGGAGATGTGGATCAGCCGCCGGCCACGGGACGCGGCCCTGGTGGTCAGCGCGCTGACGTCGGTGGCGGCGCTGGGGGCCGTCGTCGCCGCCGGGCGGCGTCGTGCGCTGCCCGCGGCGGCCGCCGTCGCGGTACAGATGGCGCTGACACTGGTGTACTGGGAACAGATGGTGCGGTATCGGGAACGGGAGCGGCGGGACCACGCCGGGGTTCAGTAGCGTAACGACCATGCCCGACGAACCGGAAACGCCCGGCAGCACCCCACCCGACCCCGGGTATGACAGCGGCGGCGTGCCGACCTTCGAGTCCGTGCGCGAGAAGATCGAGAATCGCTACGCGACGTCTCTGGGCGACGCGGAGCTGGACGCCGAGTCCCCCGAGGGCCGTTCCGTCGCCGAGCAATACGACGAGCGCGAGCGCGCCGCTGCCGAGCGGTTGGCCCAGATTCGCGCGTCGATGCGTCCGGACGAGGGCTAGGGAAGTCGCGCAGCGTCGGGGGGACGTCGATGAGTGAAACGCAGCCGAATTCGCGGATTGGGAGCCAGTTTGGGCCCTACCGGCTGCGGCGGCTGCTGGGCCGCGGCGGAATGGGCGAGGTCTACGAGGCCTACGACACCGTCAAGGATCGCGTGGTGGCGCTCAAGCTGGTGTCCGAACAGGTCAGCTCCGACGACGTCTTCCGCCGGCGCATGCAACGCGAAGCCCGGACCGCGGGCCGACTGCAGGAACCGCACATCGTGCCGATCCACGATTTCGGCGAGCTCGACGGTCAGGTGTTCATCGACATGCGCCTCATCGAGGGGCGTGACGTGGGCACCGTGCTGAGCCGATCTGGGCCGCTGCCACCCCCGCGCGCGGTCGCGATTGTCGAACAAGTCGCTTCCGCCCTGGACGCCGCGCACCGCGCCGGCGTCATTCACCGTGACATCAAACCCGAGAACATCCTGCTCACCGAGGGCGACTTCGCCTATCTGGTGGATTTCGGCATCGCCGCCGCGGCCACCGATCAGCGGCTGACCAAGACCGGCGCCGCCATCGGCAGCTGGAACTACATGGCCCCCGAGCGATTCGGCGACGACGACACCACCTACCGGGTCGACATCTACGCTCTGGCCTGCCTCCTTTTCGAATGCCTCACGGGCACAAGGCCTTTCCAGACCACCAGCCTGAGCGCGCTGATGGCTGCCCACCTGGTCGAACCCATCCCGCGCCCCAGCCAACGCAATCCCGCCGTCCCGGCGGCGTTCGACGACGTCATCGCGCGCGGCATGGCCAAAGACCCCGACGACCGCTACGTCACGGCGGGCGATCTGGCGAAAGCGGCCCTGCGCGCGCTGAGCACGCCCGACCAACGCCAGGCGACCGAATTGATCCAGCACAGCCAGCATTTCGCGCCGCCGGCGCGCGTGGAGCAGTTTCGGCCCGAGCCGGCACCGCCGCATCCGACGTGGTTCGCCGCTCCGCCCGTCGCGCCGTGGGCGCCCCCGGTGGTGCCGCCCAAGCGCAGGCTGGGGCTGGTCATCGGCGCTCTGGCGCTCGTCGTCGCGGTCATCGCGGGCACCGGGGTGTGGTTGGCCGTCGACAAGTCCGGGGCCACGCAGCCCGAGGGCCCCACCACCAGCACGACAATCGCGGCACCCACCTCGAGCGCAGTGACCACCAGCGCCGCCCCCACAGTGGCTCCCGCACAATTGAATTCGCTGCTGCTTACGGTCGACCAGATCAACGTCCTCGTCGGTACCACCGGCATCGTCGTCGACCACAACGTGACGGACATGACCGACCCCGGCCCCGGCAATACGCTGTCGGACGACAAGTGCCTCGGAGCGCTCATCGGTTTCCAAACCCGGACGTACAAGAGCAGCGGCTACACCGCGATGGTCGCCCAGCTGATGAAGAAGCCCCAGAGCAATCCGCCCTACGCCGTGGTCCAGGGTGCCGTGCTATTCGCGTCCGCCGACCAGGCCCGGGGGTTCGTGAAGGACCAATGGGCGCAATGGCGGGACTGCGGGGGGAAAACCGTGACCCAACCCGGCGACAAGGCCCCGTTCGAATGGACCTTCGGGCAGATCAGCGGCAATCCGCCCGATATCGCCCTGCAGCACACGCTGGCCAACAGCCCGGTGGTGTGCCAGCACGTCCTGTTGGCGGTGGCCAACGTCGTCCTCGACGTCAACGTCTGCGGACCCGGGATCATCAACGAAGCCAGGCTGATCGCCAACCAGATGGGGACGAGGATCCCCGGCTGACGACCGGTCAGGCGGTGACTTTGCGCCGCCGGTTGGATCGCTGCGGCGGGGTGGCGCGGCCGATGACCTCGGCGATGAACTTCCCGGTGTAGCTCTCCGGCACCGCGGCGATGTCCTCCGGAGTGCCCTCGGCGACCACGGTTCCGCCCTCGGCGCCACCCTCGGGCCCCATGTCGACGATCCAGTCCGACGTCTTGATGACGTCCAGGTTGTGCTCGATCACGATGACGGTGTTGCCCTTGTCGACCAGCCCGTTGATGACGCTCAGCAGCTTGCGGATGTCGTCGAAATGCAGGCCGGTGGTGGGCTCGTCGAGGATGTAGATGGTCCGCCCCGTCGAGCGCTTCTGCAACTCCGCGGCCAGCTTGACGCGCTGCGCCTCACCCCCGGACAGCGTCGGGGCGGGCTGGCCCAGCCGGACGTAGCCCAGGCCGACGTCGACGAGCGTGCGCAGGTACCGGTGAATGCCGGTGATCGGCTCGAAGAACCCCGCCGCCTCCTCGATCGACATGTCCAGCACTTCGGAGATGGTCTTGCCCTTGTAGTGCACCTCGAGGGTTTCGCGGTTGTAGCGCGCGCCGTGGCAGACCTCGCACGGCACGTACACGTCGGGCAGGAAGTTCATCTCGATCTTGATGGTGCCGTCACCCGTGCACGCCTCGCAGCGGCCGCCCTTGACGTTGAACGAGAACCGCCCCGGTTGGTAGCCACGGACTTTCGCCTCCGTGGTGGCAGCGAACAGGGTGCGGATCTTGTCGAACACGCCGGTGTAGGTGGCCGGGTTGGACCGCGGCGTGCGACCGATCGGCGACTGGTCCACCCGCACCAGCTTGTCCAGGTGGTCCAGACCCGTCACCCGGGTGTGCCGCCCCGGGACCAGCCGGGCCCCGTTGAGCCGGTTGGCCAGCACCGTGGCCAGGATGTCGTTGACCAGCGTCGACTTGCCGGAGCCGGACACACCGGTGACCGAGGTGAGCACACCGAGCGGGAACGAGACGTCGATGCCGCGCAGGTTGTGCTCGCGGGCGCCGACGACGGTGAGCTGGCGCTTGCGGTCTATCGCACGCCGGATCGCGGGCATCGCGATGGATTCCTTGCCCGACAGGAAGGCGCCGGTGATCGAGTCCTTGTTGGCCAGCAGCTCGCTGTAGGTTCCGCTGTGCACGATCTCGCCGCCGTGCTCACCGGCCCGCGGACCGATGTCGACGATCCAGTCGGCATGGGCGATGGTGTCCTCGTCGTGTTCGACGACGATCAGCGTGTTGCCCAAATCCCTTAGCCGCGTGAGGGTTTCGATGAGCCGACGGTTGTCGCGCTGGTGCAGCCCGATCGACGGCTCGTCGAGCACATAGAGCACACCCACCAGGCCGGACCCGATCTGGGTGGCCAGCCGGATGCGTTGTGCCTCACCGCCGGACAGCGTCGCCGCCGCGCGCGACAACGACAGGTAGTCCAGCCCCACGTCGAGCAGAAAGCCCAGCCGCGACTGGATTTCCTTGAGCACCTGCCCGGCGATCGCCTGCTCGCGGGGCCCCAGGGTGAGGGCGTTCAGGAAGTCCGAGCAGTCCGAGATCGACAGTTCCGACACCTCGGCGATGGACTTGGCGCCCCTGTCCCCGGCTGCCAGCGTCACGGCCAGGATCTCCGGCTTGAGCCGGGTCCCCTCGCACTCCGGGCAGGGCACGTCGCGCATGAAGCCCTCGTAGCGTTCCTTCATCTGCTCGGACTCGGTCTGGGCCATCTTGCGCTGCAGGAACGCCAGCACGCCCTCGAAATCGGCGTAGTACGAACGGGTTCGGCCATAGCGGTTGCGGTAGCGCACGTGCACCTGGTGGTCGGAGCCCTCGAGGATCGCCTTGCGCGCCTTGGCCGGCAGCTTGCGCCAGGGCGTGTCGACGTCGAAGCCCAGCTCGTCGCCGAGCCCGGCCATCATCCGGGTGAAGTACTCCGCGGTGTGGCCCGTCGACCATGGCGCCACCGCGCCCTCGGCCAGCGTGCGCTCGGGATCGGGCACCACCAGGTCGGGGTCGACCTCCTTGCGGATCCCCAGGCCGGTGCACTCGGGGCAGGCGCCGTAGGGCGAGTTGAACGAGAACGAGCGCGGCTCCAGGTCGTCGACCGCCAGCGCATGCCCGTTGGGGCAGGCCAGCTTCTCGGAGAACCGCTGCTCGCGGTTGTGGGCGTCGTGTTCGTGGTCGACGAACTCGAGCACCACGATCCCGTCGGCCAGATTCAGCGCGGTCTCCACCGAATCGGTGAGCCGCTGCTTGGCCGAGGCCTTGACGGTCAGGCGGTCCACCACCACCTCGATGTCGTGCTTCTCCTGCTTCTTCAGCTTGGGCGGGTCGGTCAGCGGGTGCACCACGCCGTCGACCCGCACCCGGCTGTAGCCCTGCGCGTTGAGCTTCTCGAACAGGTCGGCGAACTCGCCCTTGCGGGTGCGCACCACCGGGGCGAGGACCAGGAATCGGGTGCCTTCTGGCATGGCCAGCACCTGGTCGACGATTTGCTGGGGCGTCTGACGGGCGATCCGCTCACCACAGACGGGGCAGTGTGGCGTTCCGGCGCGCGCGTAGAGCAGCCGGAGGTAGTCGTACACCTCGGTGATGGTCCCGACGGTCGAGCGCGGGTTGCGGTTGGTCGACTTCTGGTCGATGGACACCGCCGGGGACAGGCCCTCGATGAAGTCGACATCCGGCTTGTCCATCTGGCCCAGGAACTGGCGGGCGTAGGCCGACAGCGACTCCACGTACCGGCGCTGCCCCTCGGCGAAAATCGTGTCGAACGCCAGCGACGATTTACCCGATCCCGACAGGCCGGTGAAGACGATCAGCGCGTCGCGCGGCAGGTCGAGGTCGACGCCCCGCAGGTTGTGTTCGCGGGCGCCCTTGACGATCAGGCGGTCAGCCACGCTGCCCTCTCTCAGTGGATCTTTTGCGTATTGCAGCCGTTGATGCGCACGGCGCATTCCATGCTATGTGCCCATACCGACAAGCAACGTTTGACCAGTAACGTGGCCGCTATGACCGCCTCAGACCAGTCCGCTGTCGAGCCGAGCGACGACTACACCGGACACGTCGACCCTGGCACCGCGGCCCGCCGGACCCTACCCGGCGCCACGATCCTAAAGGCATCGGTGGGCCCCATGGACAACAATGCGTATCTGGTGACGTGTTCCGCGACCGGAGAGAGCCTGCTGATCGACGCCGCCAACGACGCGGACACCCTCATCGGCCTGATCCGGCGGAACGCGCCCAAGCTGTCGCTGATCGTGACCAGCCATCAGCACTTCGACCACTGGCAGGCGCTCGAGGCCGTGGCCGCGGCCACCGGGGCGCCGACCGCCGCCAACGAGATCGACGCCGAGCCGCTGCCGGTCAAACCGGACCGTTTGCTGGCGCACGGTGACACCGTCCAGATCGGCGAGCTGCGTTTCGACGTCATCCACCTGCGCGGACACACTCCCGGATCGATCGCTCTCGCGCTCGACGGCCCGGCGACGGGCGGGGTCACCCAGCTGTTCACCGGCGACTGCCTGTTCCCTGGCGGCGTCGGGAAGACGTGGCAGAAGGGCGATTTCACCCGGCTACTCGATGACGTCACCACCCGGGTGTTCGACGTGTACGACGACGCCACGGTCATCTATCCCGGCCACGGCGACGACACGGTTCTCGGCGCCGAACGCCCCCACCTGGGCGAATGGCGCGAGCGAGGCTGGTAAGCGGGTCCGTGGCGATCGCGAGCGCGGCGTAGCCGGGCGACGTCGGGTCGCCACCAAGAAAGCCGTGGCGATCGCGAGCGCGGCGTAGCCGGGCGACGTCGGGTCGCCACCAAGAAAGCCGTGGCGATCGCGAGCGCGGCGTAGCCGGGCGACGTCGGGTCGCCACCAAGAAAGCTAGGACGTGGTGTGGACGATCAGCACGTCGACCTTGGCCCGGCGCGACACGTTGGCCGGCACCGATCCCAGCAGCCGGCCGGCGATCGTGCTCAGTCCGACGTTCCCGACGACCAGCAGGTCGGCCTTCTCGTCCTCGGCCAGCTTGACCAGCGCGTCGACCGGAGCGCCCTCGATCGGGCGCTCCTCGACGTTCTTGGCCCCGGCCTTGTGCGCGCGCTCCTTGGCGTCCTGCAGGATCGCGTAAATGGGCGCGGTGCCGGACACCTTGTAACTCTCGTCCCGCAGCACGTCGGCGGCCCGGGTGTCCTCGTGCTGGGGCAGGTACGCCGAGGCGACGATCAGCTTGGCGTCCTGCCCGGCGATCTGCGCCGCCCTGTCTACCGCGCGCATTGACGAGTCCGAGCCGTCGGTTCCCACCACCACAGTCCGATAGGCGCCCATCTACCCTCCCAGTTTCGGTTGGTCAGCCAACCCAAGACAGTATCGCGTTTGCCCGTTGTAGAGGGAACAGATTAGCGACACCGCGTGGCGCGGCGTGTCCACAATTTGCGGGCCAGCGCTGCGCCAACCGACAATATCGCCGGTGACAAAACATTCAAACGCCCGGACCCGAGGCGGAAAGCGTTGCATAACGCCGCTTTTCGCGGAATGCGGACGCCGGGCGGTGAATTGGCCCGGGCCATTTGTGACGCGGCTCCCGGATTCAGCTTTACAGTGACAAGCATCATGTCCATGCCCACCGTCGAGCAGCCCGTCGCGGCCCAGATCGAGCAGCCCGCGCCCGCCCGTTCGCCCGGCAGGTTGCTCGATCCGTGGGCGATCGCCGCGTTCGCGGCGGTTGTCAGCGGCGCCTGGGCCTGTCGGCCCTCCCTGTGGTTCGACGAGGGCGCGACCATATCGGCCGCGGCGAGCCGCACTCTGGCGGAGCTGTGGCGACTGCTGGGCCACATCGACGCCGTGCACGGCCTGTACTACCTGCTGATGCACGGGTGGTTCGCGGTATTTCCGCCGACCGAATTCTGGTCACGGGCGCCCAGCGCCCTGGCGGTGGGCGCCGCCGCCGCGGGTGTCACGGTCTTCACCAGGCAGTTCTCGACGCGGCCGGTCGCGGTGTGCGCGGGTGTCATGTTCGCCATCCTGCCGCGCACCACCTGGGCCGGTATGGAGGCGCGTCCGTACGCCTTCGCGGCCGCCGCGGCGGCCTGGCTCACGGTGTTGCTGGTCTCCGCCGTCCGGCGCAACAGGCCGCGACTGTGGGCTTGCTATGCGCTGGCGTTGATGCTCTCGATCCTGCTGAATCTGAATATGGTGCTGTTGGTGCCGGTTTACGCCGTAATGGTGCCGCTGTTGGCGCCCCCGAAAGCGCGGAAATCGCCGGTGATTCGGTGGGCGGTCAGTTCTGCCGTCGCGGTCGCCGCCATGACGCCGTTCATGGTGTTCGCGCACGCCCAGGTGTGGCAGGTCAACTGGATTTACCCGGTCAGCTGGCATTACGCGTTCGACATCATCCTGCGCCAGTATTTCGATCACAGCGTTCCGTTCGCCATTGTTTCCGCCGTGCTCATCGTGGCGGCGGTCGCCGCCCGGCTGGCCGGCGTCCGGCCCCCGGCCGGCGACGTGCGTCGGCTGTTGATCGTCTGCGCGGCGTGGCTCGTCATCCCCACCGCGCTCGTGGTCATCTACTCGGCGGTCAACGAACCGATCTACTACCCGCGCTACCTGATCTTCACCGCGCCCGCGATGGCCGTCGTGCTGGCCGTCTGCATCGCCACCGTCGCCCGCAAACCGTGGCCCATCGCCGGTGTGGTGCTGGTCTGCGCCGTCGCCGCCGTGCCGAACTACCTGTTCATCCAGCGCTGGCCGTACGCCAAGGAGGGCTGGGACTACAGCCAGGTCGCCGATCTGATCAGCTCCCACGCGGCGCCGGGTGACTGTCTGATGGTGGACAACACCGTGCCGTGGCGGCCCGGTCCGATCCGCGCCCTGCTGGCCACCCGGCCCGCGGCCTTCCGGTCACTGATCGACGTCGAGCGGGGGGCGTACGGGCCAAAGGTGGGCGCGCTGTGGGACGGCCACGTTGCCGTGTGGCTGACGACGGCCAAAATCAACAAATGTCCGGCGATCTGGACCATTACCAATAAAGAAACATCGCTGCCCGACCATCAAGTCGGACGGTCATTGCCGCCGGGACCGGCATTCGGGCGCGCCCCGGCCTATCGATTCCCGAGTTACCTCGGGTTCCGCATTGTCGAACGTTGGCAGTTCCATTACTCGCAGGTGGTGAAGTCGACGCGCTGATTCGCGCTTTGCCGGCGGCTTGAACCACCATTTGTCGGGCAGTGGCTAGCCGACCGGCTGCACCTGGCGGACGCCGCGGGTCGCGCCGTAGGCCACCGCCACCCCGGCGGCGCAGAGCGCGGTGAACACCGTGAACAGCCAGTGCGCCGCCATCCCGTCGCCGCCCTTGGCGGTGTTGACCACCACCCCGGCCAGACCGGCGGCGATCGCCGCGGAGATCAGCTGGACGGTGTTGATCGCCGCCGAGGCGGCCCCGCCTTCGGCCGGGTCGTCGACCGAGGCCATCGCGCGCGCCGACAGATGCGGCCAGGCCATCCCGATCCCGGTCCCCGCCACCAGCAGCGCCACCGCCCACAGCGTGGCCGTCCACGGCGAGGTGTCCCCGCGGCGGGCGACCGCGGCCAGGGCCAGGCCGGAGGCGGCGACGATCGGGGCCGCCACGATCACCCGCCCGATCGTGCGGGGGTTCTCCAACGACGCGCTGAGGATTTCGCTGACCGTCCAGCCGAGCGCGAGCGCCGCGCCCAGGAACCCGGCCGCGATCGGGGTCAGATGCGCCAACCGCTGCCCGAACAACGGCACGTAGGTGTTGACCATGGCGGCGCCCATCAGCACGCCCATCGTCAGGTAGATCCACTTCAGGGGCCCGGGGCGGAACACGCTCGGCGGCAGGATCGCGGCGTGCATCCGCCAGTCGACGAGCACGAACAGCACCACCAGCGCGATGCCGGCGGCGAGCAGGGCGAACGTCGCCAGGGTGTTGCGCGGAATCTGGGCGACGCTGACCGCGAGCGCGGCAGCGCCGATCAGCAGCAGCGACCGCACCGGCACCTTCATCGGCGAGGTGGCCGTGCGGGGCGTGGCGCCGGCCAGCGCCACCGGCACCAGCATGGCCATCAGGCCGGTCAGCACCGCCATCGCCACGAAGGCCCACCGCCACAGGCCGAGCTGGGCGAACAGGCCGCCCGTCGTGGGGCCGACCACCGTGGCCACGCCCCACATCGCCGACACCAGCCCCGATCCCCGCGTCCACAGCTCCTGCGGCAGAGCCGAATTGATGACCGCATAGCCGAGGCCGGCCAACAGTCCCCCTGCGACGCCCTGCAGGGCGCGCCCAGCTATCAACACCTGCATGGTCGGCGCGGCCGCGCAAACCAGGCTGGAGACACCGAACACGGCGAGCCCGGTCAGGTACGACGACCGTGCCCCGGCGCGCAGCAGCATCGGATTGACCATCGCCGCCGCCACCACCGACCCGACCAGGTACAGGGTCGTCACCCAGGCGTAGAGCCGGCTGCCGCCGATTTCGGCGATGGTGTTGGGCAACAAGCTGGTGGTCAGGAACTCGTTGGTGGCGTACAGCGCCACCCCGCCGGCCAGCAGGATGGAGGTCCTCAGATACCTCGGCCCCAGCAGCTCGTTCCAGCCGCCGGTGACGGTCACGGTGTCGGTCACCCTTCTACCGTATGGGGCGTCTTCGGGGTGCCAATCCGAGATGTGCTGCCAGCAAACTCATTTCAGGCCGGCCGCGTCCATCCCCCGCAGTTCCTTCTTCAGGTCGGCGATCTCGTCGCGGAAGCGCGCGGCCAGCTCGAACTGCAAGTCACGCGCGGCCGCCATCATCTGCTCGGTCAGGTCCTTGATCAGGTCGGCCAGTTCGGCGCGCGGCATGCTGGTCGTGTCGCGGCCCTCGAAGACGCCGGCGCTGACGGCGCGGCCCGGCTCGCCCTGGGCTCGCCGGCCCCGGGAGGAGTTGCGCCCGGACCCGCCGACTCCCACCGTTTCCGTATCGTCCGCCTCGCGATAGACCTGATCGAGGATGTCGGCGATCTTCTTGCGCAGCGGCTGGGGGTCGATGCCGTGGGCCTCGTTGTAGGCGATCTGCTTGGCCCGCCGCCGTTCCGTCTCGTCGATCGCCTCCTTCATCGAGTCGGTGATCGAGTCGGCGTACATGTGCACTTCGCCGGACACGTTGCGGGCGGCACGGCCGATGGTCTGGATCAGGCTGCGCGACGACCGCAGGAAACCCTCCTTGTCGGCGTCCAGGATCGCCACCAGCGACACCTCCGGAAGGTCCAGACCCTCGCGCAGCAGGTTGATGCCGACGAGCACGTCGTACTCGCCCAGGCGCAGCTGGCGGAGCAGTTCCACGCGGCGCAGCGTGTCGACCTCCGAGTGCAGGTAGCGCACCCGGATGCCCATCTCCAGCAGGTAGTCGGTGAGGTCCTCGGCCATCTTCTTGGTCAGCGTCGTGACCAGCACCCGCTCGTCGGCGTCGGTGCGCTTGCGGATCTCGCCGATCAGGTCGTCGATCTGCCCCTTGGTCGGCTTGACCACGACTTTCGGGTCCACCAGGCCGGTCGGCCGGATCACCTGCTCGACGAACTCTCCGCCGGCCTGGCTGAGTTCGTAGGGGCCCGGGGTGGCCGACAGGTACACCGTCTGGCCGATCCGGTCGGCGAACTCCTCCCAGGTGAGCGGGCGGTTGTCGCACGCCGACGGTAGCCGGAACCCGTATTCGACCAGGTTGCGCTTGCGGGACATGTCACCCTCGTACATGCCGCCGATCTGCGGCACCGTGACGTGGGACTCGTCGATGACGAGCAGGAAGTCCTCGGGGAAGTAGTCGAGCAGGGTGGCCGGCGGTGAGCCCGGGCCACGGCCGTCGATGTGGCGCGAATAGTTCTCGATGCCGGAGCAGAAGCCGACCTGGCGCATCATCTCGATGTCGTAGTTGGTGCGCATCCGCAGCCGCTGCGCCTCCAGCAGCTTGCCCTGGCCCTCCAGCTCGGCCAACCGCTCCGCCAGCTCCTCCTCGATGGTCGAGATGGCGTGGGCCATCCGCTCCGGACCGGCGACGTAGTGCGTGGCGGGGAAGATGCGCAGCGAGTCGACCTGGCGGATCACGTCGCCGGTGAGCGGGTGCAGGTAGTACAGCGCCTCGATCTCGTCGCCGAAGAACTCGATGCGCACCGCCAGCTCTTCGTAGGACGGGATGATCTCGACCGTGTCGCCGCGCACCCGGAACGAGCCGCGGGTGAACGACAGGTCGTTGCGGGTGTACTGCACGTCGACCAGCAGCCGTAGCAGCGCGTCGCGGGGCACCTCGGTGCCCACGCCGAGTTCCACGGAGCGGTCCAGATAGGACTGCGGCGTGCCCAGGCCGTAGATGCACGACACCGAGGCCACCACGACCACGTCGCGCCGCGAGAGCAGCGACGACGTCGCGGAGTGCCGCAGCCGCTCCACGTCGTCATTGATCGAGCTGTCCTTTTCGATGTAGGTGTCGGTCTGCGCGATGTACGCCTCCGGCTGGTAGTAGTCGTAGTACGACACGAAGTACTCGACAGCGTTGTGCGGCAACATCTCTCGGAGTTCGTTGGCCAGCTGTGCGGCCAGCGTCTTGTTCGGCGCCATGACCAGCGTGGGCCGCTGCAGCCGCTCGATGAGCCAGGCGGTGGTGGCCGACTTTCCCGTGCCGGTGGCGCCGAGCAGCACCACGTCGCGCTCCCCCGCCCTGATGCGCCGTTCCAGCTCGTCGATGGCGGCCGGCTGGTCGCCGGCGGGCTGGTGCGGGCTGACCACCTCGAAGCGGCCGCCGACGCGCACGACCTCGTCGACCGCGCGGTATTCCGAATGTGCGACTACCGGATGTTCCGTGGCGAAAGCCATGCACCCAGGGTAGAACCGCGCACCGACAAGTGTCGGGCGCTGGTCGGTGCAGCCACATCGACACCGTGGGAGCACGACCGGTCGGTCGGTGAACGTGATAGCGCGGGCGATATCAAATTCGCGAGTCACCTATTGGTGCGGACACCGCTGTCGCCGCGGCCGGCGACGCCCGCCGCACCCTATCCCCCGGGTCGCGTCCAGGTCCGGGTGACGGGATCGCACTGCAGCAGATAGCCGTCGTTCGAGGTGGTCATGGCGAACACCGAGGTGCCCGGCCGGTCGCAGGAGCTGCCGGAGGCGTGCACGCCCATCGTGATCGGGGCCTTGGCCCAGCTGCTGCCCTCGCAGACGATCTGCTCGCTGTTGGTGGGGTCGTATGCCAGCTTGTCGACGTCGCCGCAGACCGCGCCGAGGACGGGCGGCCCCGGTGCCGCTGCCGCCGTCGACGCGCTGACGGCCTGGGCGGGATCGCCCAGGTGCAACCCGGCCGGCACGTCGCCGACCCGGGTGGCCACCACGGGCACCCGCACCACCGCACCCTGCGCGCCGCACTCGTTGCTGAGCACGGTCTCGGTCACGGTGCCGCGCAGGCTGCCGTCGGCCTGGGGCGCCAGCGACCAGGCCAGGGTCTCCTGCTGCGTGGCCTGGGCCTGCCCGTGGGGCGGGGTGCAGCCCAGCCGGTCCTGCTGCGGGGCGCCCTGCCAGTAGCCGCCGACGAAGCGCAAGGTGTCCGTCTGCCCGGCGGCCGTCTGATGGGTGGCGTTGTCCAGCCGTGCTGCGGTGGCCGCACACCCGTTGGTGGTGCACACCGAACGGAACGCCCACCACCCGGTGGCGGGGCCGTCGTGGCGGATCGCGACGCCGTTGGTGGTGCGCTTGCTCTGGTCGTAGTCGAGTTGGTAGGTCCCGTTGAGCACCGGTCCGCCGGAGCCGGCCGGCGCGGCGCTGGGCGCGGCGACGGACGGTTTGGACGCGAGCGCGGGGTTGCCCGGCGGCGTGTCCGGCTCGAACGAGTACAGCACCGACCAGGTGGCCGCCACGGCGATGAGCATCGCGCACACCAACCCGACCGCCCACCGCGTCCGCGACGAGAACCGGTGGTTCATCGCCGCGACGACGCCGCGCCGCGACACCATCGACGCGGCGTCGGGCCGGGCGTGCGGGCCGGCTGCGGCGACGGCGTCGAACGGCTCACTGACGGCGGCGGCGAACCCGCGACACCGCTCGAACCTGTCCTCGGGTTCTTTGGCCAGGGCCTTGCCGAACACCTCATCGAGGTGGACCAGCTCCGGGCGGTATTCGCTGAGCCGGGGCGGCTCCTCGTGCAGGTGCTGGCTGATCACCGCGATCGGATTCGAATGCTGAAACGGCGGCGCACCGGTGAGCAGGTGGAAAGCCGTTGCGGCCAAAGCGTATTGGTCCGCGCGCCCGTCGATGTTGGATCCCGTCAACTGTTCGGGCGCGGCATAGGCCACCGTCCCCACCGCCACGTTGGTCTCGGTGATCCCGCTGATGTCACCGAGGTGGCGTGCGACGCCGAAGTCCGCCAACAGGATTCGTCGTTCCCCGTCGTCGGGATGGGTGAGCAGGATGTTGGCCGGTTTGACGTCGCGGTGCAACAGCCCGCGGTCGTGGGCGTAGTCGAGGGCGCCCGCAACGGCGTGGACGATGGCGCACACCTCATCGATCGGCATCCCGTCCGGGTAGCGCTCTTTCACCAGCCGCGAGGCGTCGGTGCCCTCGACGTAGTCCATGGAAATCCAGAGGTGGCCGTTGAACTCGCCGCGGTCGTGCACGCCGACGATGTGGGGATGCCACAGCGTCGCGGCGAGATCGGCCTCGCGGTTGAATCTTTCACGAAACTCGGGATCGGCCGTGACCGCCTCGGCCAAGACCTTGATGACGTCGCGGCGCGGCAACCGCGGATGCAGTGCCAGATACACCTCGGCCATGCCCCCGGCGCCCAGCTGTCGCAAGATCGTGTACCCCGCGAACGGCGCCCCGCTGTCGACCGACAGGCGGGCAGCGTCGACGTCGCCGGACCGCGCGCTCGGGGCGGAACTGACCGGCGGGATGCGACGGAACAGGTGGGAGAGGGTTACCGCGGGCACCGAGTGAAATCCCGCGCTCAGCGCCGCGCGGGCCTGACGCGGGTTGCTCAACAGCCGGCGCCCGGCACCGATGCGGCGGGTGGTCCCGTTGTCCTCGTTCATCTGTCGCCTCCCCCCTCGTTTCTTCCCCGTCTTTTCACAACCTGGCCCGGCGCGCGCACGAAAACAGCCCTGATGCACCCCCCTACGTTCAAGATCATGCCGGATCCCGGTGGGGGGTTCGCCTCACCAAGCTATGAAACGGTTATGAGTGCCCGCGCCGAAACATAGCGAAATCACAGGCGATCCCAATGAGAGCACCCCCGGCGCGCACCGATACTTGAGTGGTGACCCGCCCCGCCCCGCCCATCCTGACGATTCGGCTCGACGGGTACCAACGATCCTTCGCGGCCGGACACGAAGTGGTCGTCGGCCGCGACACGCAGGCCGACATGCGCATCGCCGATCCACGCATCTCGCGTGCCCACCTGATCATGCGTTTCGACCAGGGCCGCTGGTTGGCAATCGACAACGGCTCGCTGAACGGCACCTACCTCAACGGCTATCGGATGCCGGTCATCGACATCCACGACGGTCAGAGCATTCACGTGGGCAATCCGCGGGGACCGCGCCTGACCTTCGCCATCGGGCCGCAGCAGGGCTACGCCGACCGGCCGGGCCGGATCCGGCCGAGCCCGGAGCCCGGGCCGCCGACGCTTGCGTGGTCCGCGCCGCCGAATTCACCGCCCCGTCAGCCGGTTTCGCCGCCCCCACAGGCGCCACCGCCCCGCAGGCCCGTGCCCACGTCGGGCATCCGCGGCACGCCACCCGAGGGGCGGACCGTCGTGCACGCCGGGGTGCCGGCCGAGCCGGGCTCGACGCCGCCGACCGAACTCACCGTGGTCGACGCCAAGACGGCCGACGTGTCCAACCTCGCGACGCGCTTTGTGAAGTTGCTCTCGCCGCGTTCGTCGGCGGCCGCGGGCACCCCGGGCGCCATGACGGTCGGTCGCGCCGCGGAGAACGACATCGTGGTCTCCGATGTGTTGGCCTCACGTCAGCACGCGACGTTGGTGCAGACGCCGCTGGGCATGGAAATTCGGGACAACAGCATCAACGGCACCTTCGTCAACGGCACCCGCGTCGGGTCGGCGATCCTGTCCGACGACGACATCGTCACCATCGGCAACGTCGACCTCGTCTTTCGCGACGGCACCCTGACGAAACGCAGCGAGGCCGCGACGCGCACCGGCGGCCTGGAGGTGCGCAACGTCAAGTACGTCGTCGACAACGGCAAACAACTGCTGGACGACATCTCGCTGATCGCCCGGCCCGGCACGCTGACCGCCGTGATCGGTGGGTCGGGCGCCGGCAAGAGCACGCTGGCCAGGCTGATCGCCGGCTACACCACCCCCAGCTCGGGCTCGGTCACGTTCGAGGGCCACGACATTCACACCGAATACGCGTCCCTGCGCAGCCGCATCGGCATGGTCCCGCAAGACGACGTGGTGCACCGGCAGCTGACGGTCAACCAGGCGCTCGGCTACGCCGCCGAACTGCGCCTGCCCCCCGACACCGGCAAGTCCGACCGGGCCAGCGTCGTCGCGCACGTCCTAGACGAGCTCGACCTGACCAAACACGCCGACACCCGCGTCGACAAGTTGTCCGGCGGTCAGCGCAAACGGGCCTCGGTGGCGCTCGAGTTGCTCACCGGCCCCTCGCTGTTGATCCTCGACGAGCCGACGTCGGGCCTCGACCCGGCGCTCGACCACCAGGTCATGACGATGCTGCGGCAGCTCGCGGACGCGGGTCGCGTGGTGATCGTGGTGACGCACATGCTGTCCTACCTCGACACCTGCGACCAGCTGTTGTTGGTGGCCCCGGGCGGCAAGACGGCCTACTGCGGCCCGCCGGAGGCGATCGGTCCCGCGATGGGCACCACCAACTGGGCGAAGATCTTCACCAAGGTGGGCGCCGACCCCGACGAGGCCAACCGGCGCTTCCTGGAACAGCGTGACGCCGAGAGGCGGCCACAGAAGCCGTTGCCGGGCAAGGCGGACGAACCGGGCGCCCTCGGCGAACCGGTACATACCAGTGTGCGGCGCCAGATCTCGACGGTCGCCCGCCGGCAGATCCGCCTGGTCGTCGCCGACCGCGCCTACTTCGTCTTCCTGGCGCTGTTGCCGTTCATCCTGGGTTCCCTGTCGCTGACCGTCCCGGGCAGCAACGGATTCCATCTGCCCGGCGCGACCGCCGGCACCCCCGACGAAGCAGCGCAGATCCTGGCGCTGCTGATGCCGGCCGCGGCGTTCATGGGCACCGCGCTGACCATCCGCGACCTGGTCGGCGAGCGCGCGATCTTCCAGCGCGAGCAGGCGGTCGGGCTGTCGACGACGGCCTACCTGCTCGCGAAGACCGCGGTGTTCTGCGGGTTCGCGATCCTGCAGTCGGCGATCATCACCGCGATCGTGGTGATCGGCAAGAGCGCGCCGACGCGTGGCGCCGTTCTGCTCGGCCATTCGACCGCCGGGGCGACCGTCGAATTGTTCGCCACCGTCGCGGCGACGTGTGTCGCCTCGGCGATTCTCGGCCTGGCGATCTCGTCGCTGGTCCGCTCCAGCGAGCAGATCATGCCGCTGTTCGTGGTGACGGTGATGGCCCAGCTGGTGCTCTGCGGCGGCATGGTGCCCGTGACCGGCCGGCTGGGTTTGGATCAGCTCTCCTTCGCGATGCCCGCGCGCTGGGGCTACGCCGCTGCGGCGTCGACGGTGGATCTGCGGCACCTGGTGCCCGATTCGCTGCTGTCCCAGGACCGGTTCTGGCAGCACACGTCGAAGGCCTGGCTGCTGGACATGGGCATGCTGGCGGCCTTGTCGCTGTTCTATGCCGGTTTCGTGCGCTGGAGAATCCGCTTGCGCCGATAGGCCGGGACCACCCTAGATTTGTTCCGCACCGCCATCGACGAAGATCTCGCCGCCGGTCATGAAGCTGCTTTCGTCCGACGCGAGGAAAAGCACCGCCGCGGCGACTTCCTCGGGCCTGCCCAGGCGGCCCATCGGGACCTTGGCCGCCTCGCCTTCTCGCAGCTCCTGCTCCCGGCCGGCGGGCGCCAGCCCCAGCAGCCCCGGCGTCTCGACCGGTCCGGGAACGATGGTGTTCACCCGTATCCCGCGGCCCACGAGTTCGGCGGCCCAGGTCCGCCCGAAGGAGCGGATCGCCGCCTTCGTCGCCGCGTACACGCTGAACGCGGGGGTGCCGTTGTAGGCCGCGGTCGAGCCGGTCAGCACGATCGACGAGCCGCGGTTGAGCAGTGGCAGCACGGCTTGCACCGTGAACAACGTGCCGCCCACATTGGTCATGAACGTCGAGGTGAAGTGTTCGACCGAAATGTCGCCCAGCGCCGCGAATTCTCCGCCGCCCGCGTTGGCGAAGAGCACGTCGAGCCCTTCTCCGCGGGACGCGATGACGTCGGCGATGGCCGCCACGTCGTCAAGGTTGGCCACGTCAGCGCGGATGCCCGTCGCCCGTTCTCCGATCGAAGCCACGGCGGCGTCGATGGTCTGCTGATTGCGACCGGTCAGGATGACGTGGGCGCCCGCGTCGGCCAGCCGGCGCGCGGCCGCCAACCCGATGCCCGAATTCCCGCCGGTGACGAGGGCTGTCTTTCCGCTGAGGTCGCTCACTGTGACCCTCCCAAGTGGCCCGCTGCCCGTATTGACTCCGACGTGGCCTCCCAACGGCCCCGCCAACTAGAGTAGGTCCATCCATCCGCCCAAGCACGAGACGTTCGACCTGATCGCCCGCACTAACACCGATCCCAAGGGCATCGTGCGGGACGTGGATGACTATGCGGTCCAGCCGTGGGGGCTCTACGTGGCCCGGCCCACCCCCGGCCGCGCCCAGTTCCATTACCTCGAGTCGTGGCTGCTGCCCTCACTCGGCTTGCGCGCCACGGTGTTTCATTTCAATCCCGGCCACGAACGCGATCACGACTTCTACCTCGACGTGGGCGAATACACCCCAGGACCCGAGGTGTGGCGTTCGGAGGACCATTACCTCGACATCGAGGTCCGCACGGGCGACGGCGCGGACCTGGCCGACGTCGACGAGTTGCTGGACGCCGTCCGGCACGGCTTGTTGACCCCGGAGGTCGCCGAGCGGGCGGTGCGGCGCGCCGTGGACGCCGTTGCGGGCTTGGCCCGCAACGGGTATGACCTCTCGCGCTGGCTGGCCGGCCACGGGATGGAGCTGACGTGGCGCAAGACGTAGCCGCGGGGCTGCCCGACGAACCCGTGCCCGACTGGCGATCCCCCACGCTGGCGACCCTGACCGACAAGCGGTTCTCCGATCCGCGCTGGATCTTCGAGCGCAAGTTCGACGGGATGCGCTGCCTGGCGTTCCGGGACGGCGGCCGGGTGCGGCTGTTGTCGCGAAACCGCCAGCCGCTCAACGGAACCTATCCGGAACTGATCGACGCGCTTGCCGCCCAGGGCACGACCCGCTTCGTGGTCGACGGCGAGGTGGTGGCCTTCGACGGGCGCCGCACCAGCTTCGCCCGGCTGCAGGGCCGGCTGGGCATCACCAACCCCCAGGTGGCCCGCGCATCGCCGGTGCGCGTCTTCTACTACGTCTTCGACCTCCTGCACCTCGACGGCAAGTCCACCGTCGACGCGCCGCTGATCTGGCGTAAGCGGTTGCTACGCAAGGCGATTGAATTCGGTGACCCACTGCGCTACACCCCGCACCGGGTCGCCGACGGCCTGGCCGCCTACCGCGCGGCCTGCGAGCGCGGCGACGAAGGGGTGATCGCGAAGCTGGCCGAGTCGAGATATGAGGGCGGACGCTCGAAGAATTGGCTGAAGTTCAAGTGCGTGCGTGATCAGGAGTTCGTGGTCGGCGGCTACACCAGCCCCAGGGGCAGCCGCGTCGAGTTGGGCGCGCTGCTGCTGGGCTATTACGACGGTCGCGACCTGGTGTACGCCGGCAAGGTGGGCACCGGCTTCGACGAAGCCACGCTGCACCGCCTGCGCGAGCGGCTCTCCCCGCTCGCGCGGGACACTCCGCCCTTCGGCCGAGGTCTGGTGCGGGAAGCCGGCGCCCACTGGGCCCGCCCGGAACTGGTGGTCCAGATCGGTTTCACCGAGTGGACCCGTGACGGAAAGCTGCGCCATCCGCGTTACCTCGGCATCCGCACCGACAAGGACCCCACCGACGTCGTGCGGGAGACCCCTGATGCCCCGCATTGACGTCGAGGTCACCCATCCGGACCGGATCATGTTTCCCGCGGACGGGATCACCAAACGCGACCTCGTCGCCTACTACGGTCAGGTGGCCGACGCGATGTTGCCCCATGTGCGGGGCCGGGCGCTCAACGTCCAGCGATTTCCGCGCGGAATCGGGGAGAACGGCTTCATCCAGCAGGATTTCGCCGATTCGATGCCGGACTGGATGGGCCGCGTCGAGGTCACCAAAGAGGGCGGCACCGTGGTGCATCCGGTCGCCGAACGGCGGGAGGCGTTGCCATGGCTGGCCAACCAGAACGCGATCACCCTGCACGCCTGGCAATCGCGGCGGGGCCGGCTGCACAATCCCGACCGGCTGGTCTTCGATCTCGACCCGTCCGACAGTGACTTCGGGGCGGTGCGCGCGGCCGCGCATGCGGTGGCCGGTGTGCTGCACGACCTCGGCCTGGCGTGTTACGTGCAGACCACCGGTTCGCGCGGACTTCACGTCGTGGTGCCGGTGCGGGCGGACACCGACTTCGACACGGCCCGGCAGTTCGCCCGCGACGTCGCCGAAGTTGTGGTCGCGGACGACCCCACCCACCGCACCGTCGAAGTCCGCAAGGAAAAGCGAAGCGGCCGGGTGTATCTCGACATCATGCGAAACGCCTACGCGCAGACCGCGGTTGCGCCGTATTCGGTCCGGGCCCGCAATGGCGCCCCGGTCGCCACACCACTGGAGTGGGACGAATTGGATACTCGTGGACTGCGGGCGGACCGATTCACACTTCGCGACGTTCCCAAACGGCTGGCGGGCCAGGCCGATCCGTGGACGAACATGTCGCGGCACGCCAGCTCGCTGCCCGGCCCCATGCGACGTTTGGCGAAACTCCGTGCCTGAACTTCCCGACGTGGAGGGGTTTCGGCGGCGCGACGTCGGGGGCGGCTCAAGACCGCGTTGACGGACCAGACCGTCATCGCCTGGCTCGGCAACCACGGCGCGATGACGCAGGTGCTGCGCACCGCGGTGCGACGCCCGCCGAAACCCCTCCGTCGGGTGGGCGGACGGACGACGTTCTGGCGCCCCCGCTGCCCGGCTTGACCGCTTGGTCCGCCGAACCCGCTGAGCGTAATGTCAGCAACCATGAGCTGCACCGGCCACAGGCTGCTGCCGATCACCGCGGTGACGATCGTCGCCGTCGGCTCCCAGTTGAGTCCGGCGACCGCGCGGGCAGACCTGCACAACATCACCTACCGGGCCAGGATCGACGCGCTGACGACCGGCAGCCAGGCGACCTTCATCATCAACGGCGGCCAGACGAACACCACCAGCCTGCCGTCCATGCCCGGCAACGCATTCGAGGCCAACACGGTACTGCCCGACCCGCAGCAGGCCGGCATGCGGATAGTGCTTCATTTCCCTTACTCGGCGAACGTGCACTGCGAGATCGACGTCGACGACAACGTTTTCACCCAGACCGATCAGATGGTCAGGCCGACGCCCGGAAACGCCGATCCCAACAACGGTGCGCTGCAATGCGGCGCACCCCTGCCCGGTTAGGGCCGCCAGCCGGTGGAATCCGCCCAGGCCCACGCGCGCTGGTAGGCGTCGCGATACCACGGCTCCTTGACGGCGACGTACGCGGAGATGTCGCCGCCGGCCGCCCGCTCGGCCTCGCGCTTGACGGCCAGGTAGTCGGCGCGCGCGTCGGCGTCGCTCCGCAGCCAGTCGACGAACAGCAGGGCGAACTGCTGCCCCGGCCAGCCGTCCACCCGGATGTGCACGTTGGTCGGACGGCCGGGATCCGACGAGGCGTGAATCCGCTTCTGCCACAGCGATGCGTCGTCCTGGTGGTCGAAGCGGTCGACGGTGCTGCGGGCGTCGGCCCTGGCGGTGTCCTCGTTGATGTGCTCCCAGCGGGGATACCCCGCGGCCAGCAGGGGCCCGGCGAGTTCATCGGCGACCGCCAAGGATTCGACGGTGATCTGCATGTCGATGACGTCCTTGGCGGGAAGATCCGGCACGGCGGTCGAGCCGATGTGGTCGACCCGCAACGCGCGGTGGCCGCACGCGGTCTGCAGGCGGTTGACGATGCGCCGGGCCTGGTCCGGCCACGTCGGATCGGGTGCCACCAGACGTACCGGGGCGCGGGCGATCTCACGCTTGCTGAGGTTGTGCGCGAAGGGCAGGATCCGGTTGTCCCACAACTCCTGTGCCCGTCGCACCAACTCCTGCGGGCCGCCGGAGTTGTCCACCCAGATGTCGGCGACCGCACGGCGCTGTTCGTCGCTGGCCTGCGCGGCGATCCGGGCGCGGGCGTCGGATTCGGGCATGCCGCGCAGCTCGACCAGCCGCCGCACCCGCACCTCGACGTCGGCGTGCACCACGACGACGAGCGGGAACAGCGGCGCCATCCCCGATTCCACCAGCAGCGGAATGTCTTCGACGACAACCGAATCCTCGGGCACCGAGGCGATGATCTCGGCGCGGCGCTTGCCGACCAGCGGGTGGACGATGCCGTTCAGCCGTTGACGTGCCTCGTCATCGGCAAAGGCCTTGGCCGCCAACGCGGGACGATCCAGCGAGCCGTCGGGAAGCAGGATGTCGGCACCGAACGCTTCGACCAGCGCCGCCAGTCCCTCGGTGCCCGGCTGGACCACCTCGCGCGCGATGACGTCGCCGTCGACGATGACCGCACCGCATTTCGCGAAGGTGGTCGACAGCGCCGACTTGCCGGCACCGATGCCACCGGTCAGCCCGATACGCAGCATGCGGGAACGGAATCAGGCGTTGCCGGCGAGTTTCTCCCGCAGAGCCGCCAATTGGGCGTCGCTGGCCAGCGACCCGCCCGCCGCCTTCTCCGCGGGGGCTCCGTTGGCCGACGACTGCTCGGCGTGCCCGGCCGCCTCGGCCGCGGCAAACTTCTCCATCTGCGCGGTGTGCATCTTGTGCCGGCGCTCGGCCTCGGCGTAGCGGGCCTCCCACTCGGTGCGCTGCTTCTCGAAACCCTCGAGCCATTCGTTGGTCTCGGCGTCGAAGCCCTCGGGGAAGATGTAGTTGCCCTGCTCGTCGTAGCTGTCGGCCATGCCGTACTTGGCGGGGTCGAACTCCTCGGTGTAGTCCTCGTTGGCCTGCTTGAGCGACAACGAGATCCGGCGGCGCTCCAGGTCGATGTCGATGACCTTGACCATCGCGTCGTCGCCGACGGCGACCACCTGGTCGGGCACCTCGACGTGGCGCTCGGCCAGCTCCGAGATGTGCACCAGGCCCTCGATGCCCTCTTCCACGCGGACGAACGCGCCGAACGGAACCAGCTTGGTGACCTTGCCGGGCACGATCTGGCCGATGGCGTGCGTGCGGGCGAAGTGCCGCCACGGGTCTTCCTGGGTCGCCTTGAGCGACAACGAGACCCGCTCGCGGTCCATGTCGACGTCGAGCACCTCGACGGTGACCTCGTCGCCGACCTGGACGACCTCCGACGGGTGGTCGATGTGCTTCCAGGACAGCTCGGAGACGTGCACCAGGCCGTCCACACCGCCGAGGTCGACGAACGCGCCGAAGTTGACGATGGAGGAGACCACACCCTTGCGGATGGCGCCCTTCTGCAGCTGGTTGAGGAACTCGCTGCGCACCTCGGACTGGGTCTGCTCCAGCCAGGCCCGGCGCGACAGCACCACGTTGTTGCGGTTCTTGTCCAGCTCGATGATCTTGGCCTCGATCTCCTTGCCGATGTACGGCTGCAGATCGCGGACCCGACGCATCTCGACCAGCGACGCGGGCAGGAAGCCACGCAGGCCGATGTCGAGGATCAGGCCACCCTTGACGACCTCGATGACGGTGCCCTTGACGGCCTCGTCCTTCTCCTTGAGCGCCTCGATGGTGCCCCAGGCGCGCTCGTACTGCGCGCGCTTCTTGGACAGGATCAGGCGGCCCTCTTTGTCCTCCTTGGTGAGGACGAGGGCTTCGACCTCATCGCCGACGGAAACGACCTCGCTGGGGTCGACGTCGTGCTTGATGGAGAGCTCGCGGGCGGGGATGACGCCCTCGGTCTTGTAGCCGATGTCGAGGAGCACCTCGTCCCGGTCCACTTTGACGATCGTCCCCTCGACGATGTCGCCATCGTTGAAGTACTTGATCGTTTTGTCTATTGCGGCAAGAAAGTCCTCGCTGGAGCCAATGTCGTTGACGGCTACTTGCGGCGAGGTGACGGTGGGACTCGGCATGTGGTGGGTTGCTCCGGACAGGTTGGGTCGTAGGGATAAAACTGGGATTTACCTATTGAGGCTACTCGACTGCGTACACGCTGGCCAAACCCGGGCGGCGCGTCACCGGCGCCATACCGGGCGTTCGGCCAGGGCGAAAGTGTCGCCAGCGCGAATTTCGGGCCAATTTTTTCACTATGAGATCACAGTCGGGGACCGCCGCGCCGGTAAATGCGCTGCCGAGCCGGGCTAGTGCGCGGCGGCGTCCCATGAGCGGCCGTATCCGACCGACACCTCGAGCGGGACGTCGAGCGGATAGGCGCCGCCCATCTTCTCGCGGGCCAGCGCCTCGAGCTGGTCCCGTTCGCCGGGCGCGACTTCGAACAGGAGTTCGTCGTGCACCTGCAGCAGCATGCGGGATTTCAGCCCGGCTTCGTTGATCGCCTTGTCGACCTCGATCATCGCCACCTTGATGATGTCGGCGGCGCTGCCCTGGATGGGGGCGTTGAGCGCCGCCCGCTCGGCGGCCTCCCGCACCTGGCGGTTGCTGCTGTCCAGTTCGGGAAGGTACCGGCGGCGGCCCAGCACCGTCGAGGTGTAGCCGTCCTTGCGGGCCTGCTCGACGATGTTCATCAGGTAGTCGCGCACCCCGCCGAAACGGGCGAAGTAGGCGTCCATCTGGTCCTTCGCCTCCTCGGTGGAGATCTTCAGCTGTTGCGACAGCCCGTAGGCGCTCAGCCCGTAGGCCAGGCCGTACGACATCGCCTTGACCCGGCGGCGCAGTTCGGCGGTGACCTCGTCGATCGGCACGCCGAACGCCCGGGATGCGACGAACGAATGCAGGTCCTCCCCCGTGTTGAAGGCCTCGATGAGGCCCTCGTCCCGGGACAGGTGCGCCATGATCCGCATCTCGATCTGGCTGTAGTCGGCGGTCATCAGCTCGCTGTAGCCGCCGCCGACCACGAACGCGTCGCGGATCCGCCGGCCGGCCTCGGTGCGGATCGGAATGTTCTGCAGATTCGGCTCGGTCGACGACAGCCGGCCCGTCGCCGCGATGGTCTGGTTGAACGTGGTGTGGATGCGCCCGTCGGAGGCCACCGAATTGAGCAACCCGTCCACGGTCACCTTGAGGCGGGTGGCGTCGCGGTGGGTGAGCAGGTGCTGCAGGAAGGGATGGCCGGTCTTGTCGAACAGCGACTGCAGGGCGTCGGCGTCGGTGGTGTAGCCGGTCTTGGTCCGCTTGGTCTTCGGCATCTCCAGCTCGTCGAAGAGCACCGCCTGCAACTGTTTTGGCGAGCCCAGGTTGATCTGCTTGCCGATCACCGCGTAGGCCGCTTCGGCGGCGTCGCGGATCTGGTGGGCGAAATCGCTCTGCAGCTCGCCGAGCAGATCCAAATCGACTGCGATGCCGGTGTGTTCCATCCCGGCCAGCACCCGCTGCACCGGCAACTCCATGCCGCCCAGCAGCGATGTGGAATTGATGCGGGCCAGCTCCTCGTCGAGCGCGTCGGCCAGATCCAGCACCGCCACGGCCCGCAGGATCAGCGTCTGTACCGCCTGGTCGTCGGTGCCCTCGGGGTCGTCGAGTAGCGAAAGTTGTTGTTGTTCGGCGGTTTCCGCGCGCAGCTCCCTACGCAGGTAGCGCAGCGACAGGTCCTCGAGGGAGAAGCTGCGCTGCCCGGGCCGCACCAGGTAGGCGGCCAGCGCGGTGTCGGAGGTGACCCCGGCCAGCGTCCAGCCCCGTCCGGCGAGGTCGTGCATCGCCAGCTTCGCCTCGTGCAGCGCCTTGGGCGGACCCGGGTCGGCCAGCCAGGACGCCAGCGCCGCCTCGTCGTCGGGATCCAGCGCGGAGGTGTCGATGTAGCGGCCCTCCCCGTCGGCGGACACGATGGCCAGCGCGGTGGCGTCGGCGTCGTAGGCCAGGTGGGTGCCGACGACGGCCAGGCCGAACCGCTTGCCCGAACTGTGCTCGGCCAGCCACACGGCCAGCTCGCCGGCCTGCAGCGCGCCGCCGCGCACGTCGAAACCCGCGTCGACCTCGGGCTCCACGGCGGCCAGGGTGTCGAACAGCCGGTCGCGCAGCACCCGGAATTCCAGGTCGTCGAAGAGCCGGTGGATGTGGTCGCGATCCCACGGCTGCATGCGCAGCGTGTCCGGGGTCTGCGCCAGCGGCACGTCCTTGACGAGGTCGGTGAGCTCGCGATTGCGGATCACGCCGGCCAGATTGGCGCGCAGCGCGTCACCGACCTTGCCGCGCACCGAGTCGACGTTGTCCACCAGCCCTTGCAGCGAACCGTATTCGGCGATCCATTTCGACGCGGTCTTCTCCCCCACCCCCGGGATGCCGGGCAGGTTGTCGCTGGGATCCCCACGCAGGGCGGCGAAGTCGGGGTACTGGGTCGGGGTCAACCCGTACTTCTCGACGACGGCCTCCGGCGTGAACCGGGTGAGTTCGCTGACGCCCTTGCGCGGGTAGAGGACCGTCACGTCGTCGCTCACCAACTGCAGGGAGTCCCGGTCCCCGGTGACCACCAGCACGCGGAAGCCCTCGTTCTCGGCCTGGGTGGCCAGCGTCGCGATGAGGTCGTCGGCCTCGAAGCCGGGCTCGGCCAGCACCGTGATGCCCAGCGCGTTCAGCACTTCCTTGGTGATGTCGATCTGCCCGTGAAACTCGTCCGGCGTCGACGACCGGTTCGCCTTGTACTCCGGGTACCGCTCGGAACGGAAGGTCTGCCGCGACACGTCGAACGCCGCGGCCACATGCGTGGGTGCCTCGTCGCGCAGCAGGTTGATCAGCATCGCGGTGAAGCCGTAGACCGCGTTGGTGGTCAGGCCGCCGCGGGTCTTGAAATTCTCGGCGGGCAGCGCGTAGAAAGCGCGGAAAGCCAGCGAATTGCCGTCCAGCAGCATCAGCGTCGGCTTGGTCTGCTCCCCGCTGGCGATACTCACGGCTCACACTCTAGGCACCCGGTACGACGAAGCACGCGCCCCAACCGCCCCGAGCCAGAACTGCAACACGTTTCAGTTTTGTATCGGGGCTGGGTAGTCTGGCCGGGTGCCAGAGGTCACCAGCCAAGAACCCGCGATCGACGGATGGTTCGCCACCGACGAAGCCGGCAGCGCCCACTTGATCGGCAGCAAGTGCCCCGAGTGCGGCACCTACGTCTTCCCGCCGCGGGAGAACAACTGCCCCAACCCGGGCTGCGCCAGCGACACCCTGGAGTCCGTCGCGTTGTCCACCCGGGGAACGCTGTGGAGCTACACCGAGAACCGGTATCCGCCGCCGCCGCCCTACCCCGCCCCGGATCCCTTCGAGCCGTTCGCCATTGCCGCGGTCGAACTCGCCCACGAGGGGCTCATCGTGCTGGGCAAGGTGGTCGAGGGCACGCTGGCCGCCGATCTGAAGGTCGGCATGGAGATGGAGCTGACCACCATGCCGCTGTTCACCGACGACGACGGCGTGCAGCGCATGGTGCACGCGTGGAAGGTGGCCTGACGATGAGCACGCCCGAACCGCTCTACATCCTCGGCGCCGGCATGCACCCGTGGGGCAAGTGGGGCCGCAACTTCACCGAATACGGGGTGGTGGCCGCGCGCGCCGCGCTGGCCGAGGCGGGCCTGGACTGGACGCAGATCCAGTTGGTCGCCGGGGCGGACACCATCCGCAACGGCTACCCGGGCTTCATCGCCGGGTCGACGTTCGCCCAGAAGCTGGGCTGGAACGGCGTGCCGGTCAGCTCGAGCTACGCCGCCTGCGCCAGCGGCTCCCAGGCGCTGCAGAGCGCCCGGGCGCAGATCCTGGCCGGTTTTTGCGACGTCGCGCTGGTGATCGGCGCCGACACCACCCCGAAGGGCGCGTTCGCCCCCGTCGGCGGGGAACGCAAGAACGACCCCGACTGGCAGCGGTTCCACCTGATCGGCGCGATGAACCCGGTGTACTTCGCGCTGCTGGCGCGCCGGCGGATGGACCTCTACGGCGCAACCCCCGAGGACTTCGCCCAGGTGAAGGTGAAGAACTCGCGGCACGGCCTGCAGAATCCGAACGCCCGCTACCGCAAGGAGGCCTCGGCCGACGACGTGTTCGCCAGCCCGGTGGTGGCCGACCCGCTGCGACAGCTCGACATCTGCGCCACCTCCGACGGTGCGGCGGCATTGATCGTGGCCAGCGCCGAGTTCGCCCGCAAGCACCTCGGCTCCCTCGACGGCGTCCCGTCGGTGCGCGCGGTCAGCACCGTCACCCCCCGCTACCCGCAGCACCTGCCCGAATTGCCGGACATCGCAACGGATTCCACGGCGGCGGTGCCCGCACCGGACCGGGTGTTCAAGGACCAGATCCTCGATGCGGCGTATGCCGAGGCGGGCATCGGGCCCGAGGACGTCAGCCTGGCCGAGGTGTACGACCTGTCCACCGCGCTGGAGCTCGACTGGTACGAGCACCTCGGGCTGTGCCCCAAGGGTGAGGCCGAGGCGCTGTTGCGCAGCGGCGCCACCACCATCGGCGGCAGGGTCCCGGTCAACCCGTCGGGCGGGCTGGCCTGCTTCGGCGAGGCCATCCCCGCGCAGGCCATCGCCCAGGTCTGCGAGCTGACCTGGCAGCTGCGTGGTCAGGCGACCGGCCGGCAGGTGGAGAACGCGACGGTCGGCGTCACCGCCAACCAGGGCCTGTTCGGACACGGCTCGTCGGTGATCGTGGCGCGCTGAGGCTCGCCGGGCTCTTTAACCGCGAGCGTGCGCAGTTGTACGCCCGCAACGGCGTGTCGATGTACAGACACGCACGCTCGCGACAGAGCGGGGCTATTCGTCGGGGGTGTCCAGGGTTTCCAGGACGACTTCGGCCACCCGCTTCATGGTCGTGCGCCGGTCCATCGCGGCGCGCTGAATCCACTTGAACGCCTCGGGCTCGGTCATGCCCTGTTTGGTCTGCAGCAAGCCCTTTGCGCGCTCGACGAGCTTGCGGGTCTCCAGCCGCTCGGACAGCGTCGCCACTTCCCGCTCCAGCTCGGTGATCTCGCTGAAACGGCTGACCGCCAACTCGATCGCCGGAATCAGGTCGCTGATCGTGAAGGGCTTCACCAGATAGGCCATCGCCCCGGCGTCGCGCGCGCGCTCGACCAAGTCCCGTTGGCTGAAGGCGGTCAGCACGACGATCGGCGCGATGCGCTTGCTGGCGATCTCGGACGCCGCGTCGATCCCGTCGCGGCGCGGCATCTTGACGTCCATGATCACCAGGTCGGGTCGATGTTGTTCGGCCAACTCGACGGCTTCCTGCCCGTCGCCGGCCTCCCCGACGATCTCGTAACCCTCCTCTCGCAGCATCTCGGCGAGGTCCATACGGATGAGCGCTTCGTCTTCGGCGATCAGGACCCGGCGCGGCACAGCGGCGTCGGTGTCGGTCGTGGGGCCTGTCATGACGGATATTGTGTCGTGAACGCGTGAGACCAGCGACCTCGGGGGCGGTGAGACGGTGGGCGCCGCCAGATCCTCTATGGTGGGAGGCTGCCTCTAAGGTAGGAGGCCGAGTTAGCCCTCGTATCCCAACTGGCAGAGGAAACGGACTCAAAACCCGTCCAGTGTGGGTTCGAATCCCACCGAGGGCACCACAGACGCGATTGGCAAGCAACCCCGTCACGGCGTACCGGTGGCCCCGGTCGCGCCGCCGCCCACACCGATGTCGTGCGCGGCCATCCCGCTCCCATCGCGGGGCCATACGGCAAACCGGCCGGGGGCCGCCAGGCCGATTTCCGATACCGATGTAGCGGCGATCCGGGCCACCCCAACCCTGCGGCTTGGGAAATCGGCAAAATGCGTGCCAAAAGTATGAGTTCGTCTGAATTTAGATACCGGACGCATTTACTGCTGCGCGTTGGATTCAACAGAAGCGCGACACACACACGATGAATTCATAATATTTCCGGTGCCGCCGACTCACGATGCAAATACACAATTCGAAGCGGATCCCAGCACTCTCACGAGGGCCCATTCGCCCACCGGGCGAGCGGGCGCCGACAGGGTGGTGTCATTGCCGCGTCAGTGGCTGATGCACACCTGTTCTTCTGAGTGCACCACGTTGACCTGCATCGGATCGTTCTGCATGGAGTCGGTGGCAACCCGCAACAATGACGCCGCTCCGCCACACCCCACCCCGCAGGCGGGCGTTGCGGCCGCGGTGCAAGCCAGCATTAGCGCGATGCCGATCCTGCTGCGCAGATTTGCCATACCGCACCCCCGCATTAGAGGAACAAGTGACCCGCATCACAGCCATACATATGTTTAATAACATGTCGGAAAATTTTGTGACACCCCTCGACGGAAAATCTTTTTTAATTCCTCGACGCCCGGCGAGGCCAAGCCCTGCGCCGGGCATCCGGTACGGGGCCCCGATTCGCCGTTGACCGGGCCGACAAATCCGAGCTCAGCGGGTTACGCTTTGAACGTGGCGGCTAAGAAGTGCGGCGCCCCACCCGTGCCAGATGGCTCGTCGAGAAGCCCGGACTGCGTAGCCGCGGTGCGGGCGCAGACGCGCGACCGCAATCAGCATTACGCGGCCAGCGCCGCGCGCCGTGCCAGGATCCTCACCATCACGTCGTGGCTCGCCGTCACGGTAAGCGTGAGCTTCGTTCTCGTGCAGATCCTCAGCGGAGCCTGGCTGTGGCAGGTGAGCTCAATCAACGTCCTGGGCGCGATGGTCTTCGCGCTGGTCCCGTGGCTGCAACGGTTCGGCGAACTGGTTGCGCCGCTTACCTTCCTGGTAACGGCCTACGTGTCGGTCTTCGCCAGCTGCGTGGACGTCGGCACCGGCTCGGGGGCTCAGTTCTTCTTTCTGGTGGGCGCCTGCATCGTCGTGCTGCTACTGGGTATCGAGCACATCGTCTTGGCCTCCGCGCTCGCCGCCGTCGCCGCGGGCCTGATCGTGGCCGTCGAGTTCCTGGTCCCCCGCGACACCGGGCTGCAGCCGGCCTGGGTCCAGTCGACCGGTTTTGTCATCACGACGATTTCCAGTGTGGTGATGGTGGTCGTGACGGTGTGGTTCGCCCTGCGCGACACCGCCCGCGCCGAGAGCGTGATGGAGGCGCAGTACGCGCGCTCGGAGGCGCTGCTGTCCAACATGTTGCCGGCCAGCATCGCCGAGCGGCTCAAGGAACCCGGGCGCGGCGTCATCGCCGACAAGTACGACGTCGCCTCCGTGCTGTTCGCCGACATCGTCGGCTTCACCGAGCGGGCCAGCGGCACGGCGCCCGCCGACCTCGTGCGCTTCCTCGACCGGCTGTACGGCGCGTTCGACGCGCTCGTGGACAAGCACGGGCTGGAGAAGATCAAAGTCAGCGGCGACTCCTACATGGTGGTGAGCGGGGTTCCGCGCCCACGGCCGGACCACGCGCAGGCGCTGGCGGACTTCGCCCTCGACATGGCCAATGTGGTTGGCGGACTTCGGGATCCGCACGGCAACGCGGTTCCCCTGCGGGTCGGCATGGCATGCGGACCGGTGGTTGCGGGTGTCGTCGGTTCCCGGCGCTTCTTCTACGACGTCTGGGGCGACGCGGTCAATGTCGCGTCCCGGATGGAGTCCACCGACTCGGTGGGCCGAATTCAGGTGCCGGAGGCCATGTACGAGCGCCTCGAGGACGAATTCGTGCTGCAGGAACGCGGCCACATCGACGTCAAAGGCAAGGGCCTCATGCGCACCTGGTACCTGATCGGGCGCAAGGCGGCCGACGAGCCGGCCGAGGTGCCGGCCGACGATTCACGCACCGCCCGCGTATAGCCGAAGTGCCCTATCACGTATCGCCGAAGTGCCCTATACCGAGGGCGGCGTTTGTGTCAGACTGCGCCCATGCAAACCACACCTGGATCTCCCCCCGTTCCAAGTTTGTTGCCGCATCTATGGAAATCGACCCTGCTGTCGGGATTTCTCTCGCTGGCCCTCGGCGTGGTGGTGCTGGCGTGGCCCGGAATATCGATCGTCGTCGCGGCGGTCGCCTTCGGCGTGTACCTGCTGATCACCGGCGCCGCACAGGTGTTCTTCGCTTTCAGCCTGCACGTCTCGGCGGGAAGCCGGATCCTGTTGTTCATCAGCGGCGCGGCCTCACTCATCTTGGCGTTGTTGGCGTTTCGCCATTTCGGTCAGGGCTACGCAATCCTGTTGCTGGCCATCTGGATTGGCATCGGATTCATCTTCCGTGGCGTCGGGACGACGGTTTCGGCCATCCAGGATCCGTATCTGCCGGGGCGCGGATGGGCGATCTTCATCGGCGTGATCAGCCTGCTCGCCGGCATCGTCGTCCTCGCGTCGCCGCTCGAATCGATCGTCACGCTGGCGCTGGTGGTCGGGGTGTGGTTCGTGGTCCTGGGCGTCTTCGAGATCGTGTCGTCCTTCGCCATCCGGAAAGCTTCGAAGACCCTGACCGGCTGAGGCGGCTCGTGGTGGCGCCGTCCCGACCCTTCTACTACACTGCGTAGTAGCGCGCCTGCTGCTACGCGGTCCCGGGAGTGACAGATGAATGTCGTCGATATTTCGCGGTGGCAGTTCGGTATCACCACCGTCTACCACTTCATCTTCGTGCCGCTCACCATCGGCCTGGCACCGCTGCTCGCCGTCATGCAGACGGTGTGGGTGGCCACGGGTAACACCGCGTGGTACCGCCTGACCAAATTCTTCGGCAAGTTGTTCTTGATCAACTTCGCCATCGGCGTGGCGACGGGCATCGTCCAGGAATTCCAGTTCGGCATGAACTGGAGCGAGTATTCGCGGTTCGTCGGCGACATCTTCGGCGCGCCGCTGGCGATGGAAGGGCTGTTCGCCTTCTTCTTCGAGTCCACCTTCATCGGGTTGTGGATATTCGGCTGGGATCGGCTGCCGAAGCTGATCCACCTGGCCTGCATCTGGATCGTCGCGATCGGTGTCAACGTGTCCGCGTTCTTCATCATCGTGGCGAACTCCTTCATGCAGCATCCGGTCGGCGCGCACTACAACCCGACGACGCATCGCGCCGAGTTGGACAGCATCACCGCGCTGCTGGGCAATAACACTGCGCGATGGGCGTTTACCCACACGGTCACCGGCGCGTTGCTCACCGCTGCGACGTTCGTCGCGGCCGTCAGCGCCTGGTTCCTGGTCCGCTCCCGCCGCGCGGCGACCGCCACCCCGGCCGCCGAATCGGACGCCCGCACCATGTTCCGCCCGGCGGCCATCCTGGGCTGCTGGGTGGTGCTGCTCGCGGCCGTCGGCCTGTTCTTCACCGGCGACCGGCAGGGCAAGCTGATGTTCGTCCAGCAACCGATGAAGATGGCGTCGGCCGAGACGCTGTGCGACACCCAAACAGACCCGGACTTCTCCATCCTGACGGTAGGCCGGCACAACAACTGTGACGGGGTCAAAGGTGTCCTGCAGGTGCCCTACGTGCTGCCGTTCCTCGCCGAGGGCCGCATCAGCGACGTCACGTTGCAGGGCGTGCGGGATATCCAGCGGGACTTCGAGTATCGATTCGGGCCGAACGACTATCGGCCGAACCTGTTCGTCACCTACTGGTCGTTCCGCGCGATGATCGGTTTCCTCGCCGTTCCGATCCTGTTCGCGCTCGCGGCGCTGTGGCTCACCCGCGGCGGGCGGGTGCCCAACCAGCGGTGGTTTTCCTGGCTGGCGCTGCTGACGATTCCCACCCCGTTCCTGGCGAACATCTCCGGGTGGGTGTTCACCGAAATGGGCCGGCAGCCCTGGATCGTCGCGCCGAATCCCACGGGCGACCAACAGGTTCGGTTCACCGTCCAGGAGGCCGTCTCGCAGCATGCGCCGGGCATGGTCATCACCTCGCTGGTGACCTTCACCCTCGTCTACGCGGTGCTGGCGGTCATCTGGTTCTGGCTGCTCAAGCGGTACGTCACCGAAGGGCCGCGGGAGCACGACGCCGAACCGGCTCCCCCGCCGGCACCCGGCGAGGACGAAGTGGCGCCACTTTCGTTCGCCTACTAGCCCGGCCCACCAACGGCAGAAAGGAGCTGACCGATGGGACTGCAGCAGTTGTGGTTCGGCATCATCGGATTGCTGTTCCTCGGTTTCTTCGTCCTGGAGGGCTTCGACTTCGGCGTCGGCATGTTGATGGAGCCGCTCGCCCGCGTCGGTATCGGTGAGCCCGAGCCCATCCGACGGACGGCGCTGAACACCATCGGCCCCGTCTGGGACGGCAACGAAGTGTGGCTGATCGTGGGCGGCGCCGCCATGTTCGCGGCCTTCCCCGGCTGGTACGCCACGGTGTTCTCCGCGCTGTACCTGCCGCTGCTGGCCATCCTGTTGGGCATGATCCTGCGCGCCGTTTCCATCGAGTGGCGCGGCAAGGTCGACGACACAAAATGGCGGGCCTGGGCCGATTTCGGCATCGCCGCCGGTTCCTGGCTGCCGGCCGTGTTGTGGGGAGTGGCGTTCGCCATCCTGGTGCGCGGGCTCCCGGTGGGCGGCGACGGCCAGGTCCACTTGTCGATCACCGACGTGCTCAACGCGTACACCCTGCTGGGCGGGTTGGCCACGGCCGGACTGTTTCTGCTTTACGGCGCGGTGTTCATCTCGTTGAAGACCTCCGGCGCCATCCGCGACGACGCCCACCGGCTGGCGGTGTGGCTGTCGCTTCCGGTGACCGGACTGGTTGCGGGCTTCGGGATCTGGACGCAACTGGCCCACGGCAAGGACTGGACGTGGCTGGTCCTCGCGGTGGCGGTGGTGGCGCAGCTCGCGGCCGTCCTGCTGGTGTGGCGGCGCGGGTCCGACGGCTGGGCGTTCGCGTGCGCGGCGACCGTCGTTCTGTCGGTGGTGATCCTGTTGTTCGGCGCGCTGTACCCCAACCTGGTGCCCTCGACGCTGAACGAGCAGTGGAGCCTGACCATCTACAACGCCTCGTCGACGCCCTACACCCTCAAGGTCATGACGTGGGTGACCGTATTCATGGCTCCGCTGACGGTGGTGTACCAGGCATGGACGTACTGGGTGTTCCGGCAACGGATCTCGGCGGACCGGATACCGCCGTCCATCGGCCTGGCGAGGCGGATGTCCTGAGCGCAACGGACTCGCCGCCCGGATCACGAGCGCGGGGCCCCCTGGACCCGCGATTGTGGCGGGCATCGGGCGCGTTGCGCCGCTACCTGACCGCGACGGTCTGCTGCGGGGTGGTGATCGCCGGCTGCGCGATCGGCTCGGCGATCGTGCTGGCGGGCGTGGTCGCCCGCGCCGTGAACGATCGCTCGTCGCACAGCCTGCGGGCGTGGCTCGGGCCACTGTCGATCCTGTTGGCGCTGTGGACCGTTCGCACGCTGGCGCAGTGGCTGCAGGGCCGCCTGGGCCAACGGGGCGCCAGCTCGGTCATCGCCGATCTGTCCGGTCAGGTGCTGACGGCGGTCACCGCCCGCCAGCCCGGTGAACTCGCGGCCCAACGCGATGAGGCCGCGGTGGTGGTCACCCGAGGCCTCGACGGCCTGCGACCCTACTTCACCGGGTACCTGCCCACCTTGCTGCTCGCCGCGATCCTGACACCGGCGACCGTCGCCATGATCGCGGTCTACGACCTGAAATCGGCGGCGATCGTGGCCATCACCTTGCCGCTCATACCGATCTTCATGGTGCTCATCGGGCTGGCAACCGCCGACCGGTCCGCCGCGGCGCTGGCCGCCATGACGACGTTGCAGGGGCGCTTGCTCGACCTCATCGCCGGCATCCCCACCCTGCGGGCGTTGGGACGCGGCCGGGGACCGGAACGCCGCATCGCCGAACTCGCTGCCGCGCATCGCCGCTCGGCCATGGCGACGCTTCGGATCGCCTTCCTGTCGGCGCTGGTGCTGGAACTGCTGGCGACCCTGGGCGTGGCGCTGATCGCGGTCGGGATCGGCCTCCGCCTGGTGTTCGGCGAGATGACGCTGGCGACCGGCCTCACGGTGCTGTTGCTGGCACCCGATGTGTACTGGCCGTTGCGCCGCATCGGCGTGGAATTCCATGCCGCGCAAGATGGACGGACCGCCGCCGACAAGGCCTTCGCCCTCATCGGCGAGCCGACCCCCGCAAAGACCCGGGAGCGCACGGTCACCGCCCGCGGGGCCCAGATCCGCCTCGAGGGGCTCAGCGTCGCCGGCCGCGACGGCCACGCGCCGCGCGACCTCACCGCGGTCGTCGAACCCGGCTCGGTGACGGTGCTGACCGGGCGCAACGGCGCGGGCAAGACCACCACGCTGCAGGCAATCGCCGGGGTCACCGTGCCGTCCTCCGGCCGGGTCACCGTGGCCGGAGTCGACGTGGCCGACCTGGAGCCCGGCGCATGGTGGCGGCAGTTGTCCTGGCTTCCGCAGCGACCGGCGCTGGTCCCGGGCACGGTCCGGGACAACCTGGTGCTGTTCGGTGAGCTCGACGACCTCGAAAGGGCATGCGCGGCATCCGGTTTCGATACGGTGCTGGCCGAGCTGCCTGACGGGCTGGACACCGTGCTCGGCCGCGGCGGCGTCGGACTGTCACTGGGGCAGCGCCAACGGCTGGGCCTGGCCCGGGCGCTCGGATCGACGGCGGCCGTGCTATTGCTCGACGAGCCCACCGCACACCTGGACACCCGCGCCGAGGACCGCGTGTTGCGGGCGATCGTCGAGCGCGCCCGGGCCGGTGCGACCGTGGTCGTCGTCGGGCACCGCGAGCCGGTCCTCGCCATCGGTGACCGGGTGGTCGAAGTGGCCGCCGACAGTGGAGCGCGTTATGCCCCAGTCTGATCCGCTGTTGGCGGCCGCGGCGCTGCTGCGGTCGCGGCTCCCCCGCATCGTGGCGGCCATCGCGCTGGGCGTCCTGTCGCTGGGCAGCGCGCTCGCGCTGGCGGGCGTCTCGGCCTGGCTCATCACCCGGGCCTGGCAGATGCCGCCGGTGCTGGACCTGTCGGTCGCGGCCGTCGCGGTGCGCGCGCTCGCGATATCGCGGGGCGTCTTGCACTACTGCGAGCGGCTGGTCACCCACGACACCGCGCTACGCGCGGCCGGAACCGCCCGCGCGGCGATCTATCAGCGGCTGGCGCACGGGCCCGCGGCGGCCGCCGTTCGGCTGCACAGCGGCGAGCTCGTCGCGCGCGTGGGCTCCGACGTCGAAGAACTGGCCAACGTGTTGGTGCGTGCCGTGGTGCCCATCGGCGTCGCGGTGGTGCTGGGGCTGGCGGCGACCGCGGTGGTCGCGGCCATCTCGCTGCCGGCCGCGGCGGTGCTGGCGATCTGCCTGCTGGTCGCGGGCCTCGTCGCGCCGCGGCTCGCGGGCAAGGCCGCCGCCAGGCAGGAAACCCTTGCCCGGCAGCATCATTCGCAGCGTGACACGGCGGCGATGATCGCGCTGGAACACGCGCCCGAGCTCCGCGTCGCCGGCCTTCTTCCTCGCGTCATCGCCGAATCGCAACGCCGCCAACGCGCCTGGGGCGCCGCACTGGACGCCGCCGCCAGGCCGGCCGCCGTCGCCGAAGCGGTGCCGACCGCCGCGATCGGGGCCAGCGTGCTCGGCGCGGTGGTGGCGGGCATCGGCTTGGCGCCGTCGGTCGCGCCCACCACACTCGCGGTCCTCATGCTGTTGCCGCTGTCGGCGTTCGAGGCGATGACCCCGCTGCCGGCCGCCGCGGTCCAGCTGACGCGGTCGCGCATCGCCGCGCGCCGGCTGCTCGATCTGACGACCGACGACTCAGGCCGGCCCGAGCAGCCGGCGGCCCCGCCGGGAGCCGCCGGCACCGCCAAGTTGTCCGCCGACATCCGGTCCGGGCACGCGGCGGCGACCCGCTCGAACCGCGTCACCCTGGATCTGCCCCCGGGCGCCCGGCTGGCCGTCACCGGTTCCAGCGGTTGCGGCAAGACCACGCTGTTGATGACGCTCGCCGGGCTGCTGCCGCCGCTGGAGGGACGGGTGACGCTCGACGGCATCGACGTGATCGACCTTCGGGAAGAGGACTTGCGCGCCGCCGTCGGCTTTTTCGCCGAGGATGCGCACGTCTTCGCCACCACCGTCCGGGACAACCTGCTGGTCGCCCGCGGGGACTGCCGGGACGGCGAACTGGAGGTCGCGCTGGATACGGTCGGGCTCGGCGACTGGCTCGCCGGATTGCCCGCGGGCCTGTCGACGGTGCTGACCGGCGGCGCGCAAGCGCTTTCGGGCGGTCAGCGCAGGCGGCTGCTGCTGGCGCGGGCGGTGCTCTCACCCGCGCGGATCGTGCTGCTCGACGAGCCGACCGAACACCTGGACGCCGCGGACGCCGAACCGATGCTGCGCGACCTGTTGGGGCCGAATTCCGTTCTGATGTCCGCCGATCGGACCGTGGTGGTGGCCACCCACCACCTTCCCAACGACATCGGCTGTCGCGAACTGCGCATCGATGCGCTCAGAGGTGTCGTCGGCGCGGCATGAACTCCAGCGAGAGCAACACGATCAACAACGTGACGATCTGCGTCAGCGAGATCAGCGCGTAGCGCCGGGCGTCCAGGGCGTGGAACTTGCGCACGTACCGGTACAGCGACTCGAGCGCGATCAACGGGTCGAGGACATGGATCAACCGATAGAAGACGCGCTGGGCGCGGCTGCGATTCTTCTCGTCGAAGATCTCCGGGAAGGCCGCGAACGCGAGCGAAAGCCGTTGTGCGCCATTGTTTTTCCCGGCCATGATCATGTCGACGCTGAGCCGTTCGTCGATGCCGTTGGGCGCCCCGCGCCGGCGCCACGGCACGTCGAGGGTGATGTCGCTGCCGCCGCCGGCCGTCGCGTACCGGTGGAACCCCTGCACCTTGCCCGAGGCGTCCCTGGCGACGATCAGCTGGATGCCGGGGAACCGGCCCTCCAGCGCACCGTCAAGGTTCATGTGGAATCCGCGATCGGTGTGGGCCCCCTTGCTCGACGCCCGCACCACGTCGGTCAGCTCGGCCAGTTGCTCGGGGCTGAGTTCCTGCTCCCCGACGATCTCGGTGGTGATGCCGCAGTTGTGGGAGCGCTGCACCGCCTGGCGCAGGTTGCGGAACTTGCGCCCCACCATGTCGAAATCGGTGACGTCGACCACGACGTCGCGCCCGATCGGCACGGCGCGCAACGACTGCCCGATCACCGCGGCGTCGTTCCACAGGTCGAGCCGCCGCTCACCGCAGCCGACCACCGCGATGCGCCACCCGTGGGTATGGCACATGGCGGCGAAGTCGGCGACCAGCTCGGGGAATCGGGTCTCGTCGCCGATCGGGTCGCCGCCGACCACGGCGATGCCCAGGCGCGTCCGGTAGGCCAGCGCCGCGCTGCCGTCCGCGGTGAAGTGGTAGCTCTTGCCGGTCTGCATCGCGAACGGCGCCAGCGGATCGTCCGCGGTGGCCTGGATCAGTTTCCAGACCCGGGGCAGATCCCCGGGACGCGGATGCGACGACGTCGGCCACATCAGCACCACACCGGAGCTGGCGATCACCACGTCGCCGAGCAGGTCGAAGGCCAGCACGTGCAGGCCCAGCCCGGCGAGCACGAAGAAGCCGGCGGCGGCGGCGTGCGTGACCGTGACCGGACGGCCCAGGAAGATGCCGCGCGCGATCCACGCCACCGCGACCAGAACCGTCAGCGACCAGGCCAACCGGTCGGTGTAGTGCCACGCCGGCTGGTCGTGGTGGCGAACAAGGATTTCCGCCAACCAGCAGGTGGCGCTGAGCAGGGCCAGCGCACCGATCAACCGGGCCGCCCGCGAATCGACCGAGACGACCACGCGTTCCCGCGCGCGGGCCTTCGCTGAGACGTCGACCAAAGGGCCGCTCACACTCACCTCCCGATGCGCTGATGTTCCAGCTGGGCGGCTGTTTGCCGCCACTGCACCGAATACCCGGCTGCTACGAACATACGCGCGGCCTCGGCCCTGCCGGGCCCAAATCACGGCGATGTCCTGCGGGTATTCCGCCCTGTCTATCGGCGGGCGGGCGGAAAGTATTTCAGCACTCCTTCTTGCACCACCGTGGCGACGACCTGCCCGGAGCGATCGAAGAAGTGGCCGGTGCCGAGCCCCCGCGAATCCGCGGCCACCGGCGATGACGTCGAATACAGCACCCAGTCGTCGAAGTCGACCTGCCGGTGAAACCACACGGAATGGTTGGCGGAGGCGGCGAAGATGCGGTCGAAACCCCACGACAGGCCGTGGGTGGTGATCACCGAGTCCAGCACCGTGGTGTCCGAGGAGTACACCATGGTCGCGGTGTGCAGGACCGGGTCGTCGGGCATGATGCCGCCCGCCTTCATCCAGACCCGGTTGTGCGGCAGCCGGTCGCCCTTCTCGCGCATCACCCAGGCCGGGTCGTTGGTGTAGCGCCACTCGATCGGCTGCAGGGCGTTGACGAAGTGGGGGACGGTCTCCTCGTAACCGCGGAGCAGCTCGCCGATCGACGGCTGCGTTTCGGGCTCGCCCACCTGCGGCGGGTCGACGGCGTGTTCGAGGCCGCGGCCGCCGGACATGTAGGAGATCATCGCCGAGGACAACAGCACACCGTCCTGCACCGCGTCCACCCGCCGATTGGCGAAGCGCCGCTCGTCCCGCAGCCTGGTGACGTGGAACTCGATGTCCTTGGCGGTGTCACCCCCGTTGACGAAGTGCACGGACAGCGCGCTGGGCGGCAGGTCGTCCCGGACCAGCGTGCGGCTGCTCGCGACGAACGATTGCGACATGAGCTGCCCGCCGAAGGTCCGCATCGGGTTCTTGCTGGGGTGCGATCCGACGAAGAGCTCATCGGTGACGCGGTTGAGGTCGAGAACCGCCAGCAGTTCCTCGAAATCAGAATTGGTGCTGATCGCGGCGTCTCCTACTGGGTCCTATGGGCTTGGCGCTAAACGTCGTCCTCCCCGATCCGGTGCACATGGATCAGGTTGGTCGAACCCACTGTGCCAGGTGGCGCGCCGGCGACGATCACCACCAGGTCGCCGCGCTTGTAGCGGCCGAGTTCGAGCAGCGACTTGTCGACCTGGCGGATCATGCCGTCGGTCGAGGTCATCATCGGCACGATGAACGTCTCGGTGCCCCAGGTCATGGCGAGCTGGCTGCGCACCTCGGGCCACGCGGTGAAGGCCAGCAGCGGCAGCGGGGTGTGCAGGCGTGCCAGCCGCTTGACGGTGTCGCCGGACTGGGTGAACGCGACCAGCGCCTTGGCGTCCAGGCGCTCGCCGATGTCGCGGGCGGCATAGGAGATCACGCCGCGCTTGGTGCGCGGCACGTGCGTCAACGGCGGGGCGGCGGTCGAGTTGTCCTCAACCGCGCAGATGATCCGCGACATGGTGCGGACGGCCACCAACGGATGCTTCCCGACCGACGTTTCGCCGGACAACATCACCGCGTCGGCGCCGTCGAGCACCGCGTTGGCGACGTCGGAGGCCTCGGCGCGCGTCGGCCGTGAGTTCTCGATCATGGAGTCGAGCATCTGGGTCGCCACGATGACGGGTTTGGCGTTCTCCCGGGCCATCTGGATGGCCCGCTTCTGCACCAGCGGCACCTCTTCGAGGGGCAGCTCGACGCCGAGGTCGCCGCGGGCCACCATGATGGCGTCGAAGGCCAGCACGATCGCTTCCAGATTGTCGACAGCCTCCGGCTTTTCCAGCTTGGCGATCACCGGCACCCGCCGCCCGATCCGGTCCATCACCTCGTGCACCAATTCGACGTCGGACGGCGAACGCACGAATGACAGCGCGACCAGGTCGACACCGAGTTCCAACGCGAAGGCGAGGTCCTCGATGTCCTTCTCCGACAGGGCCGGCGCGGACACGTTCATGCCGGGCAGCGAGATGCCCTTGTTGTTGCTGACGGGGCCGCCCTCTTCGACGGTGCAGATGACGTCGTCGCCGTCGATGCGCTCGACGACGAGCCCGACCTTGCCGTCGTCGACCAGCACCCGGTCCCCGACCGTCGCGTCCGCGGCCAGCTTCTTGTAGGTGGTCGACACGCGGTCGTGGGTGCCCTCGCAGTCCGCGACGGTGATGCACACGGTTTCGCCGTCGGCCCAGTACGTGGACCCGGTGGCGAAACGCCCCAGCCGGATCTTCGGGCCCTGCAGGTCGGCGAGCACACCGACCGCGCGGCCGGTGGTGTCGGAAGCGGCCCGCACCCGCTCGTAGGCGGCCTTGTGGTCGGAGTAGTCGCCGTGACTGAAGTTCAGCCGGGCGACGTCCATTCCGGCCTCGACCAGCGCCAGAATCACTTCGTCCGAATTCGTCGCAGGGCCAAGGGTGCAGACGATCTTCCCGCGTCTACTCACGCCGACACAGCATAGTCGCGTGCGGGCCGCCCGGTCCGACCGAACGGGGTTCGCGCTCTGGGCGCCTAACCACTCTTAATCGCCGGAAAAAGCGGGAAGCCGGGCAGGTTACGCAGCACCGTCCATGCGATGACGGCCACCACCATCGTCAGCCAAACCGGCGTCGACGGCGCCGGTTTGCCGCTGCGGCGACGCGTCAGCAGCCATCCGGCCAGCAGCGGGATGCCGACGAGCAGGAAGACATTGTCGTTGATGGCGGCGAGCAGGTCGCCGTGCAGCAGGTCGTTCGTCATGCGCAGACCACCGCAGAACGGGCAGTTCCAGCCGGTGAGCAACTTGAAGGGGCACTGCGGATACAGCGAATTCGTGTCGTGCGGGTCGACCAGGCCGACGTAGCCGAGTGCGCCGCCCAGCACCAACGCGGTACCGGCCGCGGCGTACCGGCGCCGACGGCGCGGTCCGTGACACTGTTCCACCGCTCGTCCGGCGGGGTTGGGCTGCGTCACGTGTTCAGCATGCCAGACCGCGCGGCCATCAGGGGTTCGACGACCGGTTCCTTCGCAGCCTCCACCGGCCGCGGGTTTGCGTCTGCGGCTCGGTGGCGGAAGCGTTTTCGCCGGGCTCCTGCACCGGTTCGGAGTCTTCGTCCGGCTCTTCGCCTTCGGCCTCCGACTCCTCGGCCTCTTCCGTTTCCGGCTCTTCGTCCGCTTCCGGTTCGGCGGCTTCCGGCTCCTCCGCTTCCGGTTCGGCGGCTTCCGGCTCCTCCGCTTCGGGCTCCTCGGCTTCGGCTTCGGGCTCTTGCGCTTCCGACTCCTCGGCTTCGGGCTCGGCCTGTTCCGCTTCCGACTCCTCGGCTTCGGGCTCTTCCGCGGCCTCCGCTTTGACGGTCTCGGGCTCGGCGTCCTCGGGAGTCTCATCCTCAGCCGGCGTGGGGGCGGGTTCATCGTCGTCTCCGCCGGCACCCGCCGCGACCGCCGTAGTCGGCGCCTCAGCCGAGACGACGGTCGGTGACTCGTCCGCCGGCACCGCCTCCGCGGGCTCCTCCTCGGCAACGTGACCGGTGCCGCGCAGGCTCTCGGGGTCCTCCCGCCCCTTGGGCGCCACCATGAGGTACACCACGGCGCCGATGAACACGAAAGTCGATGTGAACGAATTGATCCGGATGCCCGCAATGTGGGTGGCGGTGTCGTCGCGCAGCAACTCCACGCCGAAGCGCCCGATGCAATAGGCGGCCACATACAGTGCGAACAGCCGCCCGTGGCCCAGCCTGAACCGTCGGTCCGCGTAGATCAAGAGGGCGAAAACCAGGACGTTCCAAATCAATTCGTAGAGGAAGGTCGGCTGGACGACGAGCGCCACCTGCCCCGTCGAGACACCGTCCAGCGAATGGGGGTCGATGTATCCCGAGGGGTCGCGGCGGTAGAAGATCTCCAGACCCCACGGCAGTGTGGTTTCCCGGCCGTAGAGCTCCTGGTTGAAGTAGTTGCCGAGCCGGCCGATGGCCTGCGCCAGAATGATTCCCGGCGCGATCGCGTCGCCGAAGGCAGGCAGCGGAATGCCGTGACGCCGGCAAGCGATCCAGGCGCCGACGCCGCCGAGGGCTACCGCGCCCCAGATGCCCAGGCCGCCGTCCCAAATGCGCACCGCGGCACCCAACCCGGCGCCGCCCGGTCCCCAATAGGTTCGCCAGTCGGTGGCCAGGTGATAAAGCCGGCCGCCGACCAGTCCGAACGGCACTACCCACAGCGCGATGTCATAGATGACTCCGCGCTGCCCGCCGCGGGCCTCCCAGCGCCGGTCGCCGATCAGCAGCGCCGCCACGATGCCGGTGATGATGAACAACGCGTAGGCGCGAATGGGCAGCGGGCCGAGGTGCCAGACACCCTGGGGAGGACTGGGAAAGTATTCCGGCAACATCGTCATCAGGCGGACGCCCTCTGCCGGACACCGGCGGCCAGCTCCTCGGTCAGCGCCCGCAACGCGGGCAACCCACCGTCGCCGAGCGCCGACACCAGCGCCGAACCGACGATGACGCCGTCGGCGTAGCTGCCGATCTGCGCGGCCTGCTCGCGTGAGCGCACGCCCAGGCCGACGCCGACGGGTATGTCCGACACCGCCTTCACCCGTTGCACCAGTTCGGGCGCGGCCTGCGACACCGCGTCACGCGCTCCGGTTACCCCCATCGTGGAAGCAGCGTAGACGAATCCCCGCGATGCCTCGACCGTCATCGCCAACCGTTGCGGCGTCGACGACGGTGCCACCAGGAAAATGCGATCCAACCGATGCTCCTCCGCTGCCGCCAGCCACTGCCCGGCCTCGTCGGGGATGAGGTCCGGAGTGATGAGGCCGTGCCCTCCGGCCGACGCGAGATCCCGCGCGAACGCGTCGACCCCGTACCGCAGCACCGGGTTCCAGTACGTCATCACCACCGCACGCCCGCCGGCCGCGCCGATCGCCTCAACGGCGGCGAGCGTGTCCCGGACTCGTACTCCCCCGTGCAGCGCGACCTCGGTGGCCCGGGCGATGGTCGGCCCGTCCATGCCCGGATCCGAATAGGGCACACCGACTTCGATGATGTCGCAACCGGATTCGACGAGGGCCAGCATTCCGTCGACCGATACGGGCACGTCGGGGTAGCCGGTGGGCAGGTAGCCGATCAGCGCCGCGCGATTCTCCTTGCGGCACGCGTCGAAGACCGGTCCGAGCCTGCTGGCTTGCCTCTGTTCCACCGTCATCGCTCGCCGGGCCCCATCAGGCCGAACCATTTCGCGGCCGTCTCGACGTCCTTGTCACCCCGGCCCGACAGGTTCACCACGATGATGGCGCCCTGCCCCATCTCCTGGCCCAGCTTGACCGCACCCGCCACCGCGTGCGCCGACTCGATGGCCGGGATGATGCCCTCGGTGCGGCAGAGCAGCGCGAACGCGTCCATCGCCTCGGCGTCGGTGATCGGCCGGTATTCGGCACGCCCGATCTCCTTCAGATACGCGTGCTCGGGGCCCACCCCCGGATAGTCCAAACCCGCTGAGATCGAATGCGATTCGATGGTCTGCCCGTCCTCGTCCTGCAGCAGGTAAGAGAACGACCCCTGAAAGGCACCGGGTGAGCCGCCGGCGAATGTCGCGGCGTGCCTTCCGGTTTCGACGCCGTCGCCGGCCGCCTCGAAGCCGACCAGGCGCACCCCCGGATCGTCGATGAACGGGTGGAAGATGCCGATGGCGTTGGATCCACCACCGACACAGGCCACGACCGCGTCGGGCAACCGGCCCGCCTGGGCCTGGATCTGCACGCGCGCCTCCAACCCGATGATGCGCTGGAAATCGCGCACCATCGCCGGAAAGGGATGCGGGCCCGCCGCGGTGCCGAAGCAGTAGTAGGTGCGCTCGGCGTTGGTAACCCAGTCGCGAAACGCCTCGTTGATGGCGTCTTTGAGCGTTTTCGAGCCGCTCTGGACAGACACCACCTCGGCGCCGAGCAGCCGCATCCGCGCCACATTGAGCGCCTGGCGCGCGGTGTCCACCGCGCCCATGTAGATGACACACTCCAGTCCGAGCAGGGCGCACGCGGTGGCCGTGGCGACGCCGTGCTGGCCGGCACCCGTCTCGGCGATGACCCGGGTCTTGCCCATTCTCTTCGCCAGCAACGCCTGACCGAGGACATTGTTGATCTTGTGAGAACCGGTGTGGTTCAGGTCTTCTCGCTTGAGAAAGATCCGCGCCGAGCCGGCATGCCCGGACAGCCGGGTGGCCTCGTACAGCGGCGACGGGCGGCCGGCGTAGTTGGCCTGCAGGTCGTCGAGGGTGTCCAGGAAATCGGGGTTGATGCGTTCCTTCTCGTAGGCGGCGGTGACCTCTTCGATCACCGCCATCAACGCCTCCGCGACGTAGCGCCCGCCGTATACGCCGAAATGGCCACCCGCATCGGGTTCGTGGCGGGTGGGTTCGGCGACGGCTGCACTCGGAAGGGGAAGGTCCGGGCGGGATATGTTGACCATCACCAAGGCTCTACGCGGGGATGGCTCATGAGGTTCAACGTTTCGGCGCCGGGGCTCTTCACGTGACGTCGCGACTAGCGGGACGGTTTCGGACAGGACGGGTGGGTGCCCGCGGTGACCAGGTCCGCGACCGCGGCGCGCGGGTCACCGCTTTTGACCAGACCCTCGCCGACCAACACGGCGTCCGCACCGGCGCCGGCATACGCCAGCAGATCCCCGGTGCCACGGACACCGGACTCGGCGATCCTGATCACGTTGCTGGGCAGCCCGGGAGCGATGCGCGCGAAGCAATCCCGGTCGACCTCCAGGGTGGCGAGATCGCGTGCGTTGACACCGATTACGTTGGCCCCCGCCTTCAGCGCCCGGTCGGCCTCCTGCTCGGTGTGCACCTCGACCAGGGCCGTCATCCCCAGTGATTCGGTGCGGTCCAGCATCGACACCAGGGCCGACTGGTCCAGCGCGGCGACGATGAGCAGCAGCATGTCGGCGCCGTGCGCGCGGGCTTCGTGGATCTGATAGGGCTGCACGACAAAGTCTTTGCGCAACACCGGTATCGAGACCGCGGCGCGGACCGCGTCGAGGTCGTCGAGCGAGCCGTGAAACCGCCGCTCCTCGGTCAGGACGCTGATGATCCGGGCCCCACCGTCCTCGTACGCCCGGGCCAGTTTCGCCGGATCCGCAATGGTGGCCAGGGAACCCGCCGACGGGCTGGCGCGCTTGACTTCGGCGATGACGCCGATGCCGGGTTCGCGCAGGGCGGCCATCACGTCACGCGGCGGCGGCGCGGCGGCGGCGGCGGCCTTGATTTCGGACAAGCTGATGAGGGCTTCGCGCGCGGCAACGTCGGCCCGGACTCCCTCGAGGATGGAGTCAAGCACGGTAGCCGGACTCATGCCTGTTGCTTCCCTTCACGCTGTCACACATCGTCATCCCACGGCCAACCTGACAGACCCGAGCCGATCGCGACGACGTGAATGAAGGGTAGCGGCCCTCGGCTCGCGGCCCGTCACCGACCCTCGGTGTCCGAGTCGCGGGGCCGATCGGTCGGGTCCCGCGTTGGATCACTGCCCTCGTCAAGCGCGTCCCAGATCATCCGCTCCGACATTTCCGGCGTCTCCGGCTTCTCCAGCATCGCGCCATCGGCGTCGTCGCGTAGGGCATTCGAGCGGCGCGTCGCGGGCGCCGCGTACTTTTCCGCGCTCAGCCGCGCCGACCCCGAATCGCCGGCCGACCGCAGCAACAGGATGGCCGCGACCAGGGTGCACGCCGCCGCGCCGACCGCGATGCCGGCGCCGACGTAGCGCCGTTCGCTGCCTACCAGCGTCATCACCGCGACGTGCGCCAGGTCGGCCCCGCGCACGGCGACGTCCGGGAGCACCCACAGGCTGACACCGAGGTATCCGACGGCCAGGCTGGCCACCGCGAGCAACCCGGCCAGCGCGCGCAACGGCCAGCCGCGCACCGCGATCGCCGCCACGGCCGTCGCCAGCATGAGCACCGCCAACGGCAGCAGCGCCGTGGACCACGACGCGCCGGACAGCGTCACCTCCCGCGGCGGACCCAGCCCGTCGAACGACCGGATCACCACCCACGGCAGCCGGGACGCCGCCCACAGCGCCGCCGCGGATGCCACCAGCAACACCTGGGCCACCCCGACGGCCAACCGGGCCCGCCGGCCGGGCCGGGTCTCAGTCATGGCGGTCGGCCTCGGGGGCGGTCAGCGTCTCGGCGGCGGCGATCGCGTTGAGCACCGCGCGCGCCTTGTTGGAAGCCTCGGTGTACTCGTAGGGACCGTTGGAGTCGGCCACCACCCCGCCGCCGGCCTGCACATAGGCGGTGCCGTCGCGCATCAGCGCGGTCCGGATGGCGATCGCGAAATCGGCGTTGCCGGCGAAGTCGAGGTAGCCGACGACGCCGCCGTAGAGGCCGCGCCGCGTCTTCTCGACCTCCTCGATCAGCTCCATGGCCCGCACCTTCGGCGCGCCCGACAGCGTCCCGGCCGGGAAGCAGGCCGTCACCGCGTCCAGGGCGGTGCGGCCCTCGGCGAGCATCCCGGTCACCGTCGACACCAAATGCATGACGTGGCTGTAGCGCTCGATGTGGCTGTAATCCTCGACCCGCACGGTGCCCGGCGCGCAGACCCGGCCCAGGTCGTTGCGGCCCAGGTCGACCAGCATCAGGTGCTCGGCCCGCTCCTTCTCGTCGGCCAGCAGTTCCTTCTCGAGCAGCTGATCCTCTTCGTCGGTCTGCCCACGCCACCGGGTGCCGGCGATCGGGTGCGTCGTCGCCCAGCCGTCGTGGACGGTGACCAACGCCTCCGGGCTGGATCCGACGACCGAAAAGTCGGTTCCCCCACTGTCGTTCGGGACATGCAGCAGGTACATGTAGGGGCTCGGGTTGGTGACCCGCAGCATCCGGTACACGTCGATCGGATCGACATCGGTGTCCATCTCGAAGCGCTGGGAGGGCACGACCTGGAAGGCCTCGCCGGCGGCGATCTGGTCGACGAGGTAGTCGACGATCTTCCCGTACTCCTCGACGGTGCGCTGCGCGCGGTACCGCGGTTCGGGCCGGTCGAACGTGGCGACCGTGGACGGCAGCGGCTGGCCGAGCGCCGAGGTCATCACGTCCAGGCGGGCGACCGCGTCGTCGTAGGCCTCGTCGACCCGCTCGTCGGTGCCGTTCCAGTTCACCGCGTTGGCGATCAGCGTGATGGTGCCCTCGTGGTGGTCGACCGCGGCCACGTCGGTGGCCAGCAGCAGCAGCATGTCCGGCAGGTGCAGGTCGTCGACGGCCAGCTCGGGTAGGCGTTCCAAGCGCCGCACCATGTCGTAGGCGAACAAGCCGACCATGCCGCCGGACAGCGGCGGCAGCCCGGGCAGGGTGCCGGTGGCCAGCAGCTCGAGGGTGGCCCGCAGCGCGTGCAGCGGGTCGCCGCCGGTGGGCGCGTCCTGCGGAACCGCCCCCAGCCAGACCGCTTCGCCGTCGCGGACGGTCAGGGCCGACGGCGCGCCCGCGCCGATGAACGACCACCGCGACCAGGATCGGCCGTGCTCGGCGGATTCCAGCAGGAAGGTGCCCGGGCGATTGGCGGCGAGCTTGCGGTAGGCCGACAGCGGCGTCTCGCTGTCGGCCAGCACCTTACGGGTCACCGGAACCACGCGGTGCTCGGCTGCGAGCTGGCGGAAGTCCTCTCGTGAGGTCGTCGCGGCGAGGTGGGCGTGCACCGAACCATCCTCGCAGACGGGCTGATCAGCCCGGGCGTAGCGTGTCGACCATGAAACCTGGTGACACCGTCGCGGACTTCGAACTTCCCGATCAGACGGGCACGCCACGCAGACTCAGCGGCCTGCTCGCCGGCGGACCCGTGGTGCTGTTCTTCTACCCCGCCGCGATGACGCCGGGCTGCACCAAGGAGGCCTGCCACTTCCGGGACCTGGCCGCGGAATTCGCCGCCGTGGGCGCCAACCGGGTCGGTATCAGCGCCGATCCCGTGCAGAAGCAGGCCAAGTTCGCCGACATGCAGAAGTTCGACTATCCCCTGCTGTCGGACACCGACGGCGCCGTCGCCGCGCAATTCGGCGTCAAGCGCGGCCTGCTCGGCAAGCTGATACCGGTCAAGCGCACCACCTTCGTCATCGACACCGATCGCACGGTGCTCGACGTGATTTCCAGCGAGTTCAACATGGACACCCACGCGGACAAGGCGCTGGAGACCCTGCGGGCCCGCTGAGCGTCAGGGGCTGATCGCCAGGAACACGTAGGCGGCGAGCAGCACCAGGTGCAGTTCGCCTTGCAGCCGGGTGGCCCGGCCGGGCACCACCGTCAGCATGCTGATCACGACGGTCAGCGCCAGTAGCACCAATTGGATGGCGCCCAGGCCGAGCGCCAGCGGTCCCTTCAGCCAGATCGACGCCAGCGCGATCGCGGGGATGGTCAGCCCGATGCTCGCCAGCGCCGAGCCGTAGGCCAGGTTCAGGCTGATCTGGATGCGGCCCTGCCGCGACGCACGGACCGCAGCGAGGGTTTCCGGCAGCAGCACCAGCGAGGCGATGACGACGCCGACGAAGGACTGCGGGAATCCCGCCGCCGTCACCGCGCTCTCGACGGCCGGCGACTCCTCCTCGGCAAGCCCCACCACCGCGAGCAGGGCGACCAGCAGCAGTCCCAGGCTGCCCAGCGCCGCGCCGCGACTCGGCGGCTCCGCATGGCTCTCGTCCTCGAACAGCCGCTTCTGGCCCTTCTGCGCGACCGGCAGGAAGAAGTCGCGGTGCCGCACCGTCTGCGTGAAGACGAAGACCAGGTAGAGCAGCAGCGAGGCGACCGCCGCGAAGGCGAGCTGTCCGGGCGAGAACTCCTTGCCCAGGCCGCTGGTCGTGAACGCGGGCAGCACCAGGCTCAGCGTCGCCAGGGTGGTGAGGGTCGCCAGCGCGGCGCCCGTGCCCTCGGCGTTGAACAGCGTGACGCCGTAGCGCCGGGAACCCAGCAGCAGCGACAGACCGGCTATGCCGTTGGTGGTGATCATCACCGCGGCGAAAACGGTGTCCCGGGCCAGCGTCGCGGCCTCGTTGCCTCCCGACGCCATCAGCTCGACGATCAGGGCCACCTCGATCACCGTCACCGCGGCCGCGAGTACCAGCGACCCGAATGGCTCGCCGACCCGGGCAGCGACCACCTCCGCGTGATGCACCGCGGCCAGCACGGCGCCGATGAGAAATGCCGCCGCCAGCGCGGCCAATGCCGGCCCGAGCGGCTCGCCCCAGATCACCGCCAGCACGCCGACGGCAAGCAACGGCACGACCGCGGTCCACGACACCCGTCTCAACATCGACCGCCATTGTCATCGACGGCGCCCGATCGGGCGACTTCTCCCCGATCGACCGCGATCCCGAAGCGCGGGCCCGCGCCGGCACCGATGCCGCGAGGTCCATGAACCAAAGTCCCCGGATGCTTGCGACCAAAGCCCCTACGTTTGCCCGGCGGCGTTTCATACCGTCGCAACATTGGCCTCAGGTTTGTACGGGCTCAGCCGGAGGGATAGCACGGAAAATATCGAAACCGGTCCTCAGCGGCCGGAGTGAAGGGGGGAGCGGTGTTAGCTACCCGAATCACCGCACAAAGTGGCGCCGAGAGCCCACTGCACAACCATCTCCGCAGTGTCAAGCACGAGGATCGCGCTGACTGGGTTTCTCAAGCCCTCTGTCGGACCGGCGACCCGGACGGATTGTTCGTCCGCGGCGCCGCCCAGCGAAAAGCCGCAACCATCTGCCGGCACTGCCCGGTAATCCTGGAGTGCGGCGCCGATGCCCTCGACAACCGGGTCGAATGGGGCGTCTGGGGCGGGATGACCGAACGCCAGCGGCGTGCCCTGCTCAGGCAGCACTCCGAGGTGGTGTCCTGGGTCGACTTCCTGGCCGCGACCCAGCGCCAGCGTCGCACCGCGAATTAGTGCCGCGGGGGCCGCAGCGCACCTAGCACTCCGGTTGCAGCAGCACGTCGGCGTCGAAGCAGCTGTGGTCGCCGGTGTGGCAGGCGCCGCCCACCTGGTCGACCGTCAACAGCACGGCATCGCCGTCGCAGTCCAGCCGCACCGAGTGCACGAATTGGGTGTGCCCCGAAGTCGCGCCCTTGACCCACTGCTGGCCGCGGGAGCGCGAAAAGTACGTCGCCTCACGGGTTTCGAGCGTGCGGGCCAGCGCCGCGTCGTCCATCCAGGCGACCATCAGCACGTCGCCGGTTCCGCGCTCCTGCACGACGGCGGTGAACAGGCCGTCGGCGTTGCGCTTCAGGCGCGCGGCGATCTGCGGGTCGAGCGTCATCGCACGGTGATCCCTTCGGCCGCCATGGCCGCCTTCACCTGGCCGATGGTCAACTCCCGGAAGTGAAAAACGCTGGCCGCCAGCACCGCATCGGCGCCGGCGGCGACAGCGGGCGCGAAGTGCTCGGCCGCGCCGGCGCCGCCGCTGGCGATCACCGGCACCGTGACCGCCGAGCGCACCGCCCGCAGCATCGGCAAGTCGAAGCCGGCCTTGGTGCCGTCGGCGTCCATGGAGTTCAGCAGGATCTCCCCCACGCCCAGATCGGCGCCGCGGGAGGCCCATTCGACCGCGTCGATCCCCGTCCCGCGGCGCCCGCCGTGGGTGGTGACCTCCCAGCCCGACGGCGTGGGCACCGAACCCGGCGGCACCGTGCGGGCGTCGACCGACAGCACGATGCATTGCGAGCCGAACTGCCTCGCCATTTCCTCCAGCAGGTCGGGCCGGGCGATCGCCGCGGTGTTGATCGACACCTTGTCGGCGCCCGCGCGCAGCAAGACGTCGACGTCGGCGACCGTGCGCACCCCGCCGCCGACGGTCAGCGGAATGAACACCTGTTCGGCCGTGCGGCGCACCACGTCCAGCATGGTGGCCCGTCCCGACGACGAGGCGGTGACGTCGAGGAACGTGAGTTCGTCGGCGCCCTCGGCGTCGTAGGCGGCGGCGAGCTCGACGGGATCGCCCGCGTCGCGCAGGTTTTCGAAGTTGACTCCCTTGACCACCCGCCCCGCGTCGACGTCCAGGCACGGAATCACCCGCACCGCAAGGCCATTGCCCGACGACATCTCAGAAGTCCTCCGGTCGGCCGGTGCTGCGCAGGATCTCGAGAAGCTCCGCGTGCGCGTGTGGCCCCGCGGCCAGCGCGGAATCCGACGCGGGGGTCCACGGTTCACCGTGGACGTCGGTGACGACGCCGCCCGCCGCACGCACCAGCGCCACGCCCGCGGCGTGGTCCCACACGTGGCCCCCGAAACTGATCGAGCCACCGAGGACGCCGTCGGCGACGTAGGCGAGGTCGAGCCCCGTGGAGCCGTGCATCCGCAGGCGCGACGACACCCGGCTGAGGTTCTCCAGCACCGCCATCCGGTAGCGCCCCGGGAACCGGCCCCGCGCGTCGGCGCTGAACGAGCCGGCACCGATCAGGGCGTCGGTCAGGTCGACGGGGGCCAGCGACGGCTGGGCGACACCGTTTTTCATCAACGGACCGTCCACCACCGCGGTGTAGCGCTGGTCGACGAAGGGCAGCCACGTCAGCCCGGCCACCGGGTCGCCGTGGTGCAGCAACCCCAGCAGGATTCCCGCCATCGGCGATCCCGCCGCATAGTTGAACGTGCCGTCGACCGGGTCGAGCACCCACACCCATTCCGAGTCGACGTCGCTGCCGCCGAATTCCTCGCCATGCACGCCGATTCCGGTGGCCTCGGTCAGCGCGTCGACCACCTGCCGCTCGATCGCGAGGTCCACGTCGGTGGCGAAGTCGTTGCCCTTCTTCTGGACCGCCGAATCGGCGCGGTGGCCGGCAAGGAACGGGTCGGTGGCGTCGTCGAGGATCGCCGACGCCTTCTTGACCAACGCGTCCAGGTCCATCGCGGCCCTACCCCGCGACCGCGGCCAGCGCCTGCGGCAGGGTGAACCGCCCGGCGTAGAGGGCTTTCCCGACGATGGCTCCCTCGACGCCGCGGTCGGTCAGGGTGGCGATCGCGCGGAGGTCATCCAGGCTCGACACGCCGCCGGAGGCGATCACCGGCGCGTCGGTCCGCTCGGCGACGGCGGCCAGCAGCTCGAGGTTGGGTCCGCCCAGCGTGCCGTCCTTGCTGACGTCGGTGACGACGAAGCGCGAACAGCCTTCGCCGTCCAGGCGTTCCAGCACGTCCCACAGGTCGCCGCCGTCGGTTTCCCAGCCACGCCCGCGCAACCGGTGCCGCCCCGCTGGGTTGGTTTTGTCGATCTGCACGTCCAGCCCGACGGCGACCTTCTCGCCGTGCTCGCCGATCGCGCGCGCGCACCACTGCGGATTCTCCAGGGCCGCCGTGCCCAGGTTGACCCGGGCGCAGCCGGTGGCCAGCGCCGCGGCCAGGGACTCGTCGTCCCGGATCCCGCCGGACAGCTCCACCTGCACGTCGAGCTTGCCGACCACCTCGGCGAGCAGTTCGCGGTTCGAGCCGCGCCCGAAGGCCGCGTCCAAGTCGACCAGGTGGATCCATTCCGCGCCGTCGCGCTGCCAGCCCAGCGCCGCGTCCAGCGCCGAGCCGTACTCCGTTTCGCTGCCCGCCTTGCCCTGGACCAGCCGCACGGCGCGGCCGTCGACCACGTCGACCGCGGGCAACAAGATCAACACATTCCCTCCAAGCCGTTCGTCACAGCGCCTCGATCCAATTGCGCAACACCGCCGCACCGGCATCCCCGCTCTTCTCGGGGTGGAACTGGGTGGCCGACAGCGGCCCTTGCTCGACGGCGGCCAGGAAGGGCACCCGGTGGGTGGCCCAGGTGAGCACGGCCTCGGGCGAGCCCTCCCATTGCTGCGCGGCGTAGGAGTGCACGAAGTAGAACCGGGTGTCGGCGTCCAGCCCCTTGAACAGGGTGGTGCCGGCCCCGGCTTCGACGACGTTCCAGCCCATGTGCGGGATCACCGGGGCGTCCAGCCGGGTGACCTCCCCCGGCCACTGCCCGCAACCCGTTGTCTGCACGCCGAATTCGACACCGCTGGCGAACAGGATCTGCATCCCGACGCAGACCCCCAGCACCGGCCGCCCGGCGGCGACCCGGTCGGCGATGATGCGGTCGCCGTGAACTTTGCGCAGGCCGGTCATGCACGCCTCGAACGCCCCGACGCCGGGGACCACCAGCCCGTCGGCGGCGGCGGCCGCATCGGGGTCGTCGGTCACCTCGACCGACGCGCCGGCCCGCTGCAGAGCGCGCTGGGCCGACCGTAGGTTGCCCGAGCCGTAATCCAGGACGACGACGGATGGTGTTGTCACAGAACGCCTTTGGTGGACGGCACATCGGACACCCGGGGGTCGGGCTCGACGGCCTGACGCAACGCACGGGCCACCGCCTTGTACTGCGCTTCGGTGATGTGGTGCGGGTCGCGGCCGTAGAGGACGCGCACGTGCAGCGCGATGCGGGCGTTCATGGCCAGCGACTCGAACACGTGCCGGTTGATGACGGTGTGGTACGGCACCGAGCTGCCGGCGATGGTGGTGTGCCGCAGGTGATCCGGCTCCCCGGTGTGTACGCAGTAGGGCCGGCCGGACACGTCGACGACAGCGTGGGCCAGCGTCTCGTCCATCGGGATGAAGGCGTCACCGAACCGGCGGATGCCCCGCTTGTCGCCCAGGGCCTGGCCGAGCGCCTGCCCCAGGACGATCGCGGTGTCCTCGATGGTGTGATGGCCCTCGATCTCGACGTCGCCCTTGGTGCGGACGGTCAGGTCGAAGCTCGCGTGGCTGCCCAGCGCCGTCAGCATGTGGTCGTAGAACGGCACACCGGTGTCGACGTGCACCTGGCCGGTGCCGTCGAGGTCCAGCTCGACGACGATGTCGGATTCCTTGGTGCGGCGTTCGATACGCGCGCGCCGGGTCGCTTGTCCTGTGGCGGTCACGGGGCTCCTACTGGGGTGGCTGGTGCCAGTTCGGTGGCGGCGATCTGCGCGCTGGCCCGCAAGAATGCGTCGTTCTCCTCGGCGAGTCCCGTCGTCGCGCGCAGGTAACCGGGAATCCCGACGTCGCGGATCAAGACGCCGGCATCCAGGTAGCGTCGCCAGGTGGCCGGTGCGTCGGTGAACTGGCCGAACAGCACGAAGTTCGCGTCACTCGGGATCACCCGGAAACCCATGGCGCTCAACGCCTTTGAGACACGCTCACGTTCGTCGATCAGCGTGGCGACGCTGCTCAGGGTGTCGTCGGCGTGCCGCAGCGCGGCCCGGGCCGCGGCCTGGGTGATCGACGACAGGTGGTACGGCAGCCGCACCAGCAGCATCGCGTCGATCACCGCGGGCGTGGCGATCAGGTATCCGAGCCGCCCACCGGCGAAGGCGAACGCCTTGCTCATCGTGCGGGTGACGATCAGCTTGGTCGGATACTCGCGCACCAGCCCGACCGCGCTGGGCTCGGAGGAGAACTCGCCGTAGGCCTCGTCGACGATCAGGATGCCCGGCACCGCGTCGAGCAGCCGCCGCAGGGCGGGCAGCGCAACGCTCTGCCCGGACGGGTTGTTCGGGCTGGCGACGAAGACCACGTCGGGCCGGCGGTCCGCGATCGCGGCGACCGCGGCCTCGACGTCGAGGCTGAAGTCGTCGGCGCGGACGCCCTCAAGCCATTCCGTGCGCGTCGCGTCGGAGATGATCGGGTGCATCGAGTAGGACGGGACGAACCCGATCGCGGTGCGCCCGGGGCCGCCGAACGCCTGCAGCAGCTGTTGCAGGATCTCGTTGGAACCGTTTGCCGCCCAGACGTTTTCCACCCCGAGCCGCGCCCCGGTCTGCGCGGTGAGGTAGGCCGCCAGGTCGCGGCGCAGGTCCACCGCGTCCCGGTCGGGATAGCGGTGCAGGTCGGCGGCCGCCTCGGCCACCGACCGGACGACGTCGTCCACCAGCGCGCGGCTGGGCGGGTGCGGGTTCTCGTTGGTGTTCAGCCGCACCGGGACCGCCAGTTGCGGTGCGCCGTAGGGTGATTTGCCGCGCAGGTCGTCGCGCAGTGGCAGGTCGTCCAGCGTGGGGTTCTCCGGACCGGTCATCGCTCGAACCTCCGCCGGATCGCCTCGCCGTGCGCCGGCAGGTCTTCGGCCTTGGCCAGCGTGACCACGTGTCCCGAGACGTCCTTGAGGGCGGCCTCGGTGTAGTCGACGACGTGGATGCCGCGCAGGAAGGTCTGCACCGACAGGCCGCTGGAATGGCGGGCGGAACCCGCGGTCGGCAGGACGTGGTTGGATCCGGCGCAGTAGTCGCCGAGGCTCACCGGCGAGTAGGGGCCGACGAAAATGGCTCCGGCCGAACGGATTCGCGCGGCGACCTGCGGGGCGTCGGCGGTCTGGATCTCCAGGTGTTCGGCGGCGTAGGCGTTGACCACCTTGATCCCGGCGTCCAGGTCGTCGACCAGGATGATGGCCGATTGTCGGCCGGACAGGGCGGCTGTCACCCGGTCGCGGTGCACCGTCGTGCGCAGCTGGGCGGCCACCTCTGTCTCGGTGGCGGCGGCCAGCTCCTCGCTCGCGGTCACCAGCACGCTGCCCGCCATCTCGTCGTGTTCGGCCTGGCTGATCAGGTCGGCGGCCACGTGCGCGGGGTCGGCGGTGTGGTCGGCGAGGATGGCGATCTCGGTGGGCCCGGCTTCGGCGTCGATGCCCACCCGGGAGCGGCACAGCCGCTTGGCGGCGGTGACGTAGATGTTGCCGGGCCCGGTGATCAGGTCGACGGGCATGAGTTCGCGACCATCGGTGTCGGTGCCGCCGTAGGCCAGCAGCGCCACCGCCTGCGCGCCGCCGACGGCCCACACCTCGTCGATCCCGAGCAACCGGGCCGCGGCCAGGATCGTCGGATGCGGCAGACCGTCAAAGCGAGCCTGCGGGGGGCTGGCCACCACCAGTGAGTCGACGCCCGCGGTCTGCGCCGGCACCACGTTCATCACCACGCTCGACGGGTACACCGCGTTGCCGCCGGGCACGTACAGGCCCACCCGCTCGACAGGCACCCACCGCTCGGTGACCGTCGCGCCCGGGCCCAGCGTCGTGGTGACGTCGGCGCGGCGCTGGTCGGCGTGCACCGCGCGGGCACGTTCGATCATCACGCGCAGGGCCTCGACGACGTCGCGATCCAGCCCGGCCAGCGCCGCCTCGAGTGCCGCGCCGGGCACCCGGACGGCCGCGGGACGCACGCCGTCGAACGCCTCCCCGTACTCCAGCGCCGCATCGGCGCCCCGCTCGGCGACGGCGTCCACGATCGGGCGCACCTTGGGCAGCACGCTCTCCACATCGGCGCCGCCGCGCGGCAGCGCCGACCGCAGCCGGGCAGCCGTCAGCGCCGCGCCCCGCAGGTCGATGCGGGCCATCACGGGTGCTGAAGCGGTACTCATCGCCTCCATTGTCCCAGAGGAACTCAAGTGGATATCCGGCCGGTACAGTGCCGTTCAAAGGCCCATCCAACTCAGGAGCCGTCATGTCCGCGAAGGATCACCCCAATAACGCCCCGGGCGTCCCGATGGTGTTCCCGCCCTGGTTCGAGCGCTTCCAGATCAAGTATTTCAACCCGGCGGTGAAGCCGATCGCCCGGTTTCTGCCCGGGACCGCGACCATCAAGCACCGTGGCCGCACCTCCGGCACATCGTACGAGACCATCATCACCCCCTACCGCAAGGGGAACGTGCTGGCGATCGCGCTCGGCCACGGCAAGACGAACTGGGTCAAGAACGTCCTGGCGGCCGGCGAGGCCGACGTCCAGTTCAGCCGCAATCGCGTGGTGCACATCACCAACCCGCGGATCCTGCCGGCCGGCTCGGACGGCCCCGAGGCCGAGCGCCTGCCCCGGATGGCCCGCATGCAGCTGCGCCGGATAGGCGTCTTCGTCGGCGACATTTCCTAGAGGAGGCCTGGGCGCCGGCCTAGGCGCGAGTGAAGACGGTCTTACCGGTCATCGCCGGCCAGACCGAAGGCGCGTCCTCCCACGGCACGACGCGGTCCACGGCCGGTGACAGGTCGCACCCGCCGGTCAGCAGCTCGAGCACCTGCGGGATGACCACACGCGCGTTCACCCGCCCCGTGACGAAGCGCACGCCGCGGGTGTACATCGATAGCAGCGGCATCTCGACGGTGGGTTGGAAGTAGATCCCGGTGTCGGTGCAGACCCCGTCCGGCCAGGTCGCGCGCAGCGTGGCGGCAAGGACCGCGGGATCGGCCGAGGTGTGCGCGGTGACGGGGTAGGGATCCCATGACTTGTCCGGCTTGACCCGGTCGTGCGCGGCGGCACCGAGCTTTTCGGCGGCCGCCAGGCGCTGTTGATCGGTGTCGAGGTAGTCGACGCGGGCTCCGAGCGCCACCGCCAAGGCCGCCGCATACAGCCCGATCGACAGCCGCCCGACCACCAGGACGCGGCGCTCGGCCGGATCGAGCGCCGCCAATTCGGGCGCATAGGGCCCGACGGCCCGCCAGGCGTCGGGGATGTTGTCCGAGAGCGACGCGATGGTGACCGGGTCGACGCCCGCGGGGAGCGGGATCAGCATCGCGTCGGCATAGGGCACCAGCACCAGATCCGACATGAAGCCCCCGCCGTCCAGCCCGGAGATCGAGGCCATCCCGTAGGTCGCCATCAACGGCACCGAGGCGCACGAACCGGTGACGCCGCGGCGGCATGCGGCGCAGCTTCCGCAGCTGATCTGGAAGGGCACCACCACCCGATCGCCCACCCGGACGCCGCGCACGTCGTCGCCGACGGCGACGACCTCGGCGATGCCCTCGTGACCGACCGCGTGCCCCGGCGGCACCGGCAGCCAGCCCTGGCTGACGCCGACGTCCAGGTCGCAGCAGGCCACCGCCACCGGCCGGACCAGCGCCTGTGCGGGCGCGGTGATCGCCGGGTCGGGCACCTCGCGCCACGAGTAGCGCCCGGCCTCTTCGAACGTCAACTGCCTCATCTCTGCATTCTTGAGTGATCACTCAAGTAAAGTCAATAGCATGCCCCGCCCAGACCGCAGCCGCGCAGCGCTGATCGACGCCGCCGCCACCCTGTTCCGGCGCCAGGGTTTTGCGGCCACCGGGCTCAACCAGATCCTCGACGAGGCCGGCGTCAAGCCCGGATCGCTGTATCACCACTTCCCGCGGGGCAAGCAGGAACTGGCCGCCGCGGTCGTCGACGCGACCGGGTCCGCCATCGAGCAACTGCTGCGCCGGTTCCTGGCGACCGAACGGCCCGTGGCCGATGTCGTCGACCGCTGGATCGACCTCCTGGAGGCCGGGCTGGCCGGCGACCCGCGCGACGGTTGCCCGATCGAGCCGATCGCCACCGAGTCGGTGGACGCGAGCCCGCTGATGCGCGAGGCCTCCGCCCGCGCCTTCAAGGGCTGGTGTGCGGCGGTCGAGGGACGGTTGCGCTCCGACGGCTGGTCGGCCGATGCGGCGGAACAGGTTGCGCTTGCGGTGATCTCGTTGATCGAGGGCGCGCTGATCCTGTCCCGGATCTCCGGTGACGCTGGCGCGCTCGCCGCCGCCAAGCCCGCCGCACGCAGGCTGCTGCGCGGCTGACGGCCCTACATGTCCAGGCCGACGTCGAGCGCGCGCACGGAGTGCGTCAACGCGCCCACGGCGAGGTAGTCCACCCCGGTCGCCGCGTAGGTGGCGGCGTTGTCCAGGCTGAGTCCGCCGGAGGACTCGAGCAGGACGGCGGGCGCGCGCGCGTCCCGGCGCTGCACGGCCATCTGCGTCTGCCATACCGGGAAGTTGTCGAGCAGCACCAGTTCGGGCTTTTCGGCCAGCACCTCGTCGAGCTGCTCGAGGGAGTCCACCTCCACCTCGCAGGGCAGATCCGGCGCCGCGTCGCGCACCGCCCGCAGCGCGTCCACCACCGATCCGGCGGCCACCACGTGGTTGTCCTTGATCAGCGCCGCGTCCCCCAGGCCCATCCGGTGGTTGACGCCCCCGCCGACCCGCACCGCGTATTTCTGCAGCGCGCGCAGCCCGGGCAGGGTTTTGCGGGTGTCGCGGACCTTGGCCTTGGTGCCGTGCACGGCGTCGACCCAGGCCGCCGTCGTGGTGGCGATGCCCGACAGGTGGCAGACCAGGTTGAGCATCGTCCGCTCGGCGGTCAGCAGGCCGCGGGTGTCCGCGCGCACGGTCAGCACCGGCTCGCCGGGCTGCAGCCGCGCGCCGTCCTCGACGCTGTGCACCACCTCGTAGCCACCGGCGAGGACGGCGTCGAGGACCAGCAGCGCCACCTCGACGCCGGCGATCACGCCGGCCTCGCGGGGCACCATCGATGCCGTGGCCACCGCGCCGGCGGGCACCGTCGCGAGCGTGGTGACGTCGGGCCCGTACCGCAGGTCCTCTTCCAGAGCGCGCCGGATGGTGTCCTGAGCGGCGCTGCGTTCGTCGGGCAGCATCATCAGCCCACCGCCGCCAGCGCCTCCACCGCCACCGAGTTGCGGTCGTCGGCCAGCCGCAGCACGCTGCTGCGCGCCTGCTCCGGCGCGGGGTCGGGGTATTCGGCCCGGTGGTGGCAGCCCCGGCTCTCGTCGCGGGCCAGGGCCGCGGCCGTCACCGCGCGGGCGGCCATGGCCAACGCGACGTCCTCGAAATCGCGACGGCCGGCGATGGCGCGCACCGGCGCCCCCGACAGCGTGTCGGACAACCGGCTGAGCCCGGCGGAGTCGCGCACCACCGAGGCGTCGCGGCTCATCGCGGCCTGCAACCGGCCGCGCTCCGGGGCGGTGTGGGCGGACGGCTCGCACTCCGACGCCACGACGCGGCCCGCCGCCGCCGCGTGCGCGGCCGCGGCCTTACCGGCGCGGCCCCCGACCACCAGGCCCTCCAGCAGGCTGTTGGACGCCAGCCGGTTGGCGCCGTGCATGCCGGTACGCGCCACCTCGCCGGCGGCGAAGAGCCCCGGCAGCTCGGTCTGCCCGTGCACGTCGGTGACGACGCCCCCGCAGCTGTAGTGCGCGCCCGGCACCACCGGGATGGGTTGGCGGACGGGGTCGATGCCGGCGGCGCGGCACGCGGCGGTCACGGTCGGGAACCGGGTGGCGAAGCCCTCGATGCCGCGCGCGTCGAGGAAGACGCACGGGTCGCCGGTCGCCTTCAGACGCGTGTCGATGGCGGCGGCGACGACGTCACGCGGCGCCAGGTCGCCCATCGGATGAACGCCGGCGGTGACCGAATTACCTTGCCGGTCAAGCAGTATCGCGCCCTCACCGCGGATGGCCTCGGTGATCAGCGGACGCCGGCCGCCGCCGCCACCGAAGAGCATCGTCGGGTGGAACTGGATGAACTCGAGGTCGCTGACCGCGACACCGGCCCACAGCGCCAACGCGATGCCGTCGCCGGTGGAGCCCTCGGGATTGGTGGTCGCGCCGTAGAGGTGACCGAGCCCGCCGGAGGCCAGGATCACCGCGGGCGCGCTGATGATCCCGTAGCCGTCCGGGTTGCCGACGGACACGCCGGTCACGGCCGTGCCGTCGTGCAGCACACGCAGCGCGACGTGGCTGGTGCGGATGTCCAGCAGCCGGGCGGCGTGGTCGAGCGCGCGCTGCACCTCGGCGCCGGTGGCGTCGCCGCCGGCGTGCACGATCCGCCGCCGCGAGTGTCCACCTTCGCGCGTCACGTCCCAGCGTCCCGGGGCGGCCTCATCGAATCGCGCTCCGGCACCGACCAATTCGGACACCGCCCGGAAGCCGTCGGCGACGATCGATGCCACCGCGTCGGGATCACACAGCCCGGCGCCCGCGGCCACGGTGTCGGCCACGTGGGCCTCCACGGAGTCGTCGCCGTCGGGCAAGACCACCGCGATGCCGCCCTGGGCGTAGTGGGTCGCCGTCATGCGCGCCTGGTCGGCCTTGCTCAGCACGACGACGCTGCGCCCGGCGCGACGGGCGGCCAGGGCCGCGGCCAGTCCCGCGACACCGGTACCGATGACGACGACGTCGGCGCTGTCCCTCCAGGCCGGCCGGACGATCATTCGCCACCGCCCGGCTGGCCGATCGCGATCATTCGCTGCACGCTGCGGCGGCCCGCCGCCGCGGTCTCGGGGTCGACGTCGACTTCGTCGGCCCCGTCCACCAGGCAGCGCAGCAGGGCCGCGGGCGTGATCATCTTCATGTACTTGCAGGACGCCCGGTCGTTGACGGCCCGGAAGTCGACTTGCGGGGCCGCCCGGCGCAGCTGATGCAGCATGCCGACCTCGGTGGCCACCAGCACCTTGCGGGCCCGGGTCTCGTGCGCGGCGTCCAGCATGCCGCCCGTGGACAGGATCTTCACCCGGTCCGCCGGGAAGGCGCCCTCGCCGGCGAGGTACAACGCTGAAGTGGCACAACCACATTCGGGATGCACATACAACTCGGCGTCGGGGTTCGCGCGGGCCTGCTCGGACAGCTCGTCGCCGTTGATCCCGGCGTGGACGTGGCATTCGCCGGCCCACACGTGCATGTTCGTGCGGCCGGTCACCCGGCGCACGTGGGCCCCGAGGAATTGGTCCGGGCAGAACAGGACCTCGCGGTCGGGGTCGATGGAGTTCACCACGTCGACCGCATTGGACGACGTGCAGCAGATGTCGGTGAGCGCCTTCACCGCGGCGGTGGTGTTGACGTAGGAGACGACGACGGCGCCGGGGTGCTCGTCCTTCCAGGCGCGCAGCTCGTCGGCGGTGATCGAGTCGGCCAGCGAGCAGCCGGCCCGCTGGTCCGGGATGAGGACCGTCTTCTCCGGGCTGAGGATCTTGGCGGTCTCGGCCATGAAGTGGACCCCGCAGAACACGATGGTGTCCTCGGGCGCCTCGGCGGCGATCCGCGACAGGGCCAGCGAGTCCCCCACGTGGTCGGCGACGTCCTGGATCGCGGGCAGCTGGTAGTTGTGCGCGAGCACCGTGGCGCCGCGCAGCTTGGCCAGGCGGCGGATCTCGGCGGCCCACCGCCCGTCGCCGTCCACCCCGGCGTAACCGGTGGGCGAGTTGGTGACGTCGGCCATCATGTCTTCGGCGAGCGTGTCCATGCGATTCATAACCGTCACGGCGGCTCCTTTCAGCCCACGAGGTTTTCGACTTATAATCGAAAACATGGGCCATACTAGCACTGAACACGAGGTGCTCGCGGTGGTGTTTCAGGTTCGGCAGGTAACGGCCGGCCCGCGAACACAAAAACCGCAGCTGAACGTGCTGTTATGGCAGCGCGCCAAGGAACCGCAGCGCGGCGCCTGGTCGCTGCCCGGCGGGCGGCTGCGCACCGACGAGGACATGACCACCTCGGTCCGCCGCCAACTCGCCGAGAAGGTGGACCTCAAAGAGGTCGCCCACCTCGAACAGCTGGCGGTGTTCTCCGACCCGGACCGGGTGCCGGGCGCCCGGGTCATCGCGTCCACCTTCCTGGGACTGGTGCCCTCCCCCGCCACCCCCGAGCTGCCGCCGGACACCCGCTGGCACCCGGTGAGCTGCCTGCCGCCGATGGCCTTCGATCACGGCCCGATGGTGACGCACGCCCACGCCCGGCTGGTCGCCAAGCTGTCCTACACCAACCTCGGTTTCGCCTTGGCGCCAAAGGAATTCGCGCTCTCCACGCTGCGCGACATCTACGGCGCCGCGCTGGGCTACCAGGTCGACGCGACGAATCTGCAGCGGGTGCTGGTCCGTCGCGGCGTGATCAGCCAGACCGGCACCATCGCGCAGTCCGGTCGCAGCGGGGGCCGGCCGGCCGCCCTCTACCACTTCACCGACTCCCGGCTGCGGGTCACCGATGAATTCGCCGCGCTGCGGCCCCCCGGACAGCCGGTTCAGGTCTGACCTCCGGCCCTGCCGCGTTTGCCCGGCCGCGTTTGCCCGACGCGCCATCGGGGGACATTCATGAGATCGATAGCTGTGGCGCGTCTGACCTGCATCCCCTGCCGAGAAGTCGCCCACAACGCGGCGATTGCGTTTTGGTTACCTGCCGTTCATGGGCAAGAATGCCGGGTGGCCTAGAAGGGAGCCTCAATGGCTGAGCTCGGCAATCTGGCAGGCACACGTGGCGCGGAGTGGATCGCCCGGCCACCGCATGAGGAACTGCAGCGCAAAGTGCGCCCGCTGCTGCCCTCGGACGACCCGTTCTACCAGCCGCCACTCGGCTTCCAGCATGCCGAGCCCGGAACGGTGCTGCGCTCGCGCGACGTCGAGCTGGCGTTCCTTGGCCTGATCCCGCAGCCCGTCAAGGCCGTCCAGTTGCTCTACCGGACCATGGACATGAACGGCGAGCCCGAGGCCACGGCGACGACGGTGATCGTCCCGGCCGAGCTCGCCCCGGAGCGTCCCTGCCCGCTGCTGTCCTACCAGTGCGCGATCGACGCCGTGTCGTCCCGCTGCTTCCCGTCGTATGCGCTGCGGCGCCGGGCGAAGGCCCTGGGGTCGATCGGGCAGCTCGAACTCTTGCTGATCACCGCCGCCGTCGCCGAGGGCTGGGCCGTCTCGGTGCCCGACCACGAGGGCCTGCACGGGCTGTGGGGCGCGCCCTACGAGCCCGGCTATCGCGTCCTGGACGGCATCCGGGCGGCCCTGGGTTCGGAACGGCTCGGGCTGTCTGCGTCGGCGCCCATCGGCCTGTGGGGGTACTCCGGCGGCGGCCTGGCCAGCGCCTGGGCGGCCGAGGTGTGCGCCGATTACGCACCCGAACTCGACATCGTCGGGGCGGTGCTGGGATCACCCGTCGGGGACCTGGGCAACACCTTCCGCAGGCTCAACGGCAGTTTCTTGTCGGGGCTGCCCGCCCTGGTGGTGGCCGCGCTCGCCCATATCTACCCCGAGCTGGACAGGGTGATCAAAGAGCACAGCAACGAGGAGGGGCGCGCCCTGCTCGAGTCGCTCGAGAAGATGACGACCGTGGAGGCGGTCATCCGGATGGCCGGCAAGAACATGGGCGACTACCTCGACGAGCCGCTCGAGAACATCCTGTCGACGCCCGAGGTCACCCACGTCTTCGAGAACATCAAGCTGGGCGTGGCCGTGCCGACGCCGCCCGTGCTGATCGTGCAGGCCGTCCACGACTACCTCATCGACGTCAAAGACATCGACGTGCTCGCCGACGCCTATTCGGCCGGCGGCGCCAAGGTCACCTACCACCGGGATGCGTTCAACGAGCACATGCTGCTACACCCGTTGTCCGCTCCGATGACGCTGCGCTGGCTCACGGACCGGTTCGACCGCCGGCCGCTGACCGAGCACCTGATCCGGACCACCTGGCCGACGATGTTTCACCCGATGACCTACGTCGGGATGGCCCGGCTGACCAAGATCGCGGCCAAAGTCATCTTCGGCCGGAGGATTCACCGCCGCCCGCTATGAGACGGGCGCTTCCGAGGCGCCCCCGGCTCCCACCGGCAGCGCGTCGGAAGGCCGGTCGCCCGGCGGCACGGCGCCCAGGTCGTCGCGCGCGTCTGCGGCGGCAAGCACCGCATAAACCAGCGCGGCGATGGCGGCGGGCCACAGCAGGGTCAGCGCCGCCCGCAGCGGGTGGTGCGCGAAGAACACCGGGGGCGCCTGGATGACGTACGCCACCGATGGGGCTTTGGACAGCGGCACCGCGTCGAAGTTCAGTGCGCCGTAACGGATCCTCACCAGCGCCGCCGCGATTGCCGTCGCGGCCGCCGCCGCGGTCAGCATGCCCGACGACAGCGCGACGACCATCCCCGGCCCGCGGTGCTCACGCCACTGCCACGCCAGCACCGGCCCCACCACGGCCAGCACGGTCAGCAGGCCCAACATCAGGCACGGGGCGTCGAAGAAGTGCTCGGACTCGGTGCCCAGATAGTCGTGCACCCGTTCACCTGCTCGGGTGAGCGCCACCACGGCGTGGATCGGCGGGCGATCCACGCCCACAACGCGCCGATCAGCACGCCGATCACTGACGATCCCAGTCCGGCGACGGCGATGGCGCGGGCCCGCGACCTGCGCGGGACGGTTGCGGCCGGCGGATGTTCGGGACCCTGCATGGAACCGGTCACCTCTGCGCCTCCAGGTCGGCGGAGTCGACCTGACCGTGCCGCGAGCACTGCGCCCGCCAGCCGTCGGGACGAACCTGCACCACCATCCGGCGTCCGCACTCCGCACAGAACCGGGGCGGCTCGAGGCCCAACTGCGCCGCTGTCGGCACCGCGGTGCCCCCCAATTCCCCGGTGTAGACGTTGTACACGCCGGCGCTGACCGGAGCGCCCAGATCCCGAACCACTGTCGCCAAGTCTCTTACAGCGTGGCGTTGAGCGCCTTGATCGGCATCTGCAGGTCGTCGAGCAATTCCAGATCGGCTTCGGCCGGGCGGCCGAGTGTGGTCAGGTAGTTGCCGACGATCACGGCGTTGATGCCGCCCAGGATGCCCTGCTTGGCGCCGAGGTCGCCCAGGGTGATCTCGCGGCCCCCGGCGAACCGCAGCATGGCCCGCGGCAACGCGAGGCGGAAGGCGGCCACCGACTTGAGCGCCTCGGCCACCGGCAGCACCTCCAGGTCGCCGAACGGTGTGCCGGGACGCGGGTTGAGGAAGTTCAACGGCACCTCGTCGGGCCCCAGCTCGGCCAGCTCGGCGGCGAACTCCGCGCGCTGCTCGAGCGTCTCGCCCATGCCCAGGATGCCGCCGCAGCACACCTCCATGCCGGCGTCGCGCACCATCGACAGCGTCTGCCAGCGCTCTTCCCAGGTGTGGGTCGTCACGACGTTGGTGAAGAACGAGCGGGCGGTCTCGAGGTTGTGGTTGTAGCGGTGCACACCCATCGCCGAGAGCTGCTCGACCTGCTCGGCGGTCAGCATGCCCAGCGAGCAGGCGATGTTGATCTCGACCTCGTTGCGGATCGCCTCGATGCCGGCCGCCACCTGGGTCATCAGCCGCTCGTCGGGCCCGCGCACGGCGGCCACGATGCAGAACTCGGTGGCGCCCGACTTGGCCGTCTGCTTGGCGGCCTCGACCAGGCTGGGAATGTCCAGCCGGGCGCTGCGCACCGGGGAGGCGAACAACCCCGACTGCGAGCAGAAATGACAATCCTCCGGGCAGCCGCCGGTCTTCAGGCTGATGATGCCCTCCACCTCGACCTCGGGCCCGCACCAGCGCATGCGCACCTCGTGGGCCAGCGCCAGCAGGTCGTCGAGCCGCTCGTCGGGCAGCTGCAGCACCCGCAACACCTGCTCCCGGCTCAGCCCCTCACCGCGCTCGAGCACCTGGTCGCGGGCAACCGCCAGGATGTCCGCGTCGTGGGCGCCGGTCGCCGGTCGAGTGGCCGCTTGAGTCACCAGTACTCCCCTGCATCTTCGTTGGCCGAGCGCGCGGCCACCCCTGCCACCCGGTGGCAGCTGCGAATAAAAAGTGTTCAAAGTAGGGTAACGGCCACAGGAGATGGCCTCCGCCGGGGTATCCGACCACAATGACCGATCCGCACGTCGCGTACGTAGCCCACCACATGCTCCTGCTGGCGATTCCGGCGTTTCTGCCGGCGGTGGTCGTCGTCGCCGTGGTCTTGTACGCCGCGCTGAAGGACCGCCGTTCCCCCGGCGAGCCGGAGGACGCCGGGCAGCGCAACGACGAAAATCGGTGATTGACCGGCCCTTGATTTGGGCATTCCGCTTCGTGCGAGCTGGATCACAGCTCGCCACGCGGGCGGGCGCTGTTGGGAGGGTTTGACGATGAAATCGGCGGAACTCACTTTCGTTGCCGAGGCGCCGGCGCGCGGCGCCGGCCTCAACCAGGTGATCGGGCTGTCGGTCGCGGCGGTCGTGATCGCGGCCATCATGCTGTGGGTCGGTCATGCCCACCGCACTCATCGCATCGAGTGGTTGACCCGGATCGCCGACAAGCTGGGCGAGAAGTTCCACCGGCCCAACTGGGTGGCGCTACCGGTCCTCATCTTCACCACATTCATCATCTGCGCCCTGTTCGGGTTCATCTGGGACGTCAGCTGGCACATCGGCAACGGACGCGACTCCGGCCCCCTGGCCAACCCCGCGCACTACTTCATCATCATCGGCCTGTTCGGAATCTTCGTCGGCGGCATGGTCGCGGTCGTGCTGCCGTTCGACAAACCGGGTCCCGCGGCGGTGCGCATCACGCGCAACTGGTACGCGCCCGTCGGCGGCCTCCTGATGGCGGGCTGCGGGATGTACGCGATGATCGGGTTCCCGCTGGACGACATCTGGCACCGGATCTTTGGGCAAGACGTAACCCTCTGGGGCCCAACACATTTGATGATGATCGGCGGGGCGTGTTTTTCGCTGTTCTCGGTGCTGATGCTGGAGCGTGAAGGAGAGGCGCACGACGCCGACGAGGTGACGCACGGCGCGTTCATCACCTTCCTGCGTTACCTGTCCTTCGGCGGGTTGTTCATCGGCCTGTCCGTCTACCAGATCGAGTTCGACTTCGGGGTCCCGCAGTTCCGGCTGGTGTTTCAGCCGATGCTGATCGCCGCGGCGTCGGCGCTGGCGGCCGTTGCCGCCCGTGTGACGATGGGGCGCGGCGCCGCGATCATCGCGGCGGTGTTCGCGATCGCGCTGCGGGGCGCGGTCGCGGTGGTGGTCGGACCCATCCTGGGCGCGCCGATCAACTGGTTCCCGCTGTACCTGGGTCCCGCCCTCGTCGTCGAGCTGGTGGCGCTGACCCCGTTGATCAAGCGTCCGGTGGCCTTCGGCGCCGTCTCCGGCCTCGCGGTGGCCACGGTGGGGCTGTGGCTGGAATCGCTGTGGATCGGCGCGGTGTACCACTACCCGTGGCCGACGAGCATGTGGGGCGAGGCGCTGGCGATGTCGGTGCCCGTCGCGGCATTGACCGGGATATGCGGAGCGCTGTTCGGCCTGGTCCTCACCGGCCAGCGCCTGCCAAGCCGCGGGGTCGGCATTTCGGTGGTGGCGGCGGCGGTGTTGGTGATCGGCGTCGCGGTGGCCAACGGCTTGCACATTCTCGTGCCGGGCAAGAATACGGCCACCGTGACGCTGACGGATCTCCCCAGCCCTGCGGGGCAACGCATGGTGTCGGCCGACGTGATGATCTCCCCGACCACCATGGTCAGTGACCACCCGGACTGGCTGACGATCCTGTCCTGGCAGGGGCGGATGCAGAACGACCGGGGCCTGATGATCGACAAGCTCGCCAAGGTCGGGCCGGGGCACTACCGGTCCACCCAGCCGGTCCCGGTGTGGGGAGACTGGAAGACGCTGTTGCGGGTGCAGGACGGCCGCACGATGACGGCCGTGCCGATCTACGAGCCCGCCGACGACGCCATCCCGGCGCCCGAGGTCCCCGCGCTCGCGACCAGCACGCGGCCGTTCGTCCTGGAGGTCACGATCCTGCAGCGCGAACGCGACCAGAGCGCGCCGGCCTGGCTGTTCACCGCCGGTGGGATCGTCGTGCTGTTCCTGACGCTGATGGTGATCACCGCCCTGACCTGGGGCGCCGGCCGGATCAACAACTTCGACAGCCTGCCGAAGCGGCCGGAGGAAGAAAAGCACGCCGTGCCCGGTGCGCCCAGGGCGGCGTGATCGATGGGGATGCGTAGGGCCCTGGCTCCGGCATGGGTGGTGGCGCTGGCGTGCGCCCTGGTCGCCTGCGGCGGTAAGACGCCGCCGCCGGCGGCCGGCCCCGATATCAACGTCACCATCGCCAACGGCCAGGTCACCCCGACCAACGCCAGCCTGCAGGCCAGGGTCAAGCAGCAGATCACCCTGCGCGTGACGAGTGACGCCACCGACGAGCTGCACGTGCACTCGACGCCCGACCACAAGTTCCCGGTGGCCGCGGCGCCGAACCAAACCTTCCAGTTCGCCGTCGACGTACCCGGCACCGTCGAGGTGGAGCTGCACCACCTGGACCGCACGATCGCGACCATCCAGATCCAGCCGTGAGCGCCCGGAGCGCGACGGTGGTGCTCGCGCACGGTCTCGGCGGCTCCGGCGACCTGCCGGTGCCCTATCTGTATGCGATGGTCGGCGCGGCGTGGGCGCTGACGTTCACCTTCGCGCTGGTCGCCTTCGCGTGGCGCCGGCCGCGGTTCGACCCGCTCAAGCCGGGCCGCCCGCTGCCGGCGGCGGTGACCGCTGCGGTCGACGCGCGGGCGACGCGGTGGACGGCCGCCGCGCTGGCGCTGATGTTCGCGGCGTGGGCGGTGGCGGCCGGGCTGTGGGGCCCGCAGTCGGAGACCAATGCCCTGCTCGGCGTGTTCTACGTGCTGCTGTGGGTCGGGCTGGTCGCGCTGTCGCTGCTGTTCGGGCCCGTCTGGCGGGTCGTCTCGCCGATGCGCACGGTGTATTTGTTGCTGCGGCTCGGCACGCCCGAGCGCCTGCACCGGCCGCGGCTGTCCTATCCCGAGGGCTGGGGCTACCGCCCGGCCGCGCTCGGCCTGTTCGCGTTCGTCTGGATGGAACTGGCCAGCCCCAACCCGGCATCGCTGCCGTGGGTGCGGGCGTGGCTGGCCGTCTATGCCGTGACCATGCTGGTGGGCGCCTGGTTGTGCGGCCAGCGCTGGCTGGCCCGCGCCGACCCATTCGGGGTGTACAGCATGGCGGTGTCCCGCCTGTCGCCCTTTCGCCGCAACCCGGAGAACTGGAAGATCGTCGTCGGAAACCCCCTCGACCATTTGCCGTCGCTGCCCGTGCGGCCCGGCGTGGTGGTGTTGCTCGCGGTGTTGCTGGGGTCGACGGCGTTCGACAGTTTCTCGTCGTCCCCGACGTGGCGCGGCTTCGCCGACGGGCTCTCCCGCGGCATCGGCCTGAGTCCGACGCTCTCGTCGTCGCTGCTGCGAACCGTCGGCCTGATCGTCTTCATTTCGGTTGTGGCGGTGAGCTTTTCGCTCGCCGCACGCGCGACGGGCGGCGTGGACTCGCGGCACCGCCGGGCCCTGCCCGGGCAGATGGCGCATTCGCTGATCCCGATCGTGGTGGGCTACATCTTCGCCCACTACCTGACCTACCTCGTCGAGCGCGGGCAGCAGGCTGTCTTGGCGCTGGCCGACCCGTTCGGCCGCGGCTGGAACCTGCTCGGCCTGGCGCACCAGCAGGTGGCCTACGTGTTGTCCACCCACCCGCCGGTGCTGGCCGGGATCAAGGTGGCGTGCGTGGTGACCGGCCACATCCTCGCGGTGATCGCGGCCCACGACAAGGCGCTGCGGCTGCTGCCCAGCGGTCACCAACTGACCGGCCAGCTGACGATGATGCTGGTCATGGTCGCCTACACGTTCACCGGCCTGTATCTGCTGTTCGGCGGCTAGCGGACCAGGTGGTCGACCTTCTTCTCGCCGTTCCAGTGGCGCAGGCCGGCGAAGCTGCCCTCGACCAGCGGGGGTCGACCCGCGATGCGCAGCGCCCGGCCCAGCGCCGGTCCACCGACGCGGCGGGCGAGCGTGACATGCGGGGTCCACTGACCGGGCAGGCAGGTGGGGGCCGGCGCGGGGGCCAGGTGCTCACCGCACAGCCGGTGCACCTCCGAGTGGAAATCGATCAACGCCGCCGAGGGCACGATGAGCCGGGCCAGGATCGCATTGGACCGCCCGAGCAGCAGCGACGCGCCGACGGCGCAGCCCAGCGGCAGCCGCTGGATCAGCGGCCGCAGCGCGGCGTCGGCGTCCTCGGCGATGCGGTCGGCCACCGCGAGCGTGACGTGGGGCCGCCCGGCGGGCGCCTGGCTGGGGATCCCGGCGCCCGCCAGCGCATCCCAGAGCCCACGGATCGTCGACTCGGTCTCGCCGTCGAAGAGCAGCTCGATGGAATGGACCATCAGCGGACCTGCGCGGTGACCCAGTCGCGGTCGAACGCGGCCGCGCTCATGTCCGCGAACTCCGCGGCGTCCATCGATCCGGCCCCGGCGGGCAGCGCCGCCCGCACGGGAGCCAGCCGGTCCAGGGCGGAGCGATTCGAGCTCTCCACCGGCCCGGGCCGTGCCGGCCAGCTGCCGATCACCAGGCCGGCGCACGTAACCCGATGCACGGCAAGCGCTTCCAGTGTCAGCGCGGTGTGGTTCAGGGTGCCCAGCCCGGCGGTGACCGCGACCAGCGCCGCGGCCCCCAACTCGACGGCCAGGTCGCGCAGGGTGACGCCCGCGGCGGCGAGCTCGACCAGCAGCCCGCCCGCCCCCTCGACCAGCGTCAACCGCCCCGGGCGGTCCAGGCCGGTGATCAGCCGCACCACGTCGTCGCCGGTGGGCAGCGCCGCGCCGGCGTGCTCGGCCGCGGCGACCGGCGCCAGGGGTTGCGGGTAGCGGGCCAGTCCGGCCAGCTCGGCCACGCCGGACAGCCGGGCGACCTCGGCGAGGTCGTCGTCGCCGGAGTCGGTACCGGTCTGGACGGGTTTGCACACGGCCACGTCGAGGCCGGCCTGCCGGGCGTGACAGGCCAGCGCCGCGGTGACAACGGTCTTGCCGACGCCGGTGCCCGTGCCCGTGACAACCAGGACGGTCAACGGCGCGTCACAGCGAGGACGTCGGTGAGTACCCGCCGGGCGAGCTCGAGCTCGGCCGCGTCCAGCGACGCGCGTGCGGTCAGTCGCAGGCGGGACGTCCCGGCCGGCACGGTCGGGGGCCGGAAGCAGCCCACCTTCACGCCGGCGTCCAGGCAGGCGGTCGCGGCGGCCAGGGCCACCTCCGGGTCGCCCAGGATCACCGACACCACCGCCGACTGCGGGACGTCGGGAACGTCGCACGCCTCGGCCAGGGTGCGGGCGTGGCGCACCACGGCCTCGGGTCGCCACGGTTCGGCGCGCAGCACGCTCAGCGCGGCCCGCGCGGCGCCCACCGCCGCGGGCGCCAGGCCGGTGTCGAAGATGAACGTCCGCGCCGCATCGATCAGGTGGGCCCGCACCGCCGCCGGTGCGAGCACCACGCCGCCCTGGCTGCCCAGCGCCTTGGACAGCGTCGTGGTCATCACCACGTCGGGCGCGCCCGCCAGCCCGAGCTCGTACAGCAGCCCGCGCCCCCCACCCCGCACGCCCAGGCCGTGGGCCTCGTCGACGATCAGCAACGCGCCGTGGCGGCGACAGACCTCGTGCAGCTCCCGCAGCGGCGCCAAGGCGCCGTCGGGGCTGAACACCGACTCCGTGATGACGACGGCGCGCTCCTCGTCGCGCGAGGCGAGGGCCGCCTCGACCGCGTCGACGTCGCGGTGGGGCGTCACGACCACCCGGGCCCGCGACAGCCGGCAGGCGTCGACCAGGGAGGCGTGCGAAAGGGCGTCGGACACCAGCAGCGCGCCCCGGCCCGAGAGGCCGACGACCGCGCCGAGATTGGCCGCGTATCCCGACGAGAACAACAGGCCCGCCGCCGTGCCGACGTACTCGGCGAGCTCGGACTCGAACTGCTGGTGCAGTTCGGTGTCGCCGGTGACCAGGCGGGAACCGGTGGCCCCGGCGCCCCACATGCGCAGCGCCGCGACGCCGCCCTCGATCACGTCGGGGTGCTGTGACAGCCCGAGGTAGTCGTTCGACGCCAGGTCCAGCTCGGTGGCAACCGGGGGGCGCGGCCGCAGCGAGCGGCGCAGCCCGGCCTCGCGGCGCTGCCGCTCCACCGCGTCCAGCCAGGCCAGCGGTGACGTCTCGATCGGTGCCCTCATCGCCCTAAAGACTACGAGAGCCAACGAGGCGCGCGACCTCGACCATCGCCGAGGTGATCTGGGCGATCTCGCCGGGTGTGCAGATGTAGGGCGGCATCGCGTAGACGAGGTTGCGGAACGGGCGCAGCCAGACGCCGCGATCCATCGCCGCCGGGGTGGCGACGGCCAGGTCGACCGGGCCGGCGCACTCGATGACGCCGATCGCGCCGCACACCCGCACGTCGGTCACGCCCGGCAGCGCGCGGGCGGGTTCGAGGCCGGCCGCCAGCCCGGCGGATATCTCGGCGACCCGCGCGCGCCAGTCCTGCTCGAGCAGCAGCTCGACGCTGGCCGCCGACACGGCGCAGGCCAGCGGATTGGCCATGAAGGTGGGCCCGTGCATCAGCGCGCCGGCCTCGCCGGAGCTGATGGTATGCGCGATGTCGGTGCTGCACAGCGTGGCCGCCAGGGTGACATACCCGCCGGTCAACGCCTTGCCGACGCACATGATGTCCGGGCTCACCCCGGCGTGGTCGGCCGCGAAGAGCTCGCCGGTGCGGCCGAAGCCGGTGGCGATCTCGTCGAAGATCAGCAGCACGTCGTGCCGCCGGCACAGGTCGCGCAGGTCGCGCAGGTAACGGTGATCGTGGAAGCGCATCCCGCCCGCGCCCTGCACCACGGGCTCGACGACGACGGCCGCCAGTTCGCCCGCGTGCTCTGCGAGTTGCCGCTCGAACGCCGCGATGTAGCCGGGGTCGTAGGCGCGGGGCACCTGCGGGGCGAACACCTGGCGGGCCAGGATGTCGGTCCACAGCGAGTGCATGCCGCCGTCGGGATCGCACACACTCATCGGCGTGAAGGTGTCCCCGTGGTAGCCGCCCCGCCACGTCATCAACCGGTGCTTCCCGCGGCGGCCGCGGCTGCGCCAGTACTGCAGCGCCATCTTGACGGCGACCTCGACCGACACCGACCCGGAGTCGCTGAAGAAGACGGTGTCGAGCCCCGCGGGGGTGATGTCCACCAGCAGCTGGGCCAGCCGTGCGGCCGGCTCGTGGGTGAGGCCACCGAACATGACGTGGTTCATCACGCCCAGCTGCGCGGTCAGCGCCGCGTCCAACACCGGGTGGCCGTGCCCGTGAATCGCGGTCCACCAGGAGCTCATCGCGTCCAGCGCCTCGATCGGCCTGCCGTCACGGATCAGGGTCAGCCACGCGCCCCGGGCGGCGACCGCCACCACCGGCGCGACGACCTCGCCGCCGATGGTGCTGTACGGGTGCCACAGGTGCGCGGCGTCGATCGCGCTGATCTGCTCGGGCGTCAACCCGGCCCTCGCCGCAGGCATAGTGATCGAGGGTAAAGCAGCCGAGTCGCACAAAGTCCGCCCATCGGGGACCATGGGATGCGATGGCTACGTCGCATCCGCCCGGTAACCCCGCAACGGGCCCCCACCCGACCGCGGGCGCCGATTCCCCGCTGGTCGACTACGACGACGAGGCGCCACGGGTCATCCGGGTGCGGCTGGCCGCGTGGGACGTCATCTCCACCGTCGCGCTGTTGGCCGTCCTCATCGTCCTGGCCACCGCGACGACGTGGCCGACCCGCCTGTTCGGCTTCCTCGAGCACGTGTGCGCGGACGAGACGTGCGGGCCGGTGCCGTTCGGCGTCGACTACTACATCCGGCCGCTGGTGTGGGGCGGTATCGGTGCGGCGATCGCGGCCGCCGTGGTCGGTCCGCTCGTTTCCATACTGAAGGGCTGGTACATGTCCTTCTGGCCGGTGCTCGCGCTCACGCTGATCATGGTCAGCTCCGTCGCCGGCTCCATCCTGACCACCTTCAGCGAACGCTACTGGGCGTAGGCGCCCGGCCGCCGCGGTTCGGCCGCCGGCGCGCTGCGGCGTCCGACTGAGACCGAAATCACAACTGCGCATACGGGATTCGGCCCGCCCAGTCACCTTCCGGTCACGGTACGACAAAAAATCCGCTGGGACCTGGCGGCTAACAACTTTTGTTGTCAAAGTGGCTACAGTGACTGATGTGAAAGCGGCCGGAGCCGCTGCTCACATCCGCAGATGTCATGCAGCGGTGTCGGCCCCGACGTGGAGGTCCTCGCCCAGGTCATGGAACCGCGGCGGACGCGCGAAGTCACCGCGCCGAGGCCAGAGAGCCCCTGAGAGGCCAAGGAAATGAAACGCATCTACGCCTTCGCGATCGGTTTGGCGATGCTGGCGGCCCCCATGGTCGCCCCGGTGGTGGCATCCGCCGATCCGGGCACCCGGCCGATGGACTACCAGCAGGCCGCCGACGTGGTGATCGCGCGCGGGCTGTCGCAGCGCGGCGTGCCGTTCTCCTGGGCCGGCGGCGGCATCAACGGCCCCACCCGCGGCACGGGAACGGGCATCAACACCGTGGGATTCGACGCCTCGGGCCTGATGCAGTACGCCTACGCCGGCGCGGGCATCAAGCTGCCCCGTTCGTCCGGGGCGATCTACAAGGTCGGCCAGAAGGTGCTGCCGCAACAAGCGCACAAGGGCGACATGATCTTCTACGGGCCGGAAGGCACCCAGAGCGTCGCGATGTACCTGGGTAACAACCAGATGCTCGAGGTCGGCGACGTCGTCCAGGTTTCGCCGGTGCGCGCCAACGGCATGGCTCCCTACCTGGTTCGGGTCCTCGGGGTCCCGTCGGCGCCGGTCCAGCAGCTGCCCCAGCAGGCACCGACGCAGGCGCCGGCGCAGCAAGCCCCGCTGCAACAGCCGCCGGTGCAGCAACTGCCCACCCAGCAGGCCCCGGTGCAGCAAGCGCCCGCGCAGCAAGCGCCGCTGCAGCAGTCCCCCGTGCAGCAACTGCCGACGCAGCAGGCTCCCGCGCAGCAGGCCCCGGTGCAGCAGGCGCCGGTGCAGCAGGCGCCGGTGCAGCAGGCGCCGCTTCAGCAGCAGTCGGCGCAGGCCCCGTTGCAGCCGGCGCCCCTGCAGCAACGCCCGGTGCAGCAGGCGCCGGTGCAGCAAGCGCCGGTGCAGCAACTGCCGACGCAGCAAGCTTCGCCGCAGCAGGCCCCGGTGCAGCTGGTGCCGCCCCAGCAATCTCCGTTCCTGCCCCCGGCGGCCGGCGCCGCACGCTAGTTCCCCGGCGCTTCCGGGCCTTCCCCAACACCGCCACCTGCTCCTGACCGGGAGCGGGTGGCGGTTTTCGGTAAATTAGCGGTCGATCATGTCGACCCTGTCCCCGCCTCCCCGACCGGTCGCGACCGCGGAACCGGTCGCTTCGGGAGCGCGCAATGCGGGGTCCTACCGCTACGACCTGGACGGCTTGCGCGGCATCGCGATCGCCCTCGTCGCCGTGTTCCACATCTGGTTCGGACGCGTCTCCGGCGGCGTCGACGTGTTCCTGGCGCTGTCCGGATTCTTCTTCGGCGGCAAGATCATTCGCGCGGCGCTCAACCCGGCCGTCACCCTGTCGCCGGTAGCGGAGGTGGTCCGGCTCGTCCGCCGCCTGGTCCCCGCCCTGGTCGTGGTGCTGGCCGGGTGCGCGGTGCTGACGATCCTCGTGCAGCCCGAGACCCGCTGGGAGACGTTCGCCGACCAAAGCCTGGCCAGCCTCGGCTACTACCAGAACTGGGAGCTGGCCAACACCGCCGCGGACTACCTGCGCGCCGGCGAAGCCGTCAGCCCGCTGCAGCACATCTGGTCCATGTCGGTGCAGGGCCAGTTCTACGTGGGCTTCCTGCTGTTGATCGCCGGCTGCGCGTACGTGTTCCGGCGCCCCTTGGGCACCCGCCTGCGCACCCTGTTCCTGGTGCTGCTGACGGCGCTGACCGTGGCGTCGTTCGTCTACGCGATCGTGGCGCATCAGGGCAACCAGGCGGCGGCCTACTACAACAGCTTCGCGCGCGGGTGGGAGCTGTTACTCGGCGCGCTGGTCGGTGCGCTGGTGCCGTTCATCCGCTGGCCCATGTGGTTGCGAACGCTGTCGGCCACGGTCGCGCTGGCCGCGATCGTGTCCTGCGGCGCCCTGATCGACGGCGTGAAGGAGTTTCCCGGGCCGTGGGCCCTGGTGCCCGTCGGGGCCACGATGCTGATGATCCTGGCGGGAGCCAACCTGCGGGGCGATCCCGCCTACGGCGACCGGCTGCCCCTTCCGAATCGACTGCTGGCGGCCGGGCCGCTGGTCGCGCTCGGGGCGATGGCGTATTCGCTCTATCTGTGGCACTGGCCGCTGCTGATCTTCTGGCTGTCCTTCACCGGACACCGGCACGCCGGCTTCGTCGAAGGCATCGCGGTGCTGCTGGTCTCGGGGCTGCTGGCATACCTGACCACCCGGATCGTCGAGGATCCCCTGCGCTACCGCACCGCCGGGCGGTCGCCGGCGCCCACACCGGCCTGGCTGGCGCGCCTGCCCCGGCCCACGATGGCGGTGGGGGCGGCGATCGTGCTGCTCGGCGTGACGCTGACCGCGACGTCGTTCACGTGGCGCCAGCACGTCACCGTCCTGCGGGCCGCGGGCAAGGAGCTCAGCGTGCTCAACCCGCAGGACTACCCCGGCGCGCGGGCCCTGACCGAACGCGTGCGGGTGCCCGCACTGCCGATGCGGCCCAGTGTGCTGGAGGTCAAGGAGGACCTGCCGGCCTCCACCCGCGACGGTTGCATCAGTGACTTCGTCAACCCGGCGGTGGTGGTCTGCACCTACGGCGACGTGGCCGCCGAGCGCACGATCGCGCTGGCCGGCGGCTCCCACGCCGAGCACTGGCTGCCCGCGCTGAGCCTGCTCGGCACGATGCACCACTTCAAGGTCGTGACCTACCTCAAGATGGGCTGCCCGCTGTCCACCGAGGAAGTTCCGTTGATCATGGGCAACAACGCCGCCTACCCGCAGTGCCGGGACTGGGTGGAGCAGACCATGTCCAGAGTCATCGCCGACCGTCCCGACTACGTGTTCACCACGACGACCCGGCCGTGGAACATCAAGCCCGGCGACGTGATGCCGGCCACGTATATCGGAATCTGGCAGAGGTTCTCCGACAACAACATTCCGATCCTGGGCATGCGCGACACCCCGTGGCTGGTGAAGAACGGCCAGCCGTTCGACCCGGCGGACTGCCTGGCCAAGAAGGGCGGCAGCCCGCAGTCGTGCGCCATCAAGCGTTCCGACGTGTTGTCCGACCGCAACCAAACCCTCGACTTCGTCGGCCAGTTCCCGCTGCTCAAGGTGCTCGACATGTCCGACGCGATCTGCCGCGCCGACGTGTGCCGGCCGGTCGAGGGGAACGTGCTGATCTACCACGGCGCCCATCACCTCACCCCCACATATGTTCGGACCATGGCGGGCGAATTGGGCCGCCAGATCGCCGCCAACACCGGTTGGTGGTGAACGCGCCCCACGCCACCGGCCGCGACTAAAGTCGAGAGGTGCCGACCGACAATCACGCTTCAGCCGCAGGCGTTACAAGTAATCAACAGCCGAAGCTGGCCACCGTGTGGCCCGGGAACCCGTATCCACTCGGTGCGTCCTATGACGGCGCGGGAACCAACTTCTCGGTGTTCTCCGAGATCGCCGAGAGCGTCGAGTTGTGCCTGATCGACGACGCCGGAGCGGAGACGCGTATCCCGCTCGACGAGGTCGACGGCTTTGTCTGGCATGCCTATCTGCCGAACATCACCCCGGGCCAGCGCTACGGCTTCCGGGTGTACGGGTCGTTCGATCCGGCGGCCGGTCACCGGTGCGACCCGAGCAAGCTCCTGCTCGACCCGTACGGGAAGGCCTTCCACGGCGACTTCACCTTCGGCCAGGCGCTGTTCTCCTACGACATGAAGGCCGTCCACCCCGAGGGCGACGACGCCGACCCCGGGACCCCCCCGATGGTCGACTCGCTGGGCCACACCATGACCAGTGTGGTGAGCAATCCCTTCTTCGACTGGGGATCGGACCGTTCCCCGCTCACCCCGTACCACGAAACGGTGATCTACGAGGCCCACGTGAAGGGCATGACCCAGACCCACCCGGGCATCCCCGCCGAGCTTCGCGGCACCTACGCCGGCCTGGCCCACCCGGTGGTCATCGACTACCTCAAGTCGCTGAATGTCACCGCGCTGGAGCTGATGCCGGTGCACCAGTTCATGCACGACTCGCGGCTGCTGGATCTGGGCTTGCGAAACTACTGGGGCTACAACACGTTCGGGTTCTTCGCGCCGCACAACCAATACGCGGCCAACCGCAACGCCAGCGTCGCCGAGTTCAAGTCCATGGTGCGCGCCCTCCACGAAGCGGGCATCGAGGTCATCCTCGACGTGGTGTACAACCACACCGCCGAGGGCAACCACCTCGGCCCGACGATCAACTTCCGCGGCATCGACAACGCCGCCTACTACCGCCTCGCCGACGAGGATCTGCGCCTGTACAAGGACTACACCGGCACGGGCAACAGCCTCAACGCCCGTCACCCGCACGTGCTGCAGCTGATCATGGACTCGCTGCGCTACTGGGTGACCGAGATGCACGTCGACGGGTTCCGCTTCGACCTGGCCGCCACGCTCGCCCGCGAGCTGCACGACGTCGATCGATTGAGCGCATTCTTCGATCTGGTGCAGCAAGATCCGATCGTCAGCCAGGTCAAATTGATCGCCGAACCATGGGATGTCGGCGAGGGCGGCTACCAGGTCGGAAATTTCCCGGGTTTGTGGACGGAGTGGAACGGGAAGTATCGCGATACTGTGCGTGACTACTGGCGGGGCGAGCCCGCAACCCTCGGCGAGTTCGCGTCCCGGCTGACCGGGTCGTCGGACCTCTATGAGGCGACCGGGCGACGCCCCAGCGCCAGCATCAACTTCGTCACCGCGCACGACGGGTTCACGCTCAACGACTTGGTCTCCTACAACGACAAGCACAACCTGGCCAACGGCGAAGACAACCGGGACGGCGAAAGCCACAACCGCTCGTGGAACTGCGGCGTCGAGGGCCCGACCGACGACCCGGAGATCATGGCGCTGCGCCGTCGCCAGATGCGCAACTTCTGGGCGACCCTGATGCTCAGTCAGGGCACACCGATGATCGCGCACGGCGACGAGCTGGGCCGCACCCAGAACGGCAACAACAACGTGTACTGCCAGGACTCCGAATTGTCCTGGATGGATTGGTCATTGGTCGACAAGAATTCGGACCTGCTGGCGTTCGCGCGCAAGGTGACCGCGCTGCGCAAGAACCATCCGGTGTTCCGCCGGCGCCGGTTCTTCGAGGGTGAGCCGATCCGCAGCGGCGACGAAGCGCGCGACATCGCCTGGCTGAATCCAAGCAGCCGCGAGATGACGCACGAGGACTGGGGCGAAAGCATTCACAAGTGTGTGGCGGTGTTCCTCAACGGCGAAGCCATCACCGCACCCAATGCACGCGGTGAACGGGTGGTCGATGACTCATTCCTGTTGTGCTTCAACGCCGGCGAAGAACCGGTGGAGTTCGTGCTGCCGAACAGCGAATATGCGCAGGAGTGGACCGTGGAACTCGACACCAACGATCCGGTGGGCGCCAAGGACGATGCCGACCAGGTGATGAACGCCGAAGAGCAGATCGTGGTGCCGTCACGCTCGCTCCTGGTCTTACGTAAGACCATGTGACGCATGGCTTTTCCCATACTGTCGACCTACCGGCTGCAGCTGCGTGGTGAGGCCAGCGGGTTCGCGTTCACCTTCGCCGACGCGGAAAACCTGCTGGACTACCTGGACGAACTCGGGGTGTCGCACCTGTACCTGTCCCCGATCATGACCGCGGCCACCGGGTCCAACCACGGCTACGACGTCACCGACCCGACGACGGTCTCCCCCGAGCTCGGCGGCCGCGAGGGGCTGGCGCGGCTGTCGGCGGCGGCGCGGGAACGCGGCATCGGCCTGATCGTCGACATCGTGCCCAATCACGTGGGGATCGACCAGCCCCAGCAGAATGCGTGGTGGTGGGACGTGCTGGCGCACGGCCGATCCTCGGACTACGCAACGTATTTCGATATCGACTGGGAGCTCGACGACGACGGCCGCATCGTGCTGCCCATCCTGGGCTCCGACGACGACGCCGCCGACCTCAAGGTGGACGGGCAGCTGCTGCGGTTGGGCGACCTGGCCCTGCCCATCGCGCCCGGTACCGCCGGGGGCTCCGGACCCGAGGTGCACGACCGCCAGCACTACCGGCTGGTGGGCTGGCGCAACGGCGTGTGCGGCTACCGCCGGTTCTTCTCCATCACCTCCCTGGCCGGGCTGCGCCAGGAGGACCGCGCGGTGTTCGACGCCACCCACGCCGAGGTCGCCCGCTGGGCCGCCGAGGGACTCGTCGACGGCGTACGCATCGACCACCCCGACGGGTTGTCCGACCCGTGCGGCTACCTGGCGTGGCTGCGCGAATCGGTTGGGCCGCAAACCTGGATCGTGATCGAGAAGATCCTCGCGGTCGACGAGGCGCTCGAACCCACCCTGCCCATCGGCGGCACGACCGGCTACGACGTACTGCGCGAGATCGGCGGGGTCTTCGTCGACCCGAGCGGCGCACCCGCGCTCACCGAGCTCGTGCGGTCGGCGGGGCTGGACCACGGCGCGACACCGGAGATGTTGGCGGAACTCAAGGTCCGCGCGGCCACCGACACGTTGGCAAGCGAACTGCGCCGGCTGCGCCGCAGCATCGTGGCGGCGGCCGGTGCCGATCACCCACAGTTGCCCGACGCGGTGGCCGCGCTGCTCACCCATATCGGCGTCTACCGCTGCGACTATCCGGGCCTGTCGTCGATCATGCCGACGGCGCTGGCCGAAACCCAGTCACAGTCACCGGAATTGGGGCCCGCCCTGCAGGTGATCGCCGCGGCGCTGGCCCGGGGCGGCGAGCCGGCAACCCGGCTGCAGCAGCTCTGCGGCGCCGTCACCGCCAAATCCGTCGAGGACTGCTACTTCTACCGTGATGCCCGGCTGGTGTCGCTCAACGAGGTGGGCGGCGAACCGCACCGTTTCGGTGTCGGCGCGGCGGAGTTCCATCACAGTGCCGCCGCGCGCGCCCGGCTGTGGCCGCAGACCATGACGACGCTGACCACGCACGACACCAAGCGCGGCGAGGACGTGCGGGCCCGGATCGGGGTGCTCTCGCAGGTCCCGTCGCTGTGGGCCGAGTTCGTCGGCCGCTGGGAGGCCGACGCACCCTCGCCCGACCCGGCGACCGGACAGTTCCTCTGGCAGAACATCTTCGGCGTGTGGCCGGTCAGCGGTGAGGTCGGCGCCGAGCTGCGCGAACGGCTGCACAATTACGCCGAGAAAGCCATCCGGGAAGCGGCCTGGCGCACCTCGTGGAACGATCCGGACGCCGAATTCGAGGATGCGGTACACCGGTGGCTGGACAAGGTGTTCGACGGCCCGGTGGCGGGCCAGCTGACGGAACTGGTCGCCCAGCTCAACCCGCACGCGTCCAGCGACGCACTGGGCCAGAAGCTGCTGGCCCTGACGGTGCCCGGGATACCGGACGTCTACCAGGGCACGGAACTGTGGGACGACAGTCTCGTCGATCCGGACAACCGCAGGCCCGTCGATTACGCGGCCCGGCGTGAGGCGCTGAAGGCCTTGCAGCACCCCAAGATTCGGGTCGTCACGACGGCGCTTCGGGTGCGTCGCTCGCGCCCGGACAGCTTCCTGCGCGGGGACTATTTTCCCGTACTGGCCAGCGGCGACGCCAGCGACCACGTGCTGGCCTTCCGCCGGGGCGACGACGTCGTGGTCGCGGTGACCCGCTGGACCGTGCGGCTGGCCCAAACCGGCTGGGGCAACACGGTGCTGGCGCTGCCGGAGGGCACCTGGAAGGACGCCCTCACCGGGGCCATCGCCGACGGGCCGACCTCGACCGCCCAGTTGTTCTCCGACCTGCCCGTCGTGCTGCTGGAGCGCCACCATGACTGAATTCCGGGTCTGGGCACCCGAACCGGAGTCGGTCCGGCTCGACGTCGAGGGCCGCGTGCACGCGATGACGCGGTCCGATGACGGCTGGTGGCACGCGACCGCCGACGCGGCGCCGGACGCCCGGTACGGGTTCTTGCTCGACGACGATCCCACCGTGCTGCCCGACCCGCGCTCACCCCGGCAGCCCGACGGCGTGCACGCCCGCTCGCAGCTGTGGGACCCGGCCCGCGCGACGTGGACCGACGGCGACTGGCGGGGCCGGCCGGTGGAGGGCGCGGTGATCTACGAGATGCACCTGGGCACCTTCACCGACGCCGGCACCTTCGACTCCGCGATCGACAAGCTGGACTACCTGGTGGACCTCGGGGTCGACTTCGTCGAACTGATGCCCGTGAATTCCTTTGCGGGAACACATGGTTGGGGATACGACGGCGTGCTCTGGTACAGCGTCCACGAACCCTACGGCGGCCCCGACGGCTTGGTCCGGTTCGTCGACGCCTGCCACGCGCGGGGGCTGGGTGTGCTGATCGACGCGGTGTTCAACCACCTCGGCCCGTCGGGCAATTACCTGCCCAAGTTCGGTCCCTACCTGTCGTCGGCGAGCAATCCTTGGGGGGAAGGCATCAACATCGCCGACGCCGACTCCGACGAGGTGCGCCGCTACATCATCGGGTGCGCGCTGCGCTGGATGCGCGACTTCCACGCCGACGGGCTGCGCCTGGACGCCGTCCACGCCCTGGTGGACACGACCGCCATCCACATCCTCGAGGAGCTCGCGACCGAAACGGATTGGCTGTCGGAGCGGCTGGGCCGCCCGCTGTCGCTGATCGCCGAGAGCGATCTGAACGACCCGCGGCTCATCACCCCGCGCGAGCGCGGCGGCTACGGGCTCACGGCGCAATGGGCCGACGACATCCACCACGCCATCCACACGGCGGTGTCCGGCGAGCGCCAGGGTTACTACGCGGACTTCGGTTCGCTGGCAGCGCTGGCGCAGACGCTGCGCCACGGTTACTTTCACGCGGCCACGTATTCGTCGTTCCGGCGCCGCCGCCACGGGCGGCCGCTGGACACCAGAGCGGGCTTGGGGATCCCCGGCACCCGCCTGGTCGCGTACACCTGCACTCACGACCAGGTCGGCAACCGCGCCCTCGGGGACCGCCCCTCGCAGAACCTGACCGGCGGCCAACTGGCGATCAAGGCCGCGCTCGCGCTCGGGACACCCTTCACCGCAATGCTTTTCATGGGTGAGGAGTATGCGGCGTCGACTCCGTTCCAGTTCTTCAGCTCGCATCCCGAGCCGGAGCTGGCCAAGGCCACCGCGGAGGGGCGCAAGGCCGAGTTCGCCGAACACGGGTGGGATGCCGACGAGATCCCCGACCCGCAGGACCCGCAGACCTTCCAGCGCTCGAAACTCAAGTGGGACGAGGTCGACTCCGGCGAACACGGCCGAGTGCACCGGCTCTACCGCGACCTGATCGCGTTGCGGCACGGCGACCCCGACCTGGCGGACCCGTGGCTGGAGCACCTCGCCGTCGACTACGACGAGGAGCAACGCTGGATCAGCGTGTCGCGCGGCCGGTTGCGCATCGTGTGCAACCTCGGCGCCGAGCCGGTGAAGGTGCCGGTCGCCGGTGACGTGGTCCTGGCCTGGGGTGAGCCCGCGGTCGACGCCGGCCACACGGTGCTGGAGGGCCAGTCGTTCGCCATCCTGTCGGTGCGCGGGCAGCCGTAACCTCGCGCCACATCCGGGGCTGTGGATAACGGTGAGCGGCCGCGCGGGCAACCGCCGATGATTCGCCCATGAATCGATCCGCATTCGGCCGGTGTATCGGCTTGCTGAGGAGAAGGGAGCCGCTGGTGGCTCCGCCCGCCGAGCCCGAGGAGGCGCCGCCGGACCGCAGCGTGGTGCTGTTGTGGACGGGCCCCGGCCTGGGAAACGATCGCACCGACGGCGTTTAGACGCTGAGGCGGCCCGGGCCGTGCACCGCCGCGGCGATCGCGTCGGCCAGGGGGTCGATTTCGTCGGCCGTCACGTCGGCGACGGTGACGCGGATGCCCGGCGGGGTGCCGATCCGGTACCGCGTGCCGGGCGCCACGGCCCAGCCCGCGCGCAGTAACCGGGTGATCGCGACCGTCTCGTCCGGCACCGGAATCCACACGTTGAGCCCGGAGCGCGCGTGCGCGGCGACGGCGCGATCGGCCAGGGCGGCGGACAGCCGGCGGCGGGTTTCGCCGTACTGCCGCTCGGCCGTCCCGACCAGCCGCGCGGCCGCCTGGTCCGACCACAGGCTGACGGCCAGGTCCTGCAGCAGGTGGCTCACCCAGCCCGGGCCGAGTCGCAGGCGGCCGTGCACGCGCTCGACGGTGCGTTGGTCGCCGGCGAGCACGGCCACGCGCAGGTCGGGGCCGTAGGCCTTCGACGCCGACCGCACGAACGCCCAATGCCGGGTCGCACCGGCCAGGGTATGCAGGGATGCGCCGGAAATGCCCGCGCAGTGATCGTCTTCGACGAGGAGCAGGTCGTCGGCGCGGGGCGCCAGCAGCCGCCGCAGCGCCTCGGCGCGTTCAGCCGATAGTGCGGCGCCCGTCGGGTTTTGAGCACGATTGGTGACGATGAGCCCGCGCACCCCGCGGCCCAGCGCCCGCGCCAGGTCGGCAGGCACCGGCCCGTCGTCGTCGACCCGGACCGGCTCAACCGAAAGGCCAAGGGCGGCAAGCAAATCGAGCAGGTTGGCCCAACCCGGGTCCTCCACGGCGACGCGGTCACCGGGACGAAGATGCGCGTTCAGGACGCGCTCGATGCCATCGAGCGCTCCGCTCGTGACCGCGAGGTGATCGGCCGGGATCCCGTCAACGGACAGCGCCGCCCGGGCGAACTCGGCCAAGGCCGACGACATGGCCGGTTCCCCGTACAGCACCGGGCGGCCCGTCACCGGACCGGGCAGCGTGGCACCCGCGAGGGGCAGCAGGGCCGGGTCCGGATTGCCGGTCGACAGGTCGCGCACCCCGGCGGGGATGTCGAGCGCGAGGAGGGACCGGGGCGTGGTCGCGGGGCGGTGCCGCACGCGGGTGCCTCGGCGGCCCGCGGTTTCCACGGCGCCGCGGTGGCGCAGCAGGCGGTAGGCCGCGGCGGCGGTGTTGGCGTTCACGCCGAGCCGTGCGGCCAGCTCCCGGACGGGCGGCAGCGCGTCCCCGGGCGCCAGGGAGCCGGCCGAGATGGCCTCTTCGATGCTGGCGGCTATGGACTCCGCGCCCGTCCCGGTTATGCTGCTTTGTACTGGCACGTCACTGATTATGTACTAGAACGAAAGATCATGCCATGGAAACCGGATACCCGCCGACTGCGCGCACGACGCCGACGCGCTACCGGGAGCGCGCACGCTACGACCGCGAGACCGTCCATCAGATCCTGGACGCGTCGCTGATCTGCCACCTGGGCTACGTCAGCGCCGGCCGTCCGGTGGTGCTGCCCACCACGCACGCCCGCCTCGGCGAAACGCTCTATCTGCACGGTTCCACCGGCAGCGGTCCCCTGCTCGCGGCCGGGGCGGCGCCGTCGGGCCTGCCGGTATGTGTCACCGTCACCCTGGTCGACGGGCTGGTGCTGGCGCGCGCCGCGATGCACCATTCGGTGAACTTTCGCTCGGTGGTCGTGCTGGGGGACGCGCGCGTGGTCGACGACGTGGCGGAGAAACTGCGGGCGCTCGCCGGCCTGCTCGATCACCTGGCGCCCGGCCGGGCCGCCGACTGCCGGCCCCCCAACCCGCGCGAGCTGGCCGCCACCGGCGTCCTCGCGCTCGACCTGGTGGAGGTGTCGGCGAAGGTGCGCACCGGCGGGCCGGCGGACGATCCGGAGGATTGCGCGCTGCCACACTGGGCGGGCGTGGTGCCGGTGAGCGTCGCGGCCGGGGCGCCGGTGCCGGCCGCAGATCTGGCTTCCGGCACTCCTTTGCCGACCTATCTGCGCGAGCCTCGCCGCTGAGCCGCGGGGCGCTCATGCCTCCGGCCGTCGAGCAAGCGACCGGCCGCGTGCGCGCCCGGTGTTGTCCCACCAGGTTCCGACGAGCATGACGGTGCCCGCCCAGGCCATGCCCAGCATCCAGCCGGAGAGCACATCGCTGACGTAATGGACTCCCAAGTACACGCGGGAGAAGCCGATCAGGAACGCCGAGCCGATCGCGATGGTCCAGACCATCACCCGCCCGGCCCACCAGGGGATCAGCCAGCGGGTCAGCATCCACGCAGAGATGACCATGATCGCGGCGGTGCCGGTTGCGTGTCCGGAGGGGAACGAGTACCCGTCGGCGTCGACGAGCGCGAACGGCAGGGGCGGTCGTTTTCGACCTACCAAGGCTTTGGCGATGAAGAGCACGAGCGGAACCGCACCGCCACCAACCAGAGCAAGCACCACGGGCCGCCATGACCTGCACCGGTAACCGGCAGCAACGGAAACCGGGAAGGCCAGTGCAGCCAGAAAAACGGGTCCGCCCGCGAGAGTGACCGCCCGCAGAGCCGCGGTCAGCCACAGCTCACGGTGGGCCGCAAGCCACTGAGTCACCGGGTGGTCGATGCCTGCGATGCCGTCGCCCTCGAGCACGTCGTCGAGCACTTCGGTGAAGCCGACCGCCAGCGCCGCCACCACGACCAGCCCGAGCAGCAATGCGACACCCGCGACCTCGCTGTCGGGCCACCGGCGGGCCAGCGGCCCTCCCCTGTCGCTGATCCGGTCACGCAGCCAGGTCAGCGTTTTGCCGATCAGAGCCGAGGTGAACAGCCTCTCTCGGAGCATCCCGAACGCGGCTCGGCGCCGAGCAACCCAAATCGCCGCGCATACAAGCAGCGCGAGCGAACCCACGATGCCGGCGCCGACCAGGCCGAACCCGCCAGAACCGGGCCCATACTGCTGGTCCATGCCTCGCGGCCCGGGCTAGAACAGCAGGTAGCGGTACGCCGGCGAGCCAGGCTCGAGGCGTTCGACGTGCAGCTCGGTCGCCCGCATCCGCGCCAGCAGGCCGTCCAGATCGGCCGACGACGCCAACTGGATGCCCACCAGCGCCTCGCCGGTCTCGCGGTTGTTGCGCTTGATGTACTCGAACAAGGTGATGTCGTCGTCGGGACCCAGCACCTCGTCGAGGAACCGGCGCAGCGCACCGGGTTCCTGCGGGAAGTCCACCAAGAAGTAGTGCTTGAGACCGAGGTGGACCAGCGAGCGCTCCAGCACCTCGCCGTAGCGCGACACGTCGTTGTTGCCGCCGGAGATGAGGCACACCACGGTGGAGCCGGGCTCGACGTCGGCCTCCAGGAGCCCCGCGACCGATAGCGCGCCCGCGGGCTCGGCGATGATGCCCTCGTTCTGATAGAGGTCCAGCATCGCGGTGCACACCGCACCCTCGTCGGTCGCGGTGATCGAGACCATGTCACCGGCGGCCGCCAGCGCGGCGTAGGTCAGCGTGCCCGCGCGCCGCACGGCGGCGCCGTCGACGAACTGGTCGACGTGGTCCAGCGTCACCGGCTTGCCGGCGGCCAGCGCGGCCATCATCGCCGCGGCCCCGGCCGGTTCGACGCCCAGCACCGACGTGTTCGTCGTCCGCTCGGCCAGGTAGGTGGTGATGCCGGCGATGCACCCACCCCCGCCCACGGGGACCACCACCAGGTCCGGCTCGTTATCCAGTTGGTCGAGCACCTCGACGGCGATGGTGCCCTGACCGGCGATGGTGCGCAGATCGTCATACGGCGGCACGAGCGTGGCGCCGGTGCGCTCGACATCGGCCAGCGCGGCCTCGGCGGCCAGGTCATAGGTCGTTCCGCCCACGATCAGTTCGATGAACTCCCCGCCGTGGTAGCGGATGCGGTCCCGCTTTTGCTGCGGCGTCTTGGCGGGCACATACACGCGGCCGTGCACCCCGAGCGTCCGGCACGCGTAGGCGAAACCCTGCGCGTGGTTGCCCGCCGACGAGCACACCACGCCCGCGGCCAGCTCCTCATCGGACAACTGCACCAGCAGGTTGTAGGCCCCGCGCAGCTTGTAGGAGCGCACCACCTGCAGGTCTTCGCGCTTGAGGTAGACGTTCGCGCCGGTGATCGCCGACAGCCGGTCACACCATTGCAGCGGGGTCGGCGTGACCACCGCGGCGATCCGCTCGGCCGCGCCGTCGATGTCAGCCCCGGAAAGGGGCGAGACGCTCGGGCTCTGGCTCAGTTCGGCGGACACTGGTCAATGGTGCCATGCCCGGCCGCCAACTCCGGAATTCAGCCGACCGGGGTCAGCACGAACACCGGGATCTGCCGGTCCGTCTTCTTCTGGTATTCGGCGTAGTCGGGCCAGGCTTCGACCGCGCGCTCCCACCACACCGCCTTCTCGTCGCCGAACACCTCGCGGGCGTCGTATTCGCGGGTGGTGGCGCCGTCCTGCAGCTCGACCCGGGGGTTCTTGACGACGTTGTGGTACCAGACGGGATGCTTCGGGGCCCCGCCGAGGGAGGCGACGATCGCGTACTCGCCGTCCTGCTCGACCCGCATCAGCGGGGTCTTGCGGAGCTTGCCGGTCTTGGCCCCCACCGTCGTCAGCACGATGATGGGCTTGCCCTTCATGTCCGTGGCTTCGGTCCCGCCGGACTGCTCGTACTTCTCCGCCTGCTCGCGGGCCCAATCCCATGGACTCGGCGCGTATTCCCCTGAAAGTGGCATGCCACCAACTCTATGCCGCCGGCCTCGGGGCGCGGGGCCCGTCAGGCAGCGCGCGAGCACCGCTCACAGACGCGCGCGGGGTGATCGCCCACAAGTCCTGCGGCGGAATGGGATTGTCGACGGTTACCGGCGTTGCCCGTCCCACACCGTCGTGCCTGCGTGCACCGTCCGGCCGTGGCCGGGCAGCAGGTGCGCGACGGGGAGTTTCTCCAACCGCTCACGGGTGCGCCGGGCGGCGGCGTCGTCCACCGTCTCGGGCGTGTGCCACACCCGCCCCCGGGCGCTCAGGACGGCGTCACCCGCTATCAGGGTGCGGCTCAGCGGGTTCCAGAACGCGACGCTGTCGTCGGTGTGGCCGGGGGTGGCCAGGATCAGCCACTCGGGGGCGCCGGGCAATGGTTTCGCATCGGCGAGCGCGCCGGCCGGTGCTGGACCGGACCATCGCATCCCGGCGGCGGTGCCGTATCCGGCAGAGCGGGCACCCGAAAGCAGCCCCGCCACGCCGATCCGGTCCGGCGGCTGGTCGATCAGTGTGGGCCAGATGCGGGCGACACGGGCCGCGCTGGGCGTGCGCGGCCGCTGCCCCTCGAGATACTTCATCGTCACCGCCGGCAGGTGAATCGGCGCCTCATACTGAGCCGCAACACCGGCGGCTCCGGCCACGTGATCACTGTGGCCGTGGGTGGCCACGATCGCGCGGACACGCCCGCCGAGCCGGTCCAGCACCGGTGCCACATCGGCTGCGGCAGTGGGCAATCCGGCGTCGACGACGATAGCGTCGCCATTGTTGTGGATCACGTAGCAGTTGAAGACCCACCGCGAAATCCGGGTGACGCCAAGCTCGGGCATCGCCTCTATTACCAGGCCCACCCATAGGACGCTACGCCGGCAGGAAGCCGCCTACCGCGCCCCGGCCAGCGCCGCGATGGTGTTGACCCGGCGGACGGCCGTCGCGATCTCGTCGGCGAAATCGCGGCGCCGCCCGACATCCAGGTTGCGCCAGCAGGAGTTTGGCCCGTCCGCTTACGGAAGCATGCCGGGCGCGGGCAGTATGTGTACCGTTTACCCGTGCCCACTCTGCGCGGAAGCCAGGTCAGGTGGCGCTTGTGGCTCGATAAGCCGCGACGGCAGCACGTCCTTGCCGGTCCGGCCGGCTACCAATCCGGCGAGCCGCGTACGCACCGCCCAGCGGTCGCGTTCATGCATCCATGGACGCAGCGCGCAGCCGACCGGCTGACCGGCGACGCCCGCGCGTGCACGTGGGCAACAATCCTCAAGCGCTACTACGCAAGCCGGGCGCCCCGCGCCACGGCCTTCCGCGTGAGACCCATTGCTGCCTAAGGACGCGGACCGACGATGTCAGAGCGAATCGTTAGCCGAAAGGCGGAACAGCACGCCCTCGTCGACTTCCTCGACTCCGCGCCCCGCCAGCCATGTGCTCTGGTCGTGGAGGGCGACCCGGGCATCGGCAAGACGACACTGTGGCTGGATGTGGTCATGCGGGCCCGCGACCGCGGCTTCCGCGTGCTCACCACCCGCAGTACCGCCGCCGAGTCGGTGCTGGCCTACACGGCGTTGGCCGATCTGCTCAGCGACGTCGATGACTCGGTATGGGCGGACCTGCCCACCCCGCAGCGGCAGGGCTTGGACGCCGCACTGTTGCGCCGCCACGCCCGCCCGCACGACACCGACCCGAGGGCGGTAGCGGCGGGTTTTCTCGCCGTCATCGACCGGCTCGCTGCGGGCGGTCCGGTGCTGATCGCCATCGACGATCTGCAGTGGCTGGACACCTCCAGTGCCAACGGCATAGCGTTCGCCGCGCGAAGGCTTCCGGTTGGTGCCGCGTTGTTGTGCACAACACGGACCGAAGACGCCGCAACGCGATTGCACTTGCCCAGTCCCGACGCCGTCAGCCGAATCCGGGTACAGCCGTTGACAGTCGGTGAATTGCGCGAGGTCCTCCTGCTGCGTCTGGGGCTTTCGCTGGGTCGTCCTACGCTGCTACGCATTCACGAAATATCAGGCGGCAACCCATTTTTCGCGTTGGAGTTGGCGCGCGAAGTCGGCGCCCATGCCCGCACCACCGAGTTGACCTTGCCGAGCAGCCTCGACGACCTGGTGAGTTCGCGGATCAGCCGACTCGCCCCAGGAGCCAAAGACGCGATGCTTGCGATGGCCAGCCTTCCCAACCCGACGGTGCAGCTGGTAGCCGAGGCGACCAAGACCAAGCCGGATCGTCTGGTAGAGGCGCTCGGCGAGGCCGAAACGCAGGGGGTGGTGACCATCGACGGAAACCGACTCCGTTTCACCCACCCAGTCTTGGCGCACGGTGTGTACAACGGGGCCCCGCCGCGCCGCCGCCATGCCATGCACCGGCGCCTGGCCGAACTCGTCAGCGAACCCGAGCTGCGCGCACGCCACCTCGCGTTATCGGATACCACCGGCGAGCAGCAGACCATAGCAGCACTGGACGCCGCCGCGGAGATAGCGCGCGGCAGAGGAGCGCCCGCCGCCGCCGCCGAACTGCTGGAGCTGGCCATAGGCCTCGGTGCCGACGAACCAGATCGGCGAATTCGTTGTGCTACATACTATTTCGATGCAAGTGATCCCGCGCACGCCAGGCAGGTCCTTGACGAAGTCGTCGCAGAGCTGCCGGCCGGGTCGATGCGCGCGGAGGCTTTGCTTCAGCTCGGGCTGGTGCGCCTATACGACGACAGCTTCCTGGATGCGGCAGAGCTACTCGAAGCCGGGTTGCTCGATAGCGCCGGCGATCCAGGGGTGCGGGTACGCATCCTGATCACCTTGTCATTCGCGTTGCTCAACGCCGGAAGACCCGATGAGGCGTACCAGCGCGTCGAGCAGGCCGTCGCCGAAGCCGAACGCCTGAATATCGCCGCGCTACTCAGCCCCGCCTTGGGAATGCGCGCGATGATGGATTTCATGGGAGGACGCGGCTTCGACGAGCGGGCCTTACAACGCGCCGTCGACTTGGAGGAGCGAGACCGGTACGTCCCCTTAGCCTTTCGCCCCAGCGTGCAGATGACGCTGCTGCGCGCGTGGACGGGTGGGCTCGAAGCCGCCCGCGAAGAGATGGCGGCTGTGAGCCAACGCTGTATCACCCTAGGCGAGGAAGGCGAGCTGATCTTCACCGCGTTCCAGCTCGCGCTGATCGATATCTGGCGCGGTGACCTGAAAAGCGCGGCGCTGATAGCCGACGAAACGACGGAGCGCGCGGCGCAACTCGGCGGTGACTTCCCACTGTTCATCGCGCTGACGATTCGGGCCGCCGCCGCCGCCTACGGCGGCCGCGTCGACGACGCCCGCCGTGATCTCCGCGACGCGATCGCGGCCGCGCAACGGTGTGGCTCCATGCGGTTGGCCGAATGGCCCGCCACCCTGGGCGGTTTCGTAGAGCTGTCATGTGGTGACTACCAAGCGGCGGTCAACACTCTCGAACCGCTGTTGCGGCTGTTGCAGATCTTCCCAGATGCCACGGAGATCATTTCGGCCTCTTTCATTCCCGATGCCGCCGAGGCGCTGATCGGTCTTGACCGTTGCGATGACGCCGAGCCGTTGATCGATGCCCTGGAGCGCAACGGCCGTCGGCTCGACCGCGCCTGGATGCTCGCCGTGGGCGCGCGCTGTCGCGCGATGCTGCTCGCCGCGCGCGGTGACCTGACCGCGGCCACCGACGCCGCCGAGCGCGCCATGACCGAACACGAGCGCCTGCCCATGCCCTTCGAACGCGCCCGAACCCTATTGCTGCTCGGTCAGCTACAACGTCGTCAACGCCGGCGCGACGCCGCACAGGCGACATTTCGCGAAGCGCTGGCCACCTTCGAACGGCTCGGCACCACATTATGGGCCGATCGGGCCAAGGCCGAGCTGGCGCGAGGCACCTCGGGCCGACGCCGAGCCCAGGGACTAACCCCCTCCGAGCAACGCGTCGCCGAGCTGGCCCTTGCCGGCATGACCAACCGCGACATCGCCGCAGCACTGTTCATCAGCCCCAAAACAGTCGAAGTCAACCTCAGCCGCATCTACCGCAAACTCAACATCCGCTCCCGCATGGAGCTCTACCGCGCACTGGCGCCCGCCAACCAATACGAATCACCCACAAAGTAGGAACCGGTGGAACGAATCGTAGGCCGACAGGCCGAGGAGCGGGCCCTCGTCGACTTCCTTGACTCGGCGCTGCGCGCACCGTCCGCTTTGATCATCGAGGGCGAGCCCGGCATTGGTAAGACGACCCTCTGGCTCGATGCTGTAGACCGGGCCCGCGAGCGCGCCTTCCGTGTCCTCACGGGCCGCGCCGCCGCCGCCGAATCGGTCCTGGCCTACACCACGCTGGCCGACCTGCTCAGCGATGTCGATCCGGCCATATGGGCAGAGCGACCAGAGCCACAGCGACACGGCTTGGACGCCGCCCTTTTGCGTCGCCGCGACACTCAGGACACCGATGCGCGCGCGGTGGCAGCGGCTTTCGTGGCCGTCCTCGACCAGCTCGCCACCCAGGGCCCGGTCATTGTCGCGATCGACGACCTGCAGTGGCTGGATACCTCCAGCGCCAACGTCATATCGTTCGCAGCGCGCAGACTTCCGCCGGGAGCGGCGTTGTTGTGCACGCTACGAACCGATGAGGCCGCGCCGCGGGTACAGCTCCAAGGTCCGGACGCGACCCGCCGAATCCGGCTGCAGCCATTGACAGTCGGCGAACTACACCAGCTCCTCACGCTTCGGCTGGGTAGCTCGCAAGCGCGTCCGATGTTGTTACGGATTCACGAAATCTCCGGCGGGAACCCGTTTTTCGGATTAGAACTGGCCCGCGAACTCGAAAACGATCGTCGCACCACCGCCTTGAGCTTGCCCGGCAGCCTCGGCGAACTGGTGAGCTCGAGGATCGGTCGGGTGAGCGGAGCCGCCGGGGACGCGCTGCTTGCGATGGCCAGCCTCCCCGATCCGACGGTGCAGATGGTCGCCCAAGCGATTGACACCGCGCCGGACCGCGTCGTCGAATTGCTCGGCGAGGCCGAAACTCAGTCGGTCGTAGTTATCGACGGCAACCGCCTCCGGTTCACTCACCCGGTACTCGCCCACGGCGTGTACAGCGGCGCACCGCCGCGACGCCGCAGAGCGATGCACCGGCGCCTTGCCGAGGTTGTCACCGAACCGGAACTACGGGCGCGGCACCTCGCCCTGTCCGATACCAGCGGCGAGCCGCAGACCATGGAGGCCCTCGACACTGCCGCCGAAACCGCCCGTAGTAGGGGCGCCCCCGCGGCTGCCGCCGAGCTGCTTGAACTTGCAATCGCTCTGGGCGGAGATACTCCTGAACGCCGGATCAGTTGTGCCCAAAGCTATTTCTTCGCCGGCGATCATCAACGCGCGCGCCAGCTGCTCGAAAAGTGCATCCAACAATTGGCGCCCGGACGTCTGCGGGCCGAAGCCGTCAGTTTGCTCGCGGTCGTCCGCCTGTACGACGAAGGCTACCTCGAGGCAGCTGATCTGTTACAACGCGCGCTCAGCGAAGTGGGCGACGAACTCAATTTGCGGGTCCCCGTGTTAGTCATGTTGTCGTGGGCGCTGTTCAACGCGGGTCGCCTCGACGAAGCTGTGGCTACCGCCCACGACGCCGTCGGGTGCGCCCGCCAGCTTGGGGAGCCGCATCCCTTGAGCCAGGCGCTGAGCATGCGTGTGTTGATGGACTTCCTCGCCGGCGATGGTTTCGACGAAGAAAGCATGCAAACCGCACTTGAGTTGGCCGACAACGAATTCTACGTGCCGATGCCTTTTCGGCCGAAAGTTCAAAACGCGTTGCTGTTGGCGTTCACCGGCCAGCTCGAACGCGCTAGCGCGGAGATGCGGTCAATCCGGCGGGATGCCATGGAAAACGGCGATGAAGGTGAATTGAGCATTCTTACCTTTCACCGTGTCCTCGTCGAATGCTGGCGCGGCAACTTCGCCGAGGCCAATCTAGCGGCCGAGGACACCATGGAGATTGGGCTGCAAGTCGGTCGCGATCTAGCGGTCATATCCGCCCTGATCGCACGGGGGTGGCTCGGCGCTTATGCCGGTCGTGAGGCCGAGGCCCGACGCGACGTCACGGATGCGCTGGCAGCCAGCCGCCGCAGCGGTACGTTCCGGCTGGCCCAGTGGGCCATCACCGCGTTGGGCTTCCTGGAGCTGTCGCTCGGCAATTCCAAAGCGGCGCTTGACACGCTGCAGCCGTTGCTCGAGGCTTTTGAGGCGGTCCCAGGTTCGTCCGAGATCGTTGCCGCCTCTTTCATTCCCGATGCCGCCGAGGCGCTGATCGGTCTTGACCGTTGCGATGACGCCGAGCCGTTGATCGATGCCCTGGAGCGCAACGGCCGTCGGCTCGACCGCGCCTGGATGCTCGCCGTGGGCGCGCGCTGTCGCGCGATGCTGCTCGCCGCGCGCGGTGACCTGACCGCGGCCACCGACGCCGCCGAGCGCGCCATGACCGAACACGAGCGCCTGCCCATGCCCTTCGAACGCGCCCGAACCCTATTGCTGCTCGGTCAGCTACAACGTCGTCAACGCCGGCGCGACGCCGCACAGGCGACATTTCGCGAAGCGCTGGCCACCTTCGAACGGCTCGGCACCACATTATGGGCCGATCGGGCCAAGGCCGAGCTGGCGCGAGGCACCTCGGGCCGACGCCGAGCCCAGGGACTAACCCCCTCCGAGCAACGCGTCGCCGAGCTGGCCCTTGCCGGCATGACCAACCGCGACATCGCCGCAGCACTGTTCATCAGCCCCAAAACAGTCGAAGTCAACCTCAGCCGCGTCTACCGCAAACTCAACATCCGCTCCCGCACGCAGCTATCAGGAACAGTCCACGCCTGGAGATTTGAATCCGATATGTAGTAGGGAAAACCCTGATGTCGCCAAACGCGCGCAGCTGTACCGTGGTCACGATGGTGGCCGTCGAGGCAGACGCAAAGCGGTTTCTTGTCGAGTGGTACGGCTCGCAGTCGTGCGCTACCTCGATCGGCGAGACCGCCGATCGTCTGAACAGCCGTGCCACAGACTTGGCCAGTAATGGGAAACAGGTTCGGCTGCTGACGGCGATGGCCGTGCCAACAGACGATTACGCGTTCGGGGTCTTTGCCGCCGAGTCGGCCGAGCTTGTTGCACAGGTCTGCCACGACGCCGGCGCTCCCCCGGAACGGATCAGCGCCGCAGTCGGGTGGGTATCACCCTGACCCGTTGCTGTGCAATGCCGTTCACAACCACCAATCGCCGGCATCGCATCCGGTCGATGATCGGTAGCCGGCGATTACCGTGGGACCAGCGGAGTGATTTTGCGCGCCAGGTTCACGGCCGCCGCATTGGCTTCGCCTGCGGATAGCCTTAGCACGGCGACTTGGACGGTGTTCGTGCGGTCACCGGCCGCAAACTCCACGCCGCCGCCGCCCAGGTAGCGCATGCCGTCCGGCCCGGGGACCGTCGGATCGGGGAAACCGGGCGCGGGCGGCGGAAGCCTGTTGTTGAGGGCGGTGCCGGGATTGCTGATGGTCAGTGAAACCGATTCCTCGGTCGACGTATTCGTCCACGTACAGTCGCCCATGTCGGGCTCCTTGCCCGTCGACACTCCAGCCACCGAGACTCCGAGCAGCGACGAGACGTCCTGCGGCGAAATCATCGAGCAGGCATCGATGCGCTTCCCATTGTGTGGTGAGGCAGCGACCGCCGACTGCGATCCGCCTGGACCACTCGAGGTCGCGGTGGTGGCGTTGGATCCGCACGCAGAGGTGACGGACCATACCGCCGCGACGGCGAGGAAGGCGACCGGACCACGGACTAAGTTCGCGATCGGACGCGGCCTCGATGTCGCGGTTGCCGAGATGTCTTGCTGTTGCACAGGATCCTCCTTGTTGCCCCACATCGTCGGTGTCGCGTGGGTCGCCGGCCGCACCCCAAGCTGGTGTGGTTAGTGGGAGCCCATGTCGACGGTCCAGTAGTGTCTGTCGGGACCGCCCACGAAGTGCGCCGCGCCGGCGTCGGTGAGACCACAGTTCAAGATCAGGTTGCGGTGACCCCAGTTGTTGGCGCCGCCGTCGTCTTGCATCCAGAACTTCAAGGCGGCGGCTTCGGACGATTGCCCGATGGCAACAATCTCCCCGGTGTTCGCGTACCCGGCCTGCGTGATGGGCCCGCCCTGATCGTATGCCAGGCCACCGCTCGCGGTCTTGTGCATGTTGTGGTCTTGGTTGACCAAGCTCCCATCCATGGTGGCGATGAAGCCGTTGTGCGTCGCGGCCGTGTTATCCAAGGCCCCCGAGTCGGCAAAAGGCTTCGGGCAAGCCTTCGTTGAGGCGCCCGAGGTGTCCCATGGCTTGCCGGTGTTGGGATCCGTGGGGTCAGGCGGGTACTTGGCGGGGTTCACCCGGGCGTCGTTGACCGCCGCAAGCAATGCCGCATCGGGCCCGCCGCTACCCTGGGCTGCCGGGGCGCCGCCGGGGTTGAAGCCGGGCTGTGGCTTGAGCCCGCCGGTGTTGCCGACACCGGCGTTGGCGTTTTCCTGCCAGGTTTCTTGTCGCCGTGGCGGACTGACGCACACCCCGTCGCCATCGAATGCCTCGCGCCACACCAAACCCGAGGTACACGTTTTAGGCCCATAGGCGCCGCCACCGGGCACGTAGCCCACACCCTTGGCCGCGGCAGCGTTTTCGTCTTGGACTGTCTTGGCGATGTTCGGTGGCACACAGACGTTGTCGCCCTGTCGGGCGTTGCGCGGCACCATGCCGGCCTGGTTATTGGGAATGCAGCCCTGATCTGCCGAGGCCACCGGTGGAAGGCTCAGCCCGCCCAGGACGATGAGCGCGACTGCGCACAAAGGCAATACGGGTAAGCGAGGGCGCTCGCTAAACCGCGCCACGGGCGCGAAGGTATGATTGGCCACGAGAAGGGGCTCCTCTCCGTCTTCCTACGAATCGACGCTACGGCCGGCCGAGTCGGAGCGAAATAAGTGATTTCCCTACAAATTCGGAAGTCTGCGTCTCTGAGCGCCGTTGAACTAATGCCCCGCACTGGCCACGGCAGGCAGGCGAGTACACAATGCGCGCAACCATTTAGGGCTCAGCTACCTCTGGCAGACTACGGCGGCGCAGCTATCCGGAGTGGCTCCCCCGGCGGCCAGGCCCCGCACGCGCGCGACAACACAGCATAGGGAAATTACCGATATCACCCTCTGTCTGGTTACGCCTAGCGTGGGACCGAACGCTGTCGAACCCGTGCGTAGTCGAAAGGGCCGCCATGTCAACCAAACCCATGCTGCGCGCGGCGTTGTGCACGATCACCCTTGCAGGCGTGACAGGGCTCGCTGCAGTACCGGCCGCAACCGCCGAGCCGCCGGCTCCGGCGTGCAAACCTGGATACGTCTGGAGGGCCGCTCGTCCGGGAGACGCGGTCTGCGTCACCCCAGAGATCAGGGACAAGACCGAACAGCAAAACGCCGCCGCGGCGCAAAACGTCCAGGCCGGCAATGGCAACGTCTGCAAAGCAGGCTTCGTTTGGCGCAACGCCTATCCTGGCGACGCGGTTTGCGTGACACCCGACGTACGCGATCAGGCGGCTGCCGACAACCAAGCCGCCGCCTCCCGCACGGTGACCGGCGGCGCGTGCCAGAAATGGCGCGGAGTCACCGACGAACTCATCCTCGCGGAGGACAACGGTTACAAGGTGTTCGCGTACACGTCCTTAACCGGCCAGGCCAGTTTCGAGGGTCACGGTGGACCCGAAGTCAAGGGAACGATCGGCCGGTCCCGCGGTATCAACGGCAGCGACATCGGTTTCAGCGTTAACTGGAGCAACGGCTGGAACAGCACCTATGCGGGTCATATATACCCCGACGGCAGCGCGCGCGGCGGCTACGAGGATTTCGGGCCCCCCAACAACTCAAATGTCCACAGCGGCAACTGGGACGCGGTCGGCAAGTTCGTTTGCGACCAGTGAGTGGCGGGATATTCGCAAGACCTGAGGATGCGGTCGTTTCAGGAGGCAGGTTCTGTTTTTTGCGCGGCTCGTCGGGCGTCAGCCGCCCGCCGTCCGGACTAATGCGGCTGATTCTGCGGTGGGAGCGGACCCGGCGTCGGACCCGGTGTCGCCATCAAGGCCACTGCGGCCCATTTGTTGCCGTTCTCCCACACGGCAACTTCCATCTGCTGCATACCGCAGTTCGGGAAAAGGGCTTTTGTCTCATGGCTTTGCCAGAACTCCATCGCAACCTGATCTTTGATGCTGCCCGCGGGCGGGCGCCCGTTGTACGGTGCCACAGACTGGATATTGCGTGGGTCGACGTTGTCCCAGTTGTCCATTTCGCCTATTGAGGTTGGGAAATAACCTTGTTGGTTGAGCAGGTTCTCGGTGGTCGGCGCGAAGCCGCCCGGGGCGTTCTTTGCCCCGTTGTTGGCCACCATCGCCTGCGCGAGGTGCAACGCCACTGCAGCAAGTGGAGCCGCGTTGTCGTACTTGTGGCAGCCCGCCGCGACATGCGCGTCATTGATCATGTTCCACAGGTCCCCCGACTCGGAGGCAAAGGCTTGCGGCATTCCTGGGGTGGACGTCAGCAGGGCCGCAGCGAACGTCCCCGCTGCGGCAACGAGTTTATGTGGCCTCATGATTGGTCCCTGTTCGGCAGGAGGAGTGGATCACCCTTGAGTGGGTACGAATGACGCTATCTGGGCGGAGGTGGGTGACGAATCAGGTGTTTTACTACAGTTTCGGCGAGCCGGCTCATCGCATCGTCGGCTGCCACCAATTCGCGCGGCGTGATGTGCCAGCCAATCTCGTGGTTGGTAAGTGGATATATCGCCGTAATGCGAGGAAAGCACGGAACTACCTGAGGTCGTTGGGCGGCGGCGGGTACGGGGGACAGTAATCCGCATGCTGTTGTGCGCCAACAACGGTGCCGCAACGGTACGCATTCCAGTCGAGGTTTTCTCGCCGTGTGTCCGGCGTGACGCAGACGGTGTCACCATCGAAGGCCTGCCGCCACACCGATCCCTGCTTACAACTTTGGGGCCCGTACGCGCCGTTGGGATCGCGCCGGTCAGCGGCCGTGGCATTCTCTTGCGCTGTGCGCGTGCGGTCTTCCGGGCGGACACAGACAGCATCGCCGACCCGCGCCTCCCGCCATACCAGGCCCGGCACGCATGTGTTGGGCCCGTAGGGAAGATTCGGATCTGCCCGCGAGGGAGCCCCGCCGAAAACGGTTGCACACGCGGTCAGCACGGCCACCATCAATGTCGCCAAACATGACGGGTTGACGGTTCTTACCATGGTGGCTCCTCGAGTCAGTGCGCGACGTGCGCCCCAGCGACAAACCGCACCTGGGGCGCGGTTGACCTCCGCTGCGGGTGTTGCCTGCGGTGCTGCGTGAACGGGCATCAAGGGACGATCTCCTCTAGCCTCCAGCTATTTCCGACTGCTCGACGTTATCGCCGGCAGGCCGGGGGAGAAATAGGGAGCTTCCCTATATCAAGCAGTACGGAAGGCGAAAGAGCGTTGTGGCATTTCATCGCCGAGTCGAGTCCAATGTCTACCCAAGGCAGCAAGATTGGAGTGCCGCCGAGTGCGGTGGTAACGAGCCCGCCGGGCTCGTGATCGCGACAACGCGGAACTTCCCTCGGACAGTCACCGGTGAGACAAGAGTCGGATGGACGCATATCGATGCGACAGCAGAAGCCGCCCTTTCGAACCTCGAGCGCAAGGGCCCAGCGACCATGAGGTTTGGAACCGCGAAACTGTAGGGGTTTCCCTGATGCAACGGGACTCCCCTACTTTTTACGGTCGGTGAGCATAGGTAAAACGCCGAGGGCTCGAACTACTCGCACCCTTGGTGCGCAGACACCAGGGGGAACACATTGCCGCGAAGACCGACCACGGTCGATCCATTCCACGGCACGTATTGCCGCCGTCGAGGGACCCACCCTACTACTTTCGGATGGCTCCCCTAATCGTGGCGCCGGTGACCTGTGTCCCAAGCGGGCCGTCCGACGCCAAGGCGGTCGACGAGTTCCTCACCGCCGCAACACAGCGCCCCACGTTGCTGGTCGTCGACGGGGAAGCGGGCATCGGTAGGACGACCTTCTTGCTGAATGCTTTGGCTGAGGCCCGCGAGCGCGGCTTCCTGGTGCTGGCAGCGCAAACGGCGGCCGCGGAATCGGGGCTCTCCTACGCCGGGCTCGCCGACCTTCTCGGCGGTGTCGAGCGCCCAGGACCTGATTTACCGGATCCGCAGCAGCGCGTACTGACGGGTGTGCTATCGCACGCGTTCGTAGGCGACGAGGTCGCCCACTGGCGCATGCTGGCGGCAGCGTTTCTCGCGCTTGTCGAACGACTCAGCGAGGAGGCGCCTGTTCTGGTCGCGATCGACGACCTCCAGTGGCTTGACGCCCCAAGCAGGCAGGTGCTGGGTTTCGCTGCCCGGAGGTTATCGTCGCGAGTGAGTGTGCTGGCCACGGAGCCTGCCGACAGGAAGGCGCCCGGTTCGGCGTCGTGGCTCAGATTGTCCCGTCCGGATGCGGTGCGGCGCATCACCATCCAACCGATGAGCTTGTCGGGATTGCACGAGTTGTTCCTGCAGCGACTGCAGCACTCCTTCGCGCGCCCGACGATGGAACGAATACATGAACTTTCTCGCGGGAACCCTTTCCACGCATTGGAATTGGCGCGGCATGTCGATGACGACTCGGCGGGCGGAGTAGCTGCGCTGCCGAAAAGCCTAAGCGCAGAGCTCGGCCGCAGGATCAATCGCCTCGGCCCCGCGGTACGGGAGGTTCTGCTCGCGGCGGCCTGTGCCTGTGCACCGACCGTCAGCTTGATCGCCGATGCCACGGGGGCCGACGCAGACGCTGTCCTGGAGCTGCTCGAGGAGGCGGAAACCGAAGGCGTCATCGTCATCCACGGGCCCCGTATACAGTTCAGTCTGCCGCTGCTGGCCCATGGTGTGTTGTCCGCGGCAGCGCCGGCGCAACGTCGTGCGATGCACCGGCGCCTGGCCCAGCTCGAGGACGAACCTGAGATGCACGCACGCCACTTGGCGCTGGGAGCAACGACCGTCGACGTGCAGACGCTGCGTTCACTGGACGCCGCTGCCGAGCTTGCTCGCATCCGTGGAGCGCCGGCCGCCGCCGCGGAGCTTCTCGATCTGGCGATCAGTCTCGACGGTGGCGATCCGCGGCGCCGAGTCCGCTCTGCCCAACATCACTTTGATGCCGGCGAGCTAGCTTGCGCTAAAACGCTTCTCGAAGACGCGATCGGCCCCCTGGCGCCCGGCAATGCCCGCTGCGAGGCGCTGCATCTGATGGCGATGGTTGGTCTTTACCACGAGAGTTTTCCCGAAGCGGCGTCCCTGCTTCAGCGGGCGCTCGATGAGGCCGTGACCAGCCTTGCGCTGCGCGCACGTGTCCAGCTGACTCTGGCCTTTTCGTATGCGCACCTCGGTCAACTCGATCAGGGCATGCGAATCGCCGAGACCGCCGTGAACACCGCGGCATGTCTCGAGCAACCCGAACTCGTCAGCGCGGCGTTGGGTATGCGCATCATGCTGTCGTTTCTGCGCGGTGACGGCGTGGACGAGATTGGTCTGCGACGCGCGCTGGAGTGCGACGATCCCGCGGTCCACGTCCCGCTAGCGTTTGGTCCCCGCGTGCAGCAGGCCCTGATCCTGGCGTGGACGGGTCAGCTCGATGAGGGTCGCCGCCGGATGGTCGATATACGACGCGGCTGTATCAAGCGCGGAGAAGAGAGTGATGCGATCATCCTTGCGTTCCACGCTGCCCTGATCGAGACATGGCTGGGAAACATCACCGCTGCCCAGCTGATCGCGGGAGAAATGGTGGAACGGGCCGCACAGCTTGGCGGCGATTTCGCCCGCGCCATGGCCTTGATCATCAGGGGGCTGGTCGGTGCGTACCTAGGACGAGAGCACCAGTCCCGCAGTGACATCAGCGAAGGATTGGCGGCCAGCGTCCGGTGTGGTTCACAGCAGCTGGGCGACTGGGCGATCAACGCACTCGGCTTCCTGGAGGTGTCGTTGGGTGATCATGGCGCCGCACTAAGTGCACTGCAATGCTTGTGTCGCCGGCTGGTGGCAAAGCCCGAGCAGACCGAAATCATCTTGGCCGCTTTCGTTCCCGACGCCGTCGAGGCGCTGACCGCCGTCGGTCACCTCGACGACGCGACGCCATTGGTGGACGCGATGGAACGCAATGGTAGCCGCCTCGACAGGAAATGGACCTTGGCCGTCGGCGCGCGTTGCCGCAGCCTGCTGTGTTCGGCGCGTGGCGATGTAGACGCTGCAATTGCCTTCGCGCAGTGCGCACTGACGTACCATGACGACCTCGCAATGCCATTTGAGAAAGCCCGCACCCAGCTTCTCCTCGGTGAGTTACAACGTCGGCGTCGTATGAAGGACGTCAGTGCCACGACCCTGCGTGGCGCGCTGCATGCGTTCGAAGAGCTGGGTATGCCCCTGTGGGCGAATCGGGCTCGCGCCGCCCTCGCGTGCGCCAACGTCCTGCGGCTGCAGACCGGCGATGGGCTGACTCTTTCCGAACGGCGCATAGCGGAACTCGTCGCCAAAGGGATGACTAACCGGGCCATTGCCAGCACGCTGTTCATCAGCCCAAAAACGGTGGAGGCCAACCTGGCCCGGATGTATCGCAAGCTCAACATCCGGTCCCGCGCCGAGCTGGCCCGGCATGTGAGCCAAACGCCGGCCTGAAGTGCGCCGAACCCGCTGCCGCGCATTGGAGTTACCCCTAGAGATAGCCTCCGATGCACACGCAGCAAGCCACTATCTCGTATTTGTAGGGAAACACCCTATTTCGGCGGTGGCCATACCGGCCATAGCGTGTGAACAGCACTGGAGGATGCGAGAGGAGACCTTGCCATGTCTAGTCACGCTACGTCGGAGCCAGCGTCCGCACCGAGACTCGCTGGCGGCACGTGGCTTTCACGCGTGTTGCCGATGTGTGCGGCTGCCCTCACCATCGCCGGCGGACTGACCGCGTTACCTACCGCCTCGGCTAACGGCGGATGCATTCCCGGCGACATCGCCGGTGAAGTTCCGCGCCTGACGCGGCCCGGCGACAACGTCTGCGTGCCACCGAATGTCGCCCAGGAAGTGCAGAACGAGAACGCCGCCGCTGCGCAAGGCCAGGGCTATGCCGGCGGCGGCGCCTACGGGCCAAAGACGTGCGTCTCGGGCCTGGTGTGGCGGGAAGGATACGACGGCGACGCAGTGTGCGTCACCCCGCAGCGGCGGCAAGAAACGTGGCAGGAAAACGCCAATGCCGGCGTCGGAGCCACCGGCGGGCTGCAGCCGCAGACCAACTCGCCGGGGCCGGGCGAGCACACCGTCACCTATCAGGTCCTCGGCGGTGGTGATGTGTTCTCAGTCATCCCCGACCCAGGGACCCCGGTGTATCCGGCCAGCACGACCACATGGGTTTCCACGCCGTGGTCGCAGACGGTGCACGTGACCGGGAGCAAACTCCTTGCGTTGAACTACACCGACCACCACGGTACCCATGACTGTGCGATCCAGGTGGACGGCAAACCCGTCCCCCTCACCGAGCACAAGCCCGGCAGGTGCGCCTACCAAATGCCCTGAATTGACGGCGCTCCCGCAGTCCGCCGGCGTCATGGGTCTGACCAGGGCCAGAGGTCGATCGCGTGCGTCGGCAACGGCGCCGGTGCCGCATCAGCGCAGCAATGGGATGGTCGAGCATGCGCGATTTCTGATCGCCCGGCCGGACGCAACAGTTTCTACTGCGGTACTTGCGGTGCGATCTTTCGTGCCAGGTTGATGGCAGCCGAATTAGCCTGGTCAGGGATGCCCTTACACTTTCGGAGAATGCGAACCGCGGACTCACTCAGAACGGTGTCACGCTTTCATCGCTGACGGACATGCCGTGCCCGCTGCGGTCATTGGTGAACTTGGTGGCCTCTGAGTCTGCGACAATCGTCCAGCCCTGGGCGGTGTAGGTCCGGAAGTCGAGTGTGACGCGGCCCTCGAGCGCACCGAGATCAGCTTCGACCCAATTGAAGTCACCGTTGGCGTTGATGCTGGCAGTGTGGAAGTGCCTCCCACTGGGGCCGATTGGCCAGTTGTCCGCAGAGGTCTGGCAAGCAACCAGTTCGGTATTGATGGAGCAGCCGGTTGATCCCGACTTCGTTTGCACGCGCACATATCCGCGATCATTCGGCGTCAGCGACGTCGTGGGCGCCTGTGGTATAGACGTCGCGATCAGGTTGTAGGCCCCCGGGGTGCCTCCGTTCGGTTCGCGCCGGCTACCGGCATTGGTCTTCGCCTGCGCGATCACTGCCGCAACCTGATTGGATGCGCACGCCCCGTCGCCGGGTCGTGCGAGACGCGGGACAACGTCGTCGGGGCACCCGTCGTCCGCCGGCACCGGCGCAAGCAGTCCGAGAGCGATTGCGGCGACGGCTGTGACGATCGACAGAGCAGCGGCCAGCTTCGAAGTGGATGACATCATGCTTGGTATTCCTTTTTGCGGCTGACGAATGCGCCTTCGCGCTGTTCCGACCGCGCGCTTGATCCTTTCGCGCTCGGCAGCGATGCGCACACCTGTCAGCACGTGCGGACGCCTCTCGGGCGAACGGTCGCAGCGTTGTGAGATCCGACGCTATTGCGCAAGGACGCTTCGCCGCATCAGGGTTTTCACTACAGTTTCGGCGCCGCCACGCGCGCGGATAGTCTGCCTGCCACAGCGCAATGGCCGATCACCGCGCACCGGCCAGGCTCGCGATGGTGTTGACGCGCCGTACGGCCGTCGCGATCTCGTCGGCGAACTCGCGACGCCGCCGCGCGACATCCAGGTCTTCGAAGCCGTCCACCAGTTCGCGGTGCCGGGCCAGCCGCAGCGCCGTCTTGAACAACTCCATCGACCTGGACTCGGCGCTGGCCATCCTGCGCTGCAGCTCCCACTGCTTGCCGACCTCGAGGCATTCGGCGAGAAACGCGTCCTGGTCGAATGATTCGTCGTCGTAGGCGGCCAACCGGTCGGCGACGATGTGGTAGGCGTCCAGGAACGGCCGAAGCACCAGGTGCGCCAGCAGCAGGTCGGCCTTCTCCAGCAGGCCGCGGACGTCGGCCGCGCTGGCCGCCTTGCTGGTGTCCTCCACGTGCCCGATCAGGCGGACCTCGTCGGCGAGGTCCTTCTCGAACTGCGCGCGCGCCGAGAACAAGAACTCGAACTTCAGCAACTCGCGCAGGCTCAAGGCCTCGTCGCGCACGGTCGCCGGCAACACCAAGCCGTCGACGGAGTTTTCGGCGTCTTCCGTGGCCGCCAGCAGCGCCGTCTCGGCGATGGCGCGGTCGACCACGATGTGGATGGCGGTGTTGCGGTAGAACGCGGCGACCAAGTGCTGGTCTGCGCCGATGCCCCAGACCGGTTCGGTGCCGGCGTCGTAGACGCTGACCACGCCCGAGGCGACGAGCTGATGCAGCGTCCAGCGGATGGTCGAGCGGTTCGTCAGGTCGGCGGCACCGGCCACGCACCAGTTTCGGGCCGCGATGTAGCTCGCCAGCGGCCGCACGGTGGCCAGCACCTCGCTGATGGACAACGAGCGGTCGGCACCCAGCAGCGCGAGGCTCACCACCGCGGTGGGGGTGACCGGGGTGGCGCGGTTGATCCGGTGCTCGACATCCAGCGCGATGCGTTCGATCTCGGTGCCGGTTCCGGTCTCCTCGGCGCGCAGCTCCTCGAGGCGCTTGCGCAGCGGGAGCGGCTCGCCGAAGTCCAGGTAGGCGCGGCCGAGCCGCTCGCCCTGCTGTCGCGCCAGCCGGATCAGGAAGCGGAAGTCCTCGGGTCGCTTCGTCGCACCGTAGGCCTCGGTGGTCATCGCCTCCACCTCGTGCAGCTGGTCGTACACGATCGACGTGGGCACCAAATACACCTCGGGGCCGTCGATTTCGTCGACCGCGTCGCTGATGTAGCGCAGGATCCCGTACACCGGGGGCCGTAGCTTGCCGGTTCGGGTGCGGCCCCCTTCGATGGACCAGGTGAGGTTGGCGTGGTTCTGCACCAGCTGGGCGGCGTACGCGCGCAACACGAACCGGTATACGGGGATGTCTTTGGTCTGGCGCCGGATGAAGATCGTGCCCGTGCGTTTGGCCCACGTCCCCATCGGGAAGAAGTTCAAATTGGCGCCGCCGAAGGTGAGCGCCGGCGAGAGCCGGTTGGCCTGAATCACCTCCGGCAGCAGCAGGCCGTCCAGATATGAGCGATGCGAAAAGGCAAACGCCAGCGTCGCTTTGCGATCCAGTTTGCGCAGCTGCGCGATCTGGTCCTCGTCGACCAGCACGTCGTAGGCCCGCATCAGCCAGCGACTGAAGCCGCTCCAGGCCCTGACGGCCCGCTCGTCCAGCGAGGGCGCCATCTCCCGCAAGTAGGACGCGGCCTCGGCGCGCACGCTGGACAAGTCCCGCCCGAGCTCGTCGGCCAGCGCGCTCAGCCGCTCGTCGTACCACGGGGCGGCGAGCAGCTGGACCACCTCCGCCGTATCGGTAGCCAGCGGTGTCGTCGATTCCTCGACAATACCGGTGCGCTGCAGCAGTTTTCGCATCCCAAGCCGGCCTAGCTCGCGGGCGGTCGCGCCCGGTCCCCCGCTCATGCGGGCTGCACCGTCGCGGCCGCGGAAGGCTCGTGCACGTCCGGGTGCAACTCGGGCGCGTAGAGCTCCTCGACCTCGCTCGCGTACTTCGTCATGATCGGCTTGCGCTTGAGTTTCATGGTCAACGTGATCTCGTCTCCCCCGGGCTCCCAGAGCGACGGCAATATCCGGAAGCGCTTGATCTGTTCCACCCGCGACAGTTTGGCGTTGCCCTCGGCCACACCCGCGGAGACCCGGGCGATGACCTCCGGATGGGTCGCCAGGGCGGCGGGCGACGTGTCGGCGAGCCCCAGCTGGGCCGCGTACGGCCCGACCGATTCGGCGTCGAAGACCATCAGCGCGGCGTTGTACGGCCGCCCGTCGCCGATCGTGATCATCACGCCGATCATCGGGCACGCGGCCAGCACAGTGTTCTCGATGTTGGCCGGCGACATGTTCTTTCCGGCGGCGTTGATGATCAGCTCCTTCTTGCGGTCGACGATTCTCAGGTAGCCCTCGTCGTCGACGTCGATGATGTCGCCGGTGTGCAGCCAGCCGTCGGCGTCGATCGCCTCGGCGGTCTTGGCGGGTTCCTTGCGGTAGCCCTTCATCACCAGCGGGCCACGCACCAGGAATTCGCCGTCGTCGGCGACCCTGCCCTCCATCCCGGGAAGCAGCTTGCCGACGGTACCCAGGCGCGCGTCGCGGGGATGGCTGACGCTGGCGACGCAGCTCAGTTCCGACATCCCCCACACTTCGGCGATCGGGATGCCGATGCCGAGGAAGAACGCCAGCGTCTCCCTCGGGATGGGGGCCGCGCCCGATACCGCCCACCGCAGTTCGCCGAAGCCGAGCCGCTCGCGCAGCTTTGACAGCACCAACTCGTCGGCCCCGGCCCATTCGGCGGCCAACTCGTCGGACATCGGCTCGCCGGCCAGGAGGGCGGCGGCGCGCTTGGCGGCCACCGACATCGCCCACTGCAACGCCTGACGCTTGCCCTCGTCCGGTTCGGTGCTGACGGCGAATTCGATTCCGGCCTTGAGCTTTTCCCACACCCGCGGCACACCGCCCCAGACCGTGGGCCGCACGTCGGGCAGCGCGGCGGCGATGGCGCGGACATCGGAGACCACGGTGACCTGGGCACCGAACACTTCCAGGCCGTACAGACCCATCACCCGGTCGGCGATGTGCGCCGTCGGCAGGTACGACGTGACCCGGTCACCGAACCGGGAGGGGAGGACTGCATCGAGGGCATACGCCTCGAACAGCAGATGGGCGTGGGTCATCTCGACACCCTTGGGATTTCCGGTGGTTCCCGAGGTGTAGATGAGCGTGACGACGTCGTCGGGCCGCACCGCCCGCCAGGTCGCCTCGAAGTCGAAATCGGCCCGCGCGGCGGCATACACGTCGTCGACCGACATGGTGCCGGGCGGTGAACCGTCGATGCAGACGATGTGTTCGATGGGTGCACCGCTGGCGCGGATGCGGTCCACGTACTGCTCCTCGCAGATCGCGACCTTGGTGCCGGCGTTGTCGAACAGGTAGGTCAGCTGCTCGGCGGGCAGCGTGTTGTACACCGAAAACGAAGTGGCGCCGAGGTGTTGGGCGGCGATCTCGAAGGGGTAGAACTCGATGCGGTTGGCCATCATCAGCGACACCGTGTCGCCGCGTCCGACGCCCAGGCCCGCCAGACCTGCGGTGACCTTTCGCACCTGCGCCGCAAGCTCACTCCACGTCATCGTCTGCTTGTTGCCGGGGGTCCGGAGGGCGACGGCATCCGGATCGATCGACGCGGTGCGCTGGAACGCCTCACATAGGGTGGCCGGGCGCTCGGCTGTGGTCATATGTGTGAGCGTACGTGCGTGGGTTGTGGCGCGGAACACATCACGCGGGATCTTGGCGCCAGAGCTGCACCGTGCTCGTTATGCCCGAGGGCAGCTCGAGCAGTTCGATCGGCGTGCCGTCGGGGTCGTAGATGAAGAACATCCGCACGCCGCCGATATCGACGGGCGGTTGGGCCCGGACGTCGGGGTGTTCGCGCCGGACCGCGTCGAAGGTCGCGTCGAGGTCGTCGACCCGGAACGAGACGTTGGTGTAACCCAGGTGCGGGCCGCTGGGGCACTCGGGCACCGCGCCCAGCGACAGCAGCTCGACCATGACGGCGCCGATCAGCCCGCCGACCATCCGGCCGCGCTGCGCCGCCCCGCCGGTGACCGAGTCCAGCCCGGCACCGTCGAGTTCGACGTCGAAGACGACGTCCATGCCCAGCACCGCGGTGTAGAAGGCCAGGGACGCCTCGATGTCGGAGACGCCGATGCAAACATGGGAGAAGTTCTGCACGGCGATGGGTTGCGGCCGGGTCATGGCGCTCCTTTGCTCAGGCGGGCAACGCGGTATGAATCCCGCACGTACACGAGTCAATTGACGGGCACGTGCAGCGCATGCCCCACTCGATGACGGCGCGCGCCCGGGCCAGCGACTCCATTTGCGCGTCGATTTCGGCGAGCTTGGCCTCGGCCAGCGCGCGGCTGGCCGGCCGCCCCGGCGCATCATCGGCGAACAGCAGCTGGATCTCCTCCAGCGCGAAGCCGGCCGATTTGCAGAGCCGGATCACCTCGAGCCGGGCCAGCACCGAATCGTCGTAGCGGCGCTGCCCGCCCAGCCGCCCCGGCGGCGGCACCAACCCGATCTGCTCGTAGTACCGCAGCGTGGTCGCCGCCACCCCGGCTTGGCGGGCCACCTCGCCGATCGTCAGCCGTGCGGCCATCGGGCCTCCTCCAGCGCTTGACTTAGAGCCAACTCTAGGTCGTTGACTGGGGCCATGCACACACATTCCCTCGACAGCCTGGCCGCGGCGCGCTACGCGCTGCTGCGATCGTTCCGCCGCGACGGCACCGCCGTCGACACCCCGATCTGGTTCGGGCTGGACGGCGACGCCTTGGTGTTCCGCACCAAAGTGGGGCCCAAGACCAGGCGCCTGACCGCGCGCAACGACGTTGAACTCACCGCCTGCGACTATCGGGGCCGGGTCCGGCCGGGCGCCATGACGGTGGCAGGCCGGGCCACCATCCTTTCGGGCGTCGACGCCGAGCGGGCCAACCGCGTCCTGCGCGAACGGTACGGCTGGCAGTGGAACATCATGCCGCTGATCAAGGTTCCGGGCGTCACCAACGTCCACCAAGACCTCGGCGTGCACGAGAAGCTGAGCCGCGCGCGCGAGCGCGGCGTCTGGGCCGACAGCCTCATGGTCCGGGTGGACGTGCCATGACGCGCGCAACGGCATCCGATCCCGTCCGCTCCCCCACCCTGCGCCAATGCTGCTCCGCTGCAACCGGATTGGTCTGGGGCGCGGTGCGTCCGAAGCGACCCGACCAGCGGTTCCTGCGCAGCATCGCCGACGCGGGACTGCCCGAGTCGCGGCGCACCGTCACGGTGACCGCATTACCCCAGGTGCCGCGCTCGGTGCCGACCGCGGCGATCGTCGAGGGCACGTTCGCGCCGGCGCGCGTCGGGAACTCGATGACCTCGTTCATCGTCAGCCATGCGGACGCCACATTCATCGTCGATCCGGCCGTGTGCCGCGACGTCGAGCGCCGGGTGATCTCTCAACTACCCTCGGTGCTGCGCGTTGCGGTCCGTCCGCCCGCGGACACCGTGCCCACGATCACGGCCCTGACCCGGCTGTCCGAAGCGCCGCCATTGGATTTCGCCTTGCCGACTCACGCGCACTGGGACCACGTATCGGGTCTGCTGGACCTGCCGGACCTCCCGGTTCACCTGCACCGCATCGAGCGGAACTGGATCGGGTCCGGGCCCGTGGCGCCGGTCGGCGGTGTCCGCGATTCGCTGCGCGGACGGCCCGTCGTCGACTACGAGTTGGACGGTCCGCCGGTGCTGACCTTCACCCGAAGCCGCGATCTGTTCGGAGACCAGTCCGTGCTCCTGGTCGACCTGCCCGGGCACACTCCGGGCAGCGTGGGCGTGCTCGCCCACACCGGCCGCGGGTGGATCCTGATCGCCGGCGACGCGGCATGGCATGCGTTGCAGATCGAGAAGGTCCGCCAGAAGTCGGGCTATCCGGGCGTTCTGGTGGACGAGGATCGCGACGAAGCCTTCCGGACACTGCAGCGGCTGCACCTGGCGCGGCATGCGGTGACGATCATCCCCACCCACGACCACCAGGCCGCGCTGGGATTGACCGCCTAGCGCGCCGCGAGTGTGAAGCTAGCTTCACACTCGGACGCCAGTGTGCGGCTAGCTTCACGTTCGGCATGACGCTAGCTGCCCAGGCACCCCGGGCCGAGCAGCTCCTTGAGGTCGCCCATCAGCGCGGGCGAGGGCGTCACCCGCAGCGAGGCGTCCAGCTCCAACGTGGTGATCCGGTCCCCGCTGATGAGCCGCAGATGCACCTGGGAGGTGCCGGGGTGGCGCGCCAGCACCTGCTTGAGCGCGCTGACCTTGTCGATGGTGCACTGCCGGGTGGGCAGGCTGACCGCGATCGGCCGGTTCGGCTGGGCGTTGGAGAAGTCCGGCACCACAAGGTCGTTGGCGATCAGGCTGATCCGGTCGTCGCGGATGGCGACCTTGGCGTTGATCAGCACCACCGCGTCGTCGGCGATGTCGGCGCCGTAGGTGGAATAGGCGTGCGGGAAGAACATCACCTCGATGCCGCCGGTCAGGTCTTCGAGTTGGGCTGAGGCCCAGGGCATTCCGTTCTTGTTGACGCGGCGGTTGACCGACGCCAGGATCCCGCCCACCCGCACCTGGGCTTCGTTGGGGACATCGCCGTCCAGGATGGCGGGGATCTGGGTGTCCACCTGGCCGGCCAGCAGATGCGCCACGCCGTTGAGCGGATGCCCCGACACGTACAGGCCGAGCATCTCCCGCTCCAGGGCCAGCTTGTGTTTGTCCTCCCACTCGTCTTCGGGCACCTTGATGGTGAACACCGACTCGGTGCATCCGTCATCGCCGCCGAACAGGTCGAATTGCCCCATGGCTTCGGCCTTTTTGGTGCCCAGCACCGAATCGACGGCGTCGGTGTGCACCAGGAAGAGGCCCTTGCGGGCATGGCTGAGCGAGTCGAACGCGCCCGCCTTGATCAGCGACTCGGTGACCTTCTTGTTGCAGGCCGAGACGTCGATCTTGTTCAGGTAGTCCGAGAAGTCGGTGAACTTCCCCTTCTCGTTGCGGGTCTTGATCAACGAACCGACCACGTTGGCGCCGACGTTGCGCACCGCGCCCAGCCCGAACCGGATGTCCTGGCCGACCGAGGCGAAGTTCACCAGGGACTCGTTGACGTCCGGCGGCAGCACGGTGATGCCCAGCTTGCGGCAGTCGGCCAGGTAGACCGCGGCCTTGTCCTTGTCGTCGCCCACCGAGGTCAACAGGCCCGCCATGTATTCGGCCGGGTAGTTGGCCTTCAGGTAGGCGGTCCAGTAGGAGACCAGGCCGTAGCCGGCGGCGTGCGACTTGTTGAACGCATACCCGGCGAACGGAAGGATGGTGTCCCACAACGCTTTCACCGCGCGCTCGGAGAAGCCGTTGGCCGTCATGCCCTCGTAGAAGCCCTTGTACTCGGCCTCGAGCACCTCGAGCTTCTTCTTGCCCATCGCCTTGCGCAGCGCGTCGGCCTTACCCATCGTGTAGGAGGCGACCTTCTGGGCGATGGTCATGATCTGCTCTTGGTAGACGATCAGACCGTAAGTCTCCGACAGGATCTCGCGCAGCGGCTCCTCGAGCTCGGGGTGGATCGGCTTGATCGCCTGGCGCCCGTTCTTGCGGTCGGCGTAGTCGTTGTGGGCGTTCATGCCCATCGGACCCGGACGGTACAGCGCCAGCACGGCGACGATGTCGTTGAACTCGGTGGGCTGCATGCGGCGCAGCAGGTCGCGCATCGGCCCGCCGTCGAGCTGGAACACCCCCAGCGTGTCGCCGCGGCCCAACAGCTCGTAGGTGGGCTTGTCGTCGAGCGGGACCGATTCCAGGTCGAGGTCAATTCCCCTGTTCGCCTTGATGTTTTCCAGCGCGTCGCCGATGATCGTCAGGTTGCGCAGGCCCAGGAAATCCATCTTCAGCAGGCCGATGGCCTCACACGACGGGTAGTCCCAGCCGGTGATGATCGCGCCGTCCTGCGGCCGCTTCCACAGCGGGATGGCCTCGGTGAGCGGCTCGCTGCTCATGATCACCGCGCACGCGTGCACGCCCGCGTTGCGGATCAGACCCTCCAGGCCGCGCGCGGTCTGGTAGATGGTGCGGACGTCGGGGTCGGTTTCGATCAGGCTGCGCACCTCGGCGGCCTCCTTGTACCGCTCGTGCGCCGGATCGGTGATGCCCGAGAGCGGGATGTCCTTGGCCATGATCGGCGGCGGCAGCGCCTTGGTGATCCGGTCGGCGATGGCGAAGCCCGGCTGACCGTAGTGGATCCGCGCCGAATCCTTCAGCGCCGCTTTCGTTTTGATGGTACCGAAGGTGATGACCTGGGCGACGCGGTCCTGGCCCCACTTGTCGGCGGCGTAGCGCACCATCTCACCGCGACGACGGTCGTCGAAGTCGATGTCGATGTCCGGCGCCGACGGACGCTCGGGGTTGAGGAACCGCTCGAACAGCAGGCCGTGCGGGATCGGGTCGATGTTGGTGATGCCCAGCGCGTAGGCCACCAGCGAGCCGGCCGCCGAGCCACGACCCGGCCCCACCCGGATGTCGACCGACCGCGCGTAGTTGATCAGGTCGGCGACGATGAGGAAGTACGACGGGAAGCCCTTGTCGCAGATGACCTTGATCTCGTACTCGGCCCGGTCGATGTAGTCCTGGCCGACGCCGGATCCGAAACGCCGCCGCAGTCCCGCCATCACCTCGTGGTGCAGCCAGGAGGCCTGGTCGTGTCCCTCGGGCACGGGGAAGACCGGCATCCGGTCGCGCGGTGCCCACACGTCGTCATAGGGCTGCACCCGCTCGGCGATCAGCAGCGTCGAGTCGCATGCGCCGGGCACCTCGCCGTCCCAGATCTGGCGCATCTCGGCGGCAGACTTCAGGTAGTAGCCGTCGCCGTCGAACTTGAACCGGTTGGGATCCGACAGCGTCTTGCCGGTCTGCACGCACAACAGCGCCTCGTGGTTGTGGGCGGCGTCGCGGGTGACGTAATGGCAGTCGTTGGTGGCCAGCGGCGGGATGCCGAGTTTGCGGCCGATCTCGAGCAATCCCTCGCGGACGCGCTGCTCGATGGACAGCCCGTGGTCCATCAGCTCGAGAAAGTAGTTGTCGGCGCCGAAGATCTCGCGCCACTTCGCGGCCGACTCCAGCGCCTCGCGGTCGTGCCCCAGCCGCAGGCGGGTCTGCACCTCCCCCGACGGGCACCCGGTGGTGGCGATGATGCCCTCGGCGTGCTCGGCGATGAGCTCGGCGTCCATCCGCGACCACTTGCCCAGCTGGCCCTCGAACGAGGCCAGCGAGGAGAGCTTGAACAGGTTGCGCAGGCCGGCGGCGTTCTCGGCCACCATTGTCAGGTGGGTGTAGGAACCGCTGCCCGAGACGTCGTCGGACTTCTGGCCGGGGTCACCCCACTGGATGCGCCGGGTGTCGAAGCGCGAGCCCGGCGCGATGTAGGCCTCGACCCCGATGATCGGCTTGATCCCCGCCTTCGTCGCCGCGTTGTAGAACTCGCTGGCGCCGAACATGTTTCCGTGGTCGGTCATGCCGACCGCGGGCATCCCCAGCCGCTCCACCTCGGCGAGCATCGGGGTGATCTTCGCGGCCCCGTCCAGCATCGAGTACTCGGTGTGGTTATGCAGGTGCACGAAGGAGGACTGGTTCATAGAGGAGCCAGTGTATGACTGCGAACCGACACGAGTTGGGCGTGTCGCCGCGTGTGTCTGGCGTTTCTTGGACCCGGCTATCCGTACAACTCGACGAAGTTCTTCAACGACTTCTGCACGTCCCCTTTGACGGCCCGCGCGGCCGCCGACCCGACCGGCCCGAACAACGCCCGCCCGCCCAGCTCAAGGCGCAGGCCCAGCGTCGATCCCGCTTGGGCGGCCCGCACGGTGAGCGTGACGGCGTACTTGGCGCCGCCCTTGCCGGATCCGGAGAGCGCCACCTCGTGCGGCGGATCCCACGTCGTCACCGTCCACGTCACCCGGTTGCGGAAACCCTTGGCCCGGGCCACGCCCACCACCTGGACGCCCTCGCCGAGCTCCTCGGGCAGCTCGCTGCGCCACCCCTCGTGCATCACCAGCCAATCACCCAGGTCCGACAGGTCGGCGACGTGATCCCACATCTCTTGCGGGCTCATCGGCATATCGGCGGTCAGGTCAACAGCGGCCATGAGCGGAGCCTAGCGCGGCCGCTTCGTCACATCCGCCACTCCCGTCCCCACTCCGGGGGATGCGGCGTTGTGCCCGCCTCATAGCGACAATCCAAGACACCGTCCACCCGGTGGACGATTTGTCGCCATGAGGTGGGCAGATCGTCGGTCGTCCGGCGCAGGGGCGCGAGTGACGCGAGTGGCCGAAAACCGGCGTCGGTCAGCGGTTGGGTCCCCCGCGGAAGCGGTTACCGATCCGGATCCCGGGCAGCAGCAGGCTGCGCGGTGCGAATCTGCCGGCGGTGCTGACGACCTTGGGCACGACGCCGGGCACCACGGAGCGGCTGCCGGCCAGCATCCCGCCGATCGCCGCCTCGGCGACGTCGCGCGGCGAGACCTGCGCGAGGGGAATGCTGTACCGCTCGGCGTTGGCGATCTCGGCCCACTCGGTCGGCACCGGGCCGGGGCACAGACACGTCACCGATACCCCGGTGCCGTGCAGCTCCTCGTGCACGGCCTCGGAGAACGTCTGCACGAACGCCTTGGTCGCCGAATAGACCGCCATGTAGGGCACCGGCTGAAACCCGGCGATCGACGCGATGTTCATCACCGCGCCGGCGCCGCGCTCGACCATGCCGGGCAGGGCCGCGTGGGTGAGTTCCATCAACGCCAGCGCGTTGAGGGTGACCTCCTCGCTCTCGCGCTCTACCGGCAGCTCGTGGAAGACGCCGCTGGTGCCGAAACCCGCGCTGTTGCACAGGCCGGCGATCGGCTCGGCGCGCAACCGGTCCGCCAACTTCGCGCGGCCCTTGGGATCGCCGAGGTCCAGCGGCAGCACCTCGACCGCCACCGAGTACTCCCGGCCCACCTCGTTGGCGAGATCGTCGAGGCGTTCCCGGCGCCGCGCGACCAGCAGCAGCGGGAAGCCGCGGCGGGCCAGCCCGCGCGCCAGTTCGGAGCCGATGCCGGACGAGGCGCCGGTGATGACGACGGTGGTCTCAAGATCGGGTTTCGGAAGGCTCATGATGTCACCAATGTATCCCGCGGGTCGCCCGCACGAACGTCTCGCTGCGTTTATCGAATTGCGGTGAATCGCTTGGCGATTCGTCGCCTTTGGCGGCGTGGGAGTCGCCGAACATTGTGAACGCGCGGTTGCGCACCCGGTCCATCACCGCCGGGTTCACGGCGTCGGCGACGGCGGCGAATTGCCCGAACGGCGAGCTGGCCCGCCGCGGCCGGTGCACGATGGCGTCGGCGATCACCCCGGCCGCCTGGTCCGGCGTCAGCGCCGGGAACTTGTCGTAGAGCGTGGTCGGGCTGATCATCGGGGTGCGCACCAGGGCCATGTGCACGGTGGTGAACTTCACGCCGTCGTTGACGGTCTCGGCCTGCAGCGAATCGCACAGGCTGTCCAGCGCGGCCTTGCTGGCGATGTAGGCGCCGAAGCGCGGCGCGCGGGTCTGCACGCCGACCGAGGAGACGTTGATGATGTGCCCGAAGCCGCGCTCCCGCATGCCGGGGATGAATTTGAGGATGAGCTGGACCGCGCCCAGGTAGTTCAGCTGCATGGTGCGCTGATAGTCGTGGATCCGGTCGTAGGACAGCTCCAGTGATCGCCGGATCGACCGCCCCGCGTTGTTGATCAGGATGTCGACGCCCCCGAGATCGCTCAGCACCCGATCGGCCATCGCGGCGATCGCGTCCATGTCCGACAGGTCGCACGGATAGACGTGGGCGGCGCCGCCGTCACCGCGGACCTCGTCGGCCACTTTCTCCAGGTTTTCCCGGGTCCGCGCGACGAGCACGACCGTGCCCCCCGCTTCGGCGATCTTCTTCGCGGCGGCCTCGCCGATGCCCGACGACCCCCCGGTGATCAGGACGGTCTTGCCCCCGACGGCCTCGTCCAGCGTGCGGCCCTGCACGGCGTCCAGCAGATTCCTCAGATAGAACGGCCGGTAGCGCCCCGCGGAGTTGGGGGTGTTGACGATGTGGGACACCGCGGCGATCGGCTTCTCTACCAAGCTCGCGAGCGGCTTCTCGACCAAGCTCGTTAAGTCACCAAGGTTCATCGGTTTGCGCTCCTGATGATGTCGGCCCCCCGACCGCAACTGGCCCGCCCGCTGACCACGACCGCTTGGTGGGGCTGCGTGAATGATGTGACGTGAGTCATTAAGCCAACCTATGGCATCAGCCCCTCGCGTCGATGCAGATTTCGCGCATGTAAAGCGGCCCGCGCGCCTCACACGCGGCCGAGCGCAACCGTCAAAACGGGATAATCCGCTTGTTACGCAAAGACATCCGCGCGCGACCGCGAACTAACTGACGGGCAACGCCGAAATGTTCCAATCGAACTTATGAAAATGCTGGCACGCTTCCGCAAACCCCAGCCGGTCGCCATCTACGACCGGATCGGCGGACACGAGGCGATCGAAGTCGTGGTCGAGGACTTCTACGTTCGTGTGCTTGCCGACGACCAACTCGCAGGCTTTTTCACCGGCACCAACATGAACCGCCTCAAAGGCAAGCAGGTGGAGTTCTTCGCCGCCGCCCTCGGCGGCCCCGAGCCCTACACCGGCGCACCGATGAAGCAGGTGCATCAGGGCCGCGGCATCACGATGCACCACTTCAACCTGGTGGCTCGGCACCTGTCCGACGCGCTGGCCGCCGCCGGGGTCCCCTCCGGTACGGTCACCGAGATCATCGGCGCGATCGCGCCGCTGGCCCCCGAGATCGCGACGGGCGACACCGCGAAGGTCTAGCCGCGTTCGCCGAGATTGCCGTGGCGGCTGCGGCCGCGCCCGCCGCCGCGACCATGGCGGCAATCTCGGCGCGTCGTGCCCAACGCGCGCCGCGCACCGTGAGCGGTGCCTAGCATGCTCGGCATGGGCCACACGTTCGACGACCTGGTGGCGGAGGCCGACGCGGCCCCCGTCGACGGGTGGGATTTCTCCTGGCTGGACGGGCGCGCCACCGAGGAACGCCCGTCGTGGGGTTACCAGCGGCAGATGAGCCGCCGGCTGGCGAGCGCGTCGGCCGCGTGCGACATTGACACGGGCGGCGGCGAGGTCCTCGCGGGCGCCGAAAGGTTCCCGCCCACGATGGCCGCGACGGAGTCCTGGCCGCCCAACGCGGCCCTGGCAACCCAACGCCTACACCCCCGCGGCGTGGTGGTCGTGGTGACGGCTGACGAGCCGCGGCTGCCGTTCGCCGACGCGGCGTTCGACCTGGTGACCAGCCGCCACCCCATCGCGGTGCGATGGCCGGAGATCGCCCGGGTGCTGCGGCCCGGCGGCACCTACTTCGCCCAGCAGATCGGGCCCGCCACGATGGCCGAGCTGGTCGAATACTTCATCGGGCCGCAGCCGGAGAAATGGGCGGAGCTGCACCCCGACGTCCAGAACGCCCAGGCCCGGGCCGCCGGTATGGACGTCGTGGACATCCGCATGGAGCGGATGCGGGCCGAATTCTTCGACGTCGGGGCCGTTATCTACTTCCTGCGCAAGGTGATTTGGACGGTGCCGGACTTCACCGTCGACGCCTACCGCGAGCGGCTACGCGAACTGCACGAGCGCATCGAGGCAGACGGGCCGTTCGTCGCGCACTCCGTGCGGCTGCTCGTCGAGGCGCGCAAGCCCGGGTGATCAGCCCTCGTCGCGCAGCACGTCCAGCGCGTGCTGCAGATCGGCCGGGTAGGGGCTGACGATCTCCATCCGCCTGCCGTCCGCCGGATGGGCGAACGACAGCGAGCGGGCATGCAGCCATTGCCGTTCCAGCCCAAGCCTTTTCGCGAGTTTCGGATCCGCCCCATAGACGAGGTCACCGCAGCACGGATGGTGTAGCGCGGAGAAGTGCACCCGAATCTGGTGCGTGCGACCGGTTTCCAGGTGCACGTCGAGCAGGCTGGCGGCGGTGAAGGCTTCGATGGTGTCGTAGTGGGTGAGGCTGTGCCGGCCGTTCGTCGTGACCGCGAATTTCCACTCGCCGCCGCGGTGCCGTCCGATCGGCGCGTCGATCGTCCCGCTCGACGGGTCCGGATGCCCCTGCACCAGCGCGTGGTAGCGCTTGTCGACCGTGCGCTGTTTGAACGCGCGCTTCAGCACCGTGTAGGCACGCTCGGACAGCGCCACCACCATCACCCCGGAGGTGCCCACGTCGAGGCGGTGCACGATGCCCTGCCGCTCGGGCACCCCCGACGTGGTGATCCGGTAGCCCGCGGCGGCCAGCCCGCCGAGCACGGTCGGCCCCGTCCAGCCCACCGATGCGTGCGCGGCCACCGCCGCCGGCTTGTCGACCGCGACGATGTCGTCGTCGGAGTACAGGATCGTCATGCCCTCGATGTCGACGGGCGTGTTCTCCACCGGCGGTGGGGCATCGGGCAGGCGCACCTGCAGCCACGCCCCGCCGGTCAGCCGATCGGACTTGCCGGCCTGCACGCCGTCCAATTCGACACCGCCGCCCTCGGCCAGGGCCGCCGCGGCGCTGCGGGACAGTCCCAGCAGCCGGGCCAGCCCCGCGTCCACGCGCATGCCCGCCAGCCCCTCCGGGACCGGCATGGAACGGTCGGTCAACTCTGGTCGGCCTTACTCCGCCGGCCCACGGTGTCGAAGTCGTAGCCGAAGACCGAGAGCACCACCAGCAGGATGGCCCCGCCGACCACGGACGGGTCGGCGACGTTGAACACCGGCCACCAGCCGACCGACAAGAAGTCCACGACATGGCCGCGCAGCGGACCGGGCGCCCGGAAGAAGCGGTCGACCAGGTTGCCCGTGGCGCCGCCGAGGATCATCCCCAGCCCGACCGCCCACCAGGGTGACACCAGCCTGCGTCCCATCCAGAAGATCCCGACCACCACGCCCGTCGCGATCAGCGTGAGCACCCAGGTGTAACCGGTGGCCATCGAGAACGCGGCACCGGAATTGCGCACCAACGTCCAGGTCACCGTGTCGCCGATGATCGGCACCGGCTGACCGGGTGGCAGCAGTTTGACGGCGAGCACCTTGGTGACGATGTCCAGGGCCAAGACGATCGCCGCGACCGATAGCAGCAGGCGCAGCCGCCTCGGCGGCCGCGCCGGGTGGGTGGCCGCGGCGTCCTCGGCCTTCTCGGTCGAGGTCACGGGCTCACTGGATCCTGTGGGTTCCTCGGGCACTCTCACATCATCCCCCAATGCGCACGCGGGCCGGCCGATGTTCGCGGTTGGCGTGCGCGATGATCTCACCATGGGTCGGCTCACCGTCATCGCCACCGGAGGCACGATATCGACCGGCACCGACGCCGACGGCGTGCACCGGCCCTCCTACGGCGCGGCCGACCTGGCGGCGGGTCTCGACGTCGACGTCGTCGACGTGCTCGCGTTGGACAGCTCGCAACTGGTGCCGGCCGATTGGGACCGGATACGCGGCGCGGTCCGGGCGGCGATCGACAACGGCGCCGACGGCGTGGTGGTCACCCACGGCACCGACACCATGGAGGAGAGCGCGCTGTGGCTCGAGCTCACCTACGACGGTGACGTCCCGGTGGTGCTCACCGGAGCCATGCGCAGCGCCGACGCCCCTGACGCCGACGGCCCGGCCAACCTGCGCGCCGCCCTTGCCGTGGCGGGCAGCCCGGCCGCCCGTAGCCTGGGTGTGCTCGTGTGTTTCGCCGGCCGGGTGCTGCAGCCGCTGGGCCTGAGCAAGGTGGCGACCCACGACCTGAGCGGCTTCGCCGGTGAGCTGATCGCCACGGTCAACGGCGGCATCACCCTGGCCGGCCCCAAGACCCGGCCCCAGCTCGGCGATCTCAGCGCGGCGCAGGCGCCACGGGTCGACATCGTCGCCGCGTACCTGGGCAGCGACGGGGTGGCCATGGACGCGTGTGTGGCCGCCGGGGCGCGGGGCCTGGTGCTCGAGGCGCTGGGTTCGGGCAACGCGGGCGACCCGGTGGTCGACGCGGTGGCCCGGCATTGCCGGGCCGGGGTCGCCGTCGCGGTGTCCACCCGTGTCCCGGGCGGCCGCGTCGGTGCGAGCTACGGGCCGGGGCACGAGATGGCGGCCGCCGGCGCGGTGATGGTGCCCCGGCTGCGGCCGCCGCAGGCCCGGGTGCTGCTGATGGCCGCGCTGGCCGCACAGCTACCGGTCGGCGACGTCATCGCCCGCTGGGGCTGACGGCGCATTCGCGTCCAGGGCCTGCAGCGCGCCCAGGTAATCCGGCCAGTCCAGCGAATCCACCGGGTTGGCTTTGGTGAGCTCGGCGGTGCCGCCGGGGAACGTGCGGGCCGGGCCGGGGCCCGAGCTGCGGGTCTCGAACCGCACAGTGACGACGCCGTGGCCGGCGCCCTGCACCCAGCCGTGCCCGAGCTCGGGATGCGTGACGTCGTCCCCCACCCGCCACCCCGGGACCGCCTCGGGCCCCGGCGAGAACATGGCCTCGGCCGCCGTCGCCACAGTTTCCAGGGGGTGGTCCTCCGTCTCCCCCGCCAGGTCGAGGTCCGGGAACAACGACTCCTGGCGCACGTCGCTCAGCCCCGAGAACCCCACGCCCAGCAGGCGTATCGGCCCGATCTCGCGAGGGTCCAGCAGCAGCCGGCGGGCCACGGCGACCAGCGCGCCGGGCTCGGTCGTCGCATACGGCAAGGTGGCCGAACGGGTCAGCGTGCTCATGTCCGATTTCTTCAGTTTCACGGTGACGGTGCGGGCGCCCCGGCCGTCGCGCAGCAGACGTTGGTGCGCGTGCTCCGCGATCGGGTCGATCGCCTCACGCAGCTGCTCCAGGCTGGTCAGGTCGACGGCGAAGGTGGACTCGGAGCTGATCTGTTTGGCTTCGGCCCGCTCGGCGACGGGCCGGTCGTCGATGCCGAGCGCCAGGCGGTGCAGAGCCGGCCCGATCGTCGCGCCCAGGATGTTGGCGGCCTCGGCGTCGGTCAGCGCGGCCAGCTCGCCGATCGTCTCGATGCCGAGCCGATTCAGCTTCTCCTCGGCGACCGGCCCGATGCCCCACAGCCGCCGCACCGGCAACCCGCCCAGCAGCGACCGCTCTTCGGCCCGCCGGACCACCCGCACGCCGTCCGGCTTCGCCAGACCCGATGCGATCTTGGCGATCTGCTTTCCCGAGCCGGCTCCGACCGAGGCGATCAGGCCCGTCTCGTCGCGCACCCGTCGCCGCAGATCCTCGCAGAACGCCTCGACGTCCTCGGCGGACGCGCCCGCGAGGTGGGGCGGTTCGCCGAAGCCCTCGTCGAACGACAGCTGCTCGACGACCGGCACCACGGCGCGCACGGTGTCGAAGACCCGCCGGCTGGCCACGCCGTACACCACGCCCCGCGGCGGCAGCACCACCGCGGTCACCCCGATCAGGCGGCGGGCCTGGTGCATCGGCATGGCCGAGCGGGCCCCGTACACGCGGGCCTCGTAGCTGGCGCCGGCGACCACGCCCCGCCCGCCCAGGCCGCCGACCAGCACCGGCCGCCCCCGCAGGGTCGGCCGGGTGAGTTGTTCGACCGAGGCGAAGAACGCATCCATGTCCAGGTGCAGCACCCAACGGGACTCCACAACTGAAAATGCTATTGGTCTAGCGTCCTTCTGTATGGACGCCGACGGCACCGCGGCGGGCATGCCGTTCTGGGTCCATGCCCACCGCGCCCTGCGGTCGCGCACTAGCGGTTAGGGATGCTGCAGCGGCTGGGGGTGGATCGGCTGCGGGTGGATCGGCTGTTGCTGGACCGGCGGGTGGCAGGCGAAACACTGGATGGGCCCGTGGCCGCTGCCACCGCTCGGCGCGGGCTGGCCGCCGCCCTGCTGACTGCCACCGTGCTGGGGCGGCACCGGTACCGGAACGGGCACGGGCACTATCACCGGCGGGACGTTGACGGTCACATTGGGAGGGGGCGGCGGGACGTCCGGATTAGCCGGGGCCGCGGGCGCCGGGGCCGGTGCCGGTGCCGGCGCGATCACCACGGGCGCATGCCCACCGCTGACGGGTGCCGGCGAGACCTGCGCCGCGTCAGCAGGGGCGGCCGCCGACGGCGGGGCCGGCGAAAGGGGTGGCGGCGCAACCGCGCTGGGGGCCTGGGGCGTCACCGAGCCGACGCTGGAATTCGGCACCACGACGGCGGGCTTGTGCTCCTTGGAGCCCGGCCCGTCGACGAGCAGCAGGCCGAGCCCGGCGACCGCTCCGAGCGCCGCGACCACGGCCCCGGCGAGCAGGGCGTTCGTCCCCCTCGAGCGCGGCTTCGCGATCACGGTCGTGGCCGGAGAATCCTCAGACTCGACGGGTTGGACGAGGGAATCGTCCTCGATCGTGGGGTCGCCCAGCGGGCTCGACGCCCACGCCTCGGCGACGGTCAGATCCTCGTACGGGACGGCGGCGAAGGTCGTCGACCGGAAGTCTTCGATGGCGCTCATGACATGTTCCTTAACTGTGGTCGCGACCCCCGGTGGGCCGCCGTCACAGCTACGAGCAGCCAGCCCGGATACCTCGGACACTTTTTCGGAACATTTTTCGAAAACCCACGACCGGGTTCTGCGCCGCTAGGCCTTGGCGATGCTCACCCGCACGCCGTCACCGATGTCGGCGCCGTCGGCCGGTTCGCCCAATTCGAAGCTGGTGGCCAGGATCTCACCCGCGATCAGCTCGCGGTGGGTGCGCGCCCAGTCCGCCCGCTCGGCGGGCACCGACATCACGACGGAGATCCGGTCGGACACGTCCAGCCCGCTCGACTTCCGCAGCTCCTGCAGTTCGCGGATGCGGTCCTTGGCCCAGCCCTCGGCCTCCAGCTCCGGGGTGACGGTGCCGTCCAGCACCACCAGCCCGGCCCCGTCGGGCAGGGCGGCGGTGAACTCGGGGTCGGCGGCGACCAGCCGCGAGGTGTATTCCTCGGGCTGCAGCACCGCGGGACCCGCCGTCAGGGTGCCGTCGGGGTTGACGACGCCCTCCCCCGCCTTCACCGCCTTGATGGCGGCCTGCACGTCCTTGCCCAGCCGCGGCCCGGCGACGCGGGCGTTGACGGTGAGCTCGAACCGCCCGTAGGTGTCGATGGCGTCGGTCAGCTCGACGCTCTTGACGTTGAGCTCGTCGGCGATCAGGTCGGCGAACGGCGCCAGCCGCCGCGGATCATCGACCGCCACGGTCAGTTTCGGTAGCGGCAGGCGCACCCGCAGCTTCTTGGCCTTGCGCAGGGACGACGCCGCCGAGCACACCTCGCGGACCTGATCCATCGCGGCGACCAGGCCGGGGTCCGCGGGCACCACACCTTCTTCCGGCCAGTCGGCCAGGTGCACCGACCGCCCGCCGGTGAGACCGCGCCAGATGATCTCGGTGGCCGACGGCAGCAGCGGCGCGGCCAGCCGCGAGGTGACCTCGAGCACGGTGTGCAGGGTGTCGATGGCGTCGGGGTCCTCCTCCCAGAACCGCGAACGCGACCGTCGCACATACCAATTCGTCAATGCCTCGGTGAACTGGCGCAGGTGCTCGCAGGCGCGCGAGATGTCGCAGGTGTCCATCTCGCGGGTGAGGTTGTCGCGCAGCTCGGCGAGCTTGGCCAGGATGTAGCGGTCCAGCACCTGCCGCGAATCGGTGCGCCAGGAGCCGACTTTGGGCGCGTAGAGGGCCAGGAAGCTGTAGGCGTTCCACAACGGCAGCAGGACCTGGCGCACGCCCTCGCGGATGCCCTGCTCGGTGACGATCAGGTTGCCGCCCCGCAGGATCGGCGACGCCATCAAGAACCACCGCATGGCGTCGGAGCCGTCGCGGTCGAAGACCTCCGAGACGTCGGGGTAGTTGCGCAGCGATTTGCTCATCTTTTGCCCGTCCGAGCCCAGCACAATCCCGTGTGCGACACAGGTTTTGAAGGCCGGGCGGTCGAACAGCGCGGTGGCCAGCACGTGCAGGGTGTAGAACCAGCCGCGGGTCTGGCCGATGTACTCGACGATGAAGTCGCCGGGATAGTGGGTGTCGAACCACTCACCATTCTCGAACGGGTAGTGCACCTGCGCGTACGGCATGGAGCCCGAGTCGAACCACACGTCGAGCACGTCGGGGATGCGCCGCATGGTGCTGCGGCCGGTCGGGTCGTCGGGATTGGGGCGGGTGAGTTCGTCGATGTAGGGCCGGTGCAGGTTGGTCGGCCGCACCCCGAAGTCGCGCTCCAGCTCGTCGAGGCTGCCGTAGACGTCGATGCGCGGGTAGGCCGGGTCGTCGGACTTCCACACCGGAATCGGGCTGCCCCAGTAGCGGTTTCGCGAGATCGACCAGTCACGCGCGCCCTGCAGCCACTTGCCGAACTGGCCGTCCTTGACGTGTTCGGGGTACCAGGTGATCTGCTGGTTGAGCTCCACCATGCGGTCGCGGAAGGCGGTGACCGCGACGAACCACGACGACACCGCCCGGTAGATCAGCGGATTGCGGCACCTCCAGCAGTGCGGGTAGGGGTGCTCGTAGGTCTCGTGGCGCAGCAGCACCGCACCGTTGGCCGCAGCCGGGCCGCCGCCGTTCTTCAGGTCGCGGATGATGTGCGGGTTGGCGTCGAAGACGTGCTGCCCCTGGTAATCCGGCACCGTCGCGTCGAAACGCCCCTTGGAATCGACCGGGGTGACCGGCACGATGCCCACCTTGTCGGTGGTGGCCATGTCGTCCTCGCCGTAGGCCGGCGCCATGTGCACGATGCCGGTGCCGTCCTCGGTCGTGACGAACTCCCCCGGCAGCACCTGAAAAGCCTTGGGGCTGTCCATGAAATACGGGAAGGGCGGCAGGTAGCGCGTGCCCAGAAGATCGGCCCCGCGGTAGGTGCCCAGCACTTCGGGTTCGTCACCCAACTCGCGGGCGTAGGCGGCCAACCGGGCCTCGGCCAGCACGAAACGGTGCTCGCCGGCCCGGACCTCGACGTAGGTGACCTCCGGGTTGACCGCGACGGCCAGGTTCGACGGCAGGGTCCACGGCGTCGTCGTCCACACCAGCAGGTGCGCGCCGTCCAGCGCGCCCCCGACCACCTTGAATCCCACCGTCAGCGCGGGGTCTTGGCGGCTCTGGTAGACGTCGTCGTCCATCCGCAATTCGTGGTTGGACAGCGGGGTTTCGTCGCGCCAGCAGTACGGCAGGACGCGGTAGCCCTCGTAGGCCAGACCCTTGTCCCAGAGCTGCTTGAACGCCCAGATCACCGACTCCATGTAGGACAGGTCGAGCGTCTTGTAGTCGTTGTCGAAGTCGACCCAGCGGGCCTGGCGCGTGACATACGCCTGCCACTCGTCGGTGTAGCGCAGCACCGATTCGCGGCAGGCCTCGTTGAACGCGGCGATGCCCATGTCGTCGATCTGCGACTTGTCGGTGATGCCGAGCTGCCGCTCGACCTCGAGTTCGGCGGGCAGCCCGTGGGTGTCCCAGCCGAAACGGCGCTCGACCTTGTAGCCGCGCATGGTGCGGTACCGCGGGACGATGTCCTTCACGTAGCCGGTCAGCAGGTGCCCGTAGTGCGGCAGCCCGTTGGCGAACGGCGGTCCGTCGTAGAAGACGTATTCTTCGGCGCCGTCGCGGCGGGCGATGCTGGCCCGGAAGGTGTCGTCACGGGCCCAGTAGTCGAGGACCTCGAGTTCGAGGGCCGGAAAATCGGGTGCTCCGCTCGCCAGTTTGGGATAAGCCCTGGCGTCAGCGTTTTCGGTCACGGTGCGCGTCGTCTCCTGCGTGCCTATGGTCAGGCCGGGGACGACGACGCGCTGCCTGCGCGAGCGCCGCGGTACCACCCCGCTTGCCACGCTGTCGCGTGACCGCTCCTTGGAGGCTGTGACGGGCCCACCCGTTCGGTTCTACTGAGCTGGCCAGAGAAAGAAGCCGGCTGTTCTTCCGAAGGCTCCCCGGTGATGCCGGATCAACGCCAGTGGCTCGATTCTACTCAGGCGAAGCACTCCAAGGGGCTACCTGGCCTCAGGTCACACCTGCGGCCGGGTAGCCCCTTGGAGCCGTGGTTGGTCGCTGCCCATCGGATCAGGCCAGAACTTCGAGCACACCAACCCGCAGCAGCGCGGCGTACAGGTGGCGCAGCGGAATGCTCAGCAAGCGGGTGGCGCCCTCCACCAGCGGGTCGCCGGCGAAGACGGGCTGCTTGCCGGCCGGGCGGGCGGCCTTCTTGGCCACCGGGGCCGCGGTGGTCTCGACGTCGCGCACCACCCTCAACGTGCGGGCGGGCGCTACGGTCACCACTTCGTCGTACAGAGCTGTGGTCATGATGATCTCCTACGCGGGGTTCCTACCGGGACTAACTGGACTGACGTGTCGAAGTCCCGTCGCGGTTCCGATCCGGAGAACGCCTGGCCGATAAGCCACGTGGCGTTGCAACGACTCAGCTGAGAACGTCGTGCCGGAGACGGGATCGGGACGAGACGGAGCTCGGACTTCGATCCGGACTGTCGCTGGAACTCATGTGTCCCTCACCTCCTCGCGGTCACGACACGTGCGGGGTCCCGCACGCGATCTGCGCGCAGCATGAGGAGCAGAAAAACCGACGACCGTCGGAGATCCGCACCCCTCTCGTCAGAGCTTCGGCACCACACGACGTGTCCGGTATTCCGGAAGCCACCTGGGCTCAACCCTTAAGCCGGGAGGAGCTGTCCTGACCCGGGGCGTCTTTCGACGTTCGGGGTCAGTGGCCTGTATTCGTGTAGACGCCTCACCTAACGAGGTGCATACCCGACCGATAATGCACGACGGGTCCGACGGGGTCAAACTCCTCGAGGCGATGTTCCTGAATCTTTACGGTTTCCCGGGGCGGGCACACAGGATCCACCCAGGTATGGGCCATGAGCTGGGCGTATGACCACGCGCGGCTGGCGTGGACTGTTCATCTCGTGTTTGCCGAACCGCTGCGGGCCGTTCGGCCCCCGCGGGAGAACACCCGTTACTTCTCGACGAGGCCGTCGAGCCGCCCGATGGTGTCGATGAATTCCTCCACCATGTCGAGCACCACCGCGCGCGCGGGGCGAACCCGGTCGAGCGAGCCCACCACCTGGCCGACGAAGTAGGTGGCCAGCTCGCGGGCCTTGGCCCCCGGGTGCGCGGCCGCCTGGTTGATGCGCACCTGCGGCTCGGTGACCAGGGCGGTTTGCAACGGCATACCGAGTGGGTCGGGCTTCTCCGGCCGCTCCCATTCGTCGGTCCAGGCCGTGCGCAGCATCCGCGCCGGCTTGCCCGTCATCGACCGCGACCGCACCGTGTCCGAGGAGGTGGCGGCCAGGAACTTGTCCTTGACCACCGGCGGTGTCTCGGCTTCTTCGGTGGTCAGCCAGACCGAACCGCACCACACGCCTTCGGCGCCCAGGGCCAGGGCCGCCGCGATCTGGCGGCCGCGGGCGATGCCGCCCGCGGCCAGCACCGGGACGGGAGCGACCGCGTCGACCACCTCGGGAACCAGGACCATCGTGGCGACCTCGCCGGTGTGTCCCCCGGCCTCGGTGCCCTGCGCGACGATCAGGTCGACGCCGGCGGCCGCGTGGCGTTGCGCGTGGCGCGTGGTGCCGGCCAGCGCGGCCACCAGCACGCCGCGGCCGTGGGCGCGTTCGACGAGGTCCGCCGGGGGCGGCCCGAGCGCGCTGGCGATCAGCCGGATGTTGTGGGCGAAGGCCACCTCGAGCAGCGGTTCGTAGCCCTTGGGCGAGATGTTGAGGCCGCCGGCGGAGGGACGCTCCTGGGCCGGCGCGGTGATCCCGTAGCGGGCGAGGATGTCGTCGACGAACGCGCGGTGCTCCTCGGGCAGCCGCGCCCGGACCTGGGTGGCGTCGATGCCGCCTTCGTCCGCGCCGACGTACTTGGGCGGCAACAGCAGGTCGACGCCGTAGGGCTTGCCGCCCGTCTGCTCCTCGATCCAGGTGAGTTCGCTTTCCAGCCGTTGGGGGCTGTGGGCGACGGCGCCGAGAATGCCGAACCCGCCCGCGTTGGTCACCGCGGCCACCACGTCGCGGCAGTGGCTGAACGCGCAGATGGGGAACTCGACACCGAGCATGTCGGCGACTCTGGTACGCATTGCCCGACGCTAAAGAGCCACCGATTGATATGTCAATCGACGACGGCTTCCGACGGCGACCGGCCGTCGGGCGGCCAGCTGGACACGCCCTCTTCGAGCGGAACCCGGAGGCTGTGCAGGATGGACGCGACCATCCGCCAGGCGCCGATGGCGGTGACCAGCTCGATGAGAACCGTTGTGTCGCAGTTCAATTCACGTTCGCAGGCCGCCCAGCTGGCGTCGCTCACCGCGCCGTCGCGCACCACGTCGTCAGTGGCGGCCAGCACGGCCCGCTCGGTCGGGCCGAACCCGCGGTGCGCCTGCCAGTCGCGCACGCCGAGCAGGTCGTCGGGCGACACGCCCAGCCTCGACGCCACCCGCCAGTGTTGCGTCCACTCGTAGTCGCACGCGGTGAGCCAGCCGATCCGCATGATCACCAACTCACGCAACCGCGCGTCGAGTGCACCATGCCAGAGCATGGTGGCGAGCAGGTCGTTGATGGCGCGCGCCAGCGAAGGGTGGTTGAGCAGCACCTGGAAGATGCTCAGTTCGGCCATGTAGTTGGGCACCGCCGCCTCGTCGGCGGCCGCGGTGGCTTCCTCGAGCGGCAATTTCGGCACGCGGGCTGTTGTCATGGTGAGCGCTTTCGTGTGCTTGCGGGACACCGTCACGATCACCGGCCATGTTAGTCAGGCTGTGCTGCGACGTGGCCCGAATGCTCGGTATTTCGATCGATCCGCGTGAAATCCGTTGCGGCTCTGAGGTTTACAGCAGTCCGAGCAGTTGGAGGTCGGTGACGTACTTGACGATCACCGGCGGCGAGACGTGCGGGATGTCCGGATCGTCGCTGTCGGGGCCGATCTTGGCCTCCCGCACCGCCGCACGGAACCGGTCGGTCGACGCGAGCGAACCGCGGCCCGGCTCACCGGGTTCGACCTGCTGGGTGCTCGGCAACTGCAACAGCGGCAGCACCGAGTGTTGCCGCTGGCGCTCCGGCAGATCGCGCAGCGCGGCCTCGAACCGTTGCAGCCACTCCCCGAAGTCGTCGACCCGCTCGATCGGGTAACCGGCCTCGATCAGCCAGTCGACGTACTCGTCGATGCCGATGCCGTCGTCGTGGGGGTTCATCACGTGATACGTCTCGAACCCCTCCACCACCTCGGCACCGAGCGTGGTGATCGCCTCGGCCACGAACTCCACCGGCAGCGCGTCGAAGTGCGCCCGTTGCCGGTTGCCCTCGGCATCCAGCTGATAGAACGAGCGCGGCGCGACGCCGGTCGCGACCAGGCTCAGCACCATCCGGGTGAACATGTCCGACAGGTTCAGCTGCCCCGTGTAGCCGGTGTCGGACAGGATCATGTCGCAGCGGAACACCGAGACCGGCAGCCCGCACAGGTCGTGGGCCTCCCGCAGCAGCACCTCGCCGGCCCACTTGCTGTTGCCGTAGCCGTTGGCGTAGCCGCCGTCGACGATGCGGATCGGGCTGACGACCCGGATGTCGGCGTCCTCGGTGAAGGCCTCCGGGTCGACCCCGTCCCCGACGTTCGCGGTCGAGACGTACGAATAGGGCTTGAGTTTGGCGGTCAGCGCCACCCGGATGAGTTCGGCGGTGCCGGCCACGTTCGGACCGAACAGCTCGCTGTAGGGCAGCACGCCGTTGACCAGAGCCGCCGAATCCACGATCAGATCGACGGTGTCGGCCAACCGCTGCCACGTCCGCTCGTCCAGGCCCAGGTTCGCCGCGCCCTTGTCGCCGGCCACCACCTCGAGGTGATCGGCGGCCAGCTCCTGGAAGTACCGCAACAACTTCGGGTCACCGCTGTCGAAGGTCTTCTCCAGCCGCTGGCGCGCCTCCTCATCAGAGCCCGCCCGCACCAGGCAGATCAGCCTGCCCTCGACCAGCTCCAGCTGCTCGAGCCACTGCAACACCAGATAACGCCCCAAAAAGCCCGTCGCCCCGGTCAACAGGACCGTCCGCACCTCCGAACTCGGGCCCGGCAACGACGGCGCGGCGCTCAGCGTCGCGGCATCGATGAACTTGTCCAACGTCAGATCACTGGCGTACACCTCGGTGGCGTCGCGGCCGTGCACCGCGGCGAAGCTGGGACCGGTCCCGCGCGCGCCCTCGAAATCGCCGGTGTGCCAATCCAATTGCTGACTCAAGTTCCGCACGGACGGCGCGTCGAACACGGCGCGCACCGGCAGATGGATGCCCAGGGTGGTGTGGATCGCGGCGACCAGCCGCATCGCCGACAGCGAGTCGCCGCCGAGGTCGAAGAACGACTCCTCGACGCCAACCCGCTCCACCCCCAGCACCTGGGCGTAGATGTCCGCCAGGGTCTGCTCGACCGGTGTGGCCGGCGGGCGGTAGCGGTCACCGTCGTTGTACTCCGGTGCCGGCAACGCCCGGGTGTCGAGTTTGCCGTTGACCGTCAACGGCAACGCGTCCACCGTCACCACCGCCACCGGGACCATATAGGAGGGCAACCGATCGCCCAGGGCCACGCGCAGGGCGGCCGGGTCGGCGGTGCCCGTGACGTACCCCACCAGCCGCCTGTCGCCGGGGCGGTCCTCGCGCGCGATCACCGCCGCCTGCTCCACCCCGTCCAGTGCGGCCAGGGCGGCGCGGACCTCGCCGAGTTCGACGCGGTGCCCGCGGATCTTCACCTGTTCGTCGGCGCGGCCCAGATACCGCAGCTGCCCGTCCGGGCCCCAACACACCACATCCCCGGTGCGATACATCCGCTGTCCGGGCGCCCCGAAGGGGCACGCCACAAACCGCGACGCGGTCAGGCCGGCCCGGCGCACGTACCCATACGTCAGGCCCGCTCCGGCCACATACAGCTCCCCGATGACCCCGGCGGCCACCGGCCGCAGCCACCCGTCGAGCACGAACAGCGCCGCCCCCGGCACCGGCGCACCGATCGGCGGTGTTCCCGACTCGGGCACCAGCGGCGCGCTGATCGCGACGCACATCGTGGTCTCGGTCGGACCGTAGACGTTGAGCATGGTCCGCCCGGGCGCCCACCGGTCCACCACCTCCTGCGGGCAGGCCTCACCGGCCACCACCAGGGCGGCCGAGTCCAAGCCCTCCACCGCGAGCAGCCCGGCCTCGGACGGCGTCTGGGTGAGCACGCTGACGTCTTCGGCGCTCAGCAGGTCGTGCAGGTCTTTCGGGGAGCGGGCCGTCGCGTCGGGCACCACCAGCACCCGCCCGCCGTGCAGCAGCGCACCGAAGATCTCCCACACCGACACGTCGAAGACCAGCGAATGGCTCTGCGACCACACTCCCCCCGCCGGCAGGGGCGCGTCGAGGGGGGCGAACAGCTGCGTGACGTTGCGATGGCTGACCGCAACGCCTTTGGGCGTCCCGGTGGTGCCGGACGTGTAGATGATGTAGGCGATGTCGTCGGCCGTCGGCATCGCCGGGGGCGGACCGCCGGACCGGGCGTCGAGGGCGGGATCGTCGACGTCGACGACCGCGCCCTCGAAGCCGTCCAGCCGCGATCGGTGGTCGGCGGTCGTCAGCGCCGCGATGGGCGCGGCGTCGGTCAGGATGAACGCGATCCGCGCCGCGGGCAGCCCCGGGTCGATCGGCAGGTAGGCCGCCCCGGCCTTGAGCACCGCCAGTATCGACACGACCGCCTCCGCCGAGCGGTCCACGAGCAGGCCCACACATTCGCCCGGGCCGGCCCCGTGGCCGATCAGCAAGTGCGCCAACCGGTTCGCGGCGCGGTTGAGTTCCCGGTAGGTGATCGAGCGGTCGCCGCAGCTGACGGCCACGGCTTCGGGGGCGCGGTCCACCTGCGCGTCGAACACCTCGAGGATCGACGGCCAGGTCACCGGCCGGCTGGACACCGCGCGGTTACCCCACTCGTCGAGGCGGGCGCGCTCGTCGTCGTCGAGCACGTCGATCGACGACAACGCCCGGCCTGCGTCGGCGGTGATGGCCACCAGCACCTGGTGCAGGCGTTTGATCAGCGTTTCGATGGTGCCGGCGTCGAACACGTCGGTGCGGAACTCGACCTGCCCGCCGATCCCGGCGGGTTCACCGGCCTCGCCCCAGTGTTCGGCCAGCGAGAAGGTCAGGTCCATGCGGGCGGTGTGGCTGTCCACCGGCAGCGGGGTGACGTGCAGATCACCCAGGATCACGTCGCCGGGATCGTTGTTCTGCCAGGCCAACATCACCTGCACCAGCGGGTGATGGCTCAGGCTGCGGGCCGGGCGGAGCCGCTCCACCAGCAGCTCGAAGGGGACGTCCTGGTGTTCGTAGGCGGCCAGGCTGCGCCCGCGGACCTGCCGCAGCACCTGGGCGACCGTCGGGTCGCCGCCCAGATCCGTCCGCAGCACCAGGGTGTTGACGAAGAAGCCGACCACGTCGTCGAGCAACGGGTCGCGGCGGCCGGCGATCGGGAAGCCGACGGCGACCTCGCTGCTTCCGCTCAGCGTCGACAGCAGCACCGCCAGGGCGGCCTGGACGACCATGAAACTGGTCGCGTCGTGCGCGCGCGCCAGCTCGCGCACCCGCTGCTGCAGCTCGGCCGACCACCGCACGCCGACGGTCGCCCCGCGGTGATCGGCCACCAGCGGGTAGGGCCGATCGGTGGGCAACACCAGTCGGTCGGGCATCCCGGCCAGGGTGTGTTCCCAGAATCGAAGCTGCCCGGCGATGGGGCTGTCCGGGTCGTCCGGGTCGCCGAAATGCGCGCGCTGCCAGAGCGCGTAATCGGCGTACTGCACCGCCAACGGCGCCCACGCCGGGGCCTCGCCCGCGCACCGGCCGGCGTAGGCCACGCCGAGGTCACGCACCAGCGGGGTCAGCGACAACCCGTCGGCGGCGATATGGTGCAGCACCGCCACCAACACGTGCTCGTCGCGCGCCGTGTGGAAAAGCCATGCGCGCAAGGGGATCTCGTTGCCCAGGTCGAACGCGTAATGCGCCACCGACTCGACGGCCTCCGCCAGCCGCTCCGGCTGCCAGGCGGTGGCGTCGACCACGTCACACCGGACGTCGGCCTGCTCGGGCGCCACCACGACCTGTTGCGGGGTCCCCTCCGCCGCGATGAAGACCGTGCGCAGGCTTTCGTGGCGGGCCACCACGTCCCCCAGCGCGGCAGCGAACGCGTCGGCGTCCAGGCGCCCGTCCAGCCGCAGCGCCGCCGCCATGTTGTACACCGCCGACGGCCCCTGCAACTGGTCGAGGAACCATAACCGGGATTGGGCGAAAGACAACGGGATCACCGCGGGCCGCTCGATCGCCACCAACGGTGTGCGCCCCGCCCCGTCGCTGCCGAGCCGCGGCGCCAACCGGTGAATCGTGGGCGCCTCGAACAGCGACCGCACGCCCAGGTGGACGTTCAGGCCGGTGTTGACGGCCGCGATCAGCCGCATGGCCGCGAGCGAATCGCCGCCCAGGTCGAAGAACGAGTCGTCGACGCCGACCCGGTCGACGCCCAGGACCTGGGCGTAGATGCCGGCCAGGATCTCTTCGGTGGGGGTCGTGGGGGCGCGGTACCGGCCGGCGTCGCGGTAGTCGGGCGCCGGCAGGGCGCGCGTATCGAGTTTGCCGTTGGCGGTCAACGGGATTGCGTCCAGGGCGACGATCGCGGCCGGCACCATGTAGGCGGGCAGCCGCTCGGCGAGCGCGGCGCGGAGCGCGGCCGGCTGGGCGTCGCCGGTCACGTAGCCCACCAGCCGCCTGTCGCCGGGGCGGTCCTCGCGGACGATCACCGCGGCCTGCCGCACCCCGGCCAAATCGGTGAGGGCCGTGCGGATCTCGCCGGGCTCGACGCGATAGCCGCGGATCTTGACCTGCTCGTCGGCGCGGCCGACGTAGCGCAGCCCGTCGACGCTCCAGCACACCAGATCCCCGGTGCGGTACATACGTTGTCCGGGCGCTCCCGATGGGCATGGCACGAACCGCGACGCCGTCAGGCCCGGCCGGCCCAGATACCCGCACGCCAACCCGCCGCCGGCGACGTACAGCTCGCCCACCACGCCGGCCGGCACCGGCCGCAACCAGTTGTCCAGCACGAAGAAAGCGAGGTGCGCCAAGGGAATTCCGATGGGGCTGGCGGCGCCGTCGGCATCGCCGTCGACGATCTCGCGGAACGACGCGTGCACCGTGGTCTCGGTGGTGCCGTACATGTTGATGATGCGTGGACGTCCCGGGTGGCTGTGCAGCCATGTACCCAGCCGCCGGGGTTCGAGCGCTTCACCACCGAACACCAGCGTCCGCAGCTTGAGTCGCTGGGCGACGTCGGGCGCGAGCGCGTCGGCGGTCTGCAGCCCGTAGAAGGCCGACGGCGTCTGACTCAGGACGTCGACCCGTTCACGAACCAGCAAGGCGTGCAGATCTTCTGGGGAGCGGACCACCGCCTCGGGCACCACCACCAGACGGCCCCCGCGCAGCAGCGCGCCGAACATCTCCCACACCGAGTAGTCGAACGCCAGGGAGTGGCACAGCGTCCACACCTGGCCCAGCTCCATCTCGGCGTCCAGCGACTCCAGCAGCTCGATGACGTTGCGGTGGGTGACGGAGACGCCCTTGGGCGTACCGGTCGTGCCGGACGTGTAGATGACGTAGGCGATGTCCTCGGGTGACGGGGCCGGAAGCGCCGTGCCGGGGCGGCTGTCCAGGTCGGGATCGTCGACGCCGATGACGGGCACACCGCACCCGCCGAGCCGCGGCCGCAGGCCGTCGACGGTGAGCACGGCGGCCGGGGCGGCGTCGGTGAGCACGAAGCCGATCCGCGCGGCCGGCAGCCCCGGATCGATCGGCACGTAGGCCGCCCCGGTTTTGAGCACCGCCAGGATCGCCACGACGGCCTCCGCCGAACGGGGCATCAGCAGCGCGACGCGTTCCCCCGGGCCCGCGCCGCGCTCGACGAGCCGGCGCGCCAGGCGATCCGCGGAGTCGTCGACCTCGCGGTACGTCAGGCAGCGGCCTCCGCAGCTGACGGCCACCGCCTCCGGCGCGCGGTGCACCCGGGCGGCGAACGCGTCGGGAATCGACCTCGCCGGGGGGGCGGGCCGGTTCAGCGCGGCGTGGTTGCCGATCACCTCGAGGCGGGCGTGTTCGGCCTCGTCGAGCACGTCGATCGTCGACAATCGGCGGGCGGGGTCGGTGGTCATGGCGGCCACCACTCGCTCAAGGCGCGCGACGAGCGTTGCGACGGTGGCGGTGTCGAACACGTCGGTGCGGAACTCGACGGCCCCGCCGATCCCGGCGGGCCGGCCGTCACCGGTCCAGCGTTCGGCCAGCGAGAACAACAGATCCGTGCGCGCCGTGCGGGTGTCGACCGGCAGCGGGGTCACCTGCAGATCGCCCAGAGCGAGGTCGGCCGGCTCGTTGTTCTGCCAGGCCAGCATCACCTGAACGAGTGGGTGGTGCCCCAGGCTGCGGGTGGGGTTGAGCCGCTCCACGAGCACCTCGAACGGCACGTCCTGGTGCTCGTAGGCGGCCAGGCTGCGCCGCCGCACCTGGGCCAGAAGCTCGGCGACGGTGGGATTCCCGGCCAGGTCCACCCGCAGCACCAGGGTGTTGACGAAGAACCCGACCACCTCGTCGAGGGCGGGGTCGCTGCGCCCGGCGATCGGAAAGCCCACGGCCACATCCGAACTCGCGGCGAGTTTGGCGAGCAGCACGGCCAGGGCGGCCTGGATCACCATGAAACTGGTGGCATTGTGCGCCCGCGCCACCTCGCGCACCCGGTCCTGGAGCTGGGCCGGCCACTCGACGCCCACACTGGCCCCGCGGTAGTCGGCGACCGCGGGGTAGGGCCGGTCCGTGGGCAAGTCCAGACGCTCGGGCATCCCGGCCAGCGCGTCCTGCCAGTAGCGCAGCTGGCCGGCGATCGGGCTGTCCGGATCGTCGAGATCGCCGAGCTGGGCCCGCTGCCACAGGGTGTAGTCGGCGTATTGCACCGGCAGCGGCGCCCATCCCGGCGCCCGGCCCGCGCACCGGCCGGCGTAGGCCACGCCGAGATCGCGCACCAGCGGGGTGAGCGACCAGCCGTCGGCGGCGATGTGGTGCACCACGGCCACCAGCACATGATCGCCCTGGGCGACCCTGAAAAGCCTTGCCCGCAAGGGGATCTCGGTGGCCAGGTCAAAGGGATGCGCGGCCACGGCCTCGACGGCCTCGCTCAACCGGGCCGGTGACCATCCGGTCGCGTCGACCACGTCGATCTCGGCGCGCTCCGGCGGCACCACGACCTGCCGGGGAGTCCCCTCGGCCGCGACGAACACGGTGCGCAGGCTTTCGTGGCGCGCCGCCACATCGGCCAGCGCGGCGCCCAACGCGTCGGTGTCCAGGTCCCCGCGCAGGCGCAGCGCCGCGGCCATGTTGTAGACCGGCGACGGCCCGTGCAGCTGGTCGATGAACCACAGCCGGGACTGCGCGAAGGACAACGGCAGCACCGCGGGCCGCGCGCCGGCCACCACGCGCGTCGGTCCACCGCCGCCCGAACCCAGCAGCGGCGCCAGCCCGCGAATGGTGGGCGCCTCGAACACCGCGCGCACCGACAGGTGCGCGTCCAGGCCCGCGTTGACGGCGGCGACCAGGCGCATGGCCGCCAGTGAATCGCCCCCCAGGTCGAAGAAGGATTCCTCGACCCCCACCCGGGTCAATCCCAGCACGCGAGCGTAGATCTCGGCCAAGATCCCCTCGACCGGGGTCGCCGGGGCGCGGTAGGACTCGGTGTCGTGGTATTCCGGCGCCGGCAGGGCCCGCTTGTCGAGTTTGCCGTTGAGCGTCAACGGGATCGCGTCCAATTCGAGCACCGCGGCGGGCACCATGTAGGCCGGCAACCGCTCGGCGAGCGCGGCGCGTATCGCTGCGGGGTCGACGGCCCCCGTCACGTAGCCGACCAACCGGCCCTCGCGGGCGATCACCGCCGCCTGCTCCACGCCATCGAAGCTGGTGAGCGCCGCATGTACTTCGCCCAGTTCGATGCGATGACCGCGGATCTTGACCTGATCGTCGGCGCGCCGGACATACCGCAGCTGCCCGTCGGCGTTCCAGCGCACCAGGTCCCCGGTGCGGTACATGCGCGTCCCGGCCACACCGAACGGGCACGCCACGAACCGCGACGCCGTCAAGCCGGACCTGCCCAGGTACCCGCACGCGACACCGCGACCGGCCACATACAACTCCCCGACCACCCCGGCCGGCACCGGCCGTAACCACCTGTCCAGCACCACGAACGCGGCACCGGATACCGGTGGCCCGATCGGTGCTCCGGCTCCCTCGGTCAGCGGCGCGCTGATCGCCGCGTCCACGGTGGTCTCGGTCGGTCCGTAGGCGTTGACCATCACCCGGCCCGGCGCCCACCGATCGACCAGCTCGGGCGGGCACGGCTCGCCGCCGATCACCAACGCCACCGCGTCCAGGCCCTCCGGCGACAGCGCGCCCGCCTCGGACGGGGTTTGGCTCAGGACGCTGACCCGTTCCCGAATCAGCAAGGCGCGCAGGTCTTCTGGTGCGTGTACCACCGGCTCGGGCACCACGACCAGTCGGCCACCGCCCAGCAGCGCGCCGAAGATTTCCTGGACCGAGACGTCGAAGGCCAGCGAGTGGCACTGCGACCAGAAGCCCGCCGCGGGCAGGGGTGCATGCAGCGACGTCATCAGCTGCGTCACGTTGTGGTGGGTGACCGCGACGCCCTTGGGGACGCCCGTGGTGCCGGACGTGTAGATCAGGTACGCGATGTCCTCGGGGCCCGGCGCGGTCAACGCGGTGGCGGGGTGGGTGTGCACCGCCGGATCGTTGACATCGATGACCGGCACGTCGCAATCGTGCAGACGCGGGCTCAGGCCCGCCGTGGTGACGGCCACGACCGGGGTGGCGTCGGCGATCATGAACCCGATCCGCGTCGCCGGCAGGCCGGGGTCGATCGGCAGGTAGGCCGCCCCGGCCTTGAGCACGGCCAGGATCGCGACGATCGCCTCGGCCGACCGCGAAAACAGCAGTGCCACAAAGTCTCCGGGCCCGGCGCCGCGGGCAGCCAGCAGGTAAGCCAAGCGGTTCGCGGCCTCGTCCAGCTCCCGATACGTCATGGAGCGGCCTTCGAAGGTCACCGCGACCGCCTCCGGCGTGCGGGCCACCTGGGTGGCGAACGCCTCCGGAATCGACTTCCCGGTCACCGGCTCGGTCAGTACCGCCCGGTTCCCCCACGCGACCAGGTGGGCGTGTTCCGACTCGTCGAGGGCGTCGATTGTCGACAGGGGGCGGGCGGGGTCGGCGGCCATGCCCACGAGCACCCGGCGGAACCGGTCGATCAGCGCCTGGATGCCGGCCTCGTCGAATACGTCGGTGTCGAATTCGACCCGCAGGCCCAGCTCGTCGCCCGGCACGGCCTGCACCGAGAGCGGATAGTGGTTGAACTCGCGGCTGCTGAAGGCGGTGACGCTGACTTCGTGGGCGCCCGCCAACGCGGCGGTGTCGATCGGGTAGTTCTCGTACACGAACAACGTGTCGAACAACTGGTCGTGGCCGGTGGCGCGGTGGATTTCGGGCAGCGCCAGGTGCTCGTGCTCGAGGGTCTGGTTGTGGGCCCGGCGCAGCTGGTCGAGCAGTCCGGTGGCGGTGGTGGTCCGGGTGATGGTGGCCCGCACCGGAACCGTGTTGATCAGCAGGCCCACCATCGATTCGGCGCCGCTCAGCTCGGCCGGACGGCCGGACACGACGGCCCCGAAGACCACGTCGTCCTGGCCGGTCAGCCACGTCAGTAGCTGCCCCCAGGCCGCCTGCAGGACGGTGCTGACCGTGGTGTGCGACGAACGGGCCAGCCCGCCGAGGGCCCGCGTGGTGTCCGCGGGCACTGCGAAGGTGGCGACGCCCCGCCGCCCCGCCCGGCCGCCCGGGCGCACCAACGTCGGGCTGTCGAAGCCGTCGAGCACCTGGCGCCAGGCCGCTTGCGCGGCCGCCCCGTCGCGGTCCGCCAGCCAGGTGAGGTAGTTGCGATACGGCGCCGCCGGCGGCAGTCGCTCTCGGTAATAACCGGCGAAGATCTCCTGCAGCACGATCGGGAGCGACCAGCCATCCATCACGATGTGGTGGACGGTCAGCACGAAGCGGTGCCGCTGGTTCGCGGTGCGCACCAGCGCGGCCCGGAACGCCGGGCGGGCGGCCACGTCGCACACCGCGGACCGTTCGGCGGCGCACAGCCGCTCGATCTGCTCGTCCGGGTCGGGGTCATCGGCGTCGAGCTGGAGGTAGCGCCACGTCATGGCCGGGTCGGCCGGGATGATCTGCACCGGCTCGTCGAACTCGTCGCAGAACCGGGCCATCAGGTTGGGATGCCGGGTGAGCACGGCGCGAACCGACTCGCCCAGGCGCTGCGGGTCGAGGGGGCCGCAGACGGTGATGTCGAGCTGCACCGCGTACACGTCGTCCCCGGTGTCCACGCCGGTGCTGGTGTGGAAGAGCAGTCCTCGCTGCAGCGGCGTCAGCGGCAATATGTCGGCGATCGCGTGCTGTCGGCAGAGGTCGTCGATCTGGCGCTGGCTCAGCCGGGCGGGGGCGATGTCCGACGGGGTCAGGCCGCCCCCGCCGTTGCGCACATGCGCGCAGATGCCGGCCAGGGCCTCACACCACAATCGGCTGAGCCGGCCGACTTGGTCGCGCCGCAGCGCCGACGGCGCCCACGTCCAATTGGCGTGCAGGCGGGGGCCATTCGTCGTGTCCATCGCGCCGGCGTTCAGTTCCAGCGGGTGCCCCAGCGGGATCGGCAGCGCGGACATCGCGCCGGTCAACGCCAGGCCGTCCTGATCGAGCCGCCACAGCTCGTCCGGCAGCTCGCCCGCCCCGCCGAGCCGGCCCAGGTAGTTGAACCCGATCGCCGGGTCCGAATCGCCCAGGCCCACTTCCGGATTCAGGTACCGCAGGAGCCCGTACGTCAGCCCGTCCGGGACGGCGCGCAACTGTTCCTTGGCGTCCTTGACGAGCGCACCCAGCTCGGCCGCGCCCGCCTCGACCTTCGGCCAGCGCGGCCTGCCGAGGCTCAGGGCGACCGGGTATTTGGCGGTGAACCACCCGACGGTGCGCGACAGGTCGACGTGCGGGCCCACGTGTTCGTCGCGACCGTGGCCCTCGACGTCGATGCAGAGCGGCGCGCCGGTGCCCAGGAATTCGTTGATCGCCAACCCGAGGGCGACCACCAAAATGTCCTGGACACCGGCGTGAAACGCCGCCGGCACTGCCCCCAGCAACATGCGAGTGGTTTCGGCATCCAGTGACACCGACAGGTGTTCGGCCGACTCGTACGTGTCGGCACACGGGCGCACCGCGGGCAACGCGGCGGGCGTCGCCGCCACCCGCCGCCAGACCTCCGCCTTCTCGACGACCGCCGGCCGGCGGGCGTGCTCCGCCAGCAGCGCCGACCACCGGGCGAACGACGTCCCGCCTGGGGGCAGCGCCACGGGCTGGCCACTGCGCTGCTGAGCCCATGCGATATTGAGATCTTCCAACAGGATTCGCCATGACACCCCGTCGACGGCGAGGTGGTGGACGATCAACGCCAGTCGGCCGGTGGACTCCGCCCAGACCGCCCGCAGCATCACCCCCGCGGCGGGGTTCAACCGCGACCGCGCCGCCACCAGCGCCGCTTCGGACAACGCGTCGACGGTGTGCACGCACCCGCGGGCGTCGACCGTGCCGGGGTCGGGCGCCTGCAGCGACCAGCCGCCGGCACCGTCGTCGTCGACACGCAGCCGCAGCATCGGGTGCCTGTCGATCAAGGCCTGCAGCAGCACCACCACGTCGTCGCGGGTGACCCCGTCCGGCGCCCGCACCACCATGGTCTGGTTGAACTCGTCGACCGGCCCGTCGACCTGCTGCAGCCAGCGCATGATCGGCGTCGCGGTGACGGGGCCGATGCCCTCGTCGACCACGTCGTCCTCGGTGGCCACGCCGGCCACCCGGGCCAGCCGGGCCACCGTCTGCTCGACGAAGACGTCGCGCGGGCGGAACAGGACACCCGCCGCCCTGGCCCGGGCGACCACCTGCATCGACAGGATGCTGTCTCCGCCGAGGTCGAAGAAGGAGTCGTCGGCGCCGACGCGCTCGACGCCGAGCACCTGGGCGTAAATGCCGGCCAGGATCTGTTCGACGGCGTCGCCGGGAGCGCGATACTGTTCGGCGCTTTGGTAGTCGGGTGGGGGCAGGGCGCGGGTGTCGAGTTTGCCGTTGAGGGTCAACGGCAGTTCCTCGAGCGCGACGACCGCGGCCGGGACCATGTAGGGCGGCAACCGATCGGCCAACTGCGCACGAACGGCGGCCGGGTCCGCGGCCCCGGTGACATAGGCGATCAAACGCTTGTCACCCGGGCGGTCCTCACGCACCACCACCACCGCCTGCCCCACCCCCCGCACACCGCCAAGCGCCGCACGGATCTCGCCCAACTCGATGCGATACCCCCGCACCTTGACCTGCTCATCAGCGCGCCCCACATACCGCAACTGCCCATCGGCACCCCAACGCACCAAATCCCCCGTGCGATACATGCGCGACCCGACCCCACCAAACGGACACGCCACAAACCGCGACCCCGTCAACCCCGACCGGCCCACATACCCACACGCCACCCCACGCCCGGCCACATACAACTCACCCACCACACCCACCGGCACCGGATTAAGCCACGCATCCAACACGACCAACGCCGCTCCGGGCACCGGGGATCCGATCGGGGGCGCCCCGGTTCCCGCGGTCAGCGGTGTGGTCATCGCCGCGTACATCGTGGTCTCGGTCGGACCGTATTGGTTGACCATCACGCGTCCGGTCGCCCATCGGTCGACCACCTCGGGCGGACAGGGTTCGCCGCCCATCACCAGCGTCGCCGCCGACTCCAGACCCTGGGGCGACAACGCCGCCACCGCGGACGGGGTGTGGCTGAGCACGCTGACCTGTTCGCGAATCAGCATGGCGTGCAGGTCTTCTGGTGAGCGCACGACGGCGTCGGGCACGATCACCAGCCGGGCACCGCGCAGCAGCGACCCGAAGATCTCCCACACCGAGAAGTCGAACGCCAACGAGTGGCACTGCGACCAGACGTATCCGAGTTCGAGCTCACCGTCCACCGATTCGAGCAGTTGGGTGACGTTGTGATGGGTGACGGCCACGCCTTTGGGAACTCCGGTCGTGCCGGAGGTGTAGATGATGTAGGCGATGTTCTCGGGGTCGGGGACCGGTGGCGCGCTGCGGGATTGGGTTGCGATTTCGGGGTCGTCGAAGTCGATGACGGCCAGGTCGGTGCCGTCGAGCCGCGACCGCAGTTCGGGGGTGACGATCGCGGCGACCGGTATGGCGTCGGCGAGCATGAATTCGATTCGCGCGGTGGGCAGGCCCGGATCGATGGGCAGGTAGGCCGCCCCGGTCTTGAGCACCGCCAGGATCGCCACGACCGCCTCCGCGCAGCGCTCGGCCACCAGCGCCACACACTCCCCCGGACCGGCACCGTACTCAACGAGCAGGCGCGCCAACCGATTCGACGACTCATCGACCTCCCGATACGTCCACGAACGCTCCCCAAAACTGATCGCCACCGCCTCGGGACCACGCACCACCTGCGCGGCGAACAACTCCGGAATCGACACCCCCACCGGCACCGGCCCACCCAACACCGCCCGATTACCGACCACCCCAAGACGGGCACGCTCGCCGTCATCGAGCACCTCAATCGACGACAACAACCGCGCCGGATCACACGTCATCGCCACCAGCACCCGACGCAACTGCTCGACCAACCCCTCCACCCGGGCGCTGTTGAACACATCGGTGCGAAACTCCACCGCCCCACCGATCCCCGCCGGCCGACCATCCTCCGTCCAGCGCTCGGCAAGCGAGAACACCAAATCCATCCGGGCGCTTCGGGTGTCGGTAGACAACGGGGTGACCTGCAGATCGCCGAGGGTCAGGTCGGCGAAGTCGACGTTTTGCCAGGCGAGGACGACCTGGATCAGGGGGTGGTGGCTGAGGCTGCGGGCCGGGTGCAGCCGCTCCACGAGGGCTTCGAAGGGCACGTCCTGATGTTCGTAGGCGGCCAGGCTGCGCTGTTGCACCTGAGCCAACACCTCGGCGACCGTGGGGTTCCCCGACACATCGGTGCGCAGCACCAGGGTGTTGACGAAGAATCCGACCAAGTCGTCGAGCGCGGGGTCGCGGCGCCCGGCGATCGGAAAGCCCACCGCCACATCCGAAGTCGCACCCAGCTTGGCCAATAGAACCGCCAGCGCGGCCTGCACCACCATGAAACTGGTCGCATTATGCCCAGCGGCAACCTCACTCACTCGTTGTTGCAACTCCGCGGGCCACTCCACCGCCACCCGCGCACCTCGGTAATCGGCCACCGCCGGATACGGCCGGTCCGTCGGCAATTCCAGGCGCTCCGGCATCCCCGCCAGCACATCCTGCCAATACGCCAGCTGCGCGGCGATCGCACTATGCGGGTCATCGAGGTCGCCGAACTGGGCGCGTTGCCACAGCGTGTAATCGACGTACTGGACCGGCAATTCAGCCCACCCCGGCGCCTCACCGGCACACCGGCTGGCATACGCCACCCCCAGATCACGCACCAACGGCGTGATCGACCACCCATCGGCAGCAATATGATGAGCCACCGCCACCAACACATGCTCACGCTCGCCCACCCGAAAGAGCGTCGCCCGCAACGGAATCTCAACCGCCAAATCGAACGAATACCGCGCCGCGGCCTCCACGGCCGCCTCTAGTCGGCTCGCCGACCATCCGTCGGTGTTCACCACGTCCCATCTGAGGCGGGTCTGGGTGGGCGGCAGCACGACCTGTTGGGGTGTTCCCTCGGGCGCGACAAAGATCGTGCGCAAGCTCTCGTGGCGGGTCACCACGTCGTCCAGCGCGGCACGCAATGCGTCGGCGTCCAGCGTCCCGACCAGCCGCAGGGCTGCGGCCATGTTGTAGATCGGTGAGGGGCCGTGCAATTGGTCGAGGAACCACAACCGGCTCTGGGCGAAGGACAGCGGCACCGTTGCGGGTCGTTCGCCGGCCACCAGCGGCGCGAGGCCGCCTCCGCCGCCGCCGATGCGGGGTGCCAGCTGCGCCACCGTGGGCGCCTCGAACAGAGCGCGCACCGAAAGGGCGGTAGCGAAGCCGCTATTGATGGCCGCGATCACTCGCATGGCCGAGAGTGAGTCGCCGCCGAGGTCGAAGAACGAGTCGTCCACTCCGACGCGTTTGAGGCCCAAGACTTGTGCGTAGATGCCGGCGACGATTTCTTCGACCGCGCTGGTTGGGGCGTGGTAGCCGGTGTGGGTGTATTCGGGTGGGGGCAGGGCGCGGGTGTCGAGTTTGCCGTTGAGGGTGGTGGGCAGGTCGTCGAGGGTGACCAGGGCGGCCGGGATCATGTAGCCGGGTAGGCGTTCGGCCAGCGCGGCGCGCACCTGCGCGGGGTCGGCGGTGCCGGTGAGGTAGCCGACCAGCCGCCTGTCGCCGGGGCGGTCCTCGCGCACGATCACCACCGCATCCTCGACACCGTCGAGGGCGGCCAGCGCCGAGCGGATCTCGCCGACCTCGATGCGATAGCCGCGGATCTTGACCTGCTCATCGGCGCGCCCCACATACCGCAGCTGCCCGTCGGGGCCCCAGCACACCAAATCCCCGGTGCGATACATCCGCTGCCCGGGCGCCCCGAACGGGCACGCCACAAACCGCGACGCGCTCAACCCCGCCCGGCCCACATAGCCCAACCCGACCCCGCGACCGGCCACATACAACTCCCCGACCACCCCGGCCGGCACCGGCCGCAACCACCCGTCCAGCACGAACAACCCCGCCCCGGGCACCGCCGACCCGATCGGCGGCGCCCCCGAGCCCGCCACCAACGGCGCACTGGCGGTGGCCAAGATCGTGGTCTCGGTCGGCCCGTACACATTGACCATCACCCGCCCCGGCGCCCAGCGGTCCACCACCTCCGCGGGCACCGGCTCGGCCCCGACCACCAACGCCACACCCTCCAACCCCTGCGGGGAGAGCATCCGCACCGCCGCCGGGGTCTGACTCAACACCGTCACCCGCTCGGCGACCAACAGCGCATGGAAGTCCTTGGGCGAGCGGGCCACCGCCTCGGGCACCACCACCAACCGCCCCCCATGCAACAACGCACCCCAGATCTCCCACACCGAGAAATCAAACGCATACGAATGGAACTGGCTCCACACCTGCGCGCCCGTCAACGCCACCCCCACCACCGCCGCGTCGAACAACCGCGTCACATTCGCGTGACTGACCGCCACCGCCTTGGGCGTCCCCGTGGTCCCCGACGTGTAGATCACATGCGCCACGTCATCAGGTCCCGGGGGCGGGGGCGCGGTGACCGGCTGACGCTGCAGCACCGGATCGGCCACATCCAACACCGGCAGGCCATACCCGGCCAGCCTCTCGACCAGCGCGCCGGTACTCACCACCGCGACCGGGCCGGTGTCGGCCAGCATGAACTCCACCCGCCCCGCCGGCAACCCCGCATCGATCGGCAAATACGCCGCCCCCGACTTGAGCACCCCCACAATCGCCACAATCGCCTCAACCGAGCGCCCAAACACCACCGCCACAGCGCTACCCGGCCCCGCACCCACACCGATCAACCACTGCGCCAACCGACTCGACGCCTCATCCAACTCCCCATACGACAACGACCAACCCCCACAGGTAACCGCCACCGCCCCACGCGAACGCGCCACCTGCTCGGCAAACAACACCGGAATCGACACCGGCGCCTGCGCGGGCCGACCGAGTTCGTCCTGGTTGCCGAGGGCGCGCAGGCGGGCATGCTCGGGCTCGTCGAGCACGTCAACGGCAGACAGGGGCCGGGCCGTATCGGTCGTCAGCGAAGCCAACACCCGCTGCAGCCGCTCGATCAGCGTCTCGACGGTGCCGGCGTCGAACACGTCGGTGCGGAACTCCACCGCCCCACCGATGCCGGCGGGCTGCCCGTCGTCGGTCCAGCGTTCGGCCAGCGAGAACACCAGATCCATGCGGGCCGTCCGCATGTTCAGGGGCAGCGACGTCACGTGCAGGTCGCCCAGGCTCGGTCCGGCGGGGCTGTTGTTCTGCCAGGTCAACATGACCTGCACCAGCGGATGGTGGGTGAGGCTGCGCGTGGGGTTGAGCCGCTCCACCAGGACTTCGAAGGGCACGTCCTGGTGCTCGTAGGCCGCGAGGCTGCGCCGCCGCACCTGTGCCAATACCTCTGCGAGAGTGGGGTTTCCGGTCAGATCGACTCGGAGCACCAACGTGTTGACGAAGAGGCCCACCAGGTCGTCGAGCGCCGGATCGCGCCGGCCGGAGATCGGAAAGCCCACCGCGACATCCGCGGTCGCGCTGACTTTGGCCAGCAGCACCGCCAGGGCGGCCTGGATCACCATGAAGCTCGTCGCATTGTGCTGGCGAGCAGTCTCGCGCACCCGTTGCTGCAACTCAGCCGGCCACTCCACGGCCACGCTCGACCCGCGATAGTCGGCCACCGGAGGGTAGGGCCTGTCGGTCGGTAGCCGAAGATGCCCGGGCATCTCGGCCAAGGCCTGTTGCCAGTAGCGCAGCTGGCAGCCGACGGGGCTGTCCGGATCGTCGAGTTCACCCAGGCTGGCCCGCTGCCACAGCGTGTAATCGACGTACTGCACCGGCAGCGGCGCCCACGCCGGCGCTTCACCCGAACACCGGCTGGCATACGCCATCCCGAGGTCACGCACCAGCGGGGCCAGCGAGGACCCATCGGCGGCGATGTGGTGGACGGCGGCCACCAGTACGTGTCGGTCCGGCCCGACTCTGAAAAGCTTTGCACGCAAGGGGACTTCGGTGGCCAGATCGAATGTGTGGTGCGCCGCGGCCTCGACGGCCGCGTCGAGACGGCTCGCCGACCACGCGCTGGCGTCCACCACCCGCCATCCGAAGTCGGCACGCTCGGCGGGGACGACCACCTGCCTCGGTGTTCCCTCCGGTGCGGCGAACACCGTGCGCAGGCTCTCGTGGCGGGCCACCACATCGCCGAGCGCCGCCCCGAGCGCCTCGACATCCAGGCGCCCGTCGAGCTGCATCGCCGCGGCCATGTTGTAAACCGGTGACGGCCCCTGCAACTGATCGGTGAACCACAACCGGTTCTGAGCGAACGACAACGGCACCACCGCCGGCCGCACCCCGGGCACCACCCGGGCGGGCCGGCCCCCACCCGCCCTGAGCCGCGGCGCCAGCTGGCGAATGGTGGGCGCCTCGAACAGGGTTCGCACTTCGAGGTGGGCGTCCAAGCCGGTAGTGATCGCAGCCACCAAACGCATGGCCGACAACGAGTCCCCGCCGAGGTCGAAGAACGACTCCTCGACCCCGACGCGCTCCAGGCCCAGCACCCGGGCGTAGATGTCGGAGAGGATCTCCTCGACTGGAGTGGCCGGGGGCCGGTATTCGCCACCTTCTTGGTAGTCGGGTGGGGGCAGGGCGCGGGTGTCGAGTTTGCCGTTGAGGGTCAACGGCAGTTCCTCGAGCGCGACGACCGCGGCCGGGACCATATAGGGCGGCAACCGATCGGCCAACTGCGCACGAACGGCGGCCGGGTCCGCGGCCCCGGTGACATAGGCGATCAAACGCTTGTCACCCGGGCGGTCCTCACGCACCACCACCACCGCCTGCCCCACCCCCCGCACACCGCCAAGCGCCGCACGGATCTCACCCAACTCGATGCGATACCCCCGCACCTTGACCTGCTCATCAGCGCGCCCCACATACCGCAACTGCCCATCGGCACCCCAACGCACCAAATCCCCCGTGCGATACATGCGCGACCCGACCCCACCAAACGGACACGCCACAAACCGCGACCCCGTCAACCCCGACCGGCCCACATACCCACACGCCACCCCACGCCCGGCCACATACAACTCACCCACCACACCCACCGGCACCGGATTAAGCCACGCATCCAGCACGAAGAAACCCAGGTGCGCCAACGGCACACCGATGGGGCTGGCGTCGCCGTCGACGTCGCCGTCGACGATCCTGCGGAACGAGGCGTGCACCGTGGTCTCGGTGATGCCATACATGTTGATCAGCCGCGGCAGCCCCGGCCGGTTGCGCAACCACTTACCCAGCCGCTGCGGTTCCAGCGCCTCGCCGCCGAACACCACGGTCCGCAGCTTCAACTGCCGGCCCAGCTCGGGCGCGAGCGCATAGAACGCCGAGGGCGTCTGGCTCAGCACGCTGACCTGTTCGCGAATCAGCATGGCGTGCAGGTCTTCTGGTGAGCGCACGACGGCGTCGGGCACGATCACCAGCCGGGCACCGCGCAGCAGCGACCCGAAGATCTCCCACACCGAGAAGTCGAACGCCAACGAGTGGCATTGCGACCAGACCCGCCCGAGCGCCAGCTCGCCATTGACGGACTCGAGCAATTGGGTGGCGTTGCGGTGCGCTACGGCCACCCCCTTGGGCGCGCCGGTGGTGCCGGAGGTGTAGATGATGTAGGCGATGTCGTCCGGTGACGGCGCGGGCAGCGCGTCGCTGGTTCGAGTCTGGACGGCGGGGTCGCCGATATCGATGACGGCCAGGTCGGTTCCGTCGAGCCGCGACCGCAGTTCGGGGGTGACGATCGCGGCGACCGGTATGGCGTCGGTGAGCATGAATTCGATTCGCGCGGTGGGCAGGCCCGGATCGATGGGCAGGTAGGCCGCCCCGGTCTTGAGCACCGCCAGGATCGCCACGACCGCCTCCGCGCAGCGCTCGGCCACCAGCGCCACACACTCCCCCGGACCGGCACCGTACTCAACGAGCAGGCGCGCCAACCGATTCGACGACTCATCGACCTCCCGATACGTCCACGAACGCTCCCCAAAACTGATCGCCACCGCCTCGGGACCACGCACCACCTGCGCGGCGAACAACTCCGGAATCGACACCCCCACCGGCACCGGCCCACCCAACACCGCCCGATTACCGACCACCCCAAGACGGGCACGCTCGCCGTCATCGAGCACCTCAATCGACGACAACAACCGCGCCGGATCACACGTCATCGCCACCAGCACCCGACGCAACTGCTCGACCAACCCCTCCACCCGGGCGCTGTTGAACACATCAGTGCGAAACTCCACCGCCCCACCGATCCCCGCCGGCCGACCATCCTCCGTCCAGCGCTCGGCAAGCGAGAACACCAAATCCATCCGGGCGACTTGGGTATCCAACGGCACCGGGGTGGCCTGCACGTCTCCCAAAGCCAGCCCGGCGGCGGGGCCGCTGTGCTGCCAGGGCAAGTTCTGCCAGGCGAGGACGACCTGGATCAGGGGGTGGTGGGTGAGGCTGCGGGCCGGGTGCAGCCGTTCGACGAGGACTTCGAAGGGCAGGTCTTGGTGTTCGTATGCGGCCAGGCTGCGCTGGCGGACCTGGGCGAAGACCTCAGCCACGGTCGGATTTCCACCCAAATCGGTGCGCAAGACCAACGTGTTGACGAAGAATCCGACCAACTCATCAAGCGCGGGATCACGACGCCCGGCGATCGGAAAACCCACCGCCACATCCGAGGTCGCACCCAGCTTGGCCAATAGGACCGCCAGCGCGGCCTGCACCACCATGAAACTGGTCGCATTGTGCTCACCGGCCACCTCACTCACTCGTTGTTGCAACTCCGCGGGCCACTCCACCGCCACCCGCGCACCTTGGTAATCGGCCACCACCGGATAAGCGCGATCGGTAGGCAATTCCAGGCGCTCCGGCATCCCCGCCAACGCATCCAGCCAGTACGTCAGCTGCGCGGTGATCGCACTATGCGGGTCATCGAGGTCGCCGAACTGGGCGCGTTGCCACAGCGTGTAATCGACGTACTGGACCGGCAATTCAGCCCACCCCGGCGCCTCACCGGCACACCGGCTGGCATACGCCACCCCCAGATCACGCACCAACGGCGTGATCGACCACCCATCGGCAGCAATATGATGAGCCACCGCCACCAACACATGCTCACGCTCGCCCACCCGAAAGAGCGTCGCCCGCAACGGAATCTCGACCGCCAAATCGAACGAATACCGCGCCGCGGCCTCGACGGCCTCGGCCAGCCGGCCGGCCGGCCACCCACTGGCGTCCACGACTTGCCAACCGAAGTCGAATTGCCCCACGGGGACGACCACTTGCCGCGGGATGCCGTCGGGCGCGGTGAAGACGGTGCGCAGGCTCTCATGCCGCGCCACCACGTCGGCCAGCGCCATCCCGAGCACGCCGGCATCCAGGCGTCCGCGCAAGCGCAACGCCACCGCCATGTTGTGCACCGGCGACGACCCGTGCAATTGATCGAGGAACCACAACCGCGACTGGGCGAACGACAACGGCACCACCGCGGGGCGCACACCGGCCTGCACCCGAGGTAACCGGCCCTCCCCCTGATGCAGGCGGGGCGCCAGCAGGCGAATCGTCGGCGTCTCGAACAAGGCCCGCACCGAAAGGTTGCCATCCAGGCTGGAATTGACCGCGGCGACCAGACGCATGGCCGACAGCGAATCCCCGCCCAGATCGAAGAAGGAGTCGTCGGCCCCGACCCTGCCAAGGCCCAGAACCTTGGCGTAGATCCCGGCGAGGAGCTCTTCGGTGAGCGTGGCCGGGGCGCGGTAGCCGTGCCCGAGGTAGTCGGGCGGCGGCAGGGCGTGGGTGTCGAGCTTGCCGTTGAGGGTAAGGGGCAGGGACGCCAACGGGACGATCGCGGCCGGAATCATGTAGTCCGGGAGGCGCTCGGCCAGTGCGGCGCGTACCGCGGCCGGGTCAGCGCTGCCGGTGAGGTAGGCGACCAGCCGCCTGTCGCCGGGGCGGTCCTCACGGGCGATCACCGCCGCCTGTTCGACCCCCTCCAAAGCTGTTAGCGCCGTGTGGATTTCCCCCAACTCGATGCGGTACCCGCGTACTTTGACCTGCTCGTCGGTCCGACCCACATACCGCAGCTGCCCATCGGGGCCCCACCACACCAAATCCCCGGTGCGATACATCCGTTGCCCGGGCGCACCGAACGGGCACGCCACAAACCGCGACCCGGTCAGCCCCGCCCGGCCCACATAGCCCACACCCACCCCGGCCCCGGCCACGTACAGCTCGCCGAGGGCGCCGGCCGGCACCGGGCGTAACCACCCGTCCAGCACGAAAAACGCCGCGCCGGCCACCGGGGACCCGATCGCCGGCGCCCCCGAGCCCGCCACCAGCGGTGCGCTCTTGGCCGCCCACATCGTGGTCTCCGTGGGCCCATACACATTGACCATGACTCGCCCCGGCGCCCATCGGTCCACCACCGCCGCCGGGCACGCTTCGGCTCCCACCACCAACGCCGCACCCACCCCCTGCGGCGACAGCGCCCCCGCCGCGGACGGCGTCTGCGTCAACACGGACACCCGCTCGCCAATCACCAACGCCTGCAGGTCGTCCGCGCACCGGACCACCGCATCGGGCACCACCACCAGGTGCCCCCCATGCAACAGCGCGCCCCAGATCTCCCACACCGAAAAGTCGAAAGCCAACGAATGACACTGCGACCACACGTGTCCCGTAGCCAGCAACCCATCACCGGCCAACGCCTCGAACAATTGCGTGACATTGCGATGAGTCACCGCAACGCCCTTGGGGACCCCCGTCGTACCCGACGTATAGATCACGTGCGCCACGTCATCGGCGCCCGGCCCCACCACCGCGGCACCCGACTGCTCCTCGATCGCCGGATCGTCAAGGTCGATCACCGACCCGGAAAACCCACCCAACAGCGACCGCAACCCGGCTGACACGACCACCGCCGCCGGCGCGGCGTCGGCGAGCATGAACTCCACCCGCCCCACCGGCGACCCGGGATCGATCGGCACGTACGCGGCCCCCGCCTTGAGCACCCCCAGGACCGCGATCACGGCCTCCCCCGAGCGCTCCACCACCAGTCCCACGCAGGCCCCCCGGCGCACACCCGTCTCAATAAGCCGGCGCGCCAACCGATTCGACGCCTCATCGACCTCTCGATACGACCACGACCGCTCCCCGCACGACACCGCCACGGCTCCGGGCACGCGACCCGCCTGAACCGCAAACAACTCCGGAATCGACGCCCCGAAAACCACGGACCGGCCCAACACGTCCCGATTGCCCAGGGCGGCCAGCCGATCATGCTCGGCGTCGTCGAGCACATCGATGGTCAGCAACCGCCGCGTCGCGTCCGCCGTCAACGCCACCAACACGCGCTGCAGGCTTTCCGCCAGCTGTTCGGCGTCGAGGCGGGAGAACGGCCCCCACGCGCCCGCCGTGCTGAGGAAAAGCCGGTCACCGTCGGTGGAAAAGATCAAACCGAAGCCACTCGCCTGGCCGGAATTGGTGTACGACGCGGAGGCGGTGACACCCCCGAACGGCAGGGTGAATGCCGACGGGATGAAATTGACGCTGACCCGCTCGGCCGGCCCCGCCGGCCCACGGGCTTTGCGCTCCAGGGCTTGCACCGGAAACCGTTGGTGCTCAACGGCTTCCCTAATGCTGGCGTCGACGTGCCGGCAGAACTCGGTGACGCTGAGCTGTGGCGCGACGCGCAACACCAGCGGCACCACGCCGGCCACCATGCCGGGGAGGGTTTTCGACTCGGGAAGCACGCGCCTGTTGACCGGGAAGTCGAGGACCACCTCTTGGCCGTGTCCGCCCCAGCCGCGCACCAACAGCGCGCATGCGGCGGTGATGACCGACGTTTGGGACACGCCCCACACCTCAGACATTTTGTTGACCCGGCGCAGGATGCCCGAGTCCAACGCGACCGGCGCGGACGGCCATGGGTCCCGTTCCCCTGTGGGCAGCGCGCGATGTGAGCCGGCGTCGTCCGCGGGGAGGTGCTGAGCCCAGTAGGCCTCGTCGTTGCGGTAGTCGCCGGACACTTCGTACTTCGCCTCGCAGTCGACCAGATCCCGCAGTGAGCCGAAGACGGCCGGCGGGATGGGGGCGGCGGAGACGATGGCCGAGTAGATGGAGGCGATGCGGTGCCCGACGAGCGCGACACCGGTTCCGTCGATGACGATGTGGTGGCAGCAGGCGAACAGGTGGAATTCGTCGGCACGGGTCTGGAAGAGGGCGAATCGGAACAGCGGGCCAGAGAGCGGCATGGGCGTCCGCTGGATCGACAGCGCCATCCGCCTGGCTTCGTCGACGGCGTCGCGCGATGCGGTCAGGTCATGGAAGGCCAGTTCGACGTCCGGATAGTCGACCGCCCGTTGGAAGACCTGGCCATCCGCCTCGACGAAAGAGGCCCGGGTGGGTTCGGCTTCTTCGATGGCCTGGCGGATCGCCCACTTCAGGGCATCACGTTGAACCCTGCCGTCGATCGTGACAAAGAGTCCGATCTGCCATTCCGTGCCGGAGTGGCCCGTCTCGTGGGCCAGCCAGATGTCTAGTTGTCCGCGAGTAAGCGGAAGTGCTCGGTCACCAAGCTCCATCCAACTTCCCAACCATAGGGCTCACCCTTGAAAACCCCCGGTTGACGGCCGCTCGACCGAACTCCTCCGCAATGCCTGTTCGGTTCCGCTAGATACACCCGGCGCGGTCCGTGGCGGATCCTCGCCGCTGTTGCCACTCGTCGCCGCTAGTAAGGCAGAGCTGCCGATGTCGTCATCGAACGGGCCGACGCGCACAGTATCTCCGTCAACTTAGTCAACATAAGTGCAACAGTCCGAAAGGTTAATCGACGGCGGGATGGTTGCGCTAGATGTTTTGAAAAAGTCCCAGCAACCTGTCAGTGACTCCTGTAACCGATCGCAAAAGATACGCGAAGAATGTTTTGGGCAGTGAAACCGACTACGCGATTCGGGACGGTCCCTCGAGACCGCCCCGAATCCGCGTGCGTGTTAGAGCAGGCCCAGCAGCTGCAGGTCGGTGACGTACTTGACGATCACCGGCGGCGAGACGTGCGGGATGTCGTTGTCGGCGCCGATCTTGGCTTCCTGCACCGCCGCGCGGAACCGGTCGGTCGGGGCGAACGACCCGCTGGCCGGCTCTGGCGCTTGCAGCTGGTTGTAGCCCGGGACCTGCAGCATCTGCAGTACCGAGTGCTTGCGCTGGTGCTCCGGCAACTCGCGCAGCGCGGCCTCGAACCGTTGCAGCCACTCGCCGAAGTCGTCGACCCGCTCGATCGGGTAACCGGCCTCGATCAGCCAGTCGACGTACTCGTCGATGCCGATGCCGTCGTCGTGGGGGTTCATCACGTGATACGTCTCGAACCCCTCCACCACCTGGGTGCCCAGCGTGGTGATCGCCTCGGCCACGAACTCCACCGGCAGCGCGTCGAAGTGCGCACGTTGCCGATTACCCTCGGCATCCAGCTGATAGAACGAGCGCGGCGCGACGCCGGTCGCGACCAGGCTCAGCACCATCCGGGTGAACATGTCCGACAGGTTGAACTGGCCGGCGTAGCTGGTGTCGGACAGGATCATGTCGGATCGGAACACCGAGACCGGCAGCCCGCACAGGTCGTGGGCTTCCCGCAGCAGCACCTCGCCGGCCCACTTGCTGTTGCCGTAGCCGTTGGCGTAGCTGCCGTCGATCTTGCGGATGGGGCTGATGACCCGGATGTCGGCGTCCTCGGTGAACACCGCGGGGTCGATCTGGCGGCCCACGTCGGAGGTCGACACATAGGCGTACGGCTTCAGCTTGGTCGTCAGCGCCACTCGGATGAGTTCGGCGGTGCCGGCGACGTTGGGACCGAACAGCTCGCTGTAGGGCAGCACGCCGTTGACCAGAGCCGCCGAATCCACGATCAGATCGACGGTGTCGGCCAACCGCTGCCACGTCTGCTCGTCCAGGCCCAGGTTCGCCGCGCCCTTGTCGCCGGCCACCACCTCGAGGTGATCGGCGGCCAGCTCCTGGAAGTACCGCAACAGCTTCGGGTCACCGCTGTCGAAGGTCTTCTCCAGCCGCTGCCGCGCCTCCTCGTCCGAACCGGCCCGCACCAGGCAGATCAATTTGCCCTCGACCAGCTCGAGCTGCTCGAGCCACTGCAGCACCAGATAACGCCCCAAAAAGCCCGTCGCCCCGGTCAACAGGACCGTCCGCACCTCCGAACTCGGGCCCGGCAACGACGGCGCGGCGCTCAGCGTCGCCGCATCGATGAACTTGTCCAACGTCAGATCACTCGCGTACACCTGGGTCGCGTCGCGGCCGTGCACCGAGGCGAAGCTGGCCGCGCCACCCTCGTCTTCGTCCGCACCGCTGGCATCGCGCTCCGCCCGTTGGCCGAGGCGTCGCACCGATGGCGCCTCGAACAGGGTGCGCACCGAGAGGTTGGCGTCGAGGGCCGTGTTGATCTCGGCGATCACCCGCATCGCGGAGAGCGAGTCGCCGCCGAGGTCGAAGAAGGAGTCCTCGACCGAAACCCGCTGCAGCCCAAGGACTTCAGCGAAGATGTCGGCCAGAGTCTCTTCCAGCGGGGTGGCCGGGGCCCGGTATTCCCCGCCGGTCTTCTGGTACTCGGGGGCGGGCAGGGCCCGCTTGTCGAGCTTGCCGTTGACCGTCAGCGGCAGCGCGTCCAGCACCACGATCGCGACGGGCACCATGTAGCCCGGCAGCCGCTCGCCCAACTGGGCCCGGATCTCGGCCGGATCGGCGGTGCCGGTGATGTAGCCCACCAGCCGCTTGTCGCCCGGCCGGTCCTCGCGGGCTATCACCGCCGCCTGCTCCACCCCGTCCAAACCGGCCAGGGCGGCCTGGATTTCGCCGAGCTCGATGCGGTAGCCGCGGATCTTGACCTGTTCGTCGACGCGGCCCAGGTACTGCAGCTGCCCGTCGGCGCCCCAGCGCACCAGGTCGCCGGTGCGATACATCCGTTGTCCGGGCGCCCCGAACGGGCACGCCACAAACCGTGAGGCCGTCAGGCCCGCGCGTCGCGCATAGCCGGCGGCCACACCGCGGCCGGCGATGTACAGCTCACCGACGACGCCCTGCGGGGCCGGGCGCAGCCACTTGTCCAGCACGAACAGCGCGGCCCCCGGCACCGGGGCGCCGATCGGGGCTCCCGTGTCCGCGTTCAGCGGCGCGCTCATGGCCGCGTACACCGTGCCTTCGGTGGGGCCGTAGGCGTTGATCATCACGCGGCCCGGGGCCCAGCGGTCCACCACCTCCGGCGGGCAGGCCTCACCGGCCACCACCAGGGCGGTCGATTCCAGCCCCTCCGGGGAGAGCATCCCCACCGCCGACGGGGTCTGGCTGAGCACCGTCACGTTCTCCGCGACCAGCAAGGCGTGCAGGTCCTTCGGGGAGCCGGCGACGGACTCGGGCACCACAACCAGCCGCCCGCCGTGCAACAGCGCGCCGAAGATCTCGTGGACCGAGACGTCGAAGACCAGGGAGTGCCACTGCGCCCAGACGCCCGGGTCCGGCAGGTCGGCGTGCAGTTTCTCCAGCAGCTGGGTGGCGTTGTGGTGGGTCACCGCCACGCCCTTCGGGACACCCGTGGTGCCGGACGTGTAGATCAAGTACGCGACGTCCTGGGGCGACGGCGCCGGCAACGGCGTGGCGGGCTGGGCGCCCACCGACGGGTCGTCGACGTCGATGACCAGCAGGTCGGAACCCGCCAGCCGCGACCGCAAGTCGGCGGTCGTGACCGCGGCGACCGGCGCGGCGTCGCCGAGCACGAACTCGATCCGCGCCGCCGGGACCGCCGGGTCGATCGGCAGGTAGGCCGCCCCGGTCTTGAGCACGGCCAGGATCGACACGATCGCCTCGGCCGACCGGGAGAACAGCAGGGCGACGCTTTCGCCCGGGCGCGCGCCATGCTCGGCGAGCAGGTGGGCCAACCGGTTGGCCGCCTCGTCGAGCTCGCGATAGGTCATCGAGCGGCCCTCGAACGTCAGCGCCACCGCCTCGGGAACGCGGGCCACCTGCTTGGCGAACAACGCCGGGATCGACGCCGTCGCCCGCACCGGCGCGGTCAACACCGCCCGGTTGCCCCACTCGTCGAGGCGGGCGCGCTCGTCGCCGTCCAGCACATTCATCGCCGAGAGCCGCTGGCTCGAGTCGGCGGTCATGGCCCCCAACACCCGCTGGAACCGTTCGATCAGCGACTCGATCCCGGCGGTGTCGAACACACTGGTGTCGAACTCGACGCGCAGGCCGAGTTCACGACCCGGAAGCGCCATCACCGAGAGCGGGTAGTGGTTGTATTCGCGGTTGGTGACGTCGGTGATCGCCAGCTCGTGGAAGCCCAGCGGCACGCTGGTGTCGATCGGGTAGTTCTCGTACAGGAACAGCGTGTCGAACAGCTGGTCGTGGCCGGTGACGCGGTGAATCTCGCTCAGCGCCAGGTGCTCGTGCTCGATCGTGTCGTTGTGGGCGCGCTGCAGCTGTTGCAGCAGCTCGGACACCGTGGTGCCCGCGCTGACGTGCGCACGCACCGGCACCGTGTTGATCAACAAGCCCACCATCGACTCGGCGCCCAGCAGATCGGCCGGACGACCAGAGACCGCGGTGCCGAAGGCCACGTCGTGCTGGCCGGTCAGCCGCATCAGCAGCTGGGCCCAGGCCGCCTGCAGCACGGTGTTGATCGTGGTGTGGCAGGAGCGGGCCAGCTCGCCCAGCGCCCGCGTCGTCTCCGCGGGCAGCCGATACGACTCGACGCCGCGCCGCCCGAGGCCCAGCCGGACCGGCGGACCGACCAGGGTGGGGGTGTCGAACCCGGCCATCACCTCGGCCCACGCGGCACGGGCGGCCGTGCGGTCCTGTGCCGCGAGCCAGGTCAGGTAGCTGCGGTAAGACGCGGGCGCGGGCAACCGCTCCCCGTAGTAGCTGGTCAGGATCTCCCGCAGCATGATCGGCAGTGACCAGCCATCCATCACGATGTGGTGGTTGGTCAGCACGAACCGGTGCCGGTTATCGGCGGTGCGGATCAATGCGGCCCGGAAGGCGGGCCGGTTGGCGAGGTCGCTGACCGCCCCGCGCTCGGCGGCGCAGAGCTGTTCGATCTTCTCCTCCGGGTCCAGGTCTTCGGCCCCGAGCTGGACGTAACGCCACGCCATTACCGGGTCGGCCGGAATGACCTGCACGGGCTCGCCGAACTGGGGGCAGAACCGGGCCGCCAGGTTGGGATGCCGGTTGACGACGGTGTGGACGGCCTCGCGCAACCGGTGCGCGTCGAGGTCACCGGTCACGGTGATCCCGAGCTGCACCGCGTACACGTCGTCGCCGGGGTCGTGCGCGAAGCTGGCGTGGAAGAGCAGCCCCTGCTGCAGCGGGGTCAACGGCAAGACGTCGGCGACGGCGTACTGCTGGCAGAGGTCGTCGAGCTGCTGCTGGTTGAGGCGGGCGGGGGCGACGTCCGACGGGGTCAGCCCGCCACCGCCGCTGCGCACGTGGGCGCAGATCCCTGCGAGGGCCTCGAACCACAACTGGCTCAGCCGGCTGACCTGCTCGTGGTCCAGCGCCGAGGGCGCCCACGTCCAGTTGGCCTGCAGGTTCGGGCCGGCCTCGGTGTCCATGGTTCCGGCGTTGAGGTCGACGGTGTGCATCAACGGCATGGGCAGCGCCGCGCTGGCGGCGCCGGTGAACGACAGGCTGTCCTGGCTGATCCGCCACATCTCGCCGGGCAGATCGGCCGCCGCGCCCAGCCGGCCCAGGTAGTTGAACCCGATCACCGGGTCCGACCCGTCCAGGTCGACCTCGCTGTTCACGTACCGCAGCAATCCGTAGGTCAGCGGGTTGGGGAGCGCGCGCAGCTGTTCCTTGGCCTTCTTGACCAGCAGGCCGAGCGCGGGGTCGCCGGCCATCACCTGAGTCCAGTCCAGCTCGCCGACGGTCAGCGCAACCGGGTACTTGGTGGTGAACCAGCCCACGGTGCGGGACAGGTCGACGTGCGGGCCCAGCTCCTCGTGGCGGCCGTGGCCCTCGACGTCGATGCCGATCGGCGCGCCGGTGCCCACGAAACGCGCCCAGGCCAACCCGAACGCGATCAGCAGGATGTCCTGCACCCCGGCGTGGAACGCCGCGGGCACCTCGCCCAGCAGCATCCGGGTGGTGTCGACGTCCAGCGATACCGACAGCTGCTTGGCCGTCTCGTAGGTGTCGACCTCGGGGCGCACCGCGGGCAACAACGCCGGAGTCGCCGCGACCTGCCGCCACGCCTCGGCCTGGGCGACGACCTCGGGGCGCTGGGCGTGCTCCTCGAGCATGGCCGACCACCGGGCGAACGACGTCCCGCCCGTGGGCAACGCGACCGGCTGGCCGCTGTGGTGCTGGGCCCAGGCGATGTTCAAGTCTTCCAACAGGATTCGCCACGACACGCCGTCGACGGCGAGGTGGTGGATCATCAGCGCCAACTGGGCCGTCGATTCGGCCCACACGGCGCGCAGCATGATCCCCGCCGCGGGGTTGAGCTGCGAGCGCGCCGCCACCAGCGTCGCGTCGGACAGCGCGTCCACGGTGTGCATGCACGTGTCCGCCTCGACCGCGCCCACCTCGGGGACGTGCAGCGACCAGCCGCCGGCGCCGTCGTCGTCGACGCGCATGCGCAGGGTGGCGTGCCGGTCCAGCAGCGACTGCAGCACCACCTGGACGTCGTCGCGGGTGACGCCGGCGGGGGCCTGTACGACCATGGTCTGGTTGAACTGGTCGGTGGGGCCGTCGACCTGCTGGAGCCAGCGCATGATCGGGGTGGCGACCACCGGTCCGATGCCCTCGTCGACCACGTCGTCGTCGGAGGCCACGCCGGCGACCCGGGCCAGCCGGGCCACGGTCTGCTCGACGAAGACGTCGCGCGGTCGGCACACCACGCCGGCGGCGCGGGCGCGGGCCACCACCTGCATCGACAGGATGCTGTCGCCGCCGAGGTCGAAGAACGAGTCGTCGACGCCCACCCGCTCCAGCCCCAGGACCTGGGCGTAGATGGCGGCCAGGGTTTCTTCGACGACCGTGGTCGGAGCGCGGTATTCACCGGTCGTCTTCTGGTACTCGGGGGCGGGCAGGGCCCGCTTGTCGAGCTTGCCGTTGACGGTCAGCGGCAGCGCGTCCAGCACCACGACCGCGGCGGGCACCATGTAGCTGGGCAGCCGCTCGCCGAGTTGGTTGCGGATCTCGGCCGGGTCGGCGGTGCCGGTGATGTAGCCGACCAGCCGCTTGTCGCCGGGGCGGTCCTCGCGGGCGATCACCGCCGCCTGCTCGACGCCGTCCAGCCCCGCGAGCGCCGTCTGGATTTCGCCGAGCTCGATGCGGTAGCCGCGGATCTTGACCTGCTCGTCGGCACGTCCCAGGTATTGCAGCTGGCCGTCGACGCCCCAGCGCACCAGGTCACCGGTCCGGTACATCCGAGTCCCCGGCGCCCCGAACGGGCACGCGATGAAGCGCGACGCCGTCAGACCCGCCCGGCGGACATACCCGGAGGCCACGCCGCGACCGGCGATGTACAGCTCGCCTACGACGCCCTCCGGCGCGGGGCGCAGCCACTTGTCCAGCACGAACAGCGCCGCCCCCGGCACGGGCGCGCCGATCGTCGGCGCCCCCGATTCGGCGGTCAGCGGCGCGCTCATCGATGCGTACACCGTGCCCTCGGTCGGGCCGTAGGCGTTGATCATCACGCGCCCCGGGGCCCAGCGGTCCACCACCTCGGCCGGGCAGGCCTCGCCCGCCACGATCAGCGCCGTCGAGTCCAGGCCGTCCGGGGACAGCATCCCCACCGCCGACGGGGTCTGGCACAACACGGTGACCTTCTCGGCGACCAGCAGCGCGTGCAGGTCGTCCGGGGAGCCGGCGACCGACTCGGGCACCACGACCAGGCGCCCGCCGTGCAACAGCGGACCCCAGATCTCCCACACGGACACGTCGAACACCAGCGAATGCCACTGCGACCAGACACCGGCCACCGGCAGGTCGGCGGGCAGCTTCTTCAGCAGCTGGGTGACGTTCTGGTGGGTGACCGCGACGCCCTTGGGCGTTCCGGTCGTGCCCGAGGTGTAGATCATGTAGGCGATGTCCTCGGGCGCCGGGCCCGGCAGCCCCGAGGCGGGCTGTTCGGCCACCGCCTGGTCGTCGACCTCGACGACCAGCAAGTCGAACCCGTCCAGCCGCGGCCGCAGCTCGGCCGTGGTGACCGCGGCGACGGGGGCCGCGTCGCCGAGCATGAACTCCATCCGCGCGGCCGGGACGGCCGGGTCGATCGGGAGGTAGGCCGCCCCGGTCTTGAGCACCGCCAGGATCGACACGATCGCCTCGGCCGACCGCGACTGCAGCAGCGCCACGCACGCACCCGGGCGCGCGCCGTGATCGGCCAGCAGGTGCGCGAGCCGGTTCGCGGCCTCGTCGAGTTCCTGATAGGTCAGCGAGCGGCCCTCGAACGTCAGCGCCGGCGCCTCGGGGACACGCGCGACCTGTTTTGCGAACAATGCCGGGATCGACGCAGCCCCCGTCACCGGTGCGGTCAGTACCGCCCGGTTACCCCACTCGTCCAGGCGGTCGTGCTCGCCGCCATCCAGCAAGTCGATCGACAACAATCGCCGCCCCGCGCCGACGGTCATGCCTGCTCCTCCAGATCTGCGGTCATGGCCTCCAGCACGCGCCGGAACCGTTCGACCAACCTCTCGATTCTGCCCGTGTCGAAGACTTCTGTATCGAATTCGACGCGAAGACTTAGTTCGTGACCCGGAACGGCTTGCACCGAGAGCGGGTAGTGGTTGAATTCCCGGTTGGTAAAACCATCAATCGCCAGCTCGTCGACGCCCGACAACGCGTCGGTGTCGATCGGGTAGTTCTCGTACACGAACATGGTGTCGAATAATTGGTCGTGTCCCGTTACACGATGGATTTCGTTCAGTGCCAAATGCTGGTGTTCCAGCGTGTCGTTGTAGGCGCTTTGTAGCTGGTTGAGCAGGTCGGCGATGGTGGTTTCGGCGCCGATCGTCGCCCGCACCGGCACCGTGTTGATCAGCAGCCCCACCATCTGGTCCGCGCCGGCCAGATCGGTCGGTCGCCCCGACACCGCTGTGCCGAAGGTCACATCGTGCTGGCCGGTCAGCCACATCAGCAGCTGCGCCCAGGCGCCCTGCAGCACGGTGCTGACGGTGGTGTGGCACGACCGGGCGAGCTCGCCGAGCGCCCGCGTGGTCTCCGCGGACATCTGGAACGAGGAGACGGCCCGCGGCCCGAGGCTCATCCGGCCGGGCGGCCCGACCAGCGTGGGGGTGTCGAAGCCGGCCAGTACCCGCCGCCACGCGGCCTGGGCGGCGCCGCGGTCCTGCGCGGCCAGCCAGTCGACGAACTTGCGGTAGGGCACCGGGGCGGGGAGCGGCACGCCGTAGTAGGCGGCGAAGATCTCCTGCAGCAGAATCGGCTTCGACCAGCCATCGAGCACGATGTGGTGGTTGGTCAGCACGAAGCGGTGCCGGTTGTCTGCGGTGCGGATCAGCGCGGCCCGGAACGGCGGGCGCTCCGCCAGGTCGCACACCGCGGCCCGCTCGGCGGCGCACAGCTGCTGGATCTGCTCTTCGGGCTCGAAGTCTTCGGCGTCGAGTTCGACGTACCGCCACGCCAGCGCGGGGTCGGCCGAGAGCACCTGCACGGGCTCGCCGAAGTCCTCGATGAAGTGGGCCACCACGTTGGGATGCCGCTTGATCGCGGTGCGCACCGCGTCGCTCAACCGGTGCGGGTCGAGGGCACCGCTGACGCTGATGTCGAGCTGCACCGCGTAGAGGTCGTCGCTGCCGTGCGCGGCGCCGGTGTGGAACAGCAGGCCCTGCTGCAGCGGGGTCAACGGCAACACGTCGGCGACCGGGTAGCGCTGGCACAGCTCGTCGATGTCGCGCTGGGTGAGCCGGGCGGGGGCGAGGTCCGACGGGGTCAGACCGCCACCACCGCTGCGGACGTGGCTGCAGATGCCGCTCAGGGCGTCGAACCACAACTCGCTCAGGCGGCCGACCTGGACCTCGTCGAGCGCCGAGCGCGCCCAGGTCCAGTTGGCCTGCAGCAGCGGGCCGGCGGCGGTGTCCAGGGTGCCGGCGTTGAGCTCGACCGTGTGCGGCAACGGCATGGGCACCGCCGTCGCGGCGCCGGCCGACGCCAGGCTGTCCTGGTCGAGTCGCCAGAAGTCGCTGGAGAGCTCGGCGGCCCCGCCCAGCCGGCCGAGGTAGTTGAACCCGATCACCGGGTCCGTGCCCTCCATGTCGACGTCGGGATTCAGGTAGCGCAGCAGCCCGTAGCTCAGCGCGTCCGGCAGGGCGCGCAGCTGCTCCTTGGCGTCCTTGACCAGCGCCCCCAGCTCCGCCTCACCGGCGACGACCTGTCCCCAGGACAGCCCGCCGACCTTCAGTGCGACCGGGTACTTGGTGGTGAACCACCCCACCGTGCGGGACAGGTCCACGTTCGGGCCCAGTTCCTCGTGGCGGCCGTGGCCCTCGACGTCGATACCGATCGGCGCGCCGGTGCCCACGAACTGCGCCCACGCCAACCCGAACGCGATCAACAGGATGTCCTGCACCCCGGCGTGGAACGCCGCGGGCACCTCGCCCAGCAACAACCGAGTGGTGTCGGCGTCGAGCGACACCGACAGCTGTCCCGCGCTGACGTAGGTGTCGATGTCGGGCGCCACCGCCGGCAGCGGCGCCGGCGTCGACGCGATCTGGCGCCACGCCTCGGCCGTCTCGACGACCTCTGGCCGGCGCGCGTGCTCTGCCAACAGCGACGACCACCGGGCGAACGACATGCCGCCCACCGGCAACGCCACCGGCTGCCCGCTGTGGTGCTGGGCCCAGGCAATGTTCAAGTCTTCCAACAGGATTCGCCACGACACCCCGTCGACGGCCAGGTGATGAATGACCAACGCCAGCTGGCCCGTGGAGGGCGCCCACACCGCCCTCAGCATGGCGCCGCTGGCCGGGTTCAGCTGCGAGCGCGCCGTTGCCAGCGCCGCGTCGGACAGCGCCTCGACGGTGTGCACGCACCCCGCGGCATTTACCGCGCCGGCCTCGGGTACCCGCAGCGACCAGTCCCCCGCGCCATCGTCGTCGACGTGCAGGCGCAGCATGGCGTGCCGGTCCAGCAAAGCCTGCAGCACCAGCACCACGTCGGCCTCGCTCACCCCGGCCGGGGCCTGCACCACCATGGTCTGGTTGAACTGCTCGATCGGACCGTCGACGCTTTGCAGCCAGCGCATGATCGGGGTCGCGACGACCGGGCCGATGCCCTCGTCGACCACGTCGTCGTCGGTGGCCAGTCCGGCCACCCGGGCCAGCCGGGCCACCGTCTGCTCGACGAAGATGTCGCGCGGCCGGCAGACCACACCGGCCGCCCGGGCGCGGGCGACGACCTGCATCGACAGGATGCTGTCCCCGCCGAGGTCGAAGAACGAATCGTCGACGCCGACGCGCTCGACCCCCAACACCTGGGCATAGATGCCGGCCAGGATCTCCTCGATGGCCGTGCTCGGGGCGCGGTAGTGGCCGGCATCGGAGTATTCCGGTGCGGGCAGCGCGCGGGTGTCGAGTTTGCCGTTGACCGTCAGCGGCAGCGCCTCGAGCACCACCACGGCGGTGGGCACCATGTAGGTCGGCAGCCGCTCGCCGAGCCGGTTGCGGATCTCGGCCGGGTCGGCGGTGCCCGTCACGTAGCCCACCAGCCGCTTGTCGCCCGGACGATCCTCGCGGGCGATCACCGCCGCCTCGTTGACCCCGTCCAGCGCGACCAGGGCCGCATGCACCTCGCCGAGCTCGATGCGGTAACCGCGGATCTTGACCTGCTCGTCGGCCCGTCCCATGTACTGCAGCTGGCCGTCGGCACCCCAGCGCACCAGGTCCCCGGTGCGATACATGCGCGCGCCGGGCGCGCCGAACGGGCACGCCACGAACCGCGTCGCGCACAGCCCCGACCGGCCCACGTATCCGTACGCGAGCCCTCGGCCGGCCACATACAACTCACCGACGACGCCCTCGGGCACCGGCCGCAGCCAGCCGTCCAGCACGAAGAAGCCCAGATGCGCCAGCGGCACGCCGATGGGGCTGGCATTGCTGTCGACGTCGCCGTCGACGATCTCCCGGAACGAGGCGTGCACCGTGGTTTCGGTGATGCCGTACATATTGATCAGTCGCGGCAGCCCGGGGTGGTGGTGCATCCACTTGCCCAGCTTGCGCGGCTCGAGCGCCTCGCCACCGAACACCACCGTCTGCAGCTTCAGCTGCTGCCCCAGCTCGGGCGCCAGGGAATCCGCGGTCTGCAGCGCGTAGAACGCCGACGGGGTCTGGCTCAGCACGCTGACCTGTTCGCGGACCAGCATGGCGTGCAGCTCTTCCGGCGAGCGGACCACCGCGTCGGGCACGATCACCAGCCGGCCGCCGTACAACAGCGACCCGAAGATCTCCCAGACCGAGAAGTCGAAGGCCAGCGAGTGGCACTGCGTCCACACCTGCCCCAGCGCCAACTGGGCGTCCAGGGACTCCAGCAGCTGGATGACGTTGCGGTGCGGCACCGCCACACCCTTGGGGGTGCCGGTGGTCCCGGACGTATAGATGATGTAGGCGATGTCCTCCGGCGACTGCGCGGGCAGCCCGTCGGTCGGCTGGCTCGCGACGGCGGGGTCGTCGAAGTCGATGATGTCCACGTTCGACCCGTCCAGCCGCGACCGCACGTCCGCGGTGGTGACCGCGGCGATCGGGGCGGCGTCGCCGAGCACGAACTCCATGCGCGCCGCGGGCACCGTCGGGTCGACCGGCAGGTAGGCCGCCCCGGTCTTGAGCACCGCCAGGATCGCCACGACGGCCTCGGCGGTGCGCGGGAACAGCACCGCGACCCGCTCCCCCGGCCCGGCGCCGCGGCTCACCAGCAGGTGCGCCAACCGGTTGGCGGATTCCTCGACCTCGCCGTAGGTCCACGACCGGTCGCCGTCGGTGATGGCCACGGCCTCCGGCGCGCGGGACGCCTGCGCGGCGAACAGCTCCGAAATGGACAGGAGCTTGGGCGCCGGCTCGGCCAGCACCGCCCGGTTGCCCCAGTCGTCGAGCCGGTGGTGCTCGGCGGCGTCGAGCAGGTCGATCGAGGACAGGCGCCGCGAGGGATCGGCGGTCATGGCCACCATCACCTGCTGCAACCGCTCGATCAGCGTGTCGATGGCGGCGGGGTTGAACACCTCGGTGTCGAATTCGACGCGAAGGCTCAGTTCGTGACCCGGCGAGGCCACCACGGACAGCGGGTAGTGGTTGTATTCCCGGCTGCTGAAGTCGGTGACGGCCAACTCGTGGACGCCCAGCAGCGCGCCCGCGTCGATCGGGTAGTTTTCATAAAGGAAGAGGGTGTCGAACAGCTGGTCGTGACCGGAGACGCGGTGGATCTCGGGCAGCGCGAGGTGCTCGTAGTCGACGGTGTCGTTGTGCAGGCGTTGCAGTTGCTCAAGCAGGTCGGCGACGGTGGTGGTCGCGCCGGTCCGCGCCCGCACCGGCACGGTGTTGATCAGCAGGCCGACCATCGCGTCCGCGCCGGCCAATTCGGTGGGCCGCCCGGAGACCGCGGTGCCGAAGGCCACGTCATGCTGGCCGGTCATCCAGGTCAGCAGCTGCGTCCACGCGCCCTGCAGCACGGTGCTGATGGTGGTGCGGCACGAACGGGCCAGCTCGCCCAGCGCCTTGGTGGTCTCGGCGGGCACGTGGAAGGCGGCAACGCCCCGACGGCCGATCTGTCCGGGCGGACCCACCAGGGTGGGGGTCTCGAAACCGGCCAGCGCCTGGGCCCAGGCCTCCTGCGCGTCGGCGCGGTCCTGACGGGTCAGCCAGGTGACGAAGCTGCGGTACGACGGGGCGGCCGGTAGCCGCTCCCCGTAGTAGCTGGCGAAGACCTCCTGCAGCAGGACGGGCAGCGACCAGCCGTCCACCACGATGTGGTGGATGGTCAGCACGAACCGGTGCCGGTCGGGCGCCGTGCGGAACAGAGCGGCCCGGAACGACGGCTGATCGGCCAGGTCGCACACCGCGGCGCGCTCGTCGGCGCACAGCCGCTCGACCTGCTCGTCGACGTTGCCGTCGTCGAGGTCGACATACCGCCACACCATCTGGGGATCGGCCGGGATGACCTGCACGGGCTCGCCGAAGTCCTCGGTGAACCGGGCGACCAGGTTGGGGTGCCGCTTGACGGCGGTGTGGACCGCCTCGCGCAGCCGCGCCGCGTCGAGGGCACCGCTGATCGTGATGCCCAGCTGGACCGCGTACAGGTCGTCGGTGTCCTGCGCGAAGGCGGTGTGGAACAGCAGCCCCTGCTGCACCGGGGTCAGCGGCAGCACGTCGGCGACACCGCCCTGCCGGCAGAGGGCGTCGAGTTGCTGCTGGCTGAGGTGGGCGGGAGCGATGTCCGACGGGGTCAACCCGCCGCCGCCGGCCCGGACGTGGGCGCAGATCCCGGCCAGCGCCTCAAACCACAACCGGCTCAACCGGTTAACGCGCTCCTCGTCGAGCGCCGAAGGCGCCCAACTCCAGTTGGCCTGCAGGTGCGGGCCGGCCTCGGTGTCCATGGTGCCGGCGTTGAGCTCCACCGTGTGGGCCAGCGGCATGGGCACCGCGGTGGCCACGGCCGCCACGGCCAGGCTGTCGGGGCTGACCCGCCACAGGTCGTCGGAGAGGTCGGCGCCCGCGCCGAGCCGCCCCAGGTAGTTGAACCCGATCACCGGGTCCGGCCCGTCGAGGTCCACGTCGGCGTTGAGGTAGCGCAGCAGCCCGTAGGTCAGGCCGTCGGGCAGGGCGCGCAGCTGTTCCTTGGCGGCCTTGATCACCGGCCCCAGCGCGGCCTCGCCGGCCACCACCTGCGACCAGTTCAGCCGGCCGCCATTGAGTGCGACCGGGTACTTGGTGGTGAACCAGCCCACGGTGCGCGACAGGTCGACCCGGGGAGCCAGTTCTTCCTGCCGCCCGTGCCCTTCGACGTCGATGGCGATCGGCGCCGCACCGGTGCCGAGGAATTCCGCGAACGCCAGCCCGAAGGCGATCAGCAAGATGTCGCCGACGCCCGCGTGGAACGCGGCGGGCACCTCACCGAGCAGCAACCGAGTCGTCTCGACGTCCAGCGAGGCCGACAGCTGACCGGCATTCACATAGGTGTCGGCGTCGGGTTGCACCGCCGGCAACGCGGCCGGGGTGGCCGCCACCTGCCGCCACTCGTCGGCCTGGGCCACCACGTCGGACCGGTGGGCGTATTCCTCGAGCAGCGACGACCACCGGGCGAACGACGTGCCGGGCGCCATCAAGGAGATGGGCTGCCCGTTGTGATGCTGGGCCCAGGCAATGTTGAAGTCTTCCAACAGGATTCGCCACGACACCCCGTCGACGGCCAGGTGGTGGATGATCAACGCCAGCTGAGCTGTGGGCTCCGCCCACGCCGCGCTGACCATCAGCCCGGCGGCCGGGTTCAACCGCGACCGCGCCTCCGCCAACGCCTCGTCGGACAACGTCTCGACGGCGTGCACGCAGCCGCGCGCGTCCACCGCATCGACCTCGGGTACCTGCAGGGACCAGCCGCCCGCGCCGTCGTCGTCGGCGCGCAGCCGCAGCGCGGCATGGCGATCCAGCAGCGCCTGCAGCACCGCCACCACGTCGGCCTCGGTCGCGCCCGCCGGCGCCTGCACCACCATGGTCTGGTTGAACTGCTCGATCGGGCCCTCGATGGTGTGCAGCCACCGCATGATCGGGGTGGCGACCACCGGCCCGACGCCGTCGTCGGCCGCACCGCCCGCGCCGTCGACGGCCACCTCGGCCACCCGGGCCAGCCGGGACACCGACTGCTCGACGAACACATCGCGGGGCCGGAACAGGATGCCGGCCGCGCGGGCCCGGGCCACCACCTGCATGGACAGAATGCTGTCGCCGCCGAGGTCGAAGAACGAAGCGTCGACTCCGACCCGCTCCAGCCCTAGCACCTGGGCATAGATGTCGGCCAGGACCTCCTCGACGGGGTCGGCCGGGGCGCGGTATTCGGCGGTGGCGTATTCGGGCGCCGGCAGGGCGCGCTTGTCGAGCTTGCCGTTGCCGGTCAGCGGCAGGGCCTCCAGCACCACCACCGCAGCCGGCACCATGTACGGCGGCAGGCGGTCGGCCAGCGCGGCGCGGATCGCTGCCGGGTCGGCCGTGCCGGTGATGTAGCCGACCAGGCGCTTGTCGCCGGGCCGGTCCTCGCGGGCGACGACGGCGGCCTGGTCCACCCCGTCGAGGCCCTTGAGCACCGATTGGATTTCACCGAGTTCGATGCGGTAGCCGCGGATCTTCACCTGCTCGTCGGAGCGGCCGAAGTATTGCAGCTGACCGTCTTCGCCCCAGCAGACCAGGTCGCCGGTGCGGTACATCCGCGCGCCCGGACCGCCGAAGGGGTTGGCGACGAACCTGGAGGCCGTCAGGCCGGCGCGGCGCACGTATCCGATCCCGACGCCGCGGCCGGCCAGATACAGCTCACCGACCACGCCTGCGGGCACCGGCTGCAACCACTTGTCGAGCACGAACATCGCCGCGCCGGCTATCGGTGACCCGATCGGCACCACGGCCGACCCCGGGGTCAGCGGCTTGCTGATGGACGCGCACACCGTGGTCTCCGTCGGGCCGTACGCGTCGAGCATCACGCGGCCGGGCGCCGCCCACCGATCCACCACGTCGGTCGGGCAGGCTTCGCCGGCCACGACCAGCGCGGTGGACTCGAGACCCTCGGCGGGCAACATCGCGACCGAGGACGGGGTCTGGGTGAGCACGCTGACCTTCTCCGCGACCAGCAGGTCGTGCAGGTCTTCCGGGGAGCTCGCCACCGACTCGGGCACCACCAGCAGGCGCCTGCCGCGCAGCAGGGCGCCGAAGATCTCCCAAACCGAGAAGTCGAAGGCCGAGGAGTGGCATTGCGTCCACACCTGCCCCTTGGGCAGGCCGGCGTCGAGCGATTCGATCAGCCACGTGACGTTGAGATGAGGAATCGCAACGCCTTTGGGGGTTCCGGTGGTTCCGGAGGTGTAGATGATGTAGGCGATGTTCTCCGCGGCCGGCGCGGGGAGCGGCGTGCTGGGCTGGGCGTCGACGTCCGGGTCGTGGACGTCGACGACGAGCAGGTCGTGCCCGTCCAGCCGCGAACGCAGGTCGGCCGTGGTGATGACCGCGCTCGGCGCCGCGTCGGAGAGCACGAACTCCATGCGGGCCGCGGAGTGCGCGGGGTCGATGGGCACGTAGGCCGCCCCGGTCTTGAGCACCGCCAGCATGGCCACGATCGCGTCGGAGCAGCGGGGGAACATGACCGCGACGCATCCACCCGGGCCGACGCCGTGATCCGCCAGCAGGTGGGCCAGCCGGTTGGAGGCCTCGTCGAGTTCGGCGTACGTCAGCGACTTGGCGGAGCAGGTCACCGCGAGTCCGTCGGGCGAGCGCTGCACGTGTTCGGCGAACGCCACCGGGATCGACACCGGGGCGGGCACCGGCTCGGTCAACGCCGCCCGGTTGCTCCATTCGTCGATCTGCGCCGGCTCGCCGGCGGCCAGCAGGTCGATCGAGGACAGCCACCGCTCGGGGTCGGCGGTCATCTCTTCGAGCACCTGCTGCATGCGGGCAGCCAGATCGGCCACGCCGAAGTCCGCGAACGGCTGCCCCGGTCCCGCGGTGCTCAGGAAGAGTTGGTCGCCGGCGCCGAGGAAGAACAGGCTGAAGTGGCCCACGGGCCCGTGGTTGGTGTATGTCGCCGTCGCCGGAGAACCGGCGAGGTCCAGGGTGAGCCGCATCGGGAGGAAGTTGATGCCGACCCGGCTCGCCGCCTGCCTCAGGCCGTCGCTCTCCAGGGTGTGCACGGGGAACCGCTGATGGTGCAGCAGCTCCCTGATTTTTATGTCGACGTGTTTGCAGAAGTCGGCAACCGTGGCCGTGGGCGAGGTGTTCAGCACCAGCGGCACCACCCCGGCGAACATCCCGGGAATCGTCTTCGACTCCTGCCGCACACGCCGGCTCACCGGGAAGTCGAGCGCCACCTCGGAGCCGGTCCCGGACCAGGCGCGCACCAGCAGCGCGCACGCCGCGGTGGTGACGGAGAACCGGCGGATACCCAGTCTCTTGGACAGCTCCTTGATCCGGGTGGTGACGGACGGGTCCAACTGGACGGACGCGGACGGCGAGTAGTGGTCTTTGCCGCTCGCGCGGTCGGCCGGCCGGTCAACCCATGCGGTCTCCGGTGGGAGGTTGTTGCTCCAGTACGCCTTGTCTTCCTGGTAGTCGGAGGACGCCTCGTATCCTGACTCCAGGTCGACCAAATCCTGCGCCGAGCCGAAATACGCATCGGGAATGGGCTTTCCGGCCATCATGGCCGAATAAATTGTGGCAACGCGACGGGCCACCAGCGCCATACCCAATCCGTCGATTGCTATGTGGTGGCAGCAACCGAACAAATAAAACTCGTCAACCCCCGTTTGGAATAACACGAATTGGAACAGCTGCCCGTTCAAGTCCATGGGCGTCCGCTGGATCGACGACGCCATCGCGCGGGCTTCCTGCACGGGGTCGGGCAGGGACGTCAGGTCGTGGAAGGCGAGCTCGACGTCCGGGTAGTCGATCGGCTTCTGCACCACCTGGCCGTCGACCTCGAAGAACGACACCCGGCCGGCCTCGGCCTCCGCGACGGTCTGGGTGAGGGCCCGCCCGAGGGCATCGCGGTCAACCGGACCCTCGATCCTGATCAAAAGCCCGAGCTGCCACTCCGTACCGACGTAGCCCGTTTCCTGCGAAAGCCAGATGTCAAGCTGCCCGCGCGTCAGCGGAAGCGGGTGCGCACCATCTCCCATCGACTCCCCCAAACCTCCACCCGCCCCATACCCCGACTCTTTACTGGTCAAAACCCCGGCCCGTTGCGAGCTTGTCGCGCAGACTCTTTGGCCGAATGTCAGGCCAATTCTGTTCGATGTACTCCAAGCACGCAGCGCGGTCGGTTTCGCCGTAGACCACTCGCCAGCCCGCTGGAACATCGGCGAAGGCCGGCCACAGGCTGTGTTGCTCCTCGTCGTTCACCAAGACGAAAAAGCTGCCGTTGTCGTCGTCGAATGGGTTGATGCTCACAGTTCTCCAAGCTGCTAGTTGACACGAGTGGAACCGTCCCAAACCCTACTGGAGGCACCAGCGTGCGTCCGTGGTTTGGGCAAAGTTTCGGGTGTGACCTGTCAGGCTCTTAACGCCGCCTAAAGATTGGGCTGGTTCGAGGCTGCGCAGCCGCCGCCGTTGGCGGCTGTGACCGGTAGCAATGGCTCACCGGTGCGGTTCGCGATTGGGCGCGGTCGACCTTCAAGGACGATGAAATTTTGGGTGGTTGTCGCTACATAGGATACCGGCCCTGGAGCCGCCGCGAAAATCGCCGCGAGGCGACGGACGGCCGAGGGGGGCGGCGGCGGAGCTTGGCATCATCGCGCCACCATTGAAATGCCATCGCAAACCCATTGACTACGGGCGGTGATCGTCGTTAGCTGGCCGGGGCTGTTGATCACTCAGCAAGCCTCGGCCGCCGGGCCGACCTCGGGTGGGAGGATGCCATTCCGGACCGAGTGGACCGCCCGGTGACAACCGGGTGAACCATCCGGGCGGGCGATTCAATAAAGTGCCGTTACGCATGCGGTATGCATTACGATCCCGTATCTCGTCGGAGAAGGGCTGATACGGAGACGATTGGCGTGGTTTACTCATGGAGACCTGGTCGCGCTCCCCGGGGGCGGGGCTCGTATGAGGTGCCGAAGCACGACTAGTCTGCGACGTACACCGCATTCGAAGTGCCCACACCCGGCGTATCGCGTCCGACGTGTAACGGGTTGGCCGGGCCGGCGGAATAACAAGAGACGTGCAAACGGGCAGAAGGGGGTGCGGTGACCGAACCCGACTTGCGGGCCCGGCCCGGCGGCGCGAGGGAGGGCCGCGACGGTGGCCAGCTGCCTGGTCGCCGACGGGGCTTTTTGGGCATGGGTCGCCAATCTCCTACCGGACCTCAGGGGCCGGTTGGGCGGCAGCAACGGGCCCATCCCCGCGGAACGGGAATTATCGCCGCACTGAAGCGGCTGTGGATACCGCTGCTCATAGCGGCCGTGGTCGCCGTCGGAGGAATGACCGTCGCGCGGTTGCACGGCATCTTCGGCTCCGAGAAGCGCGAGTCGTATGCCGATACCCGGATCAAAGACACCAAACCTTTCAACCCGAAGCACATCAGGTACGAGATCTTCGGCCCGCCGGGGACGACCGCCGACATCAGCTATTTCGATGTCGACGGCAACCCGGTGCACGTTAACGGGCAGCCCGTGCCGTGGTCCTTCGACATTTCGACAACGCTGCCGTCGATCTTGGGAAACGTTGTGGCACAAGGCAATGGCGACATGCTCGGCTGCCGCATCGTGGTTGACGGTGTCGTCAAAGCCGAGAGGGTTTCGCACGAATTGAACGCCTTCACCTACTGCATGCTGACGGCCACATGAGCGAAGTGCAGATGGAAAATGGCCGCCAGACAAGGCCGTTCGTAGCGCGGATGGTCCACCGACTCGCGATACCCATCATCCTGGGATGGTTGGGCATCGCCGTCATCGTGGCTATCGGCGTCCCCCCGCTGGAGCAGGTCGAGGCGGAGAACGCGGTCTCACTGAGTCCCGTTGCCGCGCCGTCGTTTAAGGCGATGGAGCACCTGGGCGGGGACTTCAAGGAAACCAATTCCGGCGCTTTGGCGATGATCGTCTTGGAGAGTCAGCAACCCCTGGGCGACGACGCGCACAAGTACTACGATCATCTAATCCGCGAGTTGCGAGCCGATACGAAACATGTGCAGACCGTCCAGGATTTCTGGGGCGATCCGGTCACGTCGAAAGCCGCTGAGAGCGCCGACGCAAAGGCCGTGTATGTGCAGGTACAACTTGCCGGGCACCAAGGCGGTGCCGCGGGGGACGAATCGGTAGCGGCGGTTCGACAGCTGGTGGCGCGGACACCCCCGCCAAACGGGATGAAGGTATATGTCACCGGCCCCGCGCCGACTGTTGCGGACATGAACATCGCCGGTCAAAAGACCGTCATGCTGGTCACCGTCACGAGCCTGGCGGTGATCTTCATTACGTTGCTCCTGGTCTACCGGTCGATTTTGACCGTGATTCTGTTGTTGCTGATGGTCGGGCTCCAGTTGCAGGTGGCACGAGGAATAGTGGCGTTCCTCGGCCATCTCCAGTTGGTCGGCCTTACCACCTTCGCCGTGAACTTGCTCGTCGCCGCGGTCATCGCGACGGGAACTGACTACGGCATTTTCTTCGTCGGGCGATATCAGGAGGCGCGTCAGGCCGGCGAGGACCGGGAGACGGCTTTCTATACGACATTCGGCGGGGTCGCCAAGGTTGTGCTGGCTTCCGGGTTGACGATCGCCGGGGCGGTTTTCTGCCTCAACTTCACCCGGCTGCCCTACTTCCAGCCGCTGGGCATCCCGTGTGCCGTGGGCATCATCATTGCGGTTCTGGTTGCGCTCACGCTTGCGCCGGCACTTCTTGTGGTTGCGGGCCGTTTTGGCGTGTTCGAGCCGAAGCGGAGGATTACGACTCATCGCTGGCGGCGGATCGGCACAGCCATCGTTCGGTGGCCCGCCCCGATTCTGATCACGACCATGGCGATCGCGCTGATCGGTCTGTTGACCCTCCCCAATTACAACCCCAGCTATGACGATCAGAAATTCATCCCCAGTGATATCCCCGCAAGCGTGGGAAATGCGGCCCTGCAACGGCACTTTCCCCAATCCCGATCGATGATGCCCGAAATTCTGCTGCTGGAGAGCGATCATGATCTGCGCAATTCGGCCGACATGATCGTCTTGAACAAAGTAGCCAAGGGCGTCCTGGCGGTTCCAGGCATCTCCACCGTGCAGTCCGTAACTCGGCCCGAGGGGATCCCGCTGCAGCACACGACAATCCCGTGGATCGTGAGCATGTCGCAGGCGAGCCAGCAAATTAACATGGCGTTCCAGAAGGACCGCATGGACGACATGCTCAAGCAGGCCGAAGAGCTCGGGAAGATGATCGCCATCATGCAGCACATGTACGGCCTGATGAAGGAACTTGTCGCCACCACCCATGACATGGTCGGCAAAACGCATGAGATGCAGGCGATCACGGAAGAATTGCGTGACAAGATTTCTGATTTCGAAGATTTCTTCAGGCCGCTGCGCAGTTACTTCTACTGGGAAAGGCACTGCTTCGATATCCCGGTTTGCTGGTCACTGAGAAGCATATTCGATGGACTCGACGGCGTTGACGAGGTCAGCGATAAGCTGCGCGAGCTGGTGGCGGACCTGGATCAACTCGACGTGCTGCTGCCGCAAATGGTCGTTCTGCTGCCACCCATGATCGAATCCATGCAGAGTATGCGGACGATGATGCTCACGATGCACAGCACCATGGCCGGCGTGATGGGCCAGATGGAATCGCAGGGCAATAATTCGGCCGCGATGGGACAGGCGTTCGACGCGTCCAGAAACGAGGATTCTTTCTACCTGCCGCCGGGGATCATCAACGGCTCGGAGGCGTTCAAACGGGTCGAGAAAATCTTTATGTCGCCGGACGGAAAAGCCGTCCGTATGCTCATTTCGCAAAAGGGCGATCCCGCGACGCCCGAAGGCCTTTCCCGCGTGGAGCCCATCAAGACGGCCGCCGAGGAGGCGCTCAAAGGAACCCCGTTGGAGGATGCCAAGATCTACCTCACCGGCACCGCGGCCATCACGAAAGACATCGTGGACGGCTCCAAATGGGACCTCTTGATCGCGGGAGTCGCGGCAATATGCCTCATTTTCATCATCATGCTGATCATGACGCGAAGTTTTATTGCCGCGCTGGTGATCGTAGGCACCGTGTTGCTGTCAATGGGCGCGTCCTACGGGCTGTCCGTGCTCGTCTGGCAGAATCTTCTTGGCCTACAGCTGCACTGGACGGTGCTGTCCACGTCCGTGATCGTCCTCTTGGCGGTGGGATCGGACTACAACTTGCTGCTGGTCTCCCGGATGAAAGAGGAATTGGCCGCCGGTATCAACACCGGCATCATCCGGGCGATGGCCGGTACCGGCAAGGTCGTGACGAATGCGGGTCTGGTGTTCGCCTTCACCATGGCTTCCATGGGGGTCAGCGACCTGCGCAGCGTCGCTCAGACGGGGACGACGATCGGTTTGGGTCTGCTGTTCGACACGTTGGTCGTGCGCGCATTCATGACGCCGTCGACCGCCGCGTTGCTGGGACGCTGGTTCTGGTGGCCGCAACGGGTGCGTCCGCGACCCGCCAGCTCATTACTTCGGCCGTTGGGACCCCGCCCGTTGGTGCGCTCGCTGTTGCTCAAGCAGCCGTTGTAACTGGCGGGCTTCCACTTTCAGGACAGGGACCGCGACCGTGGGGAACATCGTGACACAGGACATCAGGGACGGCATTCGCCGCTGCGGCGAAGTGGGCGGTGTGGTCGGCGCTGAGATGATCCCGCTGAATGCCGCCGCCTGGCTGTTGAGGGCCGTATGAGCACCGAACACCCTCGAGGCCCCTTCGTCGCCCGGAGCATCCGCAAGCTTTCGGTGCTCATCGTCCTGGCCTGGGTGGCACTGACCCTGTTGGTGACTTTGGCTGTTCCGTGGCTGGAGACGGTCGGCCGAGAGCATTCCGTGCCACTGGCCCCGCAGGATGCACCGGCCGTGCAGGCCATGCAGCGCATGGGCAGGGACTTCAAAGAGTCGGATTCGGACAGTATCGCGATGGTCGTGCTGGAGGGGCAGCAGCGCCTCGGGGACGACGCCCATACCTACTATGACCAATTGGTCCGCGCGCTTAAAGCCGACTCGAAGCACGTCGAGCATGTGCAGGACCTTTGGGGAGATCGACTGACGGCGGCGGGTGCGCAAAGCGACGACGGCAAGGCCGTTTATGTGCAAGTGAATCTCGCCGGCAACCAGGGCACGACCCTGGGCCAGGACTCCATTGCCTCGGTCCGCAATATCATCGCACGGACGCCGCCGCCTCCGGGAGTCAAGGTCTATGTCACCGGCCCTTCGGCGTTGTTGTCGGATATGCAGCAGGCCGGTGACAGATCCATTCTGAAGATGACCGCGGTGGGCGCGCTGATCATCTTTGTGGTGCTGCTTTTCGTTTATCGATCAATCTTCACCGTCATTCTGTTGTTGGTCACCGTGGGCATCGAGGTATTTGCGGCCCGGGGAATCGTTGCCTTTCTCGGCGATCATAGTCTCGTGGCGCTCTCGACTTTCGCCGTCAACCTACTGGTGGCCCTCGCGATGGCGGCTGGAACCGACTACGCGATTTTCTTCTTCGGTCGATATCAAGAGGCGCGTCAAGCCGGCGAAGATCGGGAAACCGCCTTTTATACCACCTACCGCGGGGTCGCTCCGGTGGTGTTGGGTTCGGGGTTGACGATCGCCGGGGCGATGTTGTGCCTGGGCTTTACCCGGATGCCCATTTTCCAGACCATGGGAGTGCCGTGCGCCGTGGGCATGCTCGTGGCGGTCGTGATCGCGCTGACCCTGGTGCCTGCGGTTCTCACGATCGGAAGTGGCTTTGGGCTGTTCGACCCCACGCGGATTCTCGCGTTCGGTCGATGGCGGCGGATCGGGACGGCCATCGTGCGTTGGCCCCTGCCGATCCTCGCTGCGACGGTGGCGGTCGCGCTGGTGGGTCTGGTGACGCTGCCCGGCTACCAGACGAGCTACAACAACCGGTTCTATATGCCCAGTGACATTCCCGCGAATGTCGGATACGCGGCCGCCGATCGTCATTTCTCGCAATCACGAATGATGCCCGAAATCGTGATGATCGAATCGGATCACGATATGCGCAATCCCGCGGATTTTCTCGTCTTGCATAGGCTGGCGAAGGCGATATTCAAGATTCAGGGTATCTCTCGGGTGCAGGGCATAACCCGCCCCGAGGGGACACCGATCCAGCACACCTCGATACCCTTCCTGATGCAAATGCAGTATGCCGTCATGCAGCAAGATCAGAAATACATGAAAGACCGCACGGTAGATATGCTCAAGCAGGCGGACGTGCTGTCGTTCCAGATCGCGTCGATGAAACGCATGTACGAATTGCAGAAGCAGATTACCGCCCTGACGCACGACTCGATCAACAAGACCAAAGAGATGCGCGAGGTTATATCGGAAATCAGGGACCACTTGTCCGATTTCGAAGACTTCTACCGACCGATTCGAAGCTATTTTTACTGGGAACGGCACTGCTACGATATCCCCATATGCTGGTCGTTGAGAAATATCTTCGAGACATTCGACGGCATCGACACACTGAGCGATAAATTCGATGAACTCATCGTCGACCTGAACAAGATGGACACGCTGTTGCCGCAACTGCTCGAGATTTTCCCGCCGTCGATCGCGATCGCGGAGGACGCGCGCAACATGCTGCTGACGAGCTACAGCACCATGAACGGAACGCTCGGCCAGATGGACAACGAGAAAGAGAACGCCACGGCGATGGGGGCGACGTTCGACGCCGCCAAGGACGACGATTCCTTCTATCTGCCGCCGGACATTTTCCAGAACGACGACTTCAAAAAGGCGATGAGTCAGTTCTTGTCCCCGGACGGGAAAGCGGCTCGATTCATCATCTCGCACAAGGGTGATCCCGCCTCGCCCGAGGGTCTCGTGCGTATCGACAAGATACGGACGGCGGCGGAAGAGGCCCTCAAGACGACGCCGCTCGAGCCGTCCAAGATCTTTATTGCCGGCACCGCGTCGACATTCAAGGACTTCCGCGACGGCTCCACGTACGATTTGTTTATCGCGGGAGTCGGTGCGCTCTGCCTGATTTTCATCATCATGCTGATCATCACCCGAGGTTTCGTGGCCTCGCTGGTCATTGTCGGCACGGTGGCGCTTTCGCTCGGTTCTTCGTTCGGGTTGTCAGTACTGATCTGGCAGTACATTATGGGCATCAATTTGTACTGGATGGTGCTGCCGATGTCGGTGATCGTCTTGTTGGCGGTGGGGTCGGACTACAACCTGCTGCTGGTGTCCCGAATGAAAGAGGAAATAGCGGACGGCATCAACACCGGCATCATTCGCGCGATGGGCGGTACCGGTAAGGTCGTGACGAACGCCGGTTTGGTGTTCGCATTCACGATGGCCTCAATGGTGGCCAGCGATTTGCGGATCATCGGTCAGGTCGGTACGACGATCGGCCTGGGCCTGTTATTCGACACCTTGATCGTGCGCTCGTTCATGACACCTTCCATCGCGGCCCTGCTCGGACGTTGGTTCTGGTGGCCGCAGATCGTTCGCCCCCGCCCCGCCAGTCAAATGCTTCGGGCGGAAGGACCGCGTCCCCTGGTGCGGTCGTTGCTGCTGCACCACGGGTATGAGGACGACGCACCAACAGCCGAAATCCCCCGGCCCGCTCGATAGGGCAGTTGCCGCCAACGCTGTTGATGGACGACCTCCTGGAGATACTCGCCGATGTTCGTGGCGCTAGGCGAATGGCGACCGCGGTCGAGGGTTCGTCATGAAGTTCGCCCTGGCATGCTATGGGACTCGCGGCGACGTCGAGCCGTCAGCCGCAGTTGGCCGCGAATTGGTGCGCAGAGGGCACGACGTCCGTTTGGCCGTTCCGCCCGACCTTGTCGGCTTCGTCGAGTCGGCCGGGCTCGCGGCGGTCGCCTACGGACCAAAACTGCAGAACTTTTTGGACGAAGAGTTCTTGCGAAACATGTGGAGGGATTTCTTCCGCAGCGTTTGGACGATCCGCGGACCGATCCGTGTGGTGCGTAGGGTGTGGGAGCCGATCATCCGGCACTGGGGCGAGGTTGGTGCGACCTTGCTATCACTGGCGGAAGGGGCTGATCTATTGTCCACCGGCATCAATTTCGAGCAGCCCGCCGCCAACGTTGCGGAGCATTACGACATCCCGTTAGCCGCGTTGCATCACTTTCCGATGCGGGCCAACGGTGAGCTTGTTCCCAGCGCGCCGCCGGCCGCGGTTCGCTCCATGATGACGGCGACCGAGTGGCTGTTTTGGCGCTCGACGAAAAGTGTGGAGAATGCGCAGCGCCGTGAGCTCGGTCTCCCCGAGGCGAAGGTTCGTTCATCGCGACGGGTCGCCGAGCGTGGGTCGCTGGAAATCCAGGCCTACGACCAGGCGTGCTTCCCCGGATTGGCGGCCGAATGGGCGAAGTGGGGTCCGCGGCGGCCCTTCGTGGGTGCGCTCGCGATGGAGTTGAGCACCGATGCCGACCAGGAGGTCGCAGCGTGGATCGCGGCAGGACCACCGCCAGTCTGCTTCGGCTTCGGGAGCATACCCGTGGAGTCCCCGGCCGACACGGTCGCAATGATCAGCGCCGCGTGTGCAGAGTTGGGTGAGCGGGCGTTGATTTGTTTCGGCGGGAACGACTTCAGCGACGTACCGGGCTATGACCACGTCAAAGTGGTGGGTGTCGTGAATTATGCCGCAGTCTTTCCCGCCTGCCGGGCGGTGGTGCACCACGGCGGCTCGGGCACCACTGCCGCAAGCCTGCGCGCCGGCGCACCTACGTTGATCCTGTGGAGTTCCGCCGATCAGCCATATTGGGGAAATCAGGTCAAACGACTCAACGTCGGCACCGCCCGGCGTTTCTCGGCCACCACCCAACGCTCGCTGGTCACAGACCTCCGTCGGACGCTCTCCCCCGAATGCGCCGCTCGGGCGCGGGAGCTCGCCACGCGCATGACCAAGCCCGCCGAAAGCGTCGCCAGTGCGGCCGAGTTGCTCATCGAAGCAGCGCGGCGCAGACGTGTTGAGTGACGTGTGCGGGCGGTGCTGCGCTCCATCGCGCGGAGGATACCTTGACCAGCTCGCGCAGATCGCGCATCAGATGTCATCATCGGTACAGTGGCGACCTAATGTTGGGCAAACTGAGAAGGTACTGACGACGGCGATTCGGGGCCGCGGTCGTCACTGCTGATATTGACATGCGCGTTAGGGGCCGGGTTTGACCGAGCAAAGTTGCCGCCTGTGCAAAGGCGTCGTCCGTGAAGTGCTTGACCTCGGTCCGCAGCCCGTCTCGAACGCCTTCGTGAGGCCCGAGAAGGCGACCAAGGTGCCGTTTTTTCGGCTTGCGATTGGACTCTGCGGGTCGTGCACCATGGTGCAGCAGCTTGACGAGTTTCCCCCGCACCAGATGTTTCACGCGGAATATCCTTACCGCGCGTCCGGTTCCTCACTGATCCGCAAACATGGCCAGGACGTGGCACGGCGGATCATGCAGACCTGCCCGGGCGGTCGCGATGGGTTCGTCGTCGAAATCGGCAGCAACGACGGCGTCATGCTGAAGACGCTCAGCGAGGCCGGGATGCGACATCTCGGAGTGGATCCGGCCGCGGTCGCTGCAGACGTGGCGCAGACCAACGGCGTCAATGTATGGAAGGACTTTTTCAACGCATCGACGGCGACCAAGATCCGCGACGAGTACGGGCCCGCACAACTGATCTACTCGGCGAACGCGATCAGCCACATCTCCTACCTCGAGTCGATCTTCCTCGGGGTCGACATCTTGCTCGCACCGGACGGGCTGTTCGTGTTCGAGGATCGCTATCTCGGCGACATCGTCAGGTGCGTCTACTTCGACCAAATCTACGACGAGCACATCTATCTGTTCTCGGTTCGGTCGGTGCAGGCGATGGCGGCTCGTTTCGGCTTCGAGCTGATCGATGTCGAACACCTTCCGTTACACGGGGGTTCCATCCGCTATACGGCGGCACGACCTGGCACCTCGAAGCCTTCCGCATCCGTGGCGGAATTCTTGGCGCGCGAGGAAGCCGAGGGCCTTGCCGAGGAAGCGACGTTCGCCGAGTTCGCCGCCGCGGTCGAGGGCATCCGGACGGACCTCGTCACGCTCCTCCGGGACTTACGTGCCGCCGGCCGCCGTGTTGTCGGATATGGGGCCACGTCGAGAAGCGCCACCGTGATGAACTATTGCGGTATCGGCCCCGAGTTGCTCCCCATCGTCTGTGATTCGACCCCCGAGAAGCAAGGTCGCGTCACACCGGGCACCAGAATTCCGGTCTGCCCGCCCGAGTCGTTCTCCGATCCCTACCCTGACTACGCTTTGCTGTTCGCCTGGAACCACGCCGAGGAGATCATGGCGAAGGAGCGTCGGTTCCATGAGAACGGTGGACGGTGGATCCTGTATTCGCCGAAGGTCCATCTGGTGTGATGGCCGGCGGTCGGTGTCAGCGCACGATCGCCGGGCTTTATCCCTCACTCGGGCTGACGCTGCCGAACTCACCGATATGATCGACCCGGTTTCCACTCCGGCAACGCGTTCCGCTCACCCAATTTCCTCTGCACTCGAACAGGAGGCTCCGGCCCTTGTCAGCGTCCGTGCTCATCACTGGCGGGGCAGGGTTCATCGGTACCCTGCTTTCGCGCCGTCTCGTCGAGGCCGGTTACGACGTCGCCGTAATGGATGTCCTGCTTCCTCAGGTGCACGGTGACCGTCCAACCCTGAAGCTGGCGCCGTCCGTGCGGCTTTTCACCGGTGACGTCACCCATGCACCAGACTTTGATGCAGTGCTGAGATTGTTCCGCCCCTCCCAAATCGTCCATTTGGCGGCCGAGACGGGAACCGCGCAGTCGCTGTCCCAGGCGACCCGCCACGGCTCGGTGAACGTCGTGGGCACGACGCAGCTCCTTGACGCGTTGAGCCGCTTCGAGCTGGTGCCCGATCAGCTCGTGTTGGCGTCGTCGAGGGCCGTCTACGGCGAGGGTGCGTGGCGATCCGGCACCCACATTTTCTATCCGCGACCCCGAAGCCACGCGCAGCTTCTCGCCGGCGCCTGGGACCCCGTGGGACCCACGGGCGAAGCCGCGGTGCCCATTCCGAACCGTGCGGGTGAAACCGAACCTCGGCCGACCAACATTTACGGCGCCACCAAGCTCGCCCAAGAACACCTGTTGGCCGCCTGGACCGCCGCGCACGACACGAAATTGAGCGTGTTGCGGCTCCAAAACGCCTACGGGCCGGGCCAATCGCTGAACAATCCGTATACGGGAGTGGTCCCGTTCTTCGCGCGGTTGTCCCGCGAGAAGCGGCCGTCTGAAGTGTACGAAGACGGCCGGATCGTGCGCGACCTGGTCTACATCGACGATGTCGTCGACGCGCTGTTCGCGGCAGTGCAAAGACCTGCGGCTGAATCGCGCTGCGTCGACATCGGCTCGGGCAGTGGCATAACCATCCATGAACTGGCGCGCAAGATCGCCGCGATCTTCGATGCCCCCGAGCCGATCGTCGTGCCGAAATTCCGCGACGGCGACATACGTGCGGCAAGCTGCAGCATCGAGCCGGCGAGCAACGAACTCGATTGGCGGCCCAAGTGGGCGCTCGACGACGGCCTGCGCGCCCTGGTCGAATGGATTGGCGAACAGCCCGAAGTGCGTTCCGCGGCAGGCGATTCCGCCGCGTCGGACGTCTCGTCCCGACGTTAACGCCCCTTTCACGGCCCCCCAACTTGACCGAGGAGGCAGGCTGTCCGCGCTACCCGACGGCTCCCAAGCTTGCGGTTCCCCGGGTCGGTCAGCGGGCTCCGCGACAGGTCCGTTGGCCGGGCGCAAGCAAGGTCTGCGCTAATCTATGCACGCGCCCGGCCCGGATCGGGGGTACCAGCAAGCGGGGCGCCGCTGAGGAAAAGTCCGCTAACGGCCGGGGCCGCCGGGACGACTGACCGAACTGTGGCAAACCCGAGCTGGAAAACTCTAAACGGCATTGAGGCCGTCGGTGGGCGTCTAGGCTCACCACCGGATACTTACTGGCATGCGAGACAGGGGGCGGTTTTGACCGTGACCGATAGCGACGTCCGATCTCTCTACCTGGATCAGATCCGGCGCGACCTCACCAGGTATGGCATGGACCAACTCGTGCCCGTGGGGTGGCCGCTGCGGATGCGCGCCAGCGTGGGGTGGTTGACGTGGCTTCCGTTCCTCAAGAACCGCAGCTGGATGCTGGTGCGCAAGCGCCCATTCGATCAGCACGCACGCGACTTGGGCATGGATTGGCCGGCCGACGCCGAGACCATGATCGGAATGAAGCGACTCACGAGTCTGCAGCATTGCGTTGAGACTGTGTTGACCGAGGGCGTCCCGGGTGATCTCGTCGAATGCGGTGTATGGCGGGGCGGCGCGTCGATTCTCATGCGAGCCGTTCTAGCGGCCTACGGGGACAAGACCCGGCGCGTCTGGCTGGCCGATTCATTCGAAGGTGTGCCGCCGCCGGACACCGCGAACTACGAAGCGGACAAGCTTCCGCGCTTCTCGCTCGGCCTGCATCACGCTGCGCCCGTCCTCGCGGTGTCGGAAGCTGAAGTCAGAAGAAATTTCGAACGCTACAACCTGCTGGATGATCAGGTCCGCTTCCTTCCGGGCTGGTTCAAGGACACGTTGCAGGGTGCGCCGATCGACCAGATCGCCGTGCTGAGGCTCGACGGCGATCTGTACGAATCGACGATTCAAGCGCTCGACGCCTTGTACCCGCGATTGTCACCAGGCGGTTTCTGCATCATCGACGACTACAACCTTGCCGGCTGTCGCCAAGCCGTCGCGGACTACCGTGGCAAGCACGGGATCTCCTCGGAGATCGTCACGATCGATCAATGTGGTGTGTTCTGGCGAAAGTAGTGCAGGAGCGGGGCCCGTCATAGGCGCCCCGCTTCTATCTACACCGAAGAATCCGCGTCCGCTGAAGCAGGTATCTGAACGGGATTCATCTACTTGCGCGAGGCGTCGCTGCCAGTGGTGGTCGGTACGGGCGGGACTGTAGGACTTGGTTGGTTGGGGTTAGCGATGAGATTTGTGCTGGCGAGTTACGGGACCCGAGGCGACATCGAGCCGTCCTTGGTGGTCGCCCGTGAACTGGCGCGCAGAGGGCACGACGTCCGGATGGCTGTGCCACCCGACTCGGTCGGTTTTGTCGAGGCGGCAGGCGTTTCGGCAGTCGCCTACGGCCTGGACACGCGAACGTGGGTGGACGTGTATCGCAACTTCTGGACGTCTTTCTTCGGGGCCTTCTGGAAGATCAGAGACCTTCGGAAGCTCTGGCACGAAATGTGGGAGCTGAGCGACGAGTCCTGGACCCAGATGAGCAAGACGCTGACATCGGTGGCGGACGGAGCCGACCTGCTGTTCGTCGGCCTCAGCTACCAGGAGGCCGCGGTCAACGTCGCGGAATACCTGAACATCCCGTTAGCCACGCTGCATCACGTCCCGGTACGCGCGAACAGCCAGCTGTTACCCATCCTGCCGGCGCCGCTTTCGCGGCTGGCAATGACGGCCTTCGACTGGCTGGGCTGGCTCCTGAACAGGAAAGTCGAGCGTGCCCAGCGCCGTGAACTCGGGTTACCGAAAGCGAACAGCCCCGCGGCGCGGCGGTTTGCCCGAAGCGGAGCGCTGGAAATTCAGGCCTACGACGAGGCGTGCTTTCCTGGGCTGGCCGCGGAATGGGCCAAATGGGACGGCCAACGTCCGTTTGTTGGTGCCCTGACAATGGCAATGACCACCGAGGCCGACGGGGAAGTCGCATCCTGGATCGCCGCGGGCACCCCTCCCATTTGCTTCGGGTTCGGCAGCATGCCGGTGGAATCCCCCGCCGACGCGATCGAGATGATCAGCTCCGCCTGCGCGGAGCTGGGCGAGCGTGCGTTGATCTGCGCGGGTTGGAGTGACTTCAGTGACGTCCCGCATGGTGACCACGTCAAGGTGGTCGGCGCCGTTAACTACGCCGCGGTCTTTCCCGCCTGCCGAGCCGTGGTCCATCACGGCGGCTCGGGCACCACGGCCGCGAGCATGCGGGCCGGGGTTCCCACCCTGATCCTGTCGATGGACGTCAATCAGATGCTCTGGGGAGCCCGGGTCAAACGGCTGAAGGTGGGAACGTCCCGGCGCTTTTCGAATACAACGCGCGAATCCCTCGTCGCTGACCTGCGCCGAATCCTTGACCCCGAATACGCGACCCGCGCCCGCGAACTCGCCGGCCGGATGACCACACCCGCCGACTCCGTCGCGAAGGCTGCTGACCTAGTAGAGGACTACGCCCGTTCGAGGCATCGTGCCTGACTGTTTGCGGTGGAGACCCAAACCGCCGCGCTGCCGGATAGCGGCCTGTTAGGATCCAACGACGCCGACCAACGATCTCGCCGAACGGTACTGTTGAGACCGACAATTCGAGCCGCGAGACAAGATCGCACCGACCTTTGCAGACACGACCAAGGACACCATGACCAGCCTGACGAGCAAACCGAAAGTTCGGTGGACGCCCAGAACCCTCACCATCCTATTTTTTTGTTGGCTTGGGGCGATGCGTCCTTCCGTGGCTCGGCACTATATCACCGACGCTGTGCGCTATCGCCTAGTCAAGCGGGGAGTTCCGTCGCGGACCGCCAAGCACATTGCTGCGGTCACCGCGGAATTTGAGGAAAAAGCAGCGCAAGGGCAATTTCAAGAGCGCTGGTTCGATATGAACATCGTGCCGTGGTGTGTCACCTTTCCGAAGGTTTTCGATCGCGCAGACCCGGTACGCATCCTCGAGATAGGGTCGTGGGAAGGGCGCTCAAGCCTGTTCTTCCTGACGTACTTCTCGCGCGGCACGTTAACCGCGGTCGATACCTGGGCAGGTAGTGACGAATGGCATTACAACGCGACCCCGGACTTGCGGGACCTGGAAGCCAGGTTTGACAGCAACGTTTCCTCGGGTGCAACGCGCGTAACGAAGCGCAAGGGATCGTCGCTGAATATGTTGCCGCAATTGCTGGCCGAGAAACAAGAATTCGACGTCATCTATGTGGATGGATCCCACTTCTCCGATGATGCAATCGTCGACTGCCTTAATTCCTGGCGTTTGCTCAAACAAGGCGGGGTCATAATATTCGATGACGTTATGTGGCCGGCCTATCCTCGAGCCCGGGCGAATACCGCATGGGCGATCAATCAATTTCTGAAATACCACGCGGGCGAATACAAGGTTCTGCACGCCCAGTACCAAATCCTCCTGCAGAAGAAGCATGCATTCGTCGACGAGATCGCGGATTGGGTCAGCAAGCCACCCGTCCCGGCTGCGATTTCAGATCCGTCGAATAACGGTCGCTCGCGGGAACAAACGCATCAACATCAGTTGGGCTAGACGGCGATGGCCGGCGATTTACCCCGCCGCCCCTGACCTGGCGATTCATCTGACCATGGGCGGCTGACGCCCCGAACGTCGCCGCGCGCGCAGGAACCCAGAGCGTTCAATCGCCCGGCCAAAATGCGGCCGGCCGGACCGCTTACAGCGGGCCCACGCCTACCCGGAGGTTGCCTCCTGCTGAACGGTGGCTGCGGGCAAACCATGGCGTTTCCGGGTGAACCGGGACTTCAACGCCATCGCCCGCTTCTCGACCCCAAACCAGCTCAATGCGGCGAGAGGCAGGGTCGCGGCACCGGCAACGGCGAAGAACACGAACGGATTCAAAAAGCTGAGCCCGCACATGACCAGGAACTGCTGCACCGGCCACCCGTAGATGTAGATGCCATACGAAAGATCGGTCCGTAGCCTGAGGCGCGGATTATGGATCAGTGCGCCTGAAACGATAACCCCGTACGCCAACGGAATGGCCCCGATCACCCGATAGTTGGTGCTGAGCAAGGCGGAACCAATGGCGATAACCAAGCAGACAATTACGAGCGACCATCGAGCGGGCAACACCTCGCGGAACTGGTGTATGAGCATTCCGGCCAGGAACATTACCGCGAAGCGTCCAATCATCTGCGGGATGGTTTGCACCGCGAAGCCCGGGTAGGACACCACCGCGGCCAATGACACCGCCAGTACGAACGCGAGAGGAACGGCCCAACGGCGCCCTAGCAGCCCTACAACGCCGGCACCGGCGACTCCGATGTAGCAGAACAGCTCGAATATCAGCGTCCAGAGCGTCCCATCCCACACATGGGGCCAGGGGACTCCGTTCGGCGTCCCTGCGATACTGCCGTGGTACACGTTCAGTACCGCGTTGTTCAGCACGTATTCGATTGGCGCAGCCGACATTAGTAATTTCTTCGGCGACCCGCCCTGAATGGCCACTCCGATCGGGGCGATGACGAAGGCGACGACAATCAGGCAGACCCACAATCCCGGAAAGATACGCAGGGCGCGCGCGGCGAAGTACTCGCGAGGGCGCGGGTTGCGGTGCCAACTCGCCGTGATGAGAAACCCCGAGAGGACGAAGAAGCCGTCGACTGCTACGTCATAGAGGCCGTGTAAACCAGGAGCCGTGTGGCCGGTCAGCGGCCAGGAGTGCTGTAGTACGACGGCACTGGCCATCACAAGTCGCCACACATTGAGGGCATTCATGCGCGGATCGAACACTTGGCTCAGTTTCATGCGACTCCAACCTCATCCCCGATTGCCCGTCCAGTGTTGCGCAGTCCCGCGGACGTCGCATGGAGGTTTGCAAAACAGGTCTGGATGTAACCCTGCGGCCATCGTCCGGGGGCGCTCGCCTCGGTCCTCGCCAGCCGGTCACGAATCAGTCGACGGGAAACTTCAGCGTGTGCGCTCCTGCCAGATGATACTGTCGTGATTCGCCCAGACCGGGCAACAGTTCAGGCAATCATCCGCTGAGGAAGTCGATTTGGCCGACGGGGAGCTGACCGCACGGGAGGCGGAACGCGGCGTGTGGGACGTCATCGTCGTCGGTACCGGCATGGGCGGCGGGACCCTGGGCTACTCATTAGCCCGCTCGGGGCGAAGGGTGCTGTTCGTCGAAAAGGGACGCTCGACCCTGCCGGGGGCACCAGGGACGATTCGAGCTTCGATGCCCGAAGTCGCCGAGCGCGTGGCCTGCCGTTCTGCGGAGACGTACTACGCCGCCTTGACCCGGTCCGGCCGCTCAACGGACGAGGTCGAAGATATCAGCGCCCGGTCGCCGCGGCGATTTGTGCCCTTTTTGGGCAGCGGGACGGGGGGGTCGTCATCCCTCTATGGCATGGTCTGCGAGCGATTTTTCGCTCGGGACTTCGCTCCCCGCCAGCATTTCCGCAACCCGGGCGATTCCACCGTGCCGGAGGCCTGGCCGGTCACCTACGACGAGATGCGGCCCTGGTATGCCGCGGCCGAAAAGCTGCTCGGGGTTCGTGGCGAGCCCGACCCACTGCGCCCGGAGGCCGCCGACGCGGGTCTGCCTGCCGCACCGCCGTTTTCGGCAGAGAACCAGCCTCTGGTCGACTATCTGGCGGGTCGCGGTTTGCATCCCTATCACCTGCCGATGGCCTGTGATTACACCGAAGAATGTTCCACCTGCCAGAGCTACCTCTGCAGCCAGTCGTGCAAGAACGACGCCGGCCGCAATTGCGTGCTGCCGGCCGTCACCGACCACGGAGCCCACCTGTTGCCCGAATGTCGGGTCGTGCGCCTGGAAGCAGACCGCACCAAAGTCACTCAAGTGATTTGCGAGAGTCCGTCCGGGACCTTGGCGTTGAAGGCCGAGGTGGTGGTGCTGGCCGCCGGCGCGCTGGTGACGCCCGTGCTGTTGCTCAATTCCCGTTCGGCAGATTGGCCGCGCGGCTTGGCCAACGGCTCAGATTTGGTGGGCCGCAACCTGATGCGTCATCTTGTTGACATGGTCGAAATCTGGCCGCAGCCCGACGTCAGGATGATGGGCGCCAACAAAGAGATCGGGCTGAACGATTTCTATTTCTGGGAGGGCCAAAAATACGGCACCGTGCAGTCATTCGGCTCGATGCCACCCCTGGAAATCATGACCAGCACTCCCGGGTGGCGGGCGAGGGCATTGCGCCTGATGAATCCAGTGGTGCGCCGGGGTTATGAGCGGTTCTTCAACGGTGGACTGGTGCTTGCGGCCATCATGGAAGACTTGCCCTACCTGGACAACCGCGTCTTGCAATCCGATCGGCCGGATGTGGACGGTCGCCAGCGCCTGCGCCTCCAGTATCGCCTTCACCCCAATGAGATCGACCGCCGCGCAGTGTTTTTGAGACAGTTGAAAGAAGTGCTAGAGCCGTTCCGCAAAATCACGCTGCGGGGCGCCGAAGACAACAAAGCCGTGGCCCACGTCTGCGGCACATGCCGCTTTGGTGACGATCCCGCATCCAGCGTGCTGGACCGGCACAACAGGGCGCACGAAGTCGAAAACCTATACGTCGTGGATAGCTCGTTCTTCCCTTCCAGCGCCGGCTTGAATCCAAGCTTGACGATCGCCGCCAACGCCCTGCGAGTGGCGGCGCACGTTGACCAGGCGCACTTCGCCACCTGATGACCACGGAGCCACCCTAAGGCTCCAATTCGGTGACTTCGCGAGGTTACGGGGCCGGCTGCCGAAGCGGAAGTCCGGCGGCGCGATAGATCGCGTCGATGACGGTCATATTGTCCACCGCGGCCTCCGGCGTCGTCTTCACCGGCTCCCCCCGTAGCACGGCGGCGGCGAAAGCATCGAGTTGGTAGGAGTACGACGGCCGGCGCGGAAAGCGCTCGGCTCGTTTCCCGTCGGCCGACCGCACCGAGAGCCGGTGGAAAGACTGCGGCATCACCGGATTGAGCACACGCAGCTCACCGCGATCGCCAATCACCTTGGCGCTCAACCGCAAGAGAGCGGACGACCACATCGAGCAGCGGACGAGTCCCGTGTGGCCGCCTGCGAACCGCAGCCGGGCGGTCATGGCCCGATCCACTTGGGAGTCACGCAGTTTGGCCTGTGCCGATACGACCTCGGGCGTCGAACCCCCAAAGGTACGAACCATGTCGACGGCGTAGCATCCGGCATCCATCGTCGCGCCACCGGCAAGCGAGTAGTCGTAGCGGATGTCTGTGAACTTCGGGAGGGGGAAGCACACTGCCGCTTCCACCCGCTCTAGTCTGCCCAACTCCCCTGACGCGATGATCTCTTCGACGCGCAGACATAAGGGGTGGTAGCGGTAATGAAATGCCTCCATCACCACCCGGTCCGACATCGCGGCCAGTTCGGCGATCTCGCGGGCCTCGGCGGCATTGGCAGTGAACGGCTTTTCGCACAGCACGTGCTTTCCGGCGGCGAGCGCTGCTCGGGTCCACCTGCCGTGTAAGCCGTTTGGCAACGGGTTGTAGATGGCGTCGACTTCTGGATCGGCGACCAGCGCCTCGTAGCTGCCGTACACCCTGGCGATGCCATGTTTGTCCGCAAAGGCCTGGGCACGCGCCGCGTCCCGGGCCGCTACAGCGGCGACTTCAACTTCGGTGTTCTCCCGGGCCGGGTTGATGAGCGCTAACGGTGCGATCCGGGCAGCTCCGAGGATGCCGATCCGCACTGTGGCCTCACGAGACACGGACCAGATGGTAGCACCGGCTCGGGCAGCCGAGGAGGGCCACCGCTTCGGCCGGAGCGTGCCACCGAGTCAGGAATTGGACGAGATCCGGCGCTCCGAGGACAGAAATTCGCCGAGATATGCGGGTGGCTTGAGATTCAGCAACCGCTCACGGTCCGCGTCGAGGTCCGCGTAGGTGAGAGCCTCGATCTGTGCCGGCGAGTAGGACAATCGTGATTCGGGAGCTCCCCTCCGCACGATCCCCACACCCCAGTCACAGTCCAGCACGGCGATCCGCAGATCCTGCCGTGTGCTTCGCAGATAAACGATCGCCTTCCAGACGTCACCACTCCAGTCGGTCTCCCACCACCGATTCTGCCTGCGAAAATCGGCGTACGAGTCCGCAGGACAGGCGACCGATGCTCGCGTCGGGTTGCAATCGTGCAGGAAGATGACGCCGTCGTCGCACAGGTACCGCAGGGTGTTTTCAACGTCCTGCACCACCTGCCCATACGTATGTAGGCCGTCGATCAGGGCGACGTCGACGCGGCGTTGCTTGAGGAAGGATGCCTCGTTCGCGAAGAAGGCGTCGCTGGTTGTCTCGAAGTAGTGGGTGGCGATCGCCTTTGCGTCGGCACGCCGACGCGTACGCGCCGAGAGTTTGAACGCGGGGTCGACGGCGATCTTCTCCTGAGCGGCGATGCGACGAAACGCCGACCCACGCGAGACGCCTATCTCGAGGTAGACCGGGGTCGACCGTCCATCGAGCGCCTGCTGCACGGCCTTGATCCGGTTCATAAGAGGCCCCTCCCCCTGAGGCGTGTATTCAACGTAAGGCAAGCCTGCACACAGGAACACGGTCTCATCTGCGCCCCGTCGCGCGTAACCTTCTCCCTATCGGGCGGATTCATATCAGTAAAGTATCCCAATGAGCACAGCTACAAGCTCCAAACGGCTGGTTCTGGACATCGCCTCGCGATCGGCACTTGCTTGACTGGGGCACTTCCACGGACCTGTCGTCGCGAAGAGTCACCCACACTGGTCAATAAGCTGCGCCCGCGACGCCCTGGATGTCATGATGGCGCAGACTTCGAGCACACGGAAGTGAAAAAGGTGGGGAACCCCTATGAAGTTTGCCTTGGCGAGCTTTGGAACTCGCGGCGACATCGAGCCCTCGGTCGCTATCGGTCGCGAGCTGGCGCGCAGGGGACACGATGTACGCATTGCCGTTCCAGCCAACCTGGTTGAGTTCGTCGCGTCGACCGGCCTCACGACCGTGGCCTACGGGATCGACACGGTGGACGGGCTCCAGGAGGGGCTCGATGCCAACCGCGAGTTCTGGACCCTGCTCTTCCATAATTTTTGGAAAATCGACGAATTGCGCACCGCATGGCACGGGCTATGGGACCCAGTCGCCGACATGTGGGCGCATATGAACACGACGTTGGTGTCGCTGGCAGACGGGGCCGACCTGCTACTCACCGGCCTCAATTTCGAGCAGGCGGCTTTCAACGTCGCGGAGTACTACGACATCCCGTTCGCCACGCTGCACTTCTTCCCGATTCGGCCCAACGGACAGCTCATTGGGACCCTGCCGGCACCGCTGGTTAAGTTCGGGATGACGGCGATGGGGTTGCTGTCTTGGCATCTTCTGACGAAGAAGCTCGACGATGCGCAGCGCCGCCAATTGGGCCTTCCGCAGGCGAGAGGTACGTCGTGGCGACAGATCGCCAGACGCGGGTCTCTGGAAATCCAGGCCTATGACGAGGTGTGTTTCCCGGGGTTGGCGGCCGAATGGGCGAAATGGAATGGCCGTCGACCGTTCGTCGGCCCGCTCACGATGGAGCTGACGACGGACGCCGATGACGAGGTCGCGTCGTGGATCGCCGCCGGAACGCCGCCGATTTGCTTCGGCTTTGGCAGTTTCGCGGTCGAATCCCCGGCCGCCACCGTCAAGATGATCGGCGCGGCCTGCGCAGAGTTGGGGGAACGGGCATTGATTTGCTCGGGCTGGACCGACTTCAGCGATGTCCCCCATTACGACCACGTCAAGGTGGTCGGCGCAGTTAACTACGCTGCGACCTTTCCCGCTTGCCGCGCGGTGGTTCATCACGGAGGCGCGGGCACTACAGCGGCAAGCCTCCGCGCCGGAGTCCCCACGCTGATTCTTTGGACGATGCCCGACCAGCCGATCTGGGGGGCCCAGTTCAAAAGATTGAAGGTCGGGGCGTCTCGGCGGTTTTCGACTACCACGCGCGAAACGCTGATCACGGACCTGCGCGAAATTCTCGCGCCGGATTACGCCGTCCGCGCCCGCGAGCTTGCCGCCCGGATGACGAAACCCGCCGAAAGCATTTCCATCACCGCCGATCTCGTCGAGAAATTCGCCAGATCGAGGCGTGTGGACTGATCGGTGACTTCCGGCCACCCGTAGGAATCGCACAACGAAAGATGGTGCGGGCCAAGGCCGACGACGAGATTGCCTAAGCCCACGTGCCTCTTCGCCGGTGAGCCATCGCCACCAGCTCGATCATCGGTTTCACGACCGCCGGCCGAAAAATTCGCGACCGCACACCGCCGGAGAGTTTACGGTAACCCTCGAACGCAGACCGGAAATCGTGCTCGCTCGAACGATAGGACTCGAAAATGCGATCGAGCGTCCCCTCGTCGGGACACTCGTCTCGCGCTGCGACGCACTGCGCATCGTAAACTGCTGAGATCCAATCTGTACCGAAACGGCTTGCCACCGGCCCGCGATTTCTCTGACGCCGGAGATCGGGCGTGAGAAACTCGTCGATGGCGTGCTCGTCGAGGTTACTGAGATCGATTGGCAACGCCATGGAAATCCGCTTAATCTCCCTGCGCCAGTCCTCGAGGAGGTTGGTGTACCCAACGAACACGCGTGGCATACCACGCGTGTGCCGCTCGGCCAGGAGGTTGTATTTCAGCCATAACGCACTCGACAGCTCTGGCGCGATTCCCCACGAAACCGCAACCGATGAGATGACCTCTTCCGGGTGGCGGACCGCGATCACGGCCGCACTGTCAAATCCGGCCAGACGCGACGCTTCAAACCACAAATCCGACAGCGTCGTTATTCTGGGATCTTTGACAACCAGGAGGGGTGCGGTCGGCAGTCTCTTGAGATACGCCGCGATGTCGGCGATGCAGGCGGCCTTCTCCTCCGCGCTGAAGGCGCCGTCTTCCTGTAAGCGCAGCGACGGGTCGAACCAGGCGCTGCCGTGACGGTGCAGGATCGATTCGTTGATTGCGATGACTTTGCGCGGCTCCCAGTTGCCTCGAGGATTGCCGGCGTCGGCGCCCAGCATCCCGGGAGGCAGCGTGCCACCGCACAACGAGAGAACGCGTGTGATTGCTGAGGTTCCGGACCGTTGTGTCCCCAAGACAAACAGAATCACTGGGCGGGTCCCAGTCCCATCAACAGCGGCATGGTTGACACCCTTGTGGTGGGAATCGACAACGCTTTCGATAGGCCTTCCCCGCCGGTCGAATCTCATAGCGAATTGAGGCCTTTCAGTTCTTGTGCACGGTAGGTCGCGATGGTAACTCAGCACGGTGTGACTACGCGCGCTTTGACGCGGATTCGTGCAGTTGGATGGCGATGACATCCTCGTTGGGGCGGACACCGTCAGGGTCGCCCAGACGGTGACGCTGCCGAGAACCGCAAATCGTGGAAACAGCTGCTCCGGAGTGCTGAATAGGCAGCTTCGAGCGCCGCCTTCACGGAGATTATGCGAGATTGGATGTGGTCGCCGTCATATGATTTCGGCGGAGATGCGTCGGCGCCTCACGTGCGCGGATGGTGAATGCGACAACCCGCGGCTGCAGCACAGCGAGGATGAGACGGCCACAAGATGGGATGCCGGAGAAGTTGCAACGAGCATGCACCGACAGAAGCGGGAATCCAGTGAAGCGAGCACTGATAACGGGAATCACGGGACAGGACGGCTCGTATCTCGCCGAACTGCTGCTGCGTAAGGGGTACGAGGTCCACGGGCTCATCCGTCGAACGTCGACGTTCAACACCTCGCGACTGGATCACCTCTACGTCGATCCACACCAGCCGGACGCGCGGCTATTCTTGCATTACGGCGACCTCAGCGACGGTACGCGTCTGGCTACCTTGCTCAGCACCATCGACCCCGACGAAATCTATAACCTCGCGGCGCAGTCGCACGTCCGCGTCAGCTTTGACGAACCCGTTCATACCGGCGACACGACAGGTATGGGATCGATTCGACTATTGGAGGCCGTTCGCCTTTCGCGGGTGGATTGCCGCTTCTATCAGGCGTCGTCTTCGGAAATGTTCGGCGCGTCACCACCACCGCAAAACGAGCAAACGCCGTTCGCCCCGCGATCCCCCTATGGCGCCGCAAAGCTCTACTCGTACTGGGCGACGCGGAACTACCGAGAAGCGTACGGCTTGTTCGCGGTCAACGGTATCTTGTTCAATCACGAGTCGCCCAGGCGCGGAGAAACATTCGTGACCAGGAAGATTACGCGAGCGGTAGCGCGCATCAAAGCCGGCATACAGTCGGACGTCTACTTGGGCAACCTCGACGCTGTCCGGGACTGGGGCTATGCGCCCGAGTATGTCGAAGGGATGTGGCGGATGCTGCAGGCTTCCGACCCTGGGGACTTCGTGCTGGCGACGGGGCTCGGCTACAGCGTGCGCGAATTCGCCCGAACCGCATTCGAACATGCAGGGCTGGATTGGCAGAAGCATGTGAAATTCGACGACCGCTACCTACGACCCACCGAAGTGGATTCCCTGGTGGGCGACGCGACCAAGGCGGCCCAGTCGCTCGGATGGAAGGCTGCTGTCCACACTACCGAACTGGCGCGGATCATGGTCGACGCGGACATCGCCGCATTGGCGTGCGATGGCAAGCCGTGGATTGACAAGCCTATCCTGCCCAGTTGGAGCTGACGTAGGCATGAGCAGATGGTTCGGCACCCTCGACCGCACACTTCCGGTTTATATCGCCGGGCACCGTGGACTCGTCGGGTCCGCCCTGCTACGCAAGTTTCAGGCCGAGGGATTCACCAACCTCCTTGTGCGGTCCCACGGTGAACTCGACCTGACGGATCGGGCGGCGACATTTGACTTCGTTTTAGAATCGAGGCCTCATATCATCATCGACGCCGCGGCTCGGGTCGGCGGCATTATGGCCAACAGCACGCATCCGGTCGATTTCCTGTCCGAAAATCTCCGGATTCAGGTCAACTTGTTCGATGCCGCCCTAGCCGCGCTTGTGCCGCAGCTGCTGTTTCTCGGCTCCTCGTGCATCTACCCCAAATACGCCCCGCAGCCGATCAAAGAGACCGCGCTGCTGACCGGCGCCCTGGAGCCGACCAACGAGGCGTACGCGATCGCGAAAATTACGGGCATTCTGCAAGTCCAGGCGGTCAGGCGTCAGCATGGCCTCGCGTGGATCTCCGCGATGCCGACCAACCTGTACGGACCCGGTGACAACTTCTCCCCATCCGGCTCACATCTGCTGCCGGCGCTCATCCGCAGATACGAAGAGGCCAAAGCCAGCGGCGTCCAAGTGGTGACCAACTGGGGCACCGGAACCCCGCGTCGTGAGCTACTACATGTCGATGATCTCGCAAGCGCGTGCCTGCACCTTCTGCAACACTTCGACGGTCCTAATCCCGTCAACGTGGGGACAGGCGTCGATCACAGCATCTCCGAAATCGCCGACATGGTCGCCGCAGCGGTCGGTTATACCGGCGAAACACGCTGGGATCCAACCCAACCAGACGGCACGCCGCGCAAACTGCTGGACATTTCGGTGTTACGGAGGGCAGGATGGCGGCCAGCAATCGCCCTGCGAGACGGCATTGAAGCAACTGTGGCATGGTACCGCGCAAACACCAGTACCGCACGAAAATGACACCCGCTCGACACCGGGACAGCCGATCGCCAGATAATCAGCCGGGCTCCACAATGCAGGACGAGTACGCGCGTTGCCCTGCGCCACAACACTTCTGCCGAGCAAATAGACGATGAAAATTGCGGGCGGTACCGTGGGGCCTGCCCCTCTTCACCGCCACCCTTGCGGCAACCACGCGCGATTGGATATAGCTGCGATGGTCCGCCCACCATTACTCCCTTGGGCCGGAGGTGTGGACGATTCTTTAGATGATGCCCTCGCTGGTCGACTTGTAGTCGACTATCAAGGTGGTGTTGACCTACTGGACCCCAACCACTTTCGTGGCTGCCGGGGGAAGCGCAGGCGTGCTGTTTCCCAACGCCGTCGAAAGTAGAGCTATGCACACTAAAGCCCACCCCGTGGACTCTCACTCCCCGTGAGAATTCGGTTGCCCCGCAAACGATCCCAAGCCGCTACCACGCGCGCATCGTTCCAAAATCGTATATGGGTAGCTTTAGGCGGGGTCAAGGGGGAATTGCTGGGGCCACTCGCGATGGAGGACTATCGACATTCTCCCTAATATCGCAAGAGTCGCGCGCCAGCCATGGATTCTCCGCAGCCCCTGCACCATCGCCAGGCGTCCCCCAACGTCGTACCTCCAACGGCCGAAGTGCATGTTGGCGGTCTTGCGTCCAAAGTGGTTGATATAGGCCATCTCGGTTGTGTACACACCGAATCCAGCCTTGCGGGCACGTAACGCCAGATCGAGGTCGATACCCCACCCGTAACGCTTGAAGTTTTCTAGGTCCATGCCGCCGGTCGCCTGCCAGCAATTACGCGACAGCATGAGCGCCGTTCCCTCCACAGCAGGCACCGCCCGATATCGTGGCCGGGGAACGTAGTTCGCGGCGTCTGGCTGCTGATCGGCTACCGCCCAGGGCAACCCCAGGTCGGTCATCGGCCCAACGATTCCCGCGTCGCCGGGTAAGCGCGGGTCCAGCAAGGCGGCCACAAATCCCTTCGAGATGCGGGTGTCGTTATTGAGTGTCATTGCGTGGGAGTAGCCCTCCGAGAACGCAATTCGGAATCCAAGCTGACTGCCACCAGCCCATCCCAGGTTCTCGCCGGGCGTGCTGACCCGTTCGTCTCCGATTCTGGGGTAGTCGCCCATATTGTCCACAATCAGATAGTCGGCACCCTCGCGCACTAAGTCCCCTACAAGAGCGTGGGTGTACTCATGTCCTCCGAACACCGGCACTGTAATCAGCAAAGACACGAGCTAACCGTACACCGGCGATAGGCCACCGTGAGCCCGGTCCGAGACGGCACGACGCCGGTACGCGTAAGCACTTCGATGGCTTCAGATCCAGGCAGTGCCTATGTGCAGAACCATCGTGATTGCCGCCCCGACGGGGCGGGGCGGATCTCCGGCCTGGCTATGGCCGAACCGGGCAACCATACTGGTTGCAGGCGCTGCAGGTGGTCGGCTGCCACCGGAAGGACCGGCCGGCTGCAACGGCTGATGCTCCATATCGGCGGGAACAACTTTTGTCACCGTGGCAGATTCGGCAACTGCGGGCTTTGGCCTCCGTCCAATTGGCCGGCTGGTCGCGGTCTGGCCCCGATCATTGCCGGTGGGTGCCTGCACCCTGGACAAGTTCTAGTTACACCGCTAGACGAAGTGTCCCTTGACCGTTTGGTCAGGGGCCGCGTTTCGTCGTTTTTTAGGCGACCTGATCTGTGTGCGCTACGGTTTTCTGCAGGATCAGCTGATAGTAGGCCCCGAGCACTCGGTATTCCCGGGCATGGAATTTCAGAAAGTGGCTGATCCCCCAGTCGGGGTTGGCGTGTTTACGGGAGTAGAAACGCCACAGGAAGTCATCGAAGATCATCACCCCACCCTGGTTCAGGAGCCGCCAAGCGAGGACGGCGTCGACCAGCACATCGGGGGCGTAGTGCGAGCCGTCCACATAGATCAGGTCGTAACGCCGCCCCTCGGCCAGGAGCTGGGGCAGCACGGTCGAGGACATCCCTTTCCGCTTCGTCACCCGCGCAGCGCACGCAGATAGGTTGTGGTCGAACCGCGCCTCAAGCCCCTGCACATCGGTGGTGGCCGAGATCGACTCGTGGCTGCCTTCCCAGGTGTCAACGGCAGTCAGCCGGGCGTGCGGGAAGTAGGTGGCGAGGAATAGGGTGGACCGGCCCTCCCACGACCCCACCTCCAATACATCGAGGGGATCAGTGCGGGCGAACACCCGAGTTAGCGCCGCACACCACGGGATGATGTTGACATCGAACCAATGCTCGGCGAACTGTCCGTCGGCGGCGGCCTTCTCATACTCGGCGCGTATGGCGGCGGCCGATGTCACCGTACGCAGGTGCCGCACATAGGTGGTGGGATAGTGCCACAGCAGCGACGGATGCCGACGCCAGATGCCGGATCGGAGCATGGGGAAACGGTTCACCCGCGCCACGCTAACCCCCTCCGCTGGTCTGGCGCGAGGGATTCGCGCCGATAAGTTGGCCGTTGCGCGCTCACCAGCAGCGCTGGATGGCGCATGAGGTCGCCCGTGCGGCATCGGCCAGGGCAAGCCGCGCCTCATTCAACTCGGTGGGAGTCGATTTCACTTCCGCTCGGCCTGTTCAGCAGTTGGCTGAGTCGAGTGAAGAGTTACCCACCGTCGGGGTGGTTTCCAGTGGTCATCGCAACATGGGGACCGTGAGGTTGGCAATTCGCTGAAGATCTGGGCGGGGTTCGGTCGTCCTGTCCCAGTTCCACAAGCGCCCCGTAGATCCCACCCCGGCGCCGAAACTGTTGTGCCGTCGCCTAAAATCCACCACGGATCGTCAACCAAGCTTTCATCAGACTTCGGGGCATGCGTCCGTACACATCGTGCACTTTTTCGTGGCGTCGAATTCTTCGTCGAGGAGGGCAAAATGGGCGAGATTACCGAAGAGTGCCGACTATGCGGATCTTCTGGCCCCCACCAAACTATCGCGGTGCGCGAGATGATGTTTGGAACAGGAGAGCTGTTTTACTATTATGGCTGCGCTGCCTGCGATACGTTACAGATCGTGAATATGCCCGAGGGTGAAGAACTCGCGCGCCATTATCCCCCGGATTACTACTCTTACACTATTTCAGCTCAGCCCAGAGTACTACAATGGCTGAATTCACAGCGAGACCGCTTTGAGTTGCATACTGGCGGCTGGGTAGTTGGTGCCCTTCTTGTAGCCCTCTCGTCAGGCGCCCGTGCTGCCCTAGGAGGCGTCGTCAGAATGCTCGGTCAGCTAGGCGTTGACCGCGACGCGCGAATCCTCGACGTCGGCTGTGGTAGCGGCGCGCTGTTAGACCGATTGTCCAAAGCCGGATTCAACAACTTGTGCGGTGCTGATCCGTTCCTGGCAGCCGACGGCCAGACGCCCCGAGGCGTGCCGCTAATGAAGCGAAATCTAGGCGACGTGCCAGGTGAATTTGATCTAATCATGTTCAATCATTCGCTGGAACACGTCCCCGACCTGGTCGCGACGCTTGGAGCAGCATACGAGAAGCTCGCTTCCGGCGGCATCTGCTTGGTGCGCGTGCCGACGACCTCATCCGAAGCGTGGACCATCTACAGGCAGAACTGGGTGCAGATCGATGCGCCTCGGCATATCGCGATACCTTCACGGCAGGGAATGGCGCTGGCAGCGGATAGGGTCGGGTTAAGAGTCGACAGGACGTTCGATGATTCGAATGAACTGCAATTTTTCGGTAGCGAAGCCTACCGGCGTGATGTTGCATTGACCGACCCCAAAATCCGTGAGATCTTCCGGCACAAGCAGATTAAGCATTGGCGAAAGCAAGCGGAGCGGCTTAATCTGCAGGGCCGTGGTGACCAAACCGGATTTGTCTTGCGAGCCAAGTCAGCTGGGGATGAACGCAAACAGCATGCTAAATAAAGGCGCCAAGTGAATCGACTTTCGCTCTCGGTTGGACTCGCACGTCGTCGGCGTCGATGGTGCGCAACATGTTTCGCCCTGGCGGCGGTCTCGAACAACCCGCCCAGGCACTGTCGCAGACATCGTTAACGCTACCGATGGGGCCCGCGATCCCTTCCATGACAAGGGTTTCCGCCTTCGTAACAGCTGAGACTACAGTTCCGTCGAGGTTCTACGCAGACGTGCAAGTTTGCGGACCGCAGAGGTGACGTACCTATTCAAGGGGTACGGTAAGACCTGCTCATGAGCAAACCGGAGCCTCGCTTCGAGCTCGTCTTTGTCGACGCTCGCCAGGACTGTCGCCGGGTGAGTAACAGGCAGGTCGAGCTCCTCGGCCCCTAGCGAAGAGTAGACAACGTCTTTCACCATGTTGGTCGCCTCAGCGTGGCCAAACCCGATGTTCTGTACCAAATTCCTAGCGGGAGCAACGCAAAGGCCCGAATTCGCCCATATGCTGTAAACCCATTGGAAGTCCCAAGTATTGAGCTTGCCTTCATAAGCCGCTTGGAAAACGGAGTCCCAGTAGAAGCGCTCGCTCCTCTTCCGAAAGTACTGGTCGAAAAGCTTTCTATCCCTGATCTCGGGCCAGTAGGTCATATTGACGTCATTTTTCGTCCACGCTCGCCGCCAGGTTGCCCAGCCCCAGATATGCACATATCTCGAGAAGTAATAACTGTCTGCAACCGTGGCTTGTCCGAACAGATGATTTCCTCCAGAGACCATCATGATGCGCTCATCGTCTTCATAGTGGTCGAGAAGTTCAGCGCAGTATTGGAAGAACGAGGGGGCGGGCACGCAGTCGTCCTCAAGGATTATCGCCTTGTCGACAAGCTCGAAGGCCCAAGTTATGCCGGACGAGACGCGGAGCCGGCAGCCGAGGTTGGCCTCCGAGTAATTCGTCTGCACCTCACAGTCCCAGTCGACCCCCTCGATGATCGCGCGCGCAGCTGCGCACTTCTCAGCTTCGCCAGGCCTATTCGAGCGCGGACCGTCGGCGACGACCAGGAGCTTGCTCGGCCTGGCCGCCCTGATTGCCTCGAAGACCTGCCTAGTGGTGTCCGGCCGGTTGAAAATGATGAAGATGATCGGGACGGTGGTCGTCATAGTCCTATCCTTGCGGCGACTCTGCGCAGGGTCAGCGGAATGTGAACTCTCACTTGTTCATTCTCCTTACTCCGCCATGTCGTAGTGCTCGAAGCTCTGGGCTCGGGGACGCTCACAGATCTTCTCCGTAAGCGCGATTGACCGTGGTCATATGATGTTGCGATAGATTCGTGCGGTGGCAGCCGCGCACTGGTCCCATGAGAATGCGGTGATCCGCTGGTATCCACGCGCACGCAGATCCGCCTGCAATTCCTTTGTCGTTGCCACAAGTTCCACCGCCATGCGTAGCTCTTCGGCATTGTTCGGATCGAAGTAGACACCGGCGTCCCCGACTACTTCTGGAATTGACCCCGCATGGCTGCACACAACTGGGCAGCCGTGGCTCATAGCTTCCAGCGGGGGAAGCCCGAAACCCTCGTACTTCGACGGAAAGATAAACGCGGTCGCGGCTTGGTAGCGTGCCGCAAGCTCTCGATCGGAGCCGGAGGCGAACCGCACCCGGTCAGCGATACCTAGCCGGTTGATCGCTTCGTATTCGTCGGGCAGGAACGGGCCTCCGCCGAAGGCTATCAACTCGAACTCCCGCAATGTCGGAGACCTGCCATAGGCTTCAAGCAACGTACCGAAGTTCTTGTAGCCCTTGCGACTTCCTACGTACAGGAGCGAGGGCCTGCCTTTGCCGCTATCCGCTTTCGGGTCGCTTCTCTGTGCGGTCAGGGAATAGCCCAAATGAACAACGCTCGTTCGCTCCGGCTCGACGCCGTAAAGACGCAGGAGGTCCTGCCGCGTGTTTTCGGAGACGCAGATTATGTGGTCGGCACGGTCGACAGCTGCGCGTTTGGCAGCAGTGACGCGGGCTGCGTCAGCAAACTCAGCGGCAAACAGCTCGTGGATCATGTCGTGGACCGTCACGATCCGGCGCCGCGCTTTCCCAAGAGGCTTGATGGCAAAGTAGGTCTCGTGCACGATATCCGGATTTATCCCCCGCCATGCCAGCGGCGCGGCGAGCCGGTTGGCGGTGGGCAGAACCGGAATGCCCGCCAATGTGTATGGCGGCATGTTCACGCACCTACCGCGCGTAAAACGTCGTGCAGAGTCAACCGCCAGGTACTTATTGATGTGTAATGGGGCGACGACGGACACTTCCGATACGCCATGTTCCGGTAGGCGAGTCGCCAGCTCGACAAAATACCGCGAAGCACCACCATACCGCTGGATGGTGAAAACCTGGTCATCGAATGCAACTTTCATGGGTGCGCCCAGCTATCCAAGTCCAGTTCGATGCGAATATTGCCCAGGGTAAGGCTCTGGCGGCTCCCATCCAGCTACGCGCGCCACTGCTGTCATGACTCCATTCCCAACGAACCGCCCCGCCCACGCCGACGAGTGCTAATTGAGCAATCTCCTAGCGTCCCCGTATAGCTCAAATATCGGCCCTGGAGTCTGCGCTGAGCCACCCGCCATTAAGACGATATCAAAATTCATACAGAGTTGTTCGAATACGGCTGGCAGGTGACCCGGGTCCATCGATATTTTCTTCAATAACTACCTCACATAACACTGTCGCACTGAGCACGGGAATCTCAAATGGCGGCTTTGTGATGTCGACTCCGCTATTGACACCGAGTCGATTGTTCGGTCCGGTTGGAATATCAATATTTGGAACGAAATCCGCGGCTAGCGGCAGATGTTCTGTCAAGACAAGTCTTGGATACGTTGCCCGAAGCCGGTTCACCGCTCGCGCGATTTCGTCATTCGAAAGATGCTGTAAAACCTGACGAACGAAGGCGATATCTCCGGGTGGAAGATCATCGGCTGTAATGTCGACCACTCGGAAGTCCACGTCGAGATTGCCGAATCGAGCTCGGTTTCGAGAGATTACATCTGGCACGATGTCTCCAGCTATATAACGGTTGAAGAGCGGTCGCAACCTCGAGCCAATCGCGAAATCTCCGCAGCCGAGGTCAACGGCATCGAGCCGCTCCGGCAAGGCTGCGGCAAACTGAGAGATGCTATTTATGTATGGCTCGACAACGAAGGAGTTGCGAGATCCTGGACCGGATCCACCCCATATTTGCTTTGCGTAGATATCGCTGAAAATTTCTGTCGTAGATTTGCCGGCCAAGGTTCGAATGAATTTTTGGACCCTGCGCCGTTCATTAATTGCCCGCAGGTTGAACGAGATGACGATCTTCCGTCCGTCTCGCAACGTCAGCTGAAAATCCTTCATATCCACCGATCATTCACGGCGACGCACAGGGCGTCCGCATGGGCAGCCGTCCCGCGGTGTGCGTCAAAACCAATCCACTGGCTCGTCAACGGCGTTTCGCCCTTCGCAAGAGGCTTCAGAGGGTCCCAAATGGGATTACATGATACGACCAAGCGGGCCTCGTGCCGGTAACTGGAGTCAAACCGAAACGCCGCAGTTAGGTTTCTCAGACCACTCCCCTCTTCCCGCTCCGGCGAACCGGCATCAGTGTGACGACAGTGTCAGGCGCACTATTCTTTGTCGGTTCGTATCAGCATTTCGTGGTCCGCCATGGTCCGCGACCCGAGCGCTAGCCGTGGCAACCCGCCGAGCAGGCTAGCAACGGTGGGCGAGGTCAGTACGCGCAAAGCCAGCGGATTGAGTTTCGCTCGCGTCCAGATGTGCAACATGCCGGAACTGTAGAACCTCATGCCGAAGCGCTTCCCGATAAGCTCCAAGGTCGACCGCTGATAGAAAGTTATGTGCTGTCCGGTGGAGAACCCGTAGTACCACCATGCTTCCGGCGCCGGAGGTTCGCCGGTGAAAAGCTCGGTCGTAAAGATGATCGTGTCGGTGCCTGTGCTTTCAAGCAGCTCGGCCACGAAACCGACCGGATCGGGCAGATGCTCCATCACTTCGAAAGCGGTCACTGCCGTGTAAGGGGCGCCTGGGCCCGTCTCGGCTTCGAAGCCCCGCGCCGTCAGGTTGGGGCAGTACATGTCTGTCCAGTAATAATCAAAGCCGATGTCCCGCATCAAGCGCGTGAAGATGCCATAACCCCCAGCCGCATCGAGGAACCGGCCGTGGCGATCAAACAAAAAGAAGAGAACCATCGACGTCAACCGTGCAAGATACAGATTCCGCCACACTAGGCCTGTGTCCGCCGATGCCACAGGGCTGGCGTAGGCTTCGTCGAGCCAGTATGGACTTTCGGTCTGCAGGCCGCCGCAATTATCGCAAAAGTAAAACGCGCAATCGTATTTTGAGAGCAACTTATGGGTGAATGCCAGTCTCGTGCTGGAACTGCAGATACGGCACATCATAATGTAAACCCTCCTGATTATCCTGCGCCATAAGAGTATGGAAGGAGGACAACCTGAACGTACGGCACACCCAGGGCGCTGATCAAGCGCCCTGCTGAGATGTTGCGAGAGGTTTCCACCCGCTATCACTTCGGCGGCCTTCGTCGCGGCGGCTCGTGACGCGCCGCCTAGCGGTTCTGGCCATGTGCCGTCGCCCTCCTGGCGAGCAGTTTGAGCGCAGAAGCGGCGTCATTTATGCGGTGCGACAGGTTATTTGACTGAGCAGCCCGAAGCCTTGACTCGAGCTCGTCTTTGTCGGCGCTCGCGAGGACTGTCGCAGGGTGGGTAAGGGGCAGGTCCAGCTCGTCGGCGTCGAGCGACGAGTAGATACTGTCGGCCTTGGTGTGGGTCGCCTCAGCGTGGAATCCGATGTTGCGCACTAGATTCCGGGCGGGAGCGATGCTGAGGCCCGAGTTCGCCCAGATGGTGTAGCCCCATTGGTAGTCCCAAGTATCAATCTTTCCGTCATAAACGCTTTGGAAGACGGATTCCCAGCGGTAGCGCTCGCTCATCCTGGGGAGGTACTGGTCGAAGAGCTTCCTATTCCTGATCTCCGGCCAGTTTGTCATGTTGAGATCGTATTTTGCCCAGGCTCGTCGCCAGGTGGCCCAGCCCCATACGTGGGGATATCTCGAGAAGTAATAGCTATCCGCCGTTCCGGCGCGCCCGAACAGATGGTTGTCCCCGGAGACCATCATGATCCGCTCGTCGGTCTCGTAATAATTGAGGAGCTCGGCGCAGTACGGGAAGAACGAAGCGGAGGGCACGCAGTCGTCCTCGAGGATTATTGCCCTATCGACAAGCTCGAAGGCCCAAGTTATGCCTGAGGAGACGCGCAGGCGGCAGCCCATATTTGTCTCTGACATATTGCGGTGAACTTCGCAGTCCCAGTCGACTCGATCGATCACTGCGCGCGTCGCTGCGCACTTTTCATTCTCCCCAGGCTTATTCGCGCGCGGGCCATCGGCGACTATCATGAGCTGGCGCGGCTTCGCCGCCCTGATCATCTCGAAGGCCTGGCTGGTGGTATCAGGCCGGTTGAAGATGATGAAGATTACTGGGATGGTCGTTGTCACGGTTCTATCCTTGCCGCGACTCTCAGGACCGTCCGCGGAATGTGGATGATCCCAGTCGCCAAGCGCTGCGATTCATCCGATGGTGTCCCTGAAGTATTCGATCGTCCGCGCCGCCCCCTCTTCAAAAGGCACCCTGGGACGCCAGCCGAGCCTGGACTCGGCGAGACTGACATCCGGCTTGCGCTTCTTCGGATCGTCCTGAGGCAGATCGTGAAGGACGGTAGGCGAAGCCGATCCGGTCATCTCCCTGATGGTGCGTGCAGTCTCACTGACCGTCACTTCGGCCGGACTGCCGAGGTTGACGGGTCCCGTGAACGACGGCTCACTCATGGCCATACGTACCAGCCCGTCGACGAGATCGTCGACGTAACAGAAAGAACGGGTCTGACTGCCGTCCCCGAAGACGGTGATCGGCTCTCCGCGCAACGCCTGGACGATGAATGAGGAGATGATTCGGCCGTCCTCCGGGTCCATCCTCGGACCGTAGGTATTGAAGATGCGGACGATCTTTATCTGGATGTCGTAGCGGCGCGCGTACTCGAGCATCAGCGTCTCCGCGACGCGTTTACCCTCCTCATAGCAGCTCCGCACGCCGAAGCAGTTGACGTTGCCCCAGTAGCTCTCAACCTGAGGGTGGACTGTGGGATCCCCGTAGACCTCGCTGGTGGAAGCCTGCAGGATTGTCGCTCTCTGCTCGCGTGCAAGTTCGAGAAGGTTTCTCATTCCCACGTAGTTAGTCTCGAGCGTAAAAAGGGGATCACGCTGGTAGGCGCGCGGCGACGCAGGGCAGGCCATGTTGAAGATGAAATCAAGCGGGCCATCTATCGCCCCGTCTAGCGGCCGCGTGATGTCGTGCTCGAGGAAGCTGAAGCCCGGGTCCCCCTCGAGCTGCGTGATGTTCTCAAGTCTGCCCGTATATAAGTTGTCGAACCCGAGAACCTCGATGCCGTCGCGACGGAGACGGTCGCAGAGATGGGACCCAAGAAAACCTGCGGCGCCCGTGACGAGGGCTCTCACGTGCTTGTTCTCCTCAATTCCGACCCATGCCGTAGTACTCGAAGCCCTCGGCCCGCAGGCGCTTAGGATCATAGATGTTTCGGCCATCGAACACGACGTAGCCTCGCATGGCCGACTTGACACGCTGCCACGACGGTCGCTGAAACTGTTTCCATTCCGTGACCAGGACCAGCGCGTCGGCGTCCTCGACGGCCTCGTACATGCTTCCTGCATACTCGATCGAATCCCCGAGCACACTTTTCGCTCGCACAGTTGCTTCGGGATCATAGGCCCGCACAGTCGCCCCGAGCTCCAACAACATTCTGGCGATAACCAGGGATGCCGCCTCGCGGATGTCGTCGGTCTGAGGCTTGAAACTTAGCCCCCAAAGCCCAATTCGCAGGCCTTGCAGACTCTTCGCTGGCGTTCCTCCCCCGAAATGGGTGGCAATCTTGGTCACGAGGGCGGCCTTCTGTTCGCTGTTGACCTGGTCGACCGCGCGCAGCAGACGCGTGTCAGATCCCAGGCTGGCCGCCGTATGTATCAGGGCCTGAACGTCTTTCGGCAAGCAGGAGCCACCGTAACCTACGCCGGGAAACAGGAATTCATACCCAATGCGGTTGTCCGCCCCGATGGCCTCCCGAACCGCCGAGATATCGGCGCCCGCCTTCTCGCAAAGGTTTGAAATCTCGTTGATGAATGAGATCTTGGTCGCCAGAAAGCAGTTGGCCGCGTATTTCGCCATCTCGGCGCTCCTGATGTCCATGGCAATCAACGGATGGAAGGTGCGCAGGAAGGGCTCGTAGAGCTCTTGCATGATGTCGAGAGCGCGCTTGGAGTCGCCGCCGATGATCACGCGGTCAGGCTTCATGAAGTCAGTGATCGCCGTGCCCTCCTTCAAAAATTCGGGATTGGACACAACGTCGAAATCATGCTTCGCCTTCTTACGGATGATCCCACGAACCTCGTCGGCAGTGCCGACGGGGACGGTCGACTTGTCGACGACGACCTTGTAGCGATCCATGTACGAACCGATATCGTCGGCCGCAGAGTAGACGTAGGAAAGATCGGCCTCACCGCTGTCGCTCATTGGCGTCGCGACGGCGATAAAAATTACGTCTCCATGCTCGATCCCGCGCTGCCGGTCGGTCGTGAAGTCGATGCTCCCGTTCTCCCGGTTCCGTTCGAGCAACTCGGCCAGGCCTGGCTCATAGATCGGGACCCCCCCGGCAAGAAGCTCATCGATCTTGGACTGATCGATATCGACGCAAACGACGTCATTGCCGCTGTCCGCCAGGCAGGCGCCCGTGACGAGTCCGACGTAGCCGCACCCGATGACCGAGATTTTCAAAACGACCCCCTCATTCCCCTATCTGCGCCTCCTCATATTCCCGCAAACGCGAGGTCCGCGTGCGACTTCCACGTAGCCTTTGCTAGAGCCAGTCGACGGACATCGCCGGGCCGATCGGCTCGCCGTGTCCTCTTACAAAATCACAATTGGCATCGGTTACTCGGCAATCCCTAGGTACAGTCAGCTCACGGGACCCGTACATTCGGGAGGAAACACGTGACTGGCGATCGTCATTTGACCCGTGTGGACTCGGTCAGCGTTGTTATCCCGGTCTATAGCGGAGCCGGGACCTTGCCTGACGTGGTGAAGGAGCTTGAGCAACTGCGTTCGTCCCAGCACACCCCGGAGGGTCGTGAGTTCCGCGTCGACGAAGTGCTCCTTGTGTGGGACCGTGGCGTCCGCGGCAGTGAAGAAGTCGTGCGTGAGCTGGCCGCGCGCGGCGAATGGATCCGCCCAATATGGCTGTCGCGCAACTTCGGACAGCATCCCGCGACACTCGCGGGCATGACGTCGTCAGGCGGCGACTGGATCGTAACGATGGACGAGGACGGGCAGCACGATCCGGCATACATCGGAAACCTGCTCGATACGGCATATCGGGCTCGCACACAACTCGTGTACGCGTCACCGACGAACCGACCACCCCACGGTGTCTTGCGCAACGCCGCGTCTTGGCTAACGAAGTGGTTGTTCGTGCACATCCTCGTGTCTTCCGAAGGCAGTAAAGCCTTCAACAGTTATCGGCTGATCCTCGGCGAGGCCGGACGAAGTGTCGCGGCCTACGCCGGCGCGGGGGTGTATCTGGACGTCGCTCTCTCTTGGGTCGTCACCAACCCCTCGACGTGTCCAGTGTTGATGCGCCAAGAGGGACGGCCTGCGAGCGCGTACAACGTGCGGCGCCTGGTCTCGCATTTCTGGCGACTCGTCATCTCGTCGGGCACCCGGCCGCTGCGCTTCGTGTCCATGATGGGGATAATCTTTGCTCTTCTCGGTTTCGGCGTGGCGCTCTATAGCGCCGTCGAGCGAGCGGTCGGGAACGTTAGCGTGCAAGGGTGGACATCGGTGTTCGTTGCGACACTTGTCGTCGGCGGAGCGATCTTGTTCGCGCTGGGCATCATCGCCGAATACATCGCCGCTTCCGCCAGCATGGCGATGGGAAAACCGGTGTACGTCATTGTGCGCGACCCCGGTGACGTATTCGACACCCCGGCGGACTGACCGGTGCTTACCTGGATCGTGGGTCGCGGCGGCCTGCTCGGCGGCGCCGTGTCGCGGGCGATGGGCCCGAAATTCGTGGAATTTCCCGTGCCATGGGAGAACCACGTTACGGCGGTCGGTGTGCTTGACTCCGACCTCGACCGATTCATCCGAGCGGCCGGAAATGACGATTGGTCGCTTGTGTGGGCCGCCGGCGCTGGCGTGGTCGGTTCCACGCCAGACCAACTGACCGCGGAGACACGCCTTCTGTCTCACCTAGCCAGCAGGATGCGAGATGCGAGGCCGGCCGGCCGTGGTGCGTTATTCTTCTCGTCCTCCGCCGGCGGCATCTATGCCGGGTCGATTCATCCACCGTTCAGCGAGTCGACGCCGCCGCGGCCGCTGAGTCCCTACGGCCAGATGAAACTCGCTCAGGAGGAGATATTGCGGACGACGCTCGAAGGCTGCGTTCCAATAGTCATCGGGCGGTTCTCGAACCTCGCCGGACCCGGACAAAACCTCTCGAAACAACAGGGTCTCGTCAGTCAGCTGTGCCGAGCCGCAGTCACGCGACAATCATTGAACATATTCGTGCCGATGGAGACACTCCGCGACTACTTATATGTCGATGATGCCGCCGCGATGGTGCGCGCTCTGGTCGAGAATGCGGTTCACAAGCAGCCGTCGGCGCCGGTGCTACGCAATATTTCGTCTCAACGACCCGTGTCGGTCTGCACCGTAGTGCGGACCGTCCAACAGGTTGCCCACCGCACGGTTCGCATCGCACTCGGGAGCAGCCCCTCGTCGAAGTATCAGGTTCGGGATCTGCGGCTTAGCACACACTTCCCCCACGAGGTTCAGGGCCTGGCAATCACGCCCTTTCCCGTGACAGTCAAGCGCGTGTACGACGATGTCCTGCGGCAAAAAGCAATGTCGTACTAGATCCGAGCCGACTCCGCGAGATCGCTTTCTCTGCGTATCTACCCGGCGTTGTGCTGGGTGTTGGCCGCCGTGGACGAGTCATTGATGCCGCCCGAGCCAGAGGTACACCCCGCGTCGACCGAGGGCGTTGACTCGTGCGCGCATGCTCCCGACAAGCAGGTGGCCTCGACCGAGTAGTCCCCGGTGCGTGGCGGCCAGCTCGCGATAAAGACCAATGGTTTGAACAGCCTGGGCACGTACTAGCTGCACACTCCATTGAGACCGGCTGACCCGGAACGCGGCGAGCGGGCGGGGCACCGCGACGAGATTGCCGCGGAGCAGCACCGCGCAGTAGGTCGCCAGATCAATGAGGTACGGGAAGCGGCCGTCCCAGCCGCCCACGTCGATCAGGGCGGCGCGCCTGAACAACACCGACGCCGGCTCGCCGAAGATGTTCGTGCCGGCGAGCACAGTGCGCCGGATGGCCTCGGTGCCGGTGACCTCACCGCGCATCCCCCCCAGTCCACGCCCGCGCAGCACCAGTGTCCCCCTGGAGTCGACGATGTCTCTGGCGCTCGCCGCCATTACCGCCGACGGATGTGCTGTCAATGCAGCCACCTGCGTCGCCAGGCTGTCCGGGTACAGCACATCATCGCCACAGACCAGCTTGATGAAGTCGCCGGTGGCCAGGTCGGTGACGGCGTTCCAGTTCGCTGGTGCCCCGCCCCCGCGAGCCAGCCGGCTCAAGCGCACCCGGGGGTCGGCCGCGTAGCACTGCAGCGCTTCCCATGTGCCATCGGTGGAGCTGTGGTCGGAAACCACGAGCTCGAAGTCGCCACACGTCTGCGCCAAAATCGATCGCATCGTATCGTCAATGAACGCGACGCTGTTGTACGCCGGCACCACGACCGACACTCGTGGCATCACGGCACGTCTTGCCGATGCGCGGGCACGCGGAGTTCAGCGGCGTTACGGCGAATCGACACTTCCCGATGGGACAGCCAGCTGTAAATCACGGTCGCGGTGACATCCACCAGCAGCGGGAGCACGGCAAAATTAAAGCCCAACACCGAAAGATTGACCAGTTCGAGCCGCGCCCGGCGCGGTCGAGAGCGTGTGACGGCGTCCGCTGCACAGCCAAAAGGATCCACCTTCCCGGCGTTCGGAGGAAAGAATAAAAGGAAACGCCCCTCGTTGGCCCTGATGCTAGGCTCCCAGCGCATGACCACCCTTCGCTTGGTTCGCCGCGGGGTCCATGCTCTTGCAGATGAGCCCCGTATTTGGGATTTCCTCCGCTTCATCCTCTCTGCGGGGCACCGGGGTGAAAAGGAGGTCCTGCGCAGGGAGGGAATCGCCGAGGCGGCATCGATCCTCGACATCGGCTGCGGGACTGGAACAATGGCGCGCTCCTTCCGCCCAGAATGCTACGTCGGGGTAGATCCGAACGCCCGCTACATTTCACGCGCCCGCGCCACGAAGAGTGGCTACCGTTTCGAGGTCGCGGATGGGCAATCCCTGCCGTTTGCGGACGGCTCTTTTGATGCAGTGCTGATCTTCGGAGTGCTCCACCACCTCGACGACGCTTCTGCGCGGAGCCTCTTGCATGAGAGCCACCGCGTTCTTGCCCCCGGAAAAGGTGTCATGGTGATGTGCGAGGCCGTCCCGACGCGGAGCCGATGGAACTTGATTGGGCGCCTCCAATCCCGGCTCGATGAAGGAGACTTCATTGGCCCGCCAGAGCGCTATCTCGAAATGGTCAGCGAGGTCTACGGCCAACGGGCCGTCGTCCGCCACTATCCGGTGTCGAGCGGGGTGGGTGACGGCGAGGTGATCGTGGCGCAGAATCAGGCCGCGTGAGCCACCCTGAACAGATCGGATTCTTCAAGGCCGTCGTCGACGCGAATAAGGCTCTCGTCGAGGGCGGGAGCGTGCTGGAAGTCGGGTCATACGACGTAAACGGGAGCGTGCGAACGGTATTCGCTGCGGCGGACCGTTACGTGGGAATAGACCTCGTTCCCGGGCCTGGTGTCGATTTGGTGATGTCCGGCCATGAGCTGGACCATCGCGACGGCAGCTACGACATGGCCATCTCAGGTGAGTGCTTCGAGCATGACCCACACTGGCGCGAGACCTTCTCCAACATGGTGCGCATGACCCGTCCGGGCGGGCTGGTCGCTTTCAGCTGCGCGTCTCGCGGTCGACCCGAGCATGGGACGACGCGGACCGACAAGGCTCTGTCACCCGGTACCCAGGCTGTCGGCATGGATTATTACCGGAACCTCAATGAGGAAGACTTCGAGGAGACGTTACCCCTCGGGGCGATGTTCACGGCTTACCGATTCTGGTATCTGCCCACCAACTTTGACCTCTACTTCGCGGGCATCAGGTCTGGAAACGGAGAAGGGCGAGGCAGAGCTTGCCTTCCCGACGATGCCGCGGTTAAGCGCCTTCGGTTTTTGATGCCAATGCGACACAAGGCCGTTCGCGCACCGCTTCGATTGCTGTCGAGAATTATTCCCGAGCCTCGGTATCAGGCTGTCGTTCTGCCGTATTGGAATACACTCCTCAAGCTAGCACCGGGCCAGCAGCGCCGATCAGTTTAGGCAACCAGGCCAGCACCAGCGATATACGGCACTTCGGTAGGCCGGAGCACCGTTGTAAAGTTCGGGGCCGTTAGTCCGGACCCCCCTTGAGCCGCCAACACTTGGGGCGAATGCCGGCCAGGCGCACCTGCCTAACATCGCACGGAACCGATAGGAACTCCTATGGGGTAGTAATTCGCCAGAGACCCGGTGTTGATGTTGGGATCATCGGGTGGTCAGCAGGTAGATATCTGCTGACGCCCAGATTAGGTTTGCAGCTGAACAAGTAGTGATAATCGTTGATGTTCTCGTGTTTCCAAACATCAGGCAATAGGTTGTCGCGCAACATCAGCCCACGTCGGTCGGCGTAGTACAGTGTCGTCGGGTCCCAGTCGCAACCTACTAGCACGATGAGATCATCGGGGCGCGTAGCGGCCCGTATGCGTTCCGCGGCCGGATCAGGTTTCGGTGCGATGATCCACTGTCCGATGTCGAGCACCGCTCCGGGGAAGCCGATATAGATCGGTACGTCAGAGCCGACAACAATGAGCGCGGTTCCCGCCGCGGCAGCGACAGAAGTGTTCGCGGGTATGCGTTGGGCGACCGCGACAAGTCCTATCCCAACTGCAGCAACAATGGCTGGGAAAATGGCGATCAGATAGTAGCTGTGTACGTAGTAGAGGTTGAAAAACACCAGAGGCGCGAACGCTGCGGTGGCGAGCCAACCGGCGCGCCGGACACGCTCCACTCTTGTTGGGGCCAGAATGATTCCTAACACGGCGAGAACTAAACCTAGGCAAACTGGTCCCGCGACTTCCCAACCAACTCGCGCGAGGATCACTCCGTAGGAGTGCGGGTCGAGTCGCTGGTCGAGCGTCCCGAAATACCAGGAGCGCAAATGCGAGCTAACCAGCCACTGGGTCAACGGGTTGCGATTCTTTACGTCATCGGTGTAACGAGTCCACCAAAGTCCTGCTGCCACACCAAGTATGGGACCTGCCAGGACCCCGGTGATGATGCGGTTCCATGATCGTGCTGACAGGTACGCCATTGCGGCAGAGATTAGGACGAGCACACACCATGCTACCGGGGTAGTGGTCTTCACCAGGAAGGCCAACCACGCGCTCATCGCGCCCAACAGGAGGCCGATACGTGAACCGGTACGGAACCAGACGTCGAGGCCGATCACCATGCCGAGCGAGAACGCGACCGACGGGAAGTCGATGAGCGCGGCCGCACCCCACGCTAACCCGAATGGCAAGAACTCGAACAACGCCAATGTCACAGTGGCGGCCAACCGGCCGTGCCAGCGGAGAACAAGAGCAAACAACAGAATTGCTGCTGCTTGAAATCCTGCCAAGCCGATGATACGCATTGCCGAATCCGCCCCCGCACCCACACGAATCAGCAAGGCCGCTGCGGCTTGAGTCAACGGAAACTCAAATGGCACATCACTGTTCGGCCCAAAGACTGGCAGGGGCGTACGAGACAGGTTTATCCCGTGGCGGGCATACTCCAATGCCACATATGCTATCTGCGTTTCGCGGAACCCGTACGCGTCGGTCAGTCGATGCATCAATTGTGGTACGCGGATCAGCGTCCCGACCACAATCAACCCGATCGGCCATGCCAGGGAAGAACGAATCCGAAGGGCCGGCCGACGATTCCAGGCACGTCGACCATTGCCCCGGCGAGTTTCCCCGGGCTTGTCGGCGAGAGCATCGTTTGTCGACACGAAACCCATACCCTTTCAATGCCGCCGTTTCGTTTTGCTGGATTTAGCTACGGGTTCACCCGTTTCAACGTTCCAATAATTGACTTCCCGCGCCTACACGGCCCCGGGTGAGGGAATAGAACCACCATCTGATGTAGTGTGGCAGCCATTTGTTGAGGCGGAACCGCGACTGGCCTGCAGTTCGGTCACGCCACGTCGACGGTACTTCGGTGATGCGGTGGCCCGCGACGTGCGCCTTGGCCGTGACCTCAAGTGTGTACTCAAACCCGCCTGAGCTTTCGATCGGAATCTGGCGAAGCACGGACAGGCGGTATGCGCGAAACGCGTTTGTCGCGTCGTGCGTCGGCAGGCCTGCTAGCCAGTAAAGCGATACGCCACCGAGCCGCGAGAGCGTTCTTTTCAGGATCGGGCCGCCGATCTGCCGTCCCCCCCGCATATAGCGCGAGGCGCACACGATGTCGTATCCCTCGTCGCGAATCATCCGGACCATGTCGTCAACAACTCTGAGGTCGTCCGACAAATCCGCCATCGAGACGACCACGACATCAGAACGCGCCGCCTCGACGCCCGCGCGAATCGCATTGATCACACCCTTGCCGAGGGCGTTGCGCACCAGCTCGACGCCGGGGTAGCGAGGTGCGAGCTCACGGACCACAGGTACCGTGTCGTCTTCATCGAAGTCGTAGACGATAAGAACCCGTTTTGGGCGCGTCACCGTCGAGTAGAGCTCGGCCAGCGCGTTGGCGATGTTGGAGCCTTCGTTGTAGACGGGAACGATGAAGTCGATCTCGTCGGTCATGGGGACCGCTCTGCGACCACGAGCATTTGTTTGCCCAACAGGAACTGGGCCGGCCGGAAGCGCAGGTACAGCCGAACGAGGAAGGCCCACTGCGGCAGGCGACTCTTGGTCGTATACGGAAGGAACCTCGCGCGGCACTCGAGGACCCTGAATCCGGCGACCTCGAGCGCCTCGGTCATTCCGCGCTCGCTCAGCGGCAGCGTGTGGTCGAAGAAGTCCCAGAACGCGCCACCCACCAGCCGCACGTTTGGTTGCATGATCATGATCCGCCCACCGGGTCGGAGCACCGTGCGAACGTTGGCGAGCACTTTGAGCAACGCGTCGGGACCACGAAGATGCTCAAAGACGTTGCTGGCGAACGCGAGATCGACCGTCCCGTGGTCGACCGCCTCAGCGAGTCGTTCGAGCGGAAGTTGGTGTACCTCAACGCCGGGCGCGGCAAACCGCTTGGCGTCAGGGTTGAGGTCGACAGCGATCCGGCGACGGGCCGAGATGTTGTTAACGAAATCGCAGTAGCCGGCGCCGAGGTCGACGACGCAGGCATCGCCGGACACATAGCGTGAGAAAAACTCGTCGCAGATGACGCGCCAGAGGCGAGCCTTGGACTCACGTTCGTCGTCGTGAAACCGGGCCGCGTACAGCCGATCCAACTCGGAGTTCAGCTCGCCGTGCCCTTCGGACATCAGATGCCGCCCAATTCGATCTGGTTCTCGATCCACGGGATTATTTCGTCGAGCGCCTCATCGAGTGACGTCGTGGCCTTGAAACCGAGCAAATCCATGGCCTTTTGGACATCGGGCACCCGCCGCTGTACGTCATAGGGAAATGGATCGTCGCTGACGAGCCGCAGTGGGACGTCACCTTTGATTTTGCGCCAGATCGCCTCGGCGAGTTCGTGCACGGTCGTGGACGTCGCGGTCGAGAGGTTGAAATCCTCGTTACGCGCAGCGTCGGACTCGATGGCCAGACGTATGCCACGGGCGAGGTCGCCGCCGTACGTGTAGTGCCGGACCTGGTTGCCGTCACCGAGAATGTGCAGCGGATCCTGTCCTTTGAGAACCTTCTGAACGAGGTCGGGGACGACGTGGCTCATGGCCAGCCGGACGTTGCCTGACATGATCTCGCGATCACACAGGGCGCGCTTTTCGCCCACGCCAATGCAGTTGAACGGTCGCACGATGGTGTGGGGCAGCTCGTACTGCTCCCACGCGCCTTGGGCGAAGTACTCTGTCGCGAGCTTCTGAAAACCATAGGTCGACTCCGGTGATGGGCAGCGGCGCTGCTCCCCCTCGGGCGTGGGATAGGTCGACGTGCTCTCGTAGACCATCGACGACGAGACAACGGTGATCTTGCGCAAACTCGCGTTGCGGTGCGCCCAAATCGCCGCGTCGAAGGTCGCCGCGGTGATCCGCTCGTTCTCCGCCAGCAGATCGTAGGCCAGCTCATGGAATAACGAAATGCCGCCGATGATCGCCGCACCGGCGACGAGATGATCGCAGCCTGCGAGTAACTCTTTGAGCAGCGCAACGTCTTTGGCGTCGCCCTTGACGGCAGTGTAATTCGGGTGTGTGTCATACGCTCGCTCGACTGGCCCGTACTTGGAGTCATTGTCGATGCCGGTTACTTCGTAACCGTTGGTGAGTAGTTCCTCGACGAGGTAGCCGGCGATAAAACCGGCCGAGCCCGTGACGAGTATCTTCACGTGAGCTGCGCTCCCTTTCCGAAGAAGTTCCAAATATCGACGACCGGCTTGTCATCCGGGATCACCAGCGCCCGGTAGTCGCTGTGCGGTGCCCCGAGCACAAGGATGTCGGACTGCTCGACGGCCGCGTCTAGCGGGATAAGGCGAGGGTCCTCGACGAACGGGTCAGTGCAAATGACGGCAGCCGCCTCGTACTCCAGGATCTTCCGCAGTTTGTACGACAGTGACTCCCGAGTGTCATCGCTGTCGCCCTTGAATGCCATGCCCAGGATGCCAACCGTCAAGTCCTGAAGAGGGTATCGCGATTTCATGTGTTCGACGACGAAGTTCGGAAGGCCCTCGTTGATCAGCATCGCCGCGTGCCCAAGCGAGAATCGCGACTCGGTCGCGGCCGCGAGCTGCATGGTGTCCTTGAACAGACACGGCCCGGCAGCAAACCCACTCTTCGGCAATCCGGCCATCCTGGGATAGTCGCGTGTGAGCGCGTCATAAATACGGTAGAAGTCCATCCCGAAATCCGTTGCGATCATGAAGAACTGATTGGCGGTCGCGAACTGGATGTAACGCCAGACGTTGGCGAAGATCTTCGTCAGCTCGGCTTCGATCGGCCGCATCGTAACGATCGACGGGGCGATCCGGCTGAAGAGATCGGTGGCGACTCTTGTTGCCTCGTCGTCGCAGCCCGCCACGATTTGTGGTAACTCGACGAGTTCACGCATGGCGCGCCCCTGGGCGATTCTTTCGGGGCAAAAAGCTACATGGACGGAACGCCCCGCCGCCCGCACGAGAGCATCGAGCCTCTCGGTCGTGCCCGGGTAGACCGTACTCCGAAGAATGATGCACTGACCGTCGACGAAATACGGCATCAGGCTTTCAAAGAAGCGATGGATCTTGTGGAAGGTGGGGTTCAGGTGCTCATCGACCGGCGTGCCGATGATGACGACGACCATCCGCGACCTCGAGATGAGCGTCGGGTCGTTGTCGGCGATCAGGTTCCGGTTAATGACCTCAGCGAGCATGGGCTCGGCCTTCTCTTCCACGAAGGGCATGCGTCCCGAGCGGACCATTTCGACGGCACCGGTATCGATGTCGTCGATAGCGACTCGCAGATCGCGGTGAGCCATCACGATGGCCAGCGGCAGGCCGACGTGCCCACAGCCGCCGACGACGCAGACGTCGAACTCGAATTCTGCCGATTCAGCTGACGATCCCACGAGTTCCCTCTCTACTCCCCCTAGGGGTTCGGCGCGACTCTCTGTGCGGGCTCGGCGCGCGGTGAGCGTCGTCGAGATCGTTCGGTTTGGTACCGCTTCGACGCCGGCGCGAAAGTCGCATGTGTTCGATACATTGCAGCTGCACTTGGCGAATGGGCTTCCAATGGAAGAGCCGCCAATGTATGCGATACCAAAACGCCTCGACCCCCGATTTTTCGGCCTCCGCGTGGATGCCGACAGCATATAGCTGATATCCAGCTTCGTGTATCCCGTTTTCGCAGATTGACGTGCTCATGGTGTCGCCATCCAGCATCGACATGAGTGATGTCATCGGAGCGGGGCGGTGGTGCGGCGCTGTCGCCTGAGCAGGACTGCGACGACGATCAACTGGCAGACCGTGGCGAGCAGTGAGTGTCAGACGAACGATTAACGATTGCTCTTGCAGGAAGCCAGGGGGCGGCAAGTATCAACGGCTTCACAGGAATTTGCAGTCTTCATCAGGTGTCTGCACCCGGCTATCCCGGTCACCACTCGTTCCCGAAAAATTCATCGGCGGGCGGGCTTTAGAATCCGTCAATTCGGGCCTAGAGCGGCCCGCTAAGAGTATCTTGGCCGAACGTGGCCTTCCCGCGATTGAGTCTCGTCGCGTTCGCCCGCACGGAGGAAACCCGTAAGAAGCTGCGCTACGCCGCCGTGTCGGCGGTCTTCGTCCCCCTCGGCCAGATTCTCATCCAGATCTTGGGCCTGTGGCTGCACAACTACACCACCGCGTCACTGCTGCAGGCCGCCATCATCACGGTCCCCAACTTCTTTGCCAATAAGCACTTCGTTTGGCGGGTCACATCACGAGCGAACCTGCGTAGCCAAATGCTCGTATTCTGGGTGGCCGTGATGCTGGGCGTCACGCTGGCCACTCTGTTCACCCATCTCATCGAGAACGCGATGGCCGATCGGACAGACCTCGTGCGAGGTGCAGCAGTGTTCGCCGCCCAGATGCTGGGATTGGGCATCGTCTGGGTCGGCCGCTTCCTCATTCTGGACCGGTGCCTCTTCAAGCTCGCAGGCGATACTTCCGAGCACGCCGCCGAGGTCGTCGGCGAAGTCCCTATTTGATCCGGTCGAGCCAAGTGCGCTAGATGTCACGCGCCGTAGCACCGGGGAGGGTACGCCCGTTGATAGAATTCCAGCACAATACCGGCTACCTCCTCCACCTCGTCGTCGGTGAGGTCGAAATACATCGGCAGCCTCAGCAATCTTGAACTCAACTCGTCCGTCTTCGGCAAATCGATCTGCGATACGCCTAGCATTCGTGCGAATGGCGACGAATGCAGCGGCACGTAGTGGAATACGGCGAGGACGCCGGCCGCAGCCAGATAATCGATGAGCGCCGTACGCTCCCCGACGTCCGCAGTGAGCACATAAAACATATGGTAATTTGTGGCACATTCCGGGGGCACCACAGGGATTCGAATCAGGCCGCGCTCGACTAGTGGGGCCAAAATGGATGCATAGCGGTCGAATATCTCGCCACGCCGCCTCGTTATCTTTTCCATATTCTCGATCTGGCCCACCAGGAATGCGGCGAGCATATCGGAGGGGAGGTAAGACGAACCCACGTCCACCCAGGTGTATTTGTCAACCTGGCCGCGCATGTACTGGCTACGGTTTGTACCTTTGTCGCGCAGAATTTCGGCACGTTCTTCCATGGCTGGATCGTTGATGACCAGCGCGCCGCCCTCGCCACAAGAAATATTTTTTGTCTCATGGAAACTGTAGCAGCCAAGATGACCGATTGTGCCCAGCCAGCGATCCTTAAAGCGGGCGCCCACACCTTGCGCCGCATCTTCCACAACCAACAGACCATGGCGCTCGGCAATGTCCATGATCACGTCCATTTCGCAGGCAACGCCGGCGTAGTGGACGGGGAATATGGCCCGCGTACGCGGTGTGATCGCCTGCTCGATGAGTCGCTCGTCGATGTTGAGGGTATCCGACCTGATATCTACAAACACCGGCTTGGCGCCCCGGAGCACGAACGCGTTCGCTGTGGAAACGAATGTGTACGAAGGGATGATCACCTCGTCGCCCGGCTGCAAATCGCAAAGAAGAGCGGCCAGTTCGAGGGCGGCGGTGCAGGATGTGGTCAGCAACACCCGATTCGCACCAAAGCAAGTTTCCAGCATGGCCTGCGCGCGCTTGGTGAACGGGCCGTCGCCGCTGGCGTGCCCGCCGGTGACTGCCTGTCCGACATAACTCAACTCCGACCCAACGACGCAAGGTTTGTTGAATGGGATACGGATGGCCATCACATGGTCCTTGCCCTGATCCGTCCCGCGCTGCCGACGCTGGCAGCGAAAACCCAATATTTCTGCATTATGAAAGCTAGCAGCGGCAGCACTACGACCACGCAGCCCTGAACGATCTGGTGAGGGAAACCCATTTGGCCAGCAATCAGCCACAGAGTGCAGAAGTTAATAAGATAGAGGAGGGCGTAGCACAACAGAAACCGTCGCAGCGCGGCAAGCTGTTTTCCGCGGTGACGAAATGTGAGACTGCGGTTGATTACGAAGCTGAGCAGGGTGCCGAGGCTATAGGTGATCGTCATAGCGGCCTCGCTACCCATGATCCGCCACGTCAACAAGAGGTAGAGCGCGTACAGAGAGGCGTTCAGTCCGAGGCCGACGAGAACGTAGCGTATGAATTGTGCGCGGATGATGTGCATCATTCAAATCGCATCACTTGGACCCATCCGCCCATGAGGTTGCTCTGCAGGCGGATCGACCGAACAACAAGCCCCGTTTCCAGGTGGGCCAAGACCGTTCACGCTGGGCTGAGTACGAACGTTCCCTCCCCCGCACCCGCGATGGAGCCGACCAAACGCGCCGAACCGTGACCTGGAGCGCCTTGGTGGACATGCCCAGAAGACTTGCCCAAGTCGCGGACGCAGCCTTAATAAGATGCTTCGACAACGGGATTCGTGCAAAGGAACGGACAGACGGGGACTGCCGCCCAGGCGCCGTTGCCCGTAAGGGCGGTAACCTGGCGAATCACCATGAGCGTCAGGTACATGCTCGAAGATTACAGTGGTGGCGGGCATCAGGTGATACACCCCTTCCGCGCTTGCTAGGTATAGACACGCATCGATGCTGGCACGAGGGTCTCTGGATCTCGGCATTCGAAGTGATCGACCAAATCAAATCACGATTGGTACCGACGTCGCCGCGATTGCGGGTATTCGTGATCGCAAGGCAGGCATGGCTCACCCGCCGCCGAAATCGAGAATAGGCAGTGGTATCGATCTATGCGGCTCCGGGGCCGGGCACTTGTCGCACCAGCGGAACGAGTGGCCGTAGATTGCGGGAGGGGCATCAGAGCAACCGTCGTAGGTTTGGCAAGGACCGCCTGCGTTGGCACATATAGGGACAGCGCTCTGCATGTCCGCAGCGTCATTCCTTGCCGCAATGAAACCTTCTGGTTCGACCACCGGTTTTACGGCAAGCCCGACATTCGGCGACGGCTAGTCTCCCACCGTCGCCGACATGTGATCCAGCCTTGAGGACGTTTATCGCGATCGATTCAGCACTTCGAACCGTTCTCTGACTTACGTTTCAGGGCTGATCCCGGATGATGAACTGTGGCTCATCCTCTGGGACAAACTTGACCAGCGGAACGTGCGATTTAAGGAAGGCGACCTCAGCCTCCGAGCGAGTCCGCGTATAGACGCGAGAAGAGACATCGAAGTTTGTCATTCCCGGTTTTCGATCTTCAGACGAACGGGCAATTCGAAGCGCGTCTCGGTACTCCGGATGTTGCACGAAGAAAGAGTCGAGCAGTTCCTGTAACTTCGCCGCTTTCTGGTCGACTGTCCGGGATTCGAACTGAGGGCCGAGCTTGTCTGTGACGTCTTTTGCAGGCACACCCGCGTAGATATGATTTGGCTCCATGTCGCGCGTCACGACCGATCCCACCATCGCCATGCTGCGTTCACCCACGCTGACCGGGGAAACGACGCAGTGTCCAACGAACCAGGCGTCCCGGCTCACGTGCATGTACTTACGCGAGTAGAAACGCGAGCCCTCTACGATATCGCCGAACTGGATGTGCGTCCAAAGCTGGCTATGCGCGCCTATGCCGACATTGTCGTCGATATCGAGCCCGCCCATGCAGTCAAGTACGCAATTCCCGCCAATCCAGCAGTTGCGGCCGATCTGCAGCGCATGCTCGCCGTGACCGAAGGTGTGCATATTGAGCTTGCTATAGTCGCCGAGGCGGAACTCGGGAGCCAGGATGCGTACCTCGTGGCCTATAAAGCAGTGATCGCCCAGCACTACCCTTTTTGCCGGCCCTCCGTTTCCGGTGATTACGACGCCAGGTTCGACTACGATACCGTCTCCGACGACGAGCTCATCTGCGTGAATCGTGCCCCGAATCTGGTTAGCCATGCCGTTCATTCTGGCACGTGTCCTGGGCACAGCCACCCGCTGCGCGCGCCGCCTTCACAAATCGCCCCGGCAGGATCCCCAGACCCAGGATATCCGGACTAAAAGCGTTGATGATGCCGCTTGGAAGTCAACGCCTCCGTCCAGCACGTGTCGTCAGCCGCCGGCGGCATCATCGCATGCCACAGTCTCGCTCACCAGATAGGTCGGCCGGTCCATGGTGCGGAAATGCATACGAGCGAGGTACTCGCCGATGATCCCAAGTGCAAAAAGCTGCGCCCCAGAGAAGATCGCGATGATTGAGGCCAGGAATGCAAAGCCTGGTACGGCGCTGCCATTGATCAGGTAATTGGCGCCAACATAGGCAAAAATAGAAATGCCGAACAAGACCAGAGCGAACCCGATAAAGCTCGAGATTTGCAGCGGTAACGTACTGAACCCAGTCATTAGGTTAATCGCGTGCCGAACGAGGCGGGGAACCGAATAGCCGCTGACGCCAACCGTACGCGGCGCGTGCCGCACCTTAATGACCGTGAATCGCGATGTGGTCCAGGAAAGCAATACGTCGATGGAGACTGTCGGACTGCGATATTCCTGAAAACCTTCCCGTAAGCGGGTACGGAACGCACGGAAGGCACTCACATTCCGCGCCACCTCAGCACCCATGGCGCTGGCCAACGCCAACTTTGTCAGGCGCGACGCGACGTCGCGGAGGAACCCATGCTGCTCATTCTGGGGTGCGCCATAAACCACGTCGACATCGGGTCCAAGCGCCGCAAGAAGTTGCTCAATCTCGCTCACCGGATGCTGTAGATCGTCATCCATCGTAACAATCACGTCGTGGCGCGCGGCACGGATGCCGCACAGCAAGGCATTTTGCTGGCCGTAGTTGCGGCTCATGCGAATGCCCCGTACGCGCTGGTCTGCCGCGGCGAGTTCAGTAATGATGCGCCATGACATGTCGCCACTGCAGTCCTCGACGAAGATGAGTTCGAACGTCGGAGCGATTTGCTGCATGGTATGACTCAATTGGTCATACAACTCAGGCAATGTCAGTGCTGCTCGATAGACAGGGATCACAACACTCACACTCGGCACAGCGCCTCCGATCACAACATTGCGCTTCTCTGTAGCCCTCCGATCACAACATTGCGGCCGCTGTGACCTCCTACTAGAGATACGTCCAGCTCAGAAGTGCGAGCACTAACATACTCGCCAGACTGCTCCGCCCGGCTCTTGTGCCAGTATCGGCGGTTAGATTTCTCTTCGGTAAGCCTGGCGGGCGCTGTCACGTCTTTCGATGTGTCGACGTGTGGGTCCTGTGTCTGTTCTGTTCGCGATGGGGATTCCCGGTGTCGGTATCACTGAGGCGTGGTGCTCATGATGGACTGCTACTGCTTTTGCGTTTGAGGAGCTGGTAGTCGCCGAAGTTGGCGATGGGTGTGAAGCCATCGTGTAGGTAGCCAACCAGCGGACCGGGCGGCATTCCGCCAGCACCCCACCGACTCCATCGCTGGGCGAGTGGGGCGTTTTCGAGCAGGCAAAGACCCTCGATCGAGCGGGTAGCGTCGATCACCCTCTGCTGAAGGGCAACGTCCAACAGCGCCGTCGGAGTCGTCACGGTCGCCTTGAAGTCGGTCGGCGGGTGCTGCTGCGTCCAGAGGTAAAAGCTGTTCATCACCGGCAGCATCACAAACGATTTGCAGTTCTTCTCGATCGCGGCGACGGCCGCCTGGTAATCCGCCGCTTCTTTAGCGCTGACGCGGACCTCTTGGGCGCCCGGCAGCCCGAGCGAAACCAAGCCGTTGTAGACGGCCCGAGCTTGACCGAGCCCCTGCACAAACTGGACACCGACCAACACAAGCACTGCCACCATCACCGCGATCGCACCGACCGCGAGGGGGCTACGCCGTACGCTCCGCTCACCGAGACTGTCGCCGACCCAGCGCACCCGTTTGCGATGCATAGTGCCCCAACCGGGATCAACAGCATCACCGACCACCACACTTGGCTGCCCGCGACCGGGAAGGCATGCAACGCCTGCAAAACCGCCAACGGCGGCAGCAAAAGACGAGCGAACAGCGTCTTCTCGGGTTTCTCGTCTGACTTGCTCGGCGGCTGGATCAACGCCACCCAGGCCAAGCAAACCAGCCCCAGCCGAGTCGATGGCGTCACCGAACCGATCACCAGCGGGCCGATCACAAGCGAAAAAATCCCCGAGAATGCCATGAACAGGCCGATAACAATGCTCAACCCTGCGACGAGCCACCTCCAGACCCGCCCCGGGCCAGCCTCTCGGTTACCGGCGACGTACCCATAGCCAAGCGCGCCCACCACGGCCAACAGGTCAAGGAGATAGGTCCAGCGGGGCAGAAAGAGCGGGATCGAGAAGACACTGGCAAAACGCAGTGGAAGCTTGATCATCTCCATTAGTCCGGCGGGGCTGGTTCCCGCGGCCAGGATCACCGAAAGCACGGTCACCCCAACCACCAGCAAGCCACCGCCAAGCCACCAAAGTTCTTTGGAGTCGCGCCGCCCAACGCCGCGGGCCCTCAAGGCAATCACAACGGCCAGCGCGGCCGCAAAGACATGCAGTGCGTACTGGCGAACCCAGGCTTCACCCATCTGCGAGCTCATCAGCACCAGCGGCAGCGCCACGAACCCGACCTCAATCACCAACCGCAGCCAGCGACGCCTGGCAAGAACCGGATAGCTGACCATGCACACCAAAACCACCGCGGCAAAAGCGAAAACGCCCACATTGATCTTGACCAGAACCAGGGCCGCCACGGCCCCACCCAGCAGAGCCATCGGAAACGGTGAGCGGCGATCACGCACCAAACACGAGAACACCACGATCGCCGAGACCAACAAGACGATGATCCCGCCCGGATGCATCGGCTCTGCTCGGAGGCTGTTAAGCGCCTCGAATACAGCCAGCTGGCTCGCCAAGCCCAGAACAAGGCTGCCGCTCATCCACCAGACGGACAACCCCATCAACAGGCTCGAGAGCACCCAAACGACCATGGTCACCGCGCGGCCGCCGTCATGATCAACCGACATCCCGAAAACGGAAAAGACTCCGCCCCAAAACTCGTAATAGAAAGGGCCATAGCCGCTGAAGACGTCATAGACCCAGCCGTGATTCACGAACGACTTGAGATCGGCCAACATATAGCCTTCGTCGTCGTAATCGTAAAACCCCGTGAAGATCCGGTAACGAGCGATCGGGTACGCCACCACCGTCACCGCTACGAATGCCAGCACACCCAAGCCGAGCCGAACGCCGCGCGCCCGCAACAGCCCACTCGCATCATTGAGAACTCTCAAGATCGGCGCCCCAGCTCCGCTTCGTCGTTGCGGCGCAAACTATATAAGACGGTTACGCACCCGCCAACCGTCACATAATCGGCTGCCCTAAAGCCGGCTCGAGGCCAGCCCCGCAAATCGCAAACCACGGGCGAGAGGCTCCTGAAGCAGAACCCAGGTAGGCGCGGTCGACAGGATGGCCGGTCTGGCGCTGTTCAGGCCATAGAGCGCGCGGCATCAGGGCAATTTACGTCTGAAGGCGCACAACGGCTCGCCATAAGGTCGTGGAACCAGTGCGGCGTTGTTTCTCTTCGGTAAGCCCGGCGGGCGCTGTCACGTCTTTCGATGTGTCGACGTGTGGGTCCTGTGTCTGTTCTGTTCGCGATGGGGATTCCCGGTGTCGGTATCACTGAGGCGTGGTGCTCATGATGGACTGCTACTGCTTTTGCGTTTGAGGAGCTGGTAGTCGCCGAAGTTGGCGATGGGTGTGAAGCCATCGTGTAGGTAGCCAACCAGCGGACCGGGCGGCATTCCGCCAGCACCCCACCGAATCTCCTGGATGAGTGGGGCGTTTTCGAGCAGGCAAAGACCCTCGATCGAGCGGGTAGCGTCGATCACCCTCTGCTGAAGGGCAACGTCCAACAGCGCCGTCGGAGCGGTCACGGTCGCCTTGAAGTCGGTCGGCGGGTGCTGCTGCGTCCAGAGGTAAAAGCTGTTCATCACCGGCAGCATCACAAACGATTTGCAGTTCTTCTCGATCGCGGCGACGGCCGCCTGGTAATCCGCCGCTTCTTTAGCGCTGACGCGGACCTCTTGGGCGCCCGGCAGCCCGAGCGAAACCAAGCCGTTGTAGACGGCCCGAGCTTGACCGAGCCCCTGCACAAACTGGACACCGACCAACACAAGCACTGCCACCATCACCGCGATCGCACCGACCGCGAGGGGGCTACGCCGTACGCTCCGCTCACCGAGACTGTCGCCGACCCAGCGCACCCCGTTTGCGATGCATAGTGCCCCAACCGGGATCAACAGCATCACCGACCACCACACTTGGCTGCCCGCGACCGGGAAGGCATGCAACGCCTGCAAAACCGCCAACGGCGGCAGCAAAAGACGAGCGAACAGCGTCTTCTCGGGTTTCTCGTCTGACTTGCTCGGCGGCTGGATCAACGCCACCCAGGCCAAGCAAACCAGCCCCAGCCGAGTCGATGGCGTCACCGAACCGATCACCAGCGGGCCGATCACAAGCGAAAAAATCCCCGAGAATGCCATGAACAGGCCGATAACAATGCTCAACCCTGCGACGAGCCACCTCCAGACCCGCCCCGGGCCAGCCTCTCGGTTACCGGCGACGTACCCATAGCCAAGCGCGCCCACCACGGCCAACAGGTCAAGGAGATAGGTCCAGCGGGGCAGAAAGAGCGGCACTGGGCGAAGGCTAAGAAAACCCAGCGGGTGCTTGATGATTCCCTCGGTTAGTCCGGCGGGGCTGGTTCCCGCGGCCAGGATCACCGAAAGCACGGTCACCCCAACCACCAGCAAGCCACCGCCAAGCCACCAAAGTTCTTTGGAGTCGCGCCGCCCAACGCCGCGGGCCCTCAAGGCAATCACAACGGCCAGCGCGGCCGCAAAGACATGCAGTGCGTACTGGCGAACCCAGGCTTCACCCATCTGCGAGCTCATCAGCACCAGCGGCAGCGCCACGAACCCGACCTCAATCACCAACCGCAGCCAGCGACGCCTGGCAAGAACCGGATAGCTGACCATGCACACCAAAACCACCGCGGCAAAAGCGAAAACGCCCACATTGATCTTGACCAGAACCAGGGCCGCCACGGCCCCACCCAGCAGAGCCATCGGAAACGGTGAGCGGCGATCACGCACCAAACACGAGAACACCACGATCGCCGAGACCAACAAGACGATGATCCCGCCCGGATGCATCGGCTCTGCTCGGAGGCTGTTAAGCGCCTCGAATACAGCCAGCTGGCTCGCCAAGCCCAGAACAAGGCTGCCGCTCATCCACCAGACGGACAACCCCATCAACAGGCTCGAGAGCACCCAAACGACCATGGTCACCGCGCGGCCGCCGTCATGATCAACCGACATCCCGAAAACGGAAAAGACTCCGCCCCAAAACTCGTAATAGAAAGGGCCGAAGCCGCTGAAGACGTCATAGACCCAGCCGTGATTCACGAACGACTTGAGCGACATCAACATAGCGCCTTCGTCGTCGTAATCGCGGAATCCCGTGAAGATCCGGTAACGAGCGATCGGGTACGCCACCACCGTCACCGCTACGAATGCCAGCACACCCAAGCCGAGCCGAACGCCGCGCGCCCGCAACAGCCCACTCGCATCATTGAGAACTCTCAAGATCGGCGCCCCAGCTCCGCTTCGTCGTTGCGGCGCAAACTATATAAGACGGTTACGCACCCGCCAACCGTCACATAATCGGCTGCCCTAAAGCCGGCTCGAGGCCAGCCCCGCAAATCGCAAACCACGGGCGACGAACGCCATGGGCGCTGGAGAGTAAACATGACTCTCGGTTTGGACCGCACGGGCAGGGCTCCGAACTGAACAGTATTGTCGCACAAATTCTTTCGGACTAGATCGGCCGTTGTGTTGGTGATTCCATCACGGGCTCAGATGTACTCAAGTAGGTCGCAGCACCATCCGGATGACCCTCCCGAGCTAGCAATTGGCCTTCGCCTCGCGAGCGGTCCGGCCTTCGCAGATACGAGGCGATGATGACCGCGCACGCGATAAGCCAGAGAAGCCCAGTCAGAAATACCGTGGTACCGACGACCCCATGGCTCGTCGGCTGCCCGTTGATGTCAGGGTGGCTAATCGGGCCGGGTACAGCGATCTGCGCGATGCTGAGCGCCGTGGCCACACTCACGCACATGCCGACGGCGCGACGGCGCGAAGCCTGGGTGGCGAGCCGGTCGAACAGTCCAGCACCGGCCGGGCCGTCGGGGTCTCGGACGACGAGCGCAGCGACCGGCAAAACGAATACCAGGTAGTAGGAGATGACCATCGGCGGGAAAAGCGTGGCGGTGGCAAGCAACAGAATGCCCACCATGACAGGCGGGATGCGCCGGCCCATTGCCAACACCGAGAGGAGAACGGCGACCAAAATGGCATACCCGATCAGGGATCGTGGACCAGCGAGGAAGCCGTCCGGTATCTTTCCGCCCGCCTGGTAGAGCTTGACGGTGTCCGGAACGAGAAGGAGTGAGTGCCCGAAGGAAACGTTCCGGAGATCGGTGAGCATGGAGAAGCTGCTGTCCGCGTGGAGAAGGTTGTGAATCCACTGGCCGATGGTCGCCGGAAAGTCCCGCGGCCACAGTAGAAACGCAGCGAGATTGGAGACCACGATCCCCCCGAGGGCGAGGCCGCCCAAGCGCCACTGCCGAGCCGCGAATAAAACCACTGCCAGCAAAGCAAACTGCGGTTTCACCACCGCAGCCAAGATCACCATAATCGCAACGAGGCGCCAGCGCCGTCGGCGCAGCGCCACCAAGAAGACCAATGCGATCGGTACTGCGAATCCCGCCGAGTTGCCCCGATCGATCACGAACCACGCCGGGATGGCTGCGGCGCCCAACGCCACGAAGACCACCGCGCGCTCCAGGCCACATGCTCCGCGGGCCGCCCAGACCGCCGGAGAAAGAACCGCGATCGTCAGCGCGAGCAGATACGCGAGCAGCCCAAGCATTGGTGCGCCCAGCCACCTTGCGGGGAGCCCGAACAAGAGGTGCGGCATCATTCCAGCCGCCGGGTACGGGATCAGCGCCCCCGGGTTCGGCGGAAGAAGCGGATAACGCTCCCAGGGATTGGCCCGCGACGCGGCACCTACGACCATCCCGTAGTCGCTGAAGCAGTGGCGACCGATATTCGTGCCCCAATCGCCCCAGCAGTCCTCGGGAAGGGCCACCAGGGAAGAGAGCACATCCACCGAAAAGCACTGGGCCAGAAGGTAGCCCGTCGCTGCCGAAACCGTTGACGCGACCAGGACGGTGCCTAACATAACGGTGCGCTCAGACTGGCGGGTGACCGCTAGGAGACGCTCGCGGATTGGGCTAACCACACCGCGCGACGCCTGCGTGGGTCTGTTCATCGCACTCTCCAATGTTCTGCCGAAACTTAGCGGAAGCACGGGCCTATGCGCCTGTATGCCGGAGAGTACCGGGCCGGCTTTCGCTAGCCCAGATTGATTGAATGCCAGTCGCTGTCTGCTGTGGTGATGTGGCCAATGTTGACCCGCGCTTCGGCCACTACTGTTCTCTGGTTGCATTCGAGGCAATTCGATATAGTCGTTGTCCCATACGATCACAGTGGAACGTGGGAGGAGCCGGCTCCGCGCGGGCAGAATCCTTCCTGCGCTGACAATCAACTGCCCGACGCCCAACTCCATCAACGTCGGGTGGCCGCACCGCCTCAGCTGCGAAGCACCACGCGCGACGGGTTCCAACGGCCCACACACAGCCTTGGGAAGGCGGGATGACTTCGACGCTTCAAGAGTTGACCAGCAAGGTTCAACCGCTCATTTCGGCCGTCGTGCTCATGCCGAAGTATTGGGCATCGAAGCGGAAAGTTCGGCGGCTGCTGAGGGAAAGAGACGAAATCTCGATCGAGGTAGGAGCCGGAGACAAGAAAGGGGCTGGTGAGTGGGTCACCATAGATGTCATGCCCCGCTGCGACCTTTTCTGGGATCTCAGAAAAGGTATTCCGTTTCCCGATAATAGTGTGAAAAAAGTGTATTCGTCCCACTTTTTCGAGCACTTATCTTATTCAGAGATTGAAAAGTTTCTAAAAGAATGCAGACGCGTCCTCTCGCCAGGCGGAAGGTTCTTGATCTGCGTCCCAAATGCGAGGATCTATCTGGAAGCCTACGTAAATGGCGAGACCTTGACCTCGCCACCCTATTTTGGTTACCTGCCCGCCTACAACCGTACGACACGAATTGACTATGTCAATTACATGGCATACATGGGCGGCGTGCATAAGTACATGTTCGACGAGGAAAATCTTGTTTTCATCTTGAAATCCGCTGGGTTTGCGAACGTTCATTTACGCGAGTTCGACCCACTACTTGACATGCAAGAAAGGGATTTTGAATCCATCTACGCGCAGGCCGAGAAGTAGGACAGCCCTTCACCACGTGACGTAGGGGTCCATACGCAAATTGAGGCCGTGGAAAGTAACACTGCCGCTCCTTCGGGCCGCATTCATACCTCTCGTCCCGCCCTCATTCGACGCCGTGCACGACGAAAAGCCGACGGCTCCCACGCGTGGTCAACCGGCACACCGGGACGCCACGCTAGCCAGCTGCTTCAACTCACATAACCATCGGCATCGACCACACCGTCAACGTAGTCGTCGATATGCTCGCCAGCGGTGGATACACGGGGCCAAAGCCACTGGGGTCAGGGCGCCTAGCCGCATGACAAGGTATGCCTTCACAATCCCGTTTCCAGGGCGGCCCGGGCTTTCGCATGTTAGCGTTGCGCGGTGGATTTTTCGCACCGTGTTCGTTCGATCGCGCACCGTGCAGGCTTCGAGGTGTCAACCTACTCTGCTGACCTGGACTGGGAACGCAATTTCATGACACAGCTCGAGTCGCATCAGGTAAATGCCGTACTAGATGTCGGCGCTAACTCAGGGCAATATGCTACTGCACTGCGCAGGGCGGCCTTCAAGGGTCGTATCGTCTCATTCGAACCCCTTTTGGAACCATTTTCCCAGTTAGCGCGGAAAGCATCAACAGATCCGTTATGGGAGTGCCGGCAGTATGCACTGGGTGATGTTGATGGCAAGATTTCGATAAACGTCGCGGCAAACGCGGGCGAAAGCAGCTCAGTCCTGCCGATGCTGAAGGCGCATCAGGATGCCTTTCCCTGGGCAAACTATGTAGGGACCGAAGAGGTCTCGATACACCGACTTGATTCCGTCGCAAAAGAAATCCTCCAGCCGAGCGATGTCGCGTTCCTCAAAATCGACGTTCAAGGATTTGAGAAACAGGTGCTTGCGGGTAGCAAATCGACGCTGAATGACCGTTGTGTCGGCATGCAGCTCGAGCTGTCGTTCGCACCATTATACGAAGGCGGCATGCTGATGCGTGAAGCACTCGACCTCGCCTGTTCTTTGGGCTTCGCGCTGACGGGATTGCAGCCTTGTGTCACCGATACCCGCAATGGTCGAATGTTGCAGGCGGACGGCATCTTCTTCCGGGAGGACGATTGACGCGGAGATGTGGCCGGCGTTGTACCAGTTCAGACGCCGGCGAAGCACCAGGACCGAGCGTTCACGCAGAAGATTGTGAGTCCCCGTGACCTCACCAATGTTTTCGATCATCGTGCCGACGCTGAATGTCGCTGCGACCCTGCCCGCTTGCCTCGAGAGCGTGGTTCAACAGACCTGCAGCGATTTCGAGTTAGTCCTGGTCGACGGGGGCTCGACGGACGAAACCCTCGAAATCGCGAAAAGCTTCGCCTCGGATTCGTCGCCACAGATGCTCATTCATTCGGCCCCCGACCAAGGCACTTACGACGCCATGAACCGTGGCGTCAGCATGGCTAACGGAACATGGTTGCTGTTCCTGGGCGCCGACGACACCGTGTACGAGGCAGAAACGCTGAAGCGCGTGGCCGCATTCATCGCCGACCACGAGCCTAGCGATCTCGTATACGGCGATGTGCTGCTGCGCTCAACCTCTGTTCGCCACGCCGGTGCCTTCGATCTCGACCGCCTGCTGTACGACACCAACATCTGCCATCAGTCGATCTTCTACCGCCGTGAGCTCTTCGCCGGCATCGGTCCCTACAACCTGCGCTACCCCGTCTGCGCCGACTGGGATTTCAATATCCGCTGCTTCTCCAACCCCGCACTCGTCGCCCGGTACATGGACATCGTCGTCGCCCGGTACAACGACATGAGCGGGGTCAGCATGAATAAGGATAAAGAGTTTCTGAAGCGGCTACCGGTCTACCTTTGGATCTTCAACCTGATGCGCTGGAGCACGAAAGAGGGTCGCCGCGCGCTCTTCCTGGGGTACGTTCGGTCGTTTCGTATCCGAGCGTCTCAGGTGCGCGAAGCCGGATCAAGGCTATTCGGCGCCCGTGCGGTCGGGTCTGGCCCTCGTGGTGCCGATCGCACGGCCGACTGCTAGGCGCTCGACTCGGCAGCGCTCCGGTAGCTGCGGACGGCGACCGGGATGAAAACCGCAAACAACACGAGCGCCCATAAAAGAGTCAACGCTAGAGGCCGTAATAGTGGGCCACCGTGGGCCAGCCCCCACATTGCCTCAATGGGCGGCGACATCGGTTGCACGCGAACGAACGGCCGAAGCCACTCAGGGTAAAGCATGATCGGCGTGGTACCCGGGTTGAGGAACGCCAGCGCGACGGTCCCGGCCGCCAACCACGTCATGAGGGATACACCGCTGGTACGAATGGCGATCGCCATGACCAGCGTCGTGAACCCGACCACCGTGATCGAGGGAATGAGGACATACACCAGCACCGTGGCCCAGCCGTGCGTGAAGCGCAGCCCCATCACGACTCCGAGGGCGGTGATCAAGACCGTTCCGCCCAGAGCGCGCACCGCCTCGGCTGTCAATCGCCCGGTGAGCGCGCTTGCCCGGTGTACCGGCATCACCCACATCCGGCTCAGCAGTCCGGAATCGCGCTCCATCCCAATGCCGAGCGAAGTGCTGAGTGCGCCGAACACCCCGGACAGCATCGAGCACACCGGGACCAGGGCGTAAACGCTCTGGACGCCGGTGAGCTTGTGCACCCGCTCGTCCAGCACCACGACATAGACGAGTAGAAGGCAGACCGGGACGACCAGGGAGCCCACCAGCACCGCACGCTCACGCCGCCACTCGGTGAGGAGTCGGCTGGCTTGCACCCAGCTTTCGGTCAGCAGCGAACCCTGTAGTCGGTGCCGAGGCATCGATTAGGCCCGCCTCTGCAGCCGCAGCGTGATGGTGCCGAACACCAGCACCATGCCCCCGCACCAGGCCAGGCTGGCCGCCAAATTTCCGAGCGCGACGTGGCCGGAGCCCAAGCCGCGCAGTGTTTCGGCGACCAGTGACAGCGGCTGGTTGCGTACGTACGGGCGCAACCACTCGGGAAAGGTGCTCTCGGGGGCGATCCCGGTGGACAGCATGAACAGCAACAGCTGGGGGACGAACAGTACGTGGCTGGTCCCCTGGGGACTGCTGGTACTCGAACCCAGCGCGTCGGCGCCCAGCGCCACGGCAAGGCCCAGCAGCAACGCGATGGCGACGAAGGCCAACGCGTAGGCCGGTCCGCCGGTCATCCGGAATCCGAACGCATAGCCGGCAGCGATGGCCACCGCCAGGGCGAGCGCGGCTCGGACCAAGGTCGCCACTATTCGGGCACTCACGGGAACTGCCGCAGCCATCGGCAACGTCTTCAACCGCTCCCCCAGCCCATGCAGGTGGTCGCGTGCCGCGCGGTCCGCGGTGAGCATAGCGACCAAGACCACCGCCTGGATGGCGACCGCGGGGACCAGGTACTGGGAATAGCTGATGTGTCCGGTGTCGACCAGGCCGTGCAGCGCGAGGGAAAAGCCGGCCAGATATCCGACGGGCGAGAAAATCTCGAACATCAGGCCGCCGTCTCGCGCAGCGGCGAGCAGCGCTCGTTCGGTGAGGGCCCCTAAAGCGCTCATGGTCGGGCGACAGTCCGCTCGGTGAGGTGCATGAAAGCCTCGTCGAGCGAAGGTTTGCGCAGCGAGATGTCGATGAGTTCAATGCCGATTGCGTCGACCCGTCGAAACACCTCACCCAGTGTGGCCACCCCGTCGGGGGCGCGCACCGACACGGAGTTCATGTCGGCGTCGATATCGATCCCCTCGAGCCCGCCCAGCGCCGCCGCGACCTGCGGCAGGTCGGCCGGGTTGGCAGGTGTCACCTGACAGTAGCTGGCGCCCACCCTGCGCTTGAGGTCCTCGGCCGTCCCGCTGGCGATCACCCGCCCGTGGTCGATGACCACGATCGAGTCGCTCAGCACGTCAGCCTCTTCCAGGTACTGCGTGGTCAGAAGCACGGTGACGCCCCGCAATGCCAACGAACTCACCAGCGACCACATGGCGCGGCGGCTACGTGGGTCCAGCCCGGTGGTCGGCTCATCGAGGAAAAGCACTCGCGGCAGCACCACGAGGGCGCTGGCGAGATCGACGCGCCGCCGCATGCCACCGGAATAGGTGGACACCCGCCGATCGGCGGCCCCGACGAGGTCGAACTGTTCGAGAAGCTCGTCGGCACGAGCCTTCGCCTGCTGACGGCCCAGGCCGCGCAGCCTGCCGAACAACACCAGGTTCTCCCGCCCCGTGAGCAGGGGGTCCATCCCGGTGAACTGCCCGGCCATCCCGATGCTGGCACGCACCTGCCCGGCCTGACGAACGACGTCGTATCCGCTGACGAAGGCGCGACCCGACGTGGGTCGGATCAACGTGGACAGGATGTTGACGGTGGTGGTCTTTCCGGCGCCATTGTGGCCGAGCAGTCCGCACACCGTCCCCGCCGGAACAGAGAAGCTCACGCCGTTCAGTGCGGACGTGTTCCCCCCAAATGTCTTCGTGAGGCCAACAACCTCAATCGCCAGTGGGCTCACCCGCAAAGTATTTCATGGTGACTGACTGCGCGTTGACAGTATGGGTAGTCCGAGACCGTATCCGCCGACGCCGGGCGGGCAGGTCCCGCGACCCGCGGTGAGCAACAGACGGTCACGTCATTTCCACATGCGCGAGATTAGAGCGCGCAACCACACGTTGGCGGCGGCCACGGCCCGAGAATCACGGTGAGCCAACAATTTAGCCTCCTCCTCGGTGAACGAGTGGGCGATCACAGCCGGCCGTTGCTTCTTCCGCTTCGGTGGTTGCTGCTCGAGCTCCATCAGGCGTTCGCGCGCCATCCCGGCGTCCGCACTGTCGCGCGTGAGCACCACGAGGCTGCTACGAAACCATGGAAAGGTCGAAAGCGATTGAACCGCCAGCGAATCGAATAGGGAAGGGTGCCATCCGGCCGGCACGAACAAATCGAGCCAGTGTGACATCGGCCTCTCGCTGGAATGGCCCGCTGTGGGCCGGCCCGCAGCGCCGCAAAGGACGATGCGCTCACCCGCATGCCGCGCGACGTTCCTGACGAAAGCGGTCTCCGACTCCGCGGGTAAATGCCGTGGTGGCTGCACGCACATCACCAGATCGAAGGTTTCCGCCAGGTCGACCGGTTCCGCCAGGTCGGCCCGAACGTATTCGTCGGCTCCCAGGTCGGTTGGTCCCCGCTCACAGCCGTCGACGCCCCTTATCCGCTTGGCACCATGAGAAGCGAAATACTTCAGGTACGCCCCCGACCCCGGGCCGATCGCCAGTACAGATGCGGGGCAATAGCGCTCTGCGAGATAGCGAAAAGGCGGCAAATCCACATACAACGCTGCTTGCGATCCTCGGCCCGTCGTGAACGGCCGCTTCAAGCGCCGCCACGCCCCAATCCTCCCGCGAGAGGTGTCCAACGATTTGATGTCGGACGTCAACCCGGAGACGTCGGCCTCCGGGTTGAATATCCTGTCGATCGACCTCACTACTTTTTGCAGTGGAGTGGAGATGATGGCCGATTGCGCGGTCAATCCCTGGTAACCCGGCGCGACGGGGTCGCGAATGACGTCGGCTGGCCACGTTAATTCTGTTCCGGAGAAGTCCGCGTATTTGAGCGCCTCGCGAGTCAAATCCTCCGCTGAAAACGCGGGTCCGCGAATAATGCGCTCGTACACAACCTTCCAGTGAATCCCGTGTGCGAAATCGAGCCGATATCGATTCCGCTCCAGATTGGCGATCCAGCCGACCAAGATCTTGCTGGTGAATTGGTCGACGCTTCGGACCGGGAAGTGGGCTATCGTGACATCCCTCAACTTGACCTTGCGGAGCGACCGACCGCGATACGTGGCGCCATGGTTGCCTTGCTTGATCCGCAATTTCATATCGATCTTGGGCTTGGTGACAATGATCGGTTTCCACCAGGCGCGCTCCTCCGCCCTCCGGTGAGTGATGCTTCGTAGGGGATCCGAGGCGTCGCCTTCCGGACCCGTGGGCGCGGGAATGTAGGTGCGCCAACGATATTGGGCCTGCGTACCGGGGCGCATCGCGCGCAACTGGGCATACAGCGCCTCCCGCGACGCTGCGACGATGAATTCGTCGGCATCCAATAGGAACACAAAGCGCGGTCTGAATTTCGGCACCACCCTGCGGTACACCGCGGTCACAATTTCTGCCTGGAAATGACCCACTATCGGATCGTCGAACAGGATTATTGGTAATCCCTCTCGTTGCAGCCGTACGAGGATTTGCCGGGTGTCGTCCACCGAGTCGTTGTCGACTATGGCCACCGCATCCATGAAGCTCAGGTTGTGTCGGACGAATGCCTCGATGACATCGGCCTCGTTCTTGACCATCGCGATCCCGAGCGCTTCCGTCATGGCGCGGAGACAAATTTCATCGCTGATCGAACCTTTCGGTCGTGAGCACGTCCGGCGTCAGGGCACCGGCCATTATTCCGGGTTGTTCGAAACTTCGGGTCACCTTCGACCCATCGGGGCGGCACGTCGACCACACGCAGGCCGTTCTGCGGTGCGGTGCACCAGACCCTTGGCCGTGGAACCTCTGAAACTCGAGGGCAGTCATGCGCTGCCCCATACACTTAGCCCGCGACGGCTCCCGGCTCGAAGAACGGCGCGCCGTATTCGGTCACCGGCTCGAAGCCGCGACTACGCGCCTTCTCGGCGGCCTTGCGAATCAGCGCATACAGGCCGACGAACGCCGCGTGGTCGGTCATCACGAACGGCGTCAGCAGCCTGTTGTGCACCAGCGAGAACGCCAGCCCGCTCGCCGGGTCCGTCCAGCCGAGCGACCCACCGAGCCCGACATGGCCGAAGCCGGGCATCACGTTGCCGATCGGCAAGCTGTGGTAGCCCAGGTGGAATGCCAACGGCACGAACAAGTTCCGGTCCGGCCGCAGGCTCCGCCGCCCCGTCAGGCCGGCGACCATCTCCCTGGACAGGAACCGGATACCGTCGACCTCGCCGCCGTTGGCGATGGCCCCGTACATCCGGGCCAGGCCGCGGGCCGTCGCCACCCCGTTGGCCGCCGGAATCTCCGCATCCAGCAAGGGGATTTCACCCTGCACGGCGGCGACCATGCCCGGGAAGTACATCGACCGGAATCCCCCGGACAGCTCGTTGGCCACCTTGCGCGTCACGCAGCTCAGCAGCGGGTTCCGGACGAGGTTCTGCGGCGCGATGATCTCGGCGACCCGTGTCGGCGCGCCGGCCGGCGGGCGCCCCAGGTACAGCCCGTCAGTGCCCAGCGGCTCGGCGAGCTCCTCGCGGATCAGCACGCGCATGCCTTTACCGGTCACCGCCCGAGCGAGGCCGGACATCAGCCAGCCGAAGGTCAGCGCGTGATACGCCGGCTTGCCCAGCAGCCGCCCCGGCGCCGCCGCGGCCAGCCGCTCTTCCATCACGACGTGGTCCAGCAGGTCTTCGCTGCGGGCGCCGCGCAGGCCCGACAGGCCGGCGGCATGCCTCATCATGTCCCGCACCGTGAGGTTCGCCTTGCCGTTGGCCCCGAACTCCGGCCAATATTCGGCAACGGGGGCGTCGTAGTCGATCAGCCCCCGGTCGGCGAGCCGGTGGATGACGGTGGCGGCCATTCCTTTGGTCGCCGAGAACACCATCGGCGCGCTGTCGGCCGACCACGGCCGGTGGCCGCCGCGGTCGGACCACCCGGTCCAGACGTCGACGACGGGCTGGCCGTCGAGATAGACCGCGAGCGCGCCGCCGCCGAACCGGCGGGCGGGGAACATGGTCGAGAAGCTGCGAACGACGCATCCGAAGTGTGAGTCCGCCGCACCGGACACACGGTGACCTGCGTCAGGGTCATCGTGGACAGGGACCGCGCGGCGATCGACTCGGGTTTCCACCGTCACATTTTTGAATTTACTTGGATTTCACACCTTCCCGGAGCGAAATCGGATTGTTTATCTATCCGTTATTCTGACGCAGCCGTCAATATTTGCTCGGCGGCCAGCGCGGGGGTCAGCTCCCCGGCCTTGACCCGGCGTTCGACGTCGGCGCGCATCTTGCGGACGCTCGGGTTCGACAGCACCCGGTCCAAGACGGTGTCGCGCACCATCTGCCACGTCCAGTCGACCAGCTGGGCGCGCCGGCGTGCCTCGAACTCGCCGGCCTCGGTCAGCACCTGACGATGGCGTTCGATGGTCTCCCACAAGTTCTTCAGGCCGGTCCCCTCGATCGCGCTCATCGTGAGAACCGGAGGCCGCCAGAGTGTTTCACGCGGATGAATCAATCTGATCGCCGAGGACAGTTCGCGGGCGGCCACCCGCGCATCCGCGAGGTGCTCGCCGTCGGCTTTGTTCACCACCACGATGTCGGCGAGCTCCAGAACACCCTTTTTGATGCCCTGCAGCTGATCGCCGCTGCGCGCCAGGGTCAGCAGGACGAACGTGTCGACCATGTTGGCGACCGTCACCTCGGACTGACCGACGCCGACGGTCTCGATGATGATCACGTCGAAACCGGCGGCCTCCAACAACACCACCGTCTCGCGGGTGGCCTTTGCCACGCCGCCCAGGGTGCCCGACGTCGGCGACGGGCGGATGTACGCGTCGGGGTGCACCGCGAGGCGGGCCATCCGGGTCTTGTCGCCGAGAATCGATCCACCGCTGCGCGTCGACGACGGGTCGACGGCCAACACCGCGACCCGGTGGCCCGCCTCGATCAGATGCATGCCGAGCGCCTCGATGGTGGTGGACTTCCCCACCCCGGGGGTCCCGGTGATGCCGACGCGATGCGCGTTGCCCGAGTCCGACGTCAGCTCGAGCAGCAGCCGCTGCGCCTTCTCGTGATGGTCGGCGCGGGTGGACTCCAGCAGGGTGATGGCCCGAGCCAGCGCCGCGCGGTCGCCACCGCGAAGGGCGGCGGCCAGCGCGTCGACGGAGTCGCTCTTGCGGCCGGCCATCTAGTCGATTGTGTAACCCAGCTGCTCGGCGAGCTTGTGCAGCAAGCCGATCGCGGCGTCGGCGATCACCGTCCCGGGTGGGAAGATGGCGGCGGCCCCGGCTTCGTAGAGCTCGTCGAAGTCACCGGGCGGGATCACCCCGCCGACCACGATCATGATGTCGGGCCGTCCCACCTCGGCGAGCGCTTCCCGCAACGCCGGCACCAGCGTCAGGTGGCCGGCGGCCAGCGACGAAACGCCCACCACGTGCACGTCGTTGTCGGCGGCCTGCCGGGCCACCTCCTCGGGCGTGGAGAACAGCGAGCCGACGTCGACGTCGAACCCGAGGTCGGCGAACGCCGTCGCGATCACCTTCTGTCCGCGGTCGTGACCGTCCTGGCCCATCTTGGCCACCAGAATCCTGGGCCGGCGGCCGTCGGCCTCGGCGAACTTCTCGACTAGTTCCGTGGCGGTTGCGATGTTCGGGGCCTTTCCGGCTTCGTCGCGGTAGACGCCGGCGATGGTGCGGATCTCCGCCTGGTGCCGGCCGTATACCTTTTCCAGCGCGTCGGAGATCTCCCCGACCGTCGCCTTGGCCCGGGCGGCGTTGATCGCCAGCGCCAGCAGATTATTACCCAGCCCGTCCTCCCCGGCGCGGCCGTGCGCCGCGGCGGCCCGGGACAGCTCGGCCAGGGCGGCCTCGACCGCCGGCTGGTCGCGGCCGGCCCGCAGCTCCTTCAGCTTGGCCAGCTGTTCGGCGCGCACCCGGCTGTTCTCGACCTTGAGCACCTCGACCTCTTGGTCCTCTTCGACCTGGTACTTGTTGACGCCGATCACCGGCTGGATCCCCGAGTCGATGCGGGCCTGGGTGCGCGCGGCCGCCTCCTCGATGCGCAGCTTGGGGATGCCCTCGCTGATGGCCTGCGCCATGCCGCCGTGCTCGGCGACCTCGGCGATGTGAGCGCGGGCCCGCTGCGCGAGCTGATGGGTCAGCCACTCCACGTAATACGAGCCGCCCCAGGGATCGATGGGCCGCGTGGTGCCCGACTCCTGCTGCAGCAGCAGCTGGGTGTTGCGCGCGATGCGCGCGGAGAAGTCGGTGGGCAGCGCCAGCGCCTCGTCGAGGGCGTTGGTGTGCAGCGACTGGGTGTGCCCCTGGGTCGCGGCCATCGCCTCGATGCAGGTGCGCGCGACGTTGTTGAAGGCGTCCTGCGCGGTCAGCGACCAACCGGAGGTCTGCGAATGCGTGCGCAGCGAAAGCGATTTCGTGTTCTTCGGGTTGAACTGGGCGACCAGCTCGCTCCACAGCAGCCGGCCGGCCCGCAGCTTGGCGACCTCCATGAAGAAGTTCATCCCGATCCCCCAGAAGAACGACAGCCGCGGCGCGAACTTGTCGATGTCCAGGTCGGCGTCCAGGCCCGCCTTGATGTAGTCGACCCCGTCGGCCAGCGTGTACGCCAGCTCCAAATCCGCTGTGGCACCGGCCTCTTGAATGTGATAGCCGGAGATCGAGATGGAGTTGAACTTCGGCATCTTCGCGCTGGTGTAGCCGAAGATGTCGGAGATGATGCGCATCGACGGCTTGGGCGGATAGATGTAGGTGTTGCGCACCATGAACTCTTTGAGGATGTCGTTCTGGATGGTGCCCGCCAGCTTCTCCGGCGGCACGCCCTGCTCCTCGGCGGCCACCACGTAGAGCGCCAGGATCGGCAGCACGGCGCCGTTCATGGTCATCGACACGCTTACGGTGGACAGGTCGATTCCGTCGAACAGCTGCCGCATGTCCAGAATGGAATCGATTGCCACGCCGGCCATTCCGACGTCGCCCTGGACGCGGGGATGGTCGGAGTCGTAGCCGCGGTGGGTGGCCAGGTCGAAGGCCACCGACAGGCCCTTCTGGCCGGCCGCGAGGTTGCGGCGATAGAACGCGTTCGACTCCGCCGCGGTGGAGAACCCCGCGTACTGCCGGATGGTCCACGGCTGGTTGACGTACATGGTGGGGTACGGGCCGCGCAGGAAGGGCGGCTCGCCGGGGAAGGTGTTCAGCGGGTAACCGTCGGCCACCGCGGCGGCCCGGTCGGCGCCGATGTACACGGGCTTGACGGTGATGTCTTCCGGGGTCTGCCACTCGAGCTGATCCGGCGTGTACCAGTGCGCGGCCGCCGCGGCGGCGACGTGCTTTTCGACGGCGGCTTGGCTGGGTGGCGACACCGGCCGGTCGCCGCCCAGCGGGACGTCGGCGAAGTTACCGATCACGGGTGCGGTTGTGGTCATCGCGATTACGCTCCCAGTCGAGTGAGCAGGTTCGAAAGGGCTTCGACCGCATCGATTTTGGCGGTCAGAAATTCGTCGGGCCGGTGCTCGGCATCGCCCACGGCCTTTTCCGGCCCGGCCAGGCAGACCCGCGACACACCGGCGGCTCGGGCCGCCTCGACGATCGCCGCGGCCTCGTCCTGGTAGCGCTTGTCGGTGCCGCAGATGACCGCGACGGCCGGCGACCCGGCTTCGGCGACTGCCTCGGCGACGGCGGCGGCGTCGACCGTTCCCGGGTTGACGGCTTCGATGCCGCCCGACGCCAACAGGTTGGCGGCGAAGGTGGCCCGGATGTTGTGCTCGGCCAGCGGGCCCAACGGGAGCAACAGCGCCTGCGGGCGTGCCCCGGTGCGGGCCAGGAAGGCATCGGAGCGATCGCGCAGCGCCTCGAACGCGGCGGCATAGCGCCGCAGGTTGCCGGCGGCCAGGGGGGAAGCCGATGAGTCCTGTTGCGGCAGCACGGGTTCGGTGAGGTTGGGGAATTCGTTGACACCGGTGACGGCGGTGCGACGGTGCGCGATGTCGTCGGCGCGCCGGGCGGCGACTTCGGCGATCTGGTCGGCGAGGTAGCCGTGCGCCTCGACGAACCCGCCGCGCGCCTCGATGGCCTGGAAGTGCTCCCAGGCCCGCTCCGCGAGCCGCGCGGTGAGGTCCTCGACGAACCACGACCCGCCGGCCGGATCCAACACCCGGCCTACGTGTGACTCCTCGAGCAGCAGCAGCTGGGTGTTGCGGGCGATCCGGCGCGCGAAGCTTCTCGCGGTGCCGGGGAAGCCGCCCGGGATCGCCACGTCGAAGGGCAACACCAGCACGGTGTCGGCGCCGCCGACGCCGGCGCCGAAGGCGGCGAGAGTGCAACGCAGCATGTTCACCCACGGGTCGCGCTGGGTCATCATCGGCAGCGACGTTTCCGCGTGCACGGTGAGGGCACCGCCGTCCGGGTCGCCGACGACCTCGGCGACCCGTGCCCACAGGTGACGCACGGCCCGCATCTTGGCCAGCGTCCCGAATTGGTCGTCGTCGGCGGCCAGCCGGAAACTGATCTGCCGTAGCGCGTCGCCGACCGACATGCCCGACTCGGTGAGCCGCCGCAGATAGGCCACCCCGGCGGCGACGGTGCCGGCCAGCTCCCACGTCGCGCTGGCGCCGAGGTTGTGAAAGGCCGGGCCGTCGACGGTGATCGCCCGCACGCCGCGCTCATCGGCCGCGCGCTGCGCGACCGCAACGACCTCGTCGAGCGAGGGCGCGGGACGGTCGCTCAGCGCCGCGGTGAGCGGGTCGCCGCCCAGGTCGATCGAAAGCAGCTCGCGCCGGTCGGCCTCCACCCGGGTCGCCATCGCCAACATGACGTCGGCGGCGGCGGAGTAGTCCGCGCCCGCGTCGACCATCACCGGCACCATGCTCAGGTGCACACCCTCCAGGGCGTGCTCGAGCTGGTCGACCGTCACGCCGGACTCCCCCACGCGCAGCACCAGCGCGCTGGCCCCGTTGCCAAGCGCCTCGAGCACCGCGGAGTTGACGTCGTTGGCGGTCACCCCGGCGACGCGGTCGGCCGGGAACGCCTCGGCCACCCTCCAGCCCGTCCGCACATCGCGCAGCGCGTCGGCGCCCCGCACATAGGGCCACTCACCCGGCAGTGGCGGTTCGGGCAGCTCGTCCAGCGCCGTGTACAGCGCCCGGATGGCGATGCCGTCATAGGTCGGGGTTTCCAGCAGCCGCTCGGGCTGGTCCCCGAGCTCCTCGGGGTCCTTCCGGGTGCTCTTCGACAGCACGCCGGCGACCGCACTGCGCCAACGCCCGCGAACCTGTTCTAGTTCGGCGAGCTCGGGTACATCAATGGACACCGATTGCTCCCTTTTTGCCAGCAAATGGGGCCTGCGACTTACTAATGAGGCTAATTGATCGGGCCTGTCGGCAAAAAACCGCGCGGCACGACGATCGGCCCCACGGCGATGAAACGCCAGCCTCGGGATACGAGTTATTCATCTGCGGCCCGTAACCTTTACAGGCGTGACGGCTTCCGCCACCTGCAGAATCAACCGGACCCTGCGCGACCTCGCCGGCGCGCTGGGTGCGGCCGCGCGTCAACTGTCGCGGCCCCGGGCGATCGCCACAGTGGTCGGTATCACACTGCTGATCATGGCCGCGTCGTGGCTGCCCCTGCCCACACCCGTGCAGATGCGCGACTGGGCGGAGTCGGTCGGCCCCTGGTTCCCGTTGGCGTTCCTGGCCGCGCACGTCGTGGTCACCGTGGTGCCGGTTCCCCGCACCGCGTTCACCCTGGCCGCCGGGCTGCTGTTCGGCCCGCTGATGGGTGTGGCGATCGCGGTGATCGCCAGCACCGCGAGCGCGGTGATCGCGTTGCTGCTGGTGCGCGCCGCCGGCTGGCGGCTGAACCGCCTGGTTCGCCACCGATCGATCGACACGGTGGACGCGCGGTTGCGGCAACGGGGCTGGCTGGCCATCTTGTCGTTGCGGCTGATTCCCGCCGTGCCGTTCTCGGCGATCAATTACGCCGCCGGCGCCTCGACGGTCCGCCTGCTGCCCTACACGCTGGCCACCCTGGGCGGCCTGCTTCCCGGCACCGCGGCCGTCGTGATCCTCGGCGACGCGCTCGCCGGGCACCCGAGCTCGCTGCTGTATCTGGTGTCGCTGTGCACCGCGACGCTGGGCTTGACGGGCCTGGTCATCGAGATCCGTCACTACCGCCGGCACCATCGCCGCGCGCACAGTTCCCTCGGCGACGAACCTTCCCCGGAGCCGGCCACCGTCAGCTGATCGGTTCGCCGGAAAGATCTGACGAAACCCCACGATTGGCGGCCCGAAAGCTGGCAAGCTGGGGCTCGCAGCACTTACCGGCATCGCGCAGCCAAAGGGGGGGTGTTGGCCGGACCCCACGTCTCGTACTCGCCGCCACAACGTTCCAGGATGCATTCCGCGTTGTTGGTGATCGCGTCGCTGTGTTGCGTCGCCGCCTTCTTCGCGGCCGTCTATATCCTGCCCAAGGGCACCGGCCCCGCCCACGACCCCGGCCCACCGCCGCTGTTGTCGCCGATCGATCTCCCCGCCTCGAGTGCCGTCGGCCCCGGTACGGGCATTTACGTCCAGTACGCCGACGGGTCGGGCGGGATGGGCTGCACCGCCGGTTTTTTGGTGCGCACCAGCACCGGTCAGCCCGGCGTTCTCACCGCCGGCCACTGCAACCGCCCCGGCGAGGCCAGCAACGTGACGATGAACTTGGGCGGGACCCTGCCCTACGCGACGCTGGGCACGTTCAGCCAGACCGTCAGCGAGGGCGTCCACGACGAACAGCACGACATCGGCCTCATCGTGCTCAACGGGGACAACGTGCCCCAGAATCCGGCGATCGGGGCCGCCTTGCCGGTCTCCGGCGTCGCGACGGGCCTGGAGCCCGGCCAGGAACTCTGCAAGTTCGGCATGGGTACCGGCAAGGCCACGTGCGGACCGATCACGGAAATCACCGACAGCAAGGTGGTGTTCCAGGCCCCCGGCCAGTGCGGCGACTCCGGCGGCCCGGTCTACCTCGACCAAGGCGACGGCACCGTCCGCGCCGTCGGCATCCTTATCCGCGGGGGTGACCCCTCCACCCCCAAGCCCGGATGTGCTGTCCCCGCGAAGTTCTCGATCGCCGAGCTCGTCCAGCCCTGGCTGGCGAAGTGGGGTCTGACCGCGGTGACCGCGGCGACCGCGTCCGGATGACGTGTCGGCCCGCTTCTTCAGGCTGACTTCAGGCTGAGTTCCTACTGTCGCGGATCGCGGCGATCCGCGGGGCCTCCCCGCGGTGGTGCGCCGCCGACAGAGAGGAGAGATGGGCCGAGTGAAGATCAAACAACTCATCGCTGGTTCGTTGCTCGCCGGCGCCCTTGGGGCGGCCGCGACCGGCTTCGGTGTCGCGGTGGCGAGCGCGGATCCGCCGCCACCACCGCCCCCGGGCCAGCCGGGGCCGCCGCACCCGCCGGGGGGACCGTTCGGCGGGCCACCCGGACCGGGTGGACCCCTTGGACCGGGTGGGCCGGGTGGGCCGGGTGGCCCGCCGCCCCCGGGGCCTGGCGACCCGTTGCGCCCACCGCCGCCGGGATTCTGACCTGGGCCAGCCGTACGGAGCGGTGGCCGCCTCCCGGGGCGGTCACCGCTCACCGGTTGCGGCTAACCGCCGCCGAAACCGGCAGGGTGAGCAGGAATTCGGCGCCGCCATCATGGGGCAGACACACCAGCTCACCGCCGTGGGCACGCGCCAGGGCCCGGGCGATCGGCAGGCCCAGCCCGGCACCGCCGTGATCGCGGGCCCGCCCCGCGTCCAGGCGCACCAGGCGTTCGAAGACGCGCTCCCGCTCGTCCTCGGGAATGCCCGGGCCGGTGTCGGTGACCGTCACCTCGGCGGCGTCGTCGCGCAGGTGGACGTCGACCGTGATGGCACCTCGGGGCGGGGTGTGGCGGCGGGCGTTGTCGAGCAGATTGGACAGGATCTGCGCGAGCCGGGTCGGGTCGGCGTTGACAGTCGCCTTGGCCGCGCCCGTGCGACTGACGGTGAGTTGCGGCGCCAGCATCGCGGCCCGGTCGGCTTCGGCGTCGGCGATCGCGGCGAGGTCGACGTCGTGGGTGTCCAACGGCAGCCCGGCGTCGATGCGGCTCAGGTCGAGCATGTCGTTGACCAGCCGCCCGGCGCGGCGCGCGTCGGACAGCAACAGGCTGGCCCGGCGATACTGCCCGTCGGCGGCGTCGCCGGCCTCGTGCTGGGAGGCGCTGTTGGCGAGCTGCTCGGCGGCGACCTGAATCCCCGCGATCGGGGTGCGCAGCTCGTGGGCGGCATCGACCAGGAAGCGCCGGGTTGCCGTCTCGGCGCGCTGGGCGGCGTCGGCGGCCCGCCGCGCCCGGCGTTCGGAACTCTCCAACGCGTCCAGCATCCCGTCGAAAGCGGTTGCCGCCCTGCCTAATTCGGTATCGGCGCGGTCCGGGCGCAGGCGCCGGCCGCGATCCCCCGTCCTGGTGTCGTTGGCGAGCGCGGTCAGCCGGTCCAGCGGGCGCAACGCCACCCGGCTGACCGCGACCAACAACACCGCGGCGGCCAGCAGGGTCAAGACGCCCGCCCCGATCATCAGCATCCGCAGCTGGTGGGTCACCTGCGTGGTTTGCGTGGTGTCGGCGACCAGGATGACCCGGGCGCCATCGGGCAGCGGACGCACCATGGCCGTCGCGGTGGCGTCCGGAGGGGGTGGGGGCGGGGGCCAGGGCGGCACCCCGGGGGGCGGGAAATTCGGGCCGGGCGCCATCGGCGGGGCGGCGCCCACGGCGGCGGGGGTGGAAAGGGCGGCGGGGGTGGAAAGGGTGGCGGGGCCATCGGTCCGGCGACGGTGTCGGGACTGATGCCGCGATCGCCGTACGTTGCGCCGTCGGCCGTGACCAGCAGCGCGCGCACGCCGCCGCCGTTGAGCTCGGCGGCCAGCAGATCGGGCGAGGTGTGCGTGGCGGCCAGCGCCTCGGCGCGCGACGCCGCGGCGAGCAGCCGATCGTGCAGATTTCTGCGGGTGAGAACGCCCAGGCTGACATCGACGGTGACACCGAGCACCACGAGCAGCATGGCGAGCAGGGCCACCACCACCAGCGTCACCCGGCGCTGCAGGGAGGGGGTTCGAGTCGATCCGGCCGTCATCACCGCTGGGGCTGCAGCCGGTAGCCGATGCCGCGCACGGTGTGCAGTATGCGCGGCCCGTGGGCCTCGAGCTTGCGCCGCAGGCCACTGACATGCACCTGGACCAGGTTCGGGTCGTAGGCGTCGTACCCCCACACCGCGTTCAGAATCTGGCCGGCGCTGACGATGCGGCCGCGCTGCTCGACGAGGAAGATCAGCAGCCGGAGCTCGGTCGCGGTCAGATCGAGGCGACGACCGCCGCGCGCGGCCACGCCGGCGTCGGCGTCGAGCATCAGGTCGCCCACCTGGACGACGTGCGGCAGCCGTCCGCGCCGGCGCAACACCGCGCCGACACGCGACACGAGTTCGGCCAGCTCGAACGGTTTGATCACGTAGTCGTCGGCGCCGCCGTCCAGACCCCGCAGCCGATCCGGCAGGCCGTCGCGCGCCGTGATCAGGACGATTCCCACGTCGCCCCAGTCGCGGACCACGTCGATGAGGTCGAAGCCGTCGCGACCCGGCAGCATGACGTCGAGCAGCACAAGGTCCGGCCGCAGCCCGTCCAGTACCTCCTCCAGACCGTCGCCGTCGCGGCGGCCGACGGTGTGATAGCCGACGTCGGTGAGCGCCTCGCTGACCATTTCGCGGATCGTCTCGGAGTCTTCGACCACCAGAACCCGGGGCGCGCCGACGCTGAAGCGGTCGGCGGTGGCCCGCGGGCAGTCCGTCATGCCTCCCATTGTCGCGCCGGTTCTTGAAGCCAACCTGAAGCCCGCTTCTTCAGCTCCGCTTCAGCTCCGGCTCCTACGTTCGGCGACATGACCACGAACGACGACATCGACACCGATCCACCCGCGCCGCCGCCGGCCACCTATCAACCACGCGAGCCCCGCCGCCACTCCACCGGGGTGGTGGTCGGCGCCGGATTGGCCGGCGCGCTGATCGGCGCGGGCGGCACCATCGCGGCGATCGCCTTCGCCTGGATCGTGAGCGTGGGTCCGCCCGGGCCGCCGCTCCCGCCGGGGCCGCCGCCCCCGCCGATGATGGGGTTCCATCACGGACCGCCCCCTCCGCCGATGGGCGGCCCGGGAGTTTTCGGGTTCGAGCCGCCGCCCGGCCCGCCGGCACCGCCGCCCGGCCCGCCGCCGTCGCCCGCGCCTCCGCATTAGTCGACCGGCCTGCCGCCGCCGCGATCCGTCAAATCGTGGCGGCGGCCGCCGTCGCGCCAGTAGCGTCTCGATTACCCACATCCGACGACCGTGGAGAGCCGCATGACCTCGGACAACATCGGAACCCGCCGCTTCCCGGCCGGCGTCGCCACCGTCGCCGGGCTGATCGGCCTGGTGCTCGGCGCGCTCGCCGCCTTCGCAATCACCGGGCTGGTCTGGACGGTCCGGGTCCAGCTTCCGCCGCCGCCCTACCCGCCACCGCTCTCGTCGCAGTCGGTGGGCGGGGGCGGGTGCATTTATACGGCACCGCCAACACCGACGTCCGGCGCGGGTGTGTCGCCCGCGCCGCCATTGCCGCCCGCGCCGCACGCGTGACGGGCGCGTCTTTTTTGCCCGGGCTCGGCGGACGGCTGCTCAGGTCGCGGCGACTCATGCGTGCGCCGATCTGGATCTACCAGGCCCGCGCGGGCGCGGTGTTCGGGTCCCGGCTGCTGATGCTCGAGCACACCGGCCGCAAGTCCGGCACACCGCGCTACGTGGTGCTCGAGGTCGTCGGTCATCCCTCGGCGGACACCTACGTCGTCGCGTCCGGCTTCGGCCGAAAGGCGCAGTGGTTCCGCAACATCGAGGCCGACCCGCGCGTGCGGGTCTTCGCCGGCAGCCACGCGCCCCGGCGCGCCACCGCGCGCGTACTGACCCAGGGCGAGGCGGACCGCGCGCTGGCCGCCTACGTGGGCCGTCATCGCGCAGCGTGGGATCAGATGAGGCCGGTGCTCGAGGACACCCTCGGCGTTCCGATCACCGAGACCGAGACCCCGCTACCCATGGTCGAGCTGCGCCTGGACTAGCCGCGGTCGGGCCCCTTCGCCGTCATCACGGCGAACGTGGCCAGAAACATCGCCGCCGGAAGCGCGTTGACGACCTTGTCACGCACCCGGATGTGCACGCCGAGCGCCAGGACGAAATAGACCGTCAGCATCGCCGTCGTCACCCGCGCCAGGGCCGGGAAGCGGGTGACCGACAACAGGCCCACGGCGGCGGCGGCCTTCACCACCGGCAGCACGGGCCGAACGTTCTCCGGCAGACCCACGTCGTCGAGGACCTTCTTGATCGGGGCGATCTGGACACCGCATAGCACCGCGTCCACGGCGTGGAAGGCGCCGAGCGCCACATAGGTCTTCGGCGAAGTGAAAAGGCTCATGCGGCAATCCTATTGGGCCAATTGCGGCGGCGTCCCCGGCAGCGTGCCATCCACCGGCTGGCGGGCGCTCGCCTCGGCCTTGGCCACCGCCTGGGCGATCGCGGGATCGGTCTCGGTGGAGAACCAGTCGGCGATGTCGGCGTCGTCGGACTCGGCGGCGTGTTGGGGTGCGTCATCGACCGGCGAGGGCTCAAACCGGAACACCCCGTCCTGACCCGGGGTTCCCAGCATTCTGGTGAACCCCTGCAGCGCCGCATTGAAGTCGCTCGGCACCACCCACACCTTGTTCGCGTCGCCGCGCGCCATCTCCGGCAGCGTCTGCAGGTACTGGTAGGCGAGCATCTCCGGCGTCGGACGGCCGGCCTTGATCGCCGCGAACGTCTTCTCGATGGCCTTCGCCTGCCCCTGCGCCCGCAGGTAGGCCGCGGCGCGCTCACCCTGGGCGCGCAGCATGCGGGACTGCCGGTCGGCCTCGGCGGCCAGGATCGCGGCCTGCTTGGCTCCCTCCGCGGCCAGGATCTGCGCCTGCTTGGCGCCCTCGGCCTGGGTGATCGCGGCCTGCCGATTCCCTTCGGCGGTCAAGATCATCGCCCGCTTCTCCCGGTCGGCCTTCATCTGCTTTTCCATCGAGGCCTGGATGGACGGCGGCGGGTCGATGCTGCGCAACTCGACCCGGGCGACCCGCAGGCCCCACCGGTTAGTCGCCTCGTCGAGCACCCCGCGCAACTGGCCGTTGATCATGTCGCGGGAGGTCAGCGTCTGCTCCAGCGTCATGCCGCCCACCACGTTGCGCAGCGTGGTGGTGGTGAGCTGCTCCACGCCGACGATGTAGTTGCTGATCTCGTAGACCGCCGCCTGCGGGACGGTGACCTGGAAGTAGACCACCGTGTCGATGTTGAGGGTCAGGTTGTCCTCGGTGATCACCGGCTGCGGCGGGAACGACACCACCCGCTCGCGCAGGTCCACCCGGGCGCGGACCCGGTCGATGAACGGCACCAGCAGCGTCAGTTGACCGCTGACCGTGCGGCTGTATCGACCCAGCCGCTCGATCACCGCGGCCTCCGCCTGCGGTATCAGGGCGACCGACTTGGCCACCACCACAATGGCGAATATCACCAGGACAGCCAACAACACCAAACCAGCTACAGCACCTTGCACCCGAGTTCCTCTCTCTCACAGCGCTTCTCGCGGCCGTTATGGGCCGCTCTTGAAGACCACCGCCGTGGCGCCGTCGATCTGTAAGACGGTCACCGACTCCCCCGGTTCGTAGATATCCCCTTCGTTGAGCGGACGCGCCGTCCACACCTCGCCGTCCAGCTTTACCTGGCCCTTGTCGCGCGAGATCCGCTCGAGCACCAGCGCGTTCTTGCCCTCGAGCGCCTCGATGCCCAGCTGCGGCACGTGCGCGGGCATCAGCTGCCGCCGCAGCGCGGGGCGCACGAGCGCCAGCAGCAGGATCGAGACGATCAGGAACACCGTCCCGTCCGCCCAGCCGGGCCAGTCCGTCAGCCAGCTGGTGATCGCCGCGGCCAGCGCCCCGCCGCCGAGCATCACCAAAAACATATGGCCGGTGAGCGCCTCGGCACCGGCAAGCACCAGCGCGAATATTAGCCAAAGCACCGGGGCGTGCATGCGGCCAGAATACGCGTGATCCGCCTTTGCCGGGCAAAACAACTACACTGCGGAATCGTGTGGTGTCCCAGTGTCTCGCTGTCCCTGTGGGCCAACGCCTGGCTCGCGGGCAAGGCCGCGCCCGACGACGTCCTGGACGCGTTATCGGTATGGGCGCCAAAGCAATCGGTCACCGCGTATGATGCGGTCGCCGCCGGGCACACCGGGCTGCCGTGGCCCGACGTGCACGACGCCGGGACGGTGACGCTGCTGCAGACGCTGCGCGCCGCGGTTGGCCGGTCGACGCCCGCACCGGGCGGGCCCGACCCGTTGCGCGGGACGATCAACGTGCTTTTGCCGGTGCCCGGCGATGTGCGCGGGCTCACCCCGGGGACGCAGTTCGAGCGTGACGCCCTGGCCGCGGGCGAGGCGATCATCATCGCCAACCCCTACGATCCCGCCGCCGCCGTGGGGCTGGTGCCCGAGTTTTCCTACGACGACGAGCCGGCGGACTTCCCCGAGGCCTGCGCGCTGTCCTGGACGGTGTACTCGCTGCCGGGAGCGCCGGTGCTCGACCACCACGAGCTCGGCGATGCCGAATACACCCTGCGCTCGGCCGTGCGGTCGGCGGCGGACGCGCTCGGGGCCATCGGGCTGGGATCGGCGGCGGCCGACATCGACGATCCGCGGGGACTCGTCGAGCAGCTACTGGAATCCACACGGCAGCACCGCGTTCCCGACCATGCGCCGACCCGGGCGCTGCGGGTGCTGGAGAACGCCGCGCACGTCGACGCGATCATCGCGGTCAGCGCCGGGCTCAGCCGGTCACCGGACTCGCCGGAGCGTTTCGCCGCGCCCGCCGTCGCCGGCCCGGAGCCGTTCGGAACGCAATCCTCTTCCGAGACGCGCATCGCCAGCGACGCGTTGCGGCCGCTGACCGCCGTCGTGCGTTCGGCGCGGATGGCCGCCGTCACCGCGATCCTGCGCTCGGCGTGGGGAGACTAGTCTTGACTAGGCGACCCGCTTCGCCCGGCTACGCCGCGCTCGCTTTCGCGGCGTCCAGGCGCCGAGCATTCCAGACACTTTCGACGTCCGCAGTGCTGGGTCGCAGACCGGATTGGTAATGACTCCCGGCGCGTGGGAGATGTTGGAAGATTAAAGGTTTTACTATCGCCGGTCAGGCGACGGGAGCATCGCTGCCGAACTGTTCAGGCCCACGCCCCAACGGCCCCGTCGCCGGCAGGGCTGGGTGCAGGCGGGCGCAGCCATGTTCGTCGCGCAGCTTGAGCATCCGTCGCGCAGAGCGCAGGTGATGGGTTGCGTTATCAGCTATGAACGCCGCAATCAACGCCTTACGGGCCGCGCCGGCGAGCTTGACGTGCGCCGGCACCAGGCCTGGGTTCTCATGTGAAATGCGATCTTCTCCGGCGGGTAATGGGGTGAAAATGATGACTTGGTGTCGGCCCGCGAATGCCGTTGGTGCCGGGCGTTTGCGATCAAGCCAAAAGATTCGATCAAGACGAACGACAGTCGTCCTCACCCGCTTCCCCGAATGGCCGGTAGCGCCGCTCTCGCGATAAGTAAAGACAACGACAACATCGCGAGGATTCTCGTGATAAGCAAAGACATGACGACATGGCGGGAAAAGGTCAGCTTCCTCGTGACGCGGCTCGGCCGACCATCCGGTGGGGCAGCCGAAGAATACCTGAAGTGGTATTTCGGTAACCTGGTGTGGCAGCAGACCACGTGGCTGGGCATCAACTGCTGGAAGTCGGTCACCGACCTGTGGAACTACCAGGAGATCCTGTTCGACCTCAAGCCATCGCTGGTGGTTGAATTCGGTACGCGTTACGGCGGCTCGGCTGTGTTTTACGCCAGTATTCTGCGTCTGACTGACCGACCGTTCAAAGTCTTCTCGGTGGACGTTTCCTCCAGCGCTCTTGATCCCGCAGCTCGCTGCTACCCCGAGATCGAATTCGTTGAATCGTCGTCAACGGCGGCCGCCATCGCGGAGCGTATTCGGCAGCTAGAAGCCGAGTTTCCGGGCAAGGTCTTCGCAATCCTGGATAGCGACCACACCAAGGATCATGTACTGGCCGAGATGAAACTGCTGCGGCCGCTACTGTCCGCCGGCGACTATCTTCTGGTCGAGGATTCCTGCGTGAACGGGCATCCGATCATGCCCGGATTCGGCCCGGGCCCGTACGAGGCCATCGAAGCGTACGAGCAGGAGTTCCCAAACGATTACGACCACGACTGTGTGCGTGAGAACAAGTTTGGGTGGACCCTGGCGCCCAACGGATACCTCATCCGCAAGTGATGCCGCCGCTGCGTTCTTGCGTCGCAGCGCAGTGCGGCGGACGGCACGGCTCGCCGTCGACGCTCGCGAGGCAACCGGGCACCGGGTCGGGGCCGTCCACCCGGGCTGGGTTACGGCCGGTGCGCAGTTCGTCGATGAGATCGGCGGCCAGCCGGGCGAATCGGCGGTCGGCGTTGGGCGTCGCGGCCCGGGCGAACGCCAGCCCCGACGCCTCGGCTTGGGATCGCAACTCCTCGTCGAGATCCCACACCACCTCGATGTGGTCGGCGACGAACCCGACCGGGCAGACGATGACGGCCTCGGTGCCCGAGGCGGCCAGCGCCGTGAGATGGTCCTCGACACTTGGCTCCAACCACGGCACCTGCGGCGGACCCGAACGCGATTGCCAGGCCAGATCGTAATCCGCGTATCCCGCCGCGGCCGCGACCAGCCTTGTGGCATAAGCGACTTGGCGGCTGTACAACCTCGGGCCGAGGCGCTGATCGGCGGCCACCGGGACCGAATGCGCGGTGAACACCAGCCGCGCGCCGGCGGGCACGCTTTGCGCCGCGGCCGCGACGGCGCCGGCGAACATCTCGACGAAGAGCGGGTGGTCGAAGTACGGCCGCAGCTTGACCAGCTGGGGCGCGTCCGGCCCGGCCGCCCGGCGCGCCCGGGCGATGTCTTCGGTGTACTGCGTGCAGCTGGAGTATCCGCTCCACGCCGACGTGGCGAACACGGCGGCGCGACGAACACCGTTGTCGCGCATCTGTTTGACGGTGTCTTCGACGTAGGGTTCCCAGTTGCGGTTGCCGAAGTACACGGGCAGGTTCAACTCAGCCTGAAGCTCGGTGATCAGGGCTCGGTTGATCCCGTTGATGGGTGACACCCCGCCGAAATGCAGGTAGTGCTGGGCGACGTCGTCCAGGCGTTCGGGCGGCACGTTGCGCCCGCGGGTGACGTTTTCCAGGAACGGCCGCACCTGCTCGGGCCCTTCCGGCCCACCGAAGGACAGCAGCAGTACGGCGTCGAATTCCATTGGAGCCTAGAGTAATTGGGTGCTGGCGCCACCATCGGCGAAGATGATGGTGCCGGTGGTGGCCGGCAGCCAGTCCGAGAGCACGGCGCACACGGTCTTGGCGACCGGCGTGGGGTCCTTCATGTTCCAGCCGATCGGCGCGCGCTGGTCCCAGCCCTCCTCCAGCAGTTGCATCTGGGCGCCGGCCTCCTCGCCGAGCGCGCCGCCGACGATCGCCGACATCGCCAGCGTCCGGATAGGTCCCGCGGCAACGAGATTCGAGCGCACCCCGAACTTGCCCGCTTCGCGGGCGACGAACCGGTTGACCGATTCCAGCGCGCTCTTGGCCACCGTCATCCAGTTGTAGGCCGGCATGGCCCGGCTGGGGTCGAAGTCCATGCCGACGATGGACCCGCCGGGGTTCATGATCGGCAGCAGCGCCTTGGCCAGCGAGGCATACGAATACGCGGAGATGTGGATGCCCTTGGAGACGTCCTCATACGGTGCGTCGAAGAACGGGTTGATGCCCATCCCGGTCTGCGGCATGAAGCCGATCGAGTGCACGACGCCGTCCAGCTTGTTGCCCTCGCCGATCTCGGCGGAGACCCGCTCGGCCAGCGTGTTCAGGTGCTCCTCGTTCTGCACGTCAAGCTCGACCAGCGGGGCCTTCTCCGGCAGCCGGTCGGCGATGCGCTGGATCAGCCGCAGCCGGTCGAAGCCCGTCAGCACGAGCTGGGCGCCCGCTTCCTGGGCCACCTTGGCGATGTGAAACGCGATCGAAGAGTCGGTGATGATCCCCGAGACCAGAATCCGTTTGCCGTCGAGCAGTCCTGCCATGTCCGTCCTTAATGTCGTAAGTGAAATCAGTGGCCCATGCCCATGCCGCCGTCGACCGGGATGACCGCGCCGGCGATGTATTTCGCATCCTCGGAGGCCAGGAAGCTGACCGCCCCCGCGACGTCCTCGGCGGTGCCGACCCGCTTGGCGGGGATGAATTCCAGCGCACCGGCCTGGATCCGCTCGTCGAGCGCGCGGGTCATCTCGGTGTCGATGTAGCCGGGGGCGACCACGTTGGCGGTCACCCCGGCCTTGGACAGCTCGCGGGAGATCGATCGCGCCATGCCGATCAGGCCGGCCTTGGCGGCCGCGTAGTTCGCCTGGTTGCCGATCCCCCACATGCCGGACACGGACCCGATGAAAATGATCCGGCCGAACCGCTTGCGCTGCATGCTGCGCGACGCCCGCTGGGCCACCCGGAATGCCCCGGTGAGGTCGGCGTTGATGACCTCCTCGAAGCGCTCCTCGGTCATCCGGATGAGGAAGGCGTCCTTGGAGATGCCGGCGTTGGACACCAGTACCTCCACCGGACCCTGGTGCTCCTCGACCTCTGTGAACGCGCGGTCGACGGCGGCGTTGTCGGTGACGTCGCACACAACGCCGAACAGCCCCTCGGGCGCCCCGGATCCGCGGTGCGTGACGGCGACCTTGTGGCCGTCGGCGGCCAGCCGCTGCGCGATCGCCAGACCGATCCCCCGGTTTCCGCCCGTCACCAGGACGGAGCGCGATACGAAGGCGGGTTTGCCGCCGGCGGCGGCACTTTCGGTGGTGTTCTCGGTGGCCGTGTCAGTCACCCCGTCAACCTATCGCCTCAGGTTGCTCGCCCCGTAACCGGCTGGCCACGCACGTAACGCCATGGCGACGTATCGCGCGGAATTCCGCCATGTGGTGACAACCGGCATGTCGGTCGGGCTTCGCAGACTTTCGTCATGACGTACCCGTTCGTGGGCAGCGAAGCCCGGGCCGCGCAGCTGGTGACCCGCCACGAGCTGCGAACTCGTTACGTTGCGCTGCATCGTGACGTATACGTGCCAAGAGATACCGAGCTGACGGCTGTGCTGCGCGCCAAAGCGTCCTGGCTGCGATCACGCCGACGCGGCATCCTCGCCGGCTTCTCCGCCTCCGCGCTGCATGGTGCTCGGTGGATCGATCCGGCGCGGCCGGCCGAGATCATGGACACCAACCGCCGCGAAATCGAAGGAGTGCGCGTCTGGGAGGAACGCATCGAGTCCGACGAGATCACCATCGTCGACGGCATGCGGGTCACGACACCGGCTCGCACGGCACTCGACCTGGCGAGACGCCACCCCAGGGAAACGGCGGTCGCCGCCATCGATGCCCTTGCCCGGGCAATCGACGTGAAGACGGCTGACGTCGAGTTGCTCGTCGACCGCTACCGCGGCCGGCATGGCATGAAGGCGGCGAAGGCGGCTCTGGAGCTGATTGACGGTGGGGCCCAGTCACCAAAGGAAACGTGGCTACGCCTCTTATTGCTGCAGGCCGGCTTTCCCCGGCCGCAGACCCAGATCGCCGTGCGCAACGAATGGGGCTGGGCCGAGGCTTATTTGGACATCGGCTGGGAGGACATAATGGTCGCCGTCGAGTACGACGGCGACCAACATCGAACCAGTCGCTATCAGTATGTGAAGGACATCCGCCGACTCGAGATGCTTGAACGTTACGGGTGGATCGTGGTCCGGGTCATCGCAGAAGACCATCCCGACGACATCATCCGCCGGGTTGCCCAGGCGCGAGCGCGCCGCATGTAACGCCAGGGCGACAAATCGGCCGAATTCCCGCCCTGGCGTTACATGCGGCGCGCGAGCGGGTCAAACGGGCAGGCGGGCCAAGCAGGGCTAGGTCGGGAGGCGGCGGTTGATGAGCAGCGCCGCCAAGGCCGCAAGCGCCAGCACCAGCGCCCCCAACCGCACCCAGCCCACGCTGGCATCGCCTTTGATCGTCTCGTAGCCGATCTGCTGCTGCAGCGTCGCGTAGACGGACTTCAGCTCGGCCAGGCTCGCGGCGTTGTACCAGCTCCCACCCGAGAGCTCGGCGACCTTCTTCATCGTCGAGTCGTCGACGGGCACCGGCTGGCGCTGGTCGTTGATCTCGACGAAGCCGTACGGGGTGCCGAACGAGATCGTCGAGATCGGCACGCCCTGATCCTTGGCGGTGCGCGCGGCGGTGAAGGCGCCCTTCGGATTGTCGGGATTGGTCGGCATCGTCTCCTTGCCGTCGGAGAACAACACGATGCGTGCCGGCGGCGGCGTGTCGCCGCCGCCGATCACGGCGCCGACCGTGGCGATGGCCTGCAGCGCGGTGAAGATGCCCTCCCCGGTGGCCGTGCGGTCGGCGAACTGCAGCTTGTCCAGGGCGTTCTTGGTCGCGTCCCGGTTGGTCGTCGGCTGCACCAGCACCGTCGCGGTGCCCGCGTACTCGATCAGCCCGAGGTTGATGCCGGGGGTCAGCTCGTCGGCGAACGCCTTGGCCGCCTCCTGGGCGGCCGCCATCCGGTTCGGCTGCACGTCGGTGGCCCGCATCGACTGCGACACGTCGATCACCAGCATCACCACCGCGCGGTTGCGTGGAATTCGGACGTCGTGCGTCGGGCCGGCCATCGCGATGGTGAACAGCACCAGCGAGGCCACCAGCAGGATCGCCGGCACGTGCCGCCACCGGGCGGGACGCTCGGGCGCGACGCTCTCCAGCAGCTCCATGTTGGCGAACCGCAGCATGCGCCGCTGCCGCGCCAGCTGCATGACGATGTAGAGCGCGGCCACCCCGAACACGACGAGCAGGAACAGGAAGAACCACGAATGTTCGAAGCCCGACAACGACATCGAGCCGAGGAGCGGCAATGTCACTGCCGCCCCGCCAATGCACCGCGCCGGCGGGACTCGACGAAACGGACGATGTCGGCGATCCAGTCCCGATCGGTGCGCAACGTCAGGACCGGCGCCCCGCAGCTGCGGATGGTGCGGGCCACCTCGGCGCGGTGCGCCGCGGCGGCCTTGGCGAAATCGTCGCGCAGCTGGGCATCGATGGTGAATTCGCGGGTGACCCCGGACTCGGCGTCCTGCAGCACGACGTCGCCGATGTCGGGCAGTTCGACGTCGCGGGGGTCGAGCACCTCGATGGCGAGCACCTCGTGGCGGGCCGCGATCGCGCGCAGCGGGCGCATCCAGTTGATCGGACCCAGGAAGTCGCTGATGATCACCGCCATGCCGCGCCGGCGTTCCGGCCGGCGCAACGCGTCGATGGCCGTCGCCAGGTCGCCGCGGACCCCGACCCGCGCCCTGGGTGTGGTGGCGATGGTGCGCAGCAGCGTCTGCTCGTGCTGGCGCCCGGAACGCGCCGGGACCCGCGTCATCGTCTCCCCGTTGGCGATCAGCGCGCCCAGCCGGTTGCCGCCGCCGCTGTTGAGGAACGTGATCGCGGCCGCGGCCGCCACCGCCAGGTCCCGCTTCTCGCACCCGACGGTGCCGAAGTCCAGGCTGGCGGACATGTCGACCACCAGCCAGGTTTCCAGCTCGCGGTCGGCGATCATCTGCCGGACGTGCGGGTGCATGGTGCGCGCGGTGACGGCCCAGTCCATCCGCCGGACGTCATCGCCGGGCTGGTACTCACGCGACTCCCCCGGCTCCGAACCCGGTCCCGGGATCAGGCCGAGGTGGTCGCCGTGCAGGACGCCGTCGAGCTTGCGCTTGACCGTCAGCTCGAGCTGCCGCAGCGCCGCCGCCAGCTTCGGGTCGACGATCTGCCCGCGCTGCATCGATGGCGGATGTGAGGTAGCCGTGGGCCCGCCCGCGGCGGATCCAGCGTCGGTCACCGACCGCTAGCCGCGCCGGCGGCCTGCATCACCGGGGGCACCGACTGCCCTTGCTGCGGAACGGCATTGACCTGGGGCAGGGCGACCGTCTGCAGGATTCGGTTGATGACGATCTCCGGCGAGATTTCGTCGGCGAGCGCGTCGTAGGTGAGCACCAACCGGTGCCGCAGCACGTCGGGAATGACGTCGACGACGTCTTGCGGGATCACGTAATCGCGGCCGCGCACCAGCGCCAGCGAGCGGGACGCCGCGATGATGCCCAGCGAGGCACGCGGGGACGCGCCAAACGAGATCCACGTCTTGACGTCGTTCATCCCGAGTTGCTCGGGATAACGGGTGGCCATGACGACGCGTACCACGTAGTCGACCAGCGCGTGGTGGACGAAGCCGTTGGCCGCGATGTCCTGCAGCCGCAGCAGGTCGCCGGTGTTCAGGATCTGCTTGGGCTGCGGCGGCTTCACGCCCATCCGGTAGATGATCTCGCGCTCCTCTTCGGGCGACGGGTAGCCGACGTTGATCTTGAACAGGAAGCGGTCGCGCTGGGCCTCGGGCAGCGGGTACACGCCCTCGTGCTCGATCGGGTTCTGCGTCGCCATCACCAGGAACGGGTTGGGCAAATCGAAGGTCTTGCCGCCGATCGACACGTGCCGTTCCTGCATGACCTCCAGCAGCGCCGACTGCACCTTGGCCGGCGCGCGGTTGATCTCGTCGGCGAGCAGGAAGTTCACCACCACCGGGCCGAGTTCGGTGTCGAACTCCTCCTTGCCCTGCCGGTAGATGCGGGTACCGATGATGTCGGTGGGTACCAGGTCGGGCGTGAACTGGATGCGGGCGAACGTGCCGCCCACGACCTTGGCGAAGGTCTCGACGGCCAGCGTCTTGGCCACGCCGGGGACACCCTCGAGCAGCACGTGCCCCTTGGAGAGCAGGCCGACCAGCATGCGCTCGACGAGCTGGTCCTGCCCGACGATGATCCGCTTGACCTCGAAGATTGCCCGCTCCAGGGTGTGGACCTCGGCGGCCAGGCCGTTGCCGCCGCCGGACGGCGCTTCTTGGGCCGGCGGGCCGGACTGCCCACCCGGGCCCGAGTAACCGCTGGCGCCCGGGGGCGGCCCACCTGCTGATGTCATCAAGAACCCTCCACGCTCAGACGGACACGACTGCCGGGCAGCGACGTGCCCTGGACCAACTATTCCAGGCCTGCCGGTTTCCGTCGACGCCGCGGCAGGCTGGCCCGCGATCAGTACTCGATGATCCTAGTCAGGAACGGCGTCATGCCGGGCTTGCGCACCGGGCTGACGGTCACCTTGCCGGCCAGGCTGGACGCCTCCAGCATCTGGCCGTTGCCCAGATACATGGTGACGTGCTGGCCGCCGTTCGGGCCGTAGAAGATGAGGTCGCCGCGCCTGGCCTGGTCCGGCGGGATGTGCCGGCCGGCGTTGTACTGGTCGCCGGAGAACCGCGGGATCAGCACGCCGACCCCGGCGAAGCCGTAGCGCATCAGGCCCGAGCAGTCGAAGCCGGTGATGTTGGCGCCGTCGCCGACGCCCTTGCTCGGACCGTCCAGCGAGCCGCCGCCCCAGGAGTACGGAACGCCCATCTGCGATCCCATCCGCTTGATCACGTACTCGATCGCCTGCCGGCCGTAGACGCGCGGGATCTTGCCGCCGGGGTTGGTGGGGGTGGCCGCGGTGGGCGCGTCGTTGCCGCCGATGTTGATGCCGAGCCCGCCCAGGAACCGCCGGCCGAGGTCGAACGTGGTCTGGGTGGCCTGCGCGGTGGCCTGCAACGAGGCGTTGGCGACCGCGAGCGGGTCGCCGGGGGCGCCGGCGCTGATCGTCGCGGGCAGGGTCGGGTCCCACGGGCCGGGGTCGGCCGCGGCCACGGGGGCCGGACCGGCCACCGACAGCATCAGCCCGGCCACCACGGTGGCGATCCAGGCGAAGTTGACCAGACGAATCCGCTTGCGGTGCATGGCTTTCCGTTCGCTTCTCATTCGTTCACCACTCGATGTAGCGGACCACGTAGGGCGTCATGCCGCTGGTGCGCACGGGCGCAACGCGGACCTTCAGACCGATGTCGGGGGCCTCGAGCATTTGGCCGTTGCCGAGGTAGATCGTGACGTGCTGGCTGCCGCCCGGACCGTAGAAGATGACGTCGCCGCGGCGCATCTGCGAGGACGGGATCTTGCGGCCGAGGTTGTACTGCGAGCCCGAGTAGTGCGGCAGCTTGATGCCCACCCCGGCGAACGAGTACAGGACCAGACCCGAACAGTCGAAGCCGGTGATGCCGGCCCCGGAGTCGATGCCCTTGCTCGGGCCGGCCGCGTTGCCGCCGCCCCAGGAGTAGGGCACGCCGATCTGCGACAGCCCGCGCCGGATCACGTATTCGCTGGCCTGCCGCCCGTAGACCCGCGGGATCCGCCCGGCCGTCGCGCCCGGGGATGCGTTGGTGATGCCGGTGTCGTCGGGCTTGAGGATGCCGAGCTGCTGCAGGAAGTTGCGCCCCAGGCCGGCGGTGACCTGCGTGGAGGTCGCCGAGATGCCCAGCACCTGGTTGATGACCGCGATCGGGTCACCCGGGACGTTGGCGCTGGGGATCATCGGCAGGGTGGGGTCCCAGGCGCCGTCCCACCGGCGGGCCCCGGTCTGCGGCGCCGGCGCGCCCGGCGAGCCGGTCTCCCATCGGTCGCCCGACGCGGGGGCGGTGGGCCCGCCTTGGTCGAGAGACCATTGCCGTTTGGCCGCTTCGAGTTTCGCCTGTGCCTCGTCGCGTTCGGCGGCCAGGCGGGTGACCTGTTGGCGTTGTTCGTCGAACTTGCGCTTGGAGTCGGTCAGCGCCGCCACCGCGGCGTCCTGGCTGCCCTTGGCGTCGGCCGCGGCCTTGTCGGCCTTCTGCTTGGCCAGCCGCGCCGCCGATTCCCGGTTCACCTGTTCGGTGCGCGCACGCTGCAGCTTGGCCATCACCGTCTGCGAGCTCGCGGACAGCGTCTTGGCGGCGGCCTCGGTGGCGATGATGTCGTCGGGGCTGCTGGCGGTCAGGTAACTGCTCGAGGGGCCGTTCATATAGGTGGCCGCCGCGAACGTGTCGAAGCGCTGTTGCGCCGTGGCGATCGCGGCATTGGCGTCCTTCACCGCCTGCTGGCTCACCTCCAGGTCGTGCTGGGCCGCGGCGGCGTCGTCACGGGAGGTCTCTACGTCGACCAGGGCCTTGTTGACGCTTTCCTGTTCGGTCTGGATTTCGGCGCTCAGGTTTTCCAGGCGTTGGTTGGCCTTGGCGACGTTGGCGATCAACCCGGCCAAGCTGTCGGCCGCGGGATCGGCGTGGCCGAGCCCCGGCGTACAAAGCAGCAGGGCCACGCTCACGACCGACGGCACGAGCGGCCGAACCAGCCTCGCGACCGGCTGCGCTGCGGAGCCCCGGCGTGTGCGTCTCATTCGACTCAGGTCTCCTACGGCTCAACGCGACGGGCGGCGCCGCCCACGAAGGTCACCAAGGGCGCCAAAGACAACACCAGCATCATTTGCACCGTACGTCACACTTTTGGGCGTGCAAACGCTCCACCGAAATCGCACTCTCTACGTGCGTTTAATGTGACCGAACGGTGACCTACCGTGTTTGCCGTGAACCCGCGCCGGGGCCCGCCGTCAAGGGCCCGAGCGGACCGGATGCGTATGGCTAGGCCGTGTTGGTGGGCGTCACTTCCTGCGCTCCCGCCGAATCCGCGGGAGTTGCTAGACGCCTGCTACGCAGCTGCAGGAACCGGGTCCCGACGGCGGCCGCCAGCACGGCGAGCAACAAGAAGATGGTCAGGCCCGTCCAGGGAAATTCCGGGGAGTCGAGCTCGTTGAGGAAGTGCTGCGCCGAGACCACCGGATTGCCCGTCTTGGCGATGTCCTCTCCCGCCTCCAGCGTGACGCGGGGGAACTGGGTGCTGTAGCTCCCGACGTAGTTCGGGCTCAGCGTCAGGACGGTGGCGCCGTGGTAGTCGGCGCCGACCACCGTGGAGATGTCGCGCAGCGGGGTGTCGTTCGGGGGGTTGTGATCGAGCAGCACGATCTTGAGGTTGATGCCCTTGGCGTGCGCCTCATCGACGATGTGCAGCAGGCCCGGCATGTCCGCCGCCGGCGCGCTGACGCCCGTGGCCGCGACCTGAGCCTTGACCGCGGTCATGTCGACGTCTTGTGGGATGTAGACGGGTTGGACCGGGTGCAAGGTCATGATGTCCCTCCTGCCGTAGCGCTACAGGCACCGTACGCGACTTCGGTATCGGGGGTTTAAACCGTCGACGTACGCGACAAGACTGGGACTACGGACGCCCCGCCGTAATGCAGGACAAGCGTACTGTTAAAGTAGCACCGCACCGCCCGACACGGCCCGTCGGCGGGAGAACTTAATCCTCGGGAGTTGAAGTGACTAAAGAAGATTCTGTGAACTCGTTCGGAGCACGCGACACCCTGAAGGTCGGCGACAAGAGCTATCAGATCTACCGTCTCGACGCCGTTCCCAACACCGAGAAACTCCCCTACAGCCTCAAGGTCCTGGCCGAGAACCTGCTGCGCAACGAGGACGGCAGCAACATCACCAAGGACCACATCGAGGCCATCGCGAACTGGGATCCCAAGGCGGAGCCCAGCATTGAGATCCAGTACACGCCCGCCCGGGTCGTGATGCAGGACTTCACCGGGGTGCCGTGCATCGTCGACCTGGCCACCATGCGCGAGGCCATCGGCGAGCTCGGCGGCAAGGCGGAAAAGGTCAACCCGCTGGCGCCGGCCGACCTGGTGATCGACCACTCGGTGATCGCCGACCTGTTCGGCACCGCCGACGCCTTCGAGCGCAACGTCGAGATCGAGTACCAGCGCAACGGGGAGCGCTACCAGTTCTTGCGCTGGGGCCAGGGCGCTTTCCGCGACTTCAAGGTGGTGCCGCCGGGCACCGGCATCGTGCACCAGGTCAACATCGAATACCTCGCCAGCGTGGTGATGGAACGCGACGGAGTCGCCTACCCCGACACCTGCGTGGGCACCGACTCGCACACCACCATGGTCAACGGCCTGGGCGTGCTGGGCTGGGGCGTCGGCGGCATCGAGGCCGAGGCCGCGATGCTCGGCCAGCCGGTGTCGATGCTGATCCCGCGGGTCGTCGGGTTCAAGCTGACCGGTGAGATCCAGCCGGGCGTCACCGCGACCGACGTCGTGCTGACCGTCACCGAGATGCTGCGCAAGCACGGCGTGGTCGGCAAGTTCGTCGAGTTCTACGGCGAGGGCGTGGCCGAGGTGCCGCTGGCCAACCGCGCCACCCTGGGCAACATGAGCCCCGAATTCGGTTCCACCGCAGCGATTTTCCCGATCGACGAGGAGACCATCTCCTACCTGCGGTTCACCGGCCGCGACGAAGAGCAGCTGGCCCTGGTCGAGGCCTACGCCAAGGAACAGGGCATGTGGCACGACCCCTCCCACGAGCCCGCCTTCTCCGAGTACCTCGAACTCAACCTGTCCGACGTGGTGCCGTCGATCGCCGGGCCGAAGCGCCCGCAGGACCGGATCGCGTTGTCGGACGCCAAGTCCACCTTCCGCGCACAGATCGGCGACTACGTCGGCGACGACCCCGACAAGAGGGAGTACTCCAAGCTCGACGAGGCCGTCGACGAGTCCTTCCCGGCCAGCGACCCCGGGGCGCTGGACAACGGTCACGCCGACGACGCCCCGAAGTTCGAATCGGCTGCCGCACATGCCAAGGGCCGGGTGAGCAACCCGGTGCGGGTGCGTTCCGACGACCGCGGCGAGTTCGAGCTCGACCACGGTGCGGTGGTGATCGCCGCGGTCACGTCGTGCACCAACACGTCCAACCCCGAGGTGATGCTGGGTGCCGCGCTGCTGGCCCGCAACGCCGTCGAGAAGGGCCTGGCCGCCAAACCCTGGGTGAAGACCACGATGGCGCCCGGCTCCCAAGTGGTCCACGACTACTACGAAAAGGCCGGCCTGTGGCCGTATCTCGAGAAGCTCGGCTTCTACCTCGTCGGCTACGGCTGCACCACGTGCATCGGCAACTCCGGCCCGCTGCCCGAGGAGATCTCCAAGGCGATCAACGACAACGACCTGTCGGTGGCCGCCGTGCTGTCCGGTAACCGCAACTTCGAGGGCCGGATCAACCCCGACGTGAAGATGAACTACCTGGCGTCACCCCCGCTGGTGGTGGCCTACGCGTTGGCGGGGACCATGGACTTCGACTTCGAAAACCAGCCGCTGGGCACCGACAAGGACGGCAAAGACGTTTATTTGAAGGACATCTGGCCGTCGCAGAAGGACGTCTCGGACACCATCGCCTCGGCGATCAGCCAGGAGATGTTCACCAAGAACTACGCCGACGTGTTCAAGGGCGACGAGCGGTGGCGCAACCTGCCCACCCCGAGCGGTGACACCTTCGAGTGGGACCAGGACTCGACGTACGTGCGCAAGCCCCCGTACTTCGAGGGGATGTCGGCCGAGCCCGAGCCGGTGAGCGACATCACCGGCGCCCGGGTGCTGGCGTTGCTGGGCGACTCGGTGACCACCGACCACATCTCCCCCGCCGGCGCGATCAAGCCGGGCACCCCGGCGGCACAGTACCTCGACGAGCACGGCGTGGACCGCAAGGACTACAACTCCTTCGGCTCGCGGCGCGGCAACCACGAGGTGATGATCCGCGGCACGTTCGCCAACATCCGGCTGCGCAACCAGTTGCTCGACGACGTCTCCGGCGGCTACACCCGCGACTTCACCCAGGACGGCGCTCCGCAGGCGTTCATCTACGACGCCGCGCAAAACTATGCGGCGCAGAACATTCCGCTGGTGGTGCTGGGCGGCAAGGAATACGGGTCCGGATCCTCACGCGACTGGGCGGCCAAGGGCACGCTGCTGCTTGGCGTCCGGGCGGTGATCGCCGAGTCGTTCGAGCGCATCCACCGCTCCAACCTGATCGGCATGGGCGTCATCCCGCTGCAGTTCCCCGAAGGCAAGTCCGCCAAGGCATTGGGGCTGGACGGCACCGAGGTGTTCGACATCACCGGCATCGAGGCGCTCAACGACGGCAAGACGCCCAAGACGGTGCGGGTGAAGGCCGTCAAGGACGGCGGGGATCCGATCGAGTTCGACGCGGTGGTACGCATCGACACCCCGGGCGAGGCCGACTACTACCGCAACGGCGGCATCCTGCAGTACGTGCTGCGCAACATGCTCAAAGCTGACTGATCCGGCGTCCGGTGCCCAAGGTCAGCGAGGGCCATCTGGCGGCGCGCCGCCGCCAGATCCTCGATGGTGCCCGCGGCTGCTTCGCCGAATACGGCTACGACAAGGCCACGGTGCGGCGGCTGGAACAAGCGATCGGCATGTCGCGCGGTGCCATCTTTCACCACTTCCGCGACAAGGACGCGCTGTTCTTCGCGCTCGCGCACGAAGACGCCGAGCGGATGGCCGACGTGGCGTCGCGCGAGGGCCTCATCCAGGTGATGCGCGACATGCTCGCCGCACCCGAGCAGTTCGACTGGCTGGCCACCCGGCTCGAGATCGCGCGCAAGCTGCGCAACGACCCCGAGTTCAGCCGCGGTTGGGCCGAGCGGTCCGCGGAACTGGCGGCGGCGACCACCGACCGGTTGCGCCGGCAGAAGGAGGCACAGCGGGTGCGCGACGACGTGCCCGGCGACGTGCTGCAGTGCTACCTGGAGTTGGTGCTCGACGGCCTGGTGGCCCGGCTGGCCTCGGGCGAGGATCCCCGACGGTTGTCCGCCGTGCTCGACCTCGTGGAGAAATCGGTGCGCCGCAACGACTCCGGGGACACCGGGCCGCGCGCTGGGGGGACCGCCCGCTAGCGGGTGGCCCCAGCTCGCGCGGTCTGGGAGGTGTGGTTGGGTCCGCCCCGCCCACGCATCGTGGTGCCCGCCTGGAGCAGCATGCTGTGGACCGATCCGTACGACCGTCCGGTGCGGGCCGCCAGCGTGCGGATGCTGGCGCCGCCCTCATAGGCGTTGCGCAGCTCGAACAACATCTGCTCGCGGGTCTTCCTCGACCTTTGCAGTGTCCTTTTCATGGATGCCCTCCGCGCCCGAACACGATCGCAAGCAACCAGAGTAGAAAGCCGCCGCCGTCCGCGGGCGGATTTCGCCGAAGTCAGGCGAGCTCGATGAGATCCCGGTATTCGTCGGACCAGAAGTCCTCGGTGCCGTCGGGAAGCAACACCACGCGCTGCGGGTCGAGGGCCTCGGCCGCCCCGGGATCGTGGGTCACCAGCACTACCGCGCCCTGGTAGCTGCGCAGCGCGTCGAGCACCTGTTCTCGCGAGGCCGGATCGAGGTTGTTGGTCGGTTCGTCGAGCAGCAGGACGTTCGCCGTGGACGCCACCAAGCCGGCCAGCGCGAGCCGGGTCTTCTCTCCGCCCGACAGCGTGCCCGCCGGTTGGTCGAGTTGCGGCCCGCTGAACATGAACGCGCCCAGCAGGCCGCGCAGGTCCTGCTCACCCGTGTCGGGTGCGGCGTGCCGGATGTTCTCCCACACGCTCGCGTCGTTGTCGAGCGTGTCGTGTTCCTGCGCGAAATAGCCCATGCGCAAACCGTGTCCGGGCTCCAGCCCGCCGGTGTCGGGCTTCTCGGTGCCGGCCAGCAGCCGCAGCAGCGTGGTCTTGCCTGCGCCGTTCAGTCCCAGCACCACCACCCGCGACCCGCGGTCGATGGCCAGGTCGACGCCGCTGAACACCTCCAGCGAGCCGTAAGACTTGCTGAGTCCCTTGGCGACCAGCGGGGTGCGCCCGCACGGGGCGGGGGTGGGGAACTTGATGCGGGCCACCTTGTCGGCGACCCGCTCCTCGTCGAGCGCGGCCATCATCCGGTCGGCACGACGCAACATATTTTGGGCCGCAACGGCTTTGGTGGCCTTGGCGCCCAGCTTGGCGGCTTGGGTGCGCAACGCGGCGGCCTTGCGCTCGGCGTTGGCGCGCTCGCGGCGGCGGCGCTGTTCGTCGGTGGCCCGGGCGTCCAGGTACTTCTGCCAGCCCATGTTGTAGACGTCGACCTCGCCGCGCACGGCGTCCAGGAACCACACCCGGTTCACGACGTCGGCGAGCAGCTCGACGTTGTGGCTGATGATCACCAGTCCGCCGGTGTGGGCCCGCAGGAAATCCCGCAGCCAGCCAACCGAATCCGCGTCGAGGTGGTTGGTGGGCTCGTCGAGCAGCAGGGTGGTTGACGAGCCGGCACCGGTGTCGGAGGCCGCGAACAGGATGCGCGCCAGCTCCACCCGCCGGCGCTGCCCGCCGGACAGCGTGCGCAGCTTCTGCGTCAGCACCCGGTCCGGCAGGCCCAGGCTCGCGCAGATGCGGCTGGCTTCGCTCTCGGCGCCGTAGCCGCCCAACGCGACGAAACGCTCCTCAAGCTGCCCGTAGCGGCGGATGGCGCGGTCCCGGGCGTCGTCGTCGGCGACCTCGGCCATCAAAGCCTGCTGCTTTTCCAGGTCGGTGAGCAGCACGTCGAGCCCGCGCGCGGACAGGACGCGGTCGCGGGCCAGCACCTCGAGGTCGCCCTCTTTGGGATCCTGTGGCAGGTAGCCGATCTCACCGGCGCGGGCGACGGAGCCCGCATACGGTTCGGTCTCCCCCGCCAGGATGCGCAGGGTGGTGGTCTTCCCCGCGCCGTTGCGCCCGACCAGCCCGATGCGGTCACCCGGCTGCACCCGCAGGTCCGGGCCGTCCGGTGAGAGCAGAATGCGCGCACCAGCGCGGACCTCGAGGTCCGTGGCCGTGATCACATTCGCTCCCTTGTCGTCTATTTGTCGTCGGTGAACACCGGAGGGCGTCGCTCGGCGCGCGCGGCAACCGCTTCTTCGAAGTTGGCGGTGAGCAGACGAACGAACAGCTGACCCAAGCCTTCGGCTTGCATGTGCGCCTCCAGGCTACCGGCGTCCAGCCCACTCCACAGTGTGCGCTTGGTCAACTCGATTCCCGGCCGCGAAAACGCCGCCATGCGCGCCGCGAGGGCGTAGCAGGTGTCCAGCAGCTGCTCGTCGGGCACCTGGCACGACACCAGCCCGATTCGCTCGGCCTCCTCGGCGGTCACGTCGCGGCCGGTCAGCATGATTTCAAACGCCCGCGACGACCCGATCGCCCTGGGCAACAGGTAACTGAGCCCCAGCTCGCTGGCGGTCAGGCCGTTGTTGATGCCGGCCGCACGGAAATACGCGCCGGTGGCGGCGACCCGGATGTCGGCGGCCAGCGCCAGGCAGAGCCCGCCGCCGATGGCCGGGCCGTTGACCGCGGCGATCACCGGCTGATGCAGGCGCCGCAGCCCCAGGATGACCTCGTCGAGTACCTCCATGGACCGCAGCGCGTAGCTCGGGCGGGTCAGGCCCTCGACGTGGGGCACCGAACCCGCGGACTTGTGGTCGGCGCCCGAGGAGAACCCCCGGCCCGCCCCGGTCAGCACGACCACGCGGACCGAATTGTCGTACCTGACCTTCTCCAGGGCCTCTTTGAGCGGCACCATGACGTCGAACGCCATGGAGTTCATCCGCTCGGGCCGATTGAGGGTTATCAGCGCGACGCCGGGCCGCGGGTGCTCCACCAGTACCAGACTCACCCAAGCAACCTAGCGCGTAGCCGAGCACCGCCCCGCGTGCGCCGCGGTGTGGGAGTTATTCGGCTTGGCCGGCCTGGGCCGCGTCGACGTCGAACGCCTTGATCTGCTGCACCAGGTCTTCCAGCGCGGCCGGCGGCAACGCCCCGGCCTGGTTGAACAGCAGTTTGCCCTTCTTGAAGGCCATCAGCGTGGGGATGGACCGGATCTGGGCGGCCGCGGCCAGCTGCTGCTCGGCCTCGGTGTCGACCTTGGCGTGCACGATGTCGGGGTGCTTCTCCGCCGACGCCTGGAAAGTGGGCCCGAACTGGCGGCACGGCCCGCACCAGGACGCCCAGAAATCGACGAGCACGATGTCGTTGCCCTCGATGGTTTCGTTGAACTTCTCGGCGGTGAGATCGAGTGTTGTCACATTTGCTACAACGCCCCAACCCGACGCGATGTTCCCGGGCGGCAAAGCCGGCGCAACAAAGCCCGCGCGCCCGGTTCGGGGCGACGACACCGGCGCGTAACCTGCCCGCGGCCCGCCGTAGGTTACGGTTGCGTACGTTTTCCCACGTCGGACACACTGATGCGGACAATCCGCCGCCCCGAAGGACCAGTGAGGGAATCGCGTTGGGCCACTACATCGCAAACGTCCGCGATATCGAGTTCAACCTGTTCGAGGTCCTCGACGTCGGCGCTGTCCTGGGCACCGGACCCTACGCCGACCTCGACGAGGAGACGGTCCGGACGATCGTGGCCGAGGCCGCCCGCCTGGCCGAAGGCCCCGTCGCCGAAACGTTCGCCTTCGCCGACCGCAACCCGCCGGTGTTCGACCCGGCCACCCACACCATCAGCGTGGCGCCCGAGCTGGCCAAAACGGTGGAGGCGATCAAAGAGGCCGGCTGGTGGCGGCTGATGCTCGACGAAGAGATCGGCGGCATGGCCGCTCCGCCGCCGCTGGCGTGGGGGGTCAACGAAATGATCATCTGCGCCAACCCGTCCGCGAACTTCTTCTGCCTCGGGCCCTTGATGGCCCAGGCGCTGTACGTCGAGGGCAACGAAGAGCAACGCCGCTGGGCGGCCGAGGGCGTGGAACGCGGCTGGGCGGCGACGATGGTGCTCACCGAACCCGACGCGGGCTCCGACGTCGGGGCGGGCCGCGCCAAGGCCGTCGCACAACCCGACGGCACCTGGCATATCGAGGGCGTGAAGCGTTTCATCTCCGGTGGAGACGTGGGCGACACCGCCGAGAACATCTTCCACCTGGTGCTGGCCCGACCGGAGGGTGCCGGACCCGGAACCAAGGGACTGAGCCTGTTCTACGTGCCCGAATACCTCTTCGACCCGGACACGTTCGAACTCGGGGCCCGCAACGGCGTTTTCACCACGGGCCTGGAACACAAGATGGGGATCAAGTCCTCGCCGACCTGCGAATTGACCTTCGGCGCAACGGATCTGCCCGCCGTCGGCTACTTGGTCGGCGACGTGCACAACGGGATCGCGCAGATGTTCACCGTGATCGAGCACGCGCGCATGACGATCGGCGTGAAGGCCGCCGGGACCCTGTCCACGGGCTACCTGAACGCGTTGGCGTTCGCCAAAGAGCGGGTGCAGGGTGCGGATCTCACGCAGATGGCCGACAAGACGGCGCCGCGGGTCACCATCATCCACCACCCCGACGTGCGTCGTAGCCTGATGACGCAGAAGGCCTACGCCGAGGGCTTGCGGGCGCTGTACATGTATGCCGCCGCCCACCAGGAAGACGCTGTGGCACAACATGTTTCTGGTGCCGATCACCAGATGGCGCACCGCGTGGACGACCTGCTGTTGCCGATCGTGAAGGGCGTGAGCTCGGAGCGGGCCTACGAAGTCCTGACCGAGTCGCTGCAGACGCTCGGCGGTTCGGGCTTCCTGCAGGACTACCCCCTCGAGCAGTACATCCGTGATTCCAAGATCGATTCGCTCTACGAGGGCACCACCGCCATCCAGGCGCTGGACTTCTTCTTCCGCAAGATCGTTCGCGACCGCGGCGAGGCCCTGCAGTTCGTCACGGCTCAGATCAACGCGACCATCGACGCCTGCGACGAGGCCCTCAAGCCGCAGGCCCTGCTGCTGCAGACCGCGCTCGACGAGGTCACGGCGATGACGGGCGCATTGACCGGATACCTGATGTCCGCGGCGCAACACCCGAGCGAAATCTACAAAGTCGGGCTCGGATCGGTGCGGTACCTGCTCGCGGTGGGCGATCTGCTCATCGGCTGGCGGCTGCTGGTGCAGGCGGGGGTCGCCCACGCCGCCCTGGCCGACGCCGCCGGCAACGACGCGACGTTCTATCGGGGCAAGGTGGCGACCGCGGCGTTCTTCGCCAAGAACATGCTGCCGAAACTGGCCTCGCTGCGCAAAGTCATCGAGTCCATCGACGACGAGGTCATGCGCGTTTCCGAACAGGCGTTCTGACCGCTCCGGTGTTGCACACAGGTTAGGCACAGCTTCAACGGGTAGTACCCATTGCGTTGGGTCCCATCACGATTGGAGAAGCGTCGATGCCTGCCAGCTGTCCAACGCCCCGGCTCACCCGGGTGGCGATCCTCGCGGTCACCGGCGCCACCGCGCTGTCGGTCGCCGCGTGCGGCTCGTCCAACAAAGCGAGCCCGACGACGTCGACCTCGACGTCCACCTCGGTGGTGACCTCGACCACGACATCGCCGGCACCGGCCAACGGAGAAGCCCGGGTCAGCGGCCTGATCGCCTCGGTGGCGGGCAATTCCGTTCAGGTGACCCAGGAGGACAACGCCACCGCCGCCGTGAACTTCACGGCGACGACCAAGGTCACCGAGGTCACCCCGGCCGCACTCACCGACGTCACCGCGGGCAACTGCGTCACTGTGCGGCCCGCCAGGGGAGGGCAGGCCGGGCAGCCCGTCACCGCGGCGTCGGTGAAGGTCAGCCCGTCGGTCAACGGCACCTGCCCCAAGCCCAAGGCGGCTGCACCCGGTGGTTCACCCAGCCCGGCCCCGTCCGGGGCGCCGACGCCGCCGCCGGCACGGCCCGCCCCGGTCGGGGGCTCGGTGGCTTCGGTTACCGGTAACACCATCAATGTCACGGGCACCGACCCGAGCGGCAACACCACCCAGACGGCCGTGACGGTCGACGACAAGACCAAATACCTGAAGCAGTCGTCCGCCACCACGGACGCGATCGCGCAGGGCAAATGCCTGACCGCGCGCGGAACCAAGGACAGCAGTGGCGCGCTGCAGGCGACCAGCATCAACGTCCGGCCGGCCAACGACGGCAAATGCGGCGGCCCGGCCAAGCCACCGCACGCCCACGGCTGAGGCCGCCTGAGATTACCGTCACACCGGGCGGGCGCGGCGGTGATATCCGCGTCCGCCTGGGTATTCGCTGGCGATGGCCAGCCCACGACCGGAGGTGTGTCGATGCCTGCCACGTCGGTGAACCCGCGGTTGGCGCGGCTCGCGCTCGTCGCCGTCATCGCGGTGATCCTGCTGGGCGTCGCCATGTGCCGGTCGAGCGACACGACCACCGGCAATACCGCCAAACCGACGGCCGCCGCCGCGGCCCCGCCCAGCGCGGCGCCGCCGAGCGCGGCGCCGCCCCCGGCGCCCCCACCCGTGGGCAAGGACTACGTCGAGGGCATGGTCCAGTCAGTGGCCGGCGACAAGATTCAGCTCAGAACACGCGGCGGTTCGGCGACCGTCGACTTCGCCCCCGCGACACCCGTCTTCCAGGTTGCCCCGGCCAACCTCCCCGATGTCACCCCGGGTAGCTGTGTCAACGTGCGAGCCACCCCGCAGAGTTCACCCGCCGCCGGCGTTACCGCGCAGACCGTCATGATCACCACGGCCGTCGACGGCAAATGCCCGCCGCCCGCCGGCTTCTACGGCACGGTCGCATCGGTGTCGGGAAACACGATCGCCGTCAACGGGATTGGGCCCGGCGGCCCCACCACGGTGACCGTCACCGACGCGACGTCCTACAAGAAGCAGACGATCAGCAACACCCAGGCGATCACGAACGGCACGTGCATGGGGGCTCAGGGGACGAACGACGGCGGGGCGCTGCAGGCGACGACCATCAGCCTGCAAGCGTGCCCCCCGATGGGGCACCCGCACCACCACCTGCACCTGCCGCACCTGCCCTTCCACCTCTAGCGGCGGTACGGGGTTCAGACGGTGAAACCGAGCGCCCGCAATTGTTCACGCCCGTCCTCGGTGATCTTGTCGGGACCCCACGGCGGGTTCCAGACCCAGTTGATCCGCAGGTCGTCGACCAGCCCGCTGCTGACGAGCGCGCTGCGGGACTGGTCCTCGATGACGTCGGTCAGCGGGCAGGCCGCCGAGGTCAACGTCATGTCGATGAGGGCGACGGTTCCCTCGTCGCCCTCTTCGACGTTGAGGCCGTAGACCAGTCCGAGATCGACGACGTTGATGCCCAGTTCGGGGTCGACGACGTCGCGCATCGCCTCCTCGAGGTCGGCAAGAAATTCGTCACCCAATGCGGCGGTCTCGCTCATCCTTGTCCTCCTCGAAGTCCGCGTCCCTGTCCGCGCAAGCCTGGGCCAATGCGTCCTTGAACGCCATCCAGCCCAGCAGCGCGCATTTCACCCGGGCCGGATATTTGGCCACCCCGGCGAATGCGATCCCGTCGCCGAGAATTTCCTCGTCGCCCTCGATGGTGCCGCGGGAGGACACCATGTCGGTGAAGGCGGTGATGGTCTCGAGCGCATCGGGCACCGCCTGACCGATCACCTGCTGGGTGAGCACCGACGTCGCCGCCTGGCTGATCGAGCAGCCCTGGCCGTCATAGGAGACGTCCGCGACGCGCTCCCCGTCGTCCGACAGCGCGACCCGCAGGGTCACCTCGTCGCCGCAGACCGGGTTGACGTGGTGGACCTGCGCACCGAACGGCTCGCGCAGGCCGCGGTGCTGCGGATGCTTGTAGTGATCGAGGATCACGTCCTGATACATCTGCTCCATGCGCACTGTCATTCTCTCCCAAAGAATTCCAGCGCGCGCCGCACGCCGGCAACCAGACGCTCGACCTCGTCGGGGGTGTTGTACACCGCGAACGACGCCCGGGCCGTCGCCGCCACGCCGAACCGCCGGTGCAGCGGCATCGCGCAGTGATGCCCCACGCGGACCGCGACGCCGTCGTCGTCGAGCACCTGCCCGACGTCGTGCGCGTGCACGCCGTCGACGACGAACGAGACGGGCGAACCCCGGTTCTCCATGGTGGTCGGCCCGATGATTCGCACGCCCTCGATGCCCGCAAGTCCCTCGAGGGTCGCGGCGACCAGGTCGCGCTCGTGCGCCCGGACCGCGTCCATGCCGATGGCGTTGAGATACCTTGCGGCCGAACCCAACCCGACCACCTGGGAGGTCATCGGGGTGCCCGCCTCGAACCGTTGCGGCGCCGGGGCGTAGGTAGACGCCTCCATGGTCACCGTCTCGATCATCGACCCGCCGGTGAGGAAGGGCGGCAGCTCCGAGAGCACCTCGCGCCGGGCGTAGAGCGCGCCGACCCCATTGGGGGCCAACATCTTATGACCGGAGAAGGCCGCGAAGTCGACGCCGAGCGCGTGCAGGTCGACCGGCTCGTGTGGCACCGACTGGCAGGCGTCCAGCACCGTCAGGGCGCCCACCGCCCTGGCACGGTCGACCAGCTCGGTCACCGGCGCGATCGCGCCGGTGACATTCGAATGATGGCTGAAGGCCACGACTTTCACGCGCTCATCGAGCTCCAGCGAGTCCAGGTCGATCCGCCCGTCGTCGGTCACGCCGTACCAGCGCAGCGTGGCGCCGCTGCGACGGGCCAGCTCCTGCCAGGGGACGATGTTGGCGTGGTGCTCGAGCTCGGTGGTGACGATGACGTCACCCTCCCCCACGGCACCGTCGAAGCGGTTGTCGCCCAGGACGTATGACGCCAGATTGAGGGCCTCGGTGGCGTTGCGGGTGAAGACCAGCTCGTCGGCGCCGGCGCCGACGAACGCCGCGACGTCCGCGCGGCCCTGCTCGTAGGCGTCCGTCGCCTCCTCCATCAACTGGTGCGCGCCACGATGCACCGCGCCGTTGGAGGTGATCAGGAACTCACGTTCGGCGTCGAGCACCTGCAGCGGGCGCTGCGACGTCGCGCCGGAATCGAGGTACGCCAACTGCTTTCCGCCACGCATGGTGCGCTTCAGGATGGGAAAATCAGCGCGGATCGCGTCGACGTCCAGTGCTGTCGCGGTCATGCTTACGCCCCTGCGGCCGCCGCTCGCGGCGATCGCGAGCGCGGCGAAGCCGGGCGCTGCGGGTCGTCGCCATCGCTCTGCGTGAAGCGCACGTAGCCGTTCTCCTCGAGTTCGTCGGCCAGCTCCGGACCGCCGGACTCGACGATGCGGCCCCCGACGAACACGTGCACGAATTGCGGCCGGATGTAGCGCAGGATCCGGGTGTAGTGGGTGATGAGCAGAATGCCGCCGTGCTCCGCCTCGGCGTAGCGATTCACGCCCTCGCTGACCACGCGCAGCGCGTCCACGTCCAGGCCGGAGTCGGTCTCGTCGAGAATGGCGATCTTGGGCCTCAGCAGCCCCAGCTGAAGAATCTCGTGGCGCTTCTTCTCGCCACCGGAAAACCCTTCGTTGACACTGCGTTCGGCGAACGCCGGGTCGATGTCGAGGTCGGCCATGGCGGCCTTCACCTCCTTGACCCAGTGGCGCAGTTTCGGCGGTTCGCCGCGGACGGCGGTCGCGGCGCTGCGCAGGAAGTTCGACATCGACACCCCCGGCACCTCGACGGGGTACTGCATGGCCAGGAACAACCCGGCGCGGGCACGTTCGTCGACGCTCATGTCCAGCACGTTCTGGCCGTCCAGCGTGATCGACCCGGACGTCACCTCATACTTCGGGTGACCGGCGATGGCGTAGGACAGCGTGGACTTGCCCGAGCCGTTGGGCCCCATCACCGCATGCGTCTCACCGGAATTGACGGTCAGGTTGACGCCGTTGAGGATGGGAATCTCGCGGTTGCCCTCGGGGGCGTTGTGGTCTTCGACGCTGACGTGCAGGTCTTTGATTTCCAGGGTCGTCATGAGGCTGCTGTCTTCTCCGTGATTTCCAGTTCGTGTTCGATGGCTGCGGTCAGGCGTTCCCGGATGTCCGGCACGGCGATCTTGGCGATGATCTCGCCGAAGAAGCCGCGCACCACCAGCCGGCGCGCCTGGTCCTCGGGGATGCCGCGGGCGCGCAGGTAAAACAATTGCTCGTCGTCGAAACGCCCGGTGGCACTGGCGTGTCCGGCGCCGACGATCTCGCCGGTCTCGATCTCCAGGTTGGGCACCGAGTCGGCGCGCGCCCCGTCGGTGAGTACCAGGTTGCGGTTCACCTCGAAGGTGTCGGTGTCGGTGGCCTCGGCGCGGATCAGCACGTCACCGATCCAGACGGTGTGCGCGTCGGGTCGTTGCGATGCCGGGTCTCCTTGCAGCGCACCCTTGTACAGCACGTTGGACTTGCAGTGGGGCTGCGCGTGGTCGACCAGCAGCCGCGCCTCCAGGTGCTGCCCGTCGTCGGCGAAGTACAACCCGAGCAGCTCGGCGTCTCCGCCCGGGGCGGCGTAGCGCACATGGGCCGACATCCGCACCACCTCGCCGCCCAGGGTGACGGCGACGTGCCGCAGCACCGCGTCCTTGCCCAGCCTGGCGTGCTGCGCGTTGACGTGCACCATGTCGTCGGCCCAGTCCGCGATCCACACAACGGTGAGCCGGGCGGCATCGTCGACGATGAATTCGACGTTGTCGGCGTAGGTTCCGCTGCCCCGATGGTCGATCACCACGACCGCCTCGCCGAGTTCGGCGACGCTGATCTGCAGGTGCCCGTAGGCCACCGCGCCCGCCCCGGGGCCCGTCACGGTGATGTTGATCGGCTCGGCGATCTGGGTGTCCCGCCCGACGCTCACCAGCGTCGCGGAATTGAACGACGAAAACGCTTGCGCCGCAACACGGTCGGTAGGAACACCGGCGCGGCCGAGCCGCTCGTCGCCGCGGCGCACGCTCTCGACCCGCACGCCGGGCTGTTCGGTGACGCTGATCTGCGCCTTACCGGTGGCCTGCGCCGAGCCGTCGTGCAGCCCGCGCAGCCGCCGCAGCGGGGTGAACCGCCAGATCTCGTCGCGCCCGCTGGGCACCTCGAAAGCGTCGACGTCGAAGGACGCGAACAACTCGCCCTTGTTGAGTGCAGCCGTCATCCGACCGCGCCCTCCATCTGCAACTCGATGAGCCGGTTGAGCTCCAGGGCGTACTCCATGGGCAGTTCCTTGGCGATCGGCTCGACGAAGCCGCGCACCACCATCGCCATCGCCTCGTCCTCGGTCAGCCCGCGGCTCATCAGGTAGAACAGCTGGTTGTCGCTCACCTTGGACACCGTGGCCTCGTGGCCCATCGTGACGTCGTCCTCGCGGATGTCGACGTAGGGGTAGGTGTCGCTGCGGCTGATCGTATCGACCAGCAGCGCATCGCATTTCACGCTGGACCGGGAGCCGTGCGCGCCCTTGTTCACCTGCACCAGGCCGCGGTAGGAGGTGCGGCCACCGCCGCGGGCCACCGACTTCGAGACGATGTTGCTCGACGTGTTCGGCGCCAGGTGCAACATCTTGGCGCCGGCGTCTTGGTGCTGCCCCTCCCCGGCGAAGGCGACCGACAAGACCTCGCCCTTGGCGTGCTCCCCGGTCATCCACACCGCCGGGTATTTCATGGTCACCTTGGACCCGATGTTGCCGTCGACCCACTCCATGGTGGCCCCGGCCTCCGCGCGGGCCCGCTTGGTGACCAGGTTGTAGACGTTGTTCGACCAGTTCTGAATCGTGGTGTAACGGCAACGGCCACCCGGCTTGACGATGATCTCCACCACCGCCGAGTGCAGCGAGTCCGACGTGTAGATGGGCGCCGTGCAGCCCTCCACGTAATGCACGTAAGCGTTTTCGTCGACGATGATCAGGGTCCGCTCGAACTGGCCCATGTTCTCGGTGTTGATCCGGAAGTAGGCCTGCAGCGGGATGTCGACGTGCACGCCGGGCGGGACGTAGATGAACGATCCGCCGCTCCACACCGCGGTGTTCAGGGCGGAGAACTTGTTGTCGCCGGCCGGGATCACGGTGCCGAAGTACTGCTGGAAGATCTCGGGGTGTTCGCGCAGCGCCGTGTCGGTGTCCAGGAAGATGACGCCCTGCTTCTCCAGGTCCTCTCGGATGGAGTGGTAGACGACTTCCGACTCGTACTGCGCGGCGACACCGGAGACCAGCCGCTGCTTCTCGGCCTCCGGGATGCCCAGCTTGTCGTAGGTGTTCTTGATGTCCGCGGGGAGATCGTCCCAGGTTGCGGCCTGCTTTTCGCTGGAGCGCACGAAGTACTTGATGTTGTCGAAGTGGATACCGCTCAGGTCCGAGCCCCAGTTCGGCATGGGCTTCTTGTCGAAGATGCGCAGCGCCTTGAGCCGTGTCTCCAGCATCCACTCGGGCTCGTTCTTCTTCGCCGAGATGTCGCGGACCACCGCCTCGGAAAGCCCGCGCTGCGCGCTGGCGCCCGCGACGTCGGAGTCGGACCAGCCGTAGCCGTAGCGGCCCAGGGAGGCGATGGCCTGCTCCTGAGTCAACGGGCCGGCCGCTCCTGTTTGGAAGGCCTGCTGGGCCTCGGGGGTGAGGGTCATAACGACGCTCCTTCGATGCTCGTGGTGTCGCGACGCGGGCTGGGCGCCGGGGTCAGAGGCACGTGGGTGGTGCAGGCGCAATTCCCGTTGACGATGGTCGCCAACCGCTGCACGTGGGTCCCGAGCACCTCGGCCATGGCCTGCTGCTCGGCTTCACACAGCTCCGGGAACTCCTCGGCGACGTGCGACACCGGGCAGTGGTGCTGACAGATCTGCACGCCGTGGATCGGCCCGCCGACGCGTGCCGTGGTGGCGACGTAACCGGCCTGGGTCAGCGCGTCGGCGACGCGCTCGGCGGCCGCCTCGACCGCGGCGTCCTCGTCGCTGTCGGCGGCCGGGACGCCGGCGAGGATCGCGTCGATGCGGCGCCGGGCGAATGTCTGGACGGCGTCCTCCCCGCCGATCTCGCGCAGCTGCCGCATGGCCGCCGCCGCCAGGTCGTCATAGGCGTGTTCGAGCTTGGCGCGGCCCGCCGCCGTCAGCCGGAAACGCTTGGCGGGGCGGCCACGCCCCACCTGCTGCCACGACGCTGCGGGCACCGACTCGGCGTCGCCCGCCTCGACCAGGGCGTCGAGATGGCGCCGCACGCCGGCGGCCGCCAGCCCGAGCCGGTCGCCGATCTCGCCGGCGGTGATCGATCCGGACTCCAGCAGCAAGCGCACGATGGCGCGGCGGGTGTGGCGATCCGGCACCGCCGCGGCCGCCGCGCGCGCGTCAGCGTCATCGAGGCCGGTTCGGATTTTCACAACACCAGTGTGACGCAATTCCGGGGATCGGTCCACCAAGGGTGCCCTGAGCGGCCGTCGCGCTGGTCACACCGGGGCCGGTGACGACGCGAACGCGAGGCTACCGGACCGGCCGCCGTGCGTTACCACGCGGCGCCACGACGTGAATCCTCGTGGCGGCACGTCCCTCCGCAGTAGCCGCCTCTTCGCCGTTGCCGACGGCGAAGACCATTGGCAGCCACGATGGGACCTTCGCCCATAGTGGCCGGCCCGCCGCGCCGAATAGCGTCGGCGGCGGTATTGAAATCACCCCGAAGAAGGAAATGACATGTCTCAGACGACCGAATCGAAGTCCGTCGCATCGCGTTCGACCGACCTGCTCGACGAGGTGCGTGAATCGGCAAAAGCCGGACAGCACGCTGCGGCCGAAGCGCTCCGCGCCTTCCACAAGACCCTTGACGACGCGATCCCGGAGGCGGTGCAACCCCTACGCACCAAGATCGTCGACGCCGCCATCGAACTGGCCGACAAGCTCGTCGCCGCCCAGTATCAGTTCAACCGCAAGCTGGTCTCGACCGCGGACCGGGCGCTGAGCAAGGCTGACGGCGACGAGAAGTAGCCCCTGACGCGGCCCCGGCTGTTGGCGGCTCGTCGTCGACGACGGTGCGGATCATGCGCTTGCGTGTGAGCCGCCGAGTCCGTCAACAGCCGGTTCCGCGAGCCGGTTCCGCGGCGCGGGCCAAGTCCGCTGTGGCCGAACGCAATTGGTCCGCGGATTCCAGCCGTGCCGGGAACCCGACCCGGGTGTAGGCCACTCCGCGGGGGGTATGCACGCGCAGGTCCAGGCCGTAGCGGTCGACGCCGGTACAGATTGCCGTGTCGGTGTCGGGGTAGCCGCCGAAGGTCCGGGCCATGGCCGCCAGGGCGTCCGCGTGGTCGGCGTTGAGATGCGCGAGGGCCCGGGCGGCCGCCGGCGCAACCGGATCCGGCGAAGCGGTGGCGTACTGGTCGCCGGTGGCCGAGTCCATCCGGCCGTATCCGCCGACCCACCGCACCCGCTGAACTCGTAGCACCCACAGGCTGAAGTCGCTGAAGTCCAGGTAGTGCCGGGCGGCGGGGACCGCGTCCAGGTATGCCGCCCGCGCCTCGTCGCGTTCGGACGCCGTGGGCTTCGCGACCACCCCGGCCAGGGTGATTCGGCTGCCGGCCAGCGGGTCGGTGTCGCCGCTCGCCGCCACGATCGACAGGCTGGCCCTCGGGTCGCGCGCGAGGTTGCGGCCGTGCTCGGCCAGGCTCGAGACGCACAGCACCGGCATCCCATCCAGCAGTCCATAGGCCACTAACGACGCCCACGGGTCGCCGTCGGCGGTCAAGGTCGCCAACGTGGCGGCGTTGGTGGCGGCGGCGATGGTGCGGGCCTGCTCCGCGGCGGACGGGCGCGCGTCGTTCGCCGGTGGGCACAGGGGCGGGGGCGCAGACGGTGCGTCCCCGGGGTCGCCATGGTCGCTGATCGCCACGAACGCGAGGCTACGCGCGAAGAAGGCCTGGGCAACGGCGGCCGGGATGACCGTCGGGGTAGCCGACCGCGGACGTCATCGCGACGGCGAGCCGACGGGTCGGGAGTACCCGGCGGTTAGGCTGCACTGATGGCAGCCCGCCACCACGCGCTGAGCTCGTCGATCGCCAGCTTGCACGGCGACGAGCAGGCGGTGGGCACGCCGCTGAACGACACCGAGCTCACCGCGCTGCAGCGCACCCGCCTGTTCGGGGCCACCGGCACCGTCCTGATGGCCATCGGCGCGCTGGGCGCCGGGGCCCGGCCCGTCGTGCAGGACCCCACGTTCGGGGTACGGCTGCTCAACCTGCCCTCGCGGATCCAGACGGTCTCGTTGACGATGACGACGACGGGCGCGGTCATGATGGCGCTGGCCTGGCTGATGCTCGGCCGGTTCGCGTTGGGCAGCAGGCGGATGTCCCGCGGCGACCTGGACCGCACCCTGCTGCTGTGGACCCTGCCGCTGTTGATCGCGCCGCCGATGTACAGCAAGGACGTCTACTCCTACCTGGCCCAGAGCCAGATCTCCCTGGAAGGGCTCGACCCGTACCGGGTGGGCCCGGCGTCGGGACTCGGCCTGTCCCACGTCTTCACGCTCTCGGTCCCCACCCTGTGGCGCGAGACGCCGGCGCCCTACGGCCCGCTGTTCCTGTGGATCGGGCGGGGCATCTCCGCGATCACCGGGGAGAACATCGTGGCCGCCGTGCTGTGTCACCGGCTGGTCGAACTGATCGGCGTGGGGTTGATCGTGTGGGCGACACCGCGGCTGGCCCGGCGCTGCGGCGTCGCCGAGGTGAGCGCGCTGTGGCTGGGCGCGGCCAATCCGCTGCTGATCATGCATCTGGTGGCCGGGGTCCACAACGAGGCGCTGATGCTCGGGCTGATGCTGGCCGGCGCCGAGTTCGCGCTGCGCGGCATCGACGCACCGCGGTTGTTCCCGGCTTCCTGGCGGCCCGGCCCGCAGTGGGAACCGCTGGGCATGCTGCTGGCCGGCGCCGTCCTGATCATCCTGTCGTCGCAGGTGAAGCTGCCGTCGCTGCTGGCGCTCGGGTTCGTCACGATGGCGCTGGCCTATCGCTGCGGGGGCAACCTGCGGGCGCTGCTGCTGGCGGGCGGCGCGATGACGGCGCTGTCGCTGGCGGTGATGGCGGTCGTCGGCCGGGCCAGTGGACTCGGGTTCGGCTGGATCTACACCCTGGGCACGGCCAACGTCGTCCGCAGCTGGATGTCGCCGCCGACCCTGCTGGCCCTGGGCACCGGGCAGGTGGGGATCCTGCTGGGGCTCGGGGACCACACCACCGCGGTGTTGGGGCTCACCCGCGCCATCGGCGTGCTGATCATCATGGTGATGGTGGCCTGGTTGCTGGTGGCGGTCTTCCGCGGCCGCTTGCACCCGATCGGCGGCCTGGGCGTGGCGCTGGGCGTCACCGTGCTGTTGTTTCCCGTCGTGCAGCCCTGGTACCTGCTGTGGGCGATCATCCCGCTGGCCGCCTGGGCGACCCGCAGCGGGTTCCGGACCGCGGTCATCGTCATGACCCTCGTCGTGGGCATCTTCGGCCCGACGGCCAACGGCGACCGCTTCGCGCTCTTCCAGATCGTGGACGCCACCCTGGCCAGCACCGTCATCGTCGCGGTGCTCATCGCCGTGACCTACACCCGGTTGCCGTGGCGGCGGCCCCCGGGCGAGGGCGCCGAAACGCCTCCGCAGCCCGTCGAGACGGCGCCGGCGCCGGGCACCGCCGAGGTCCCCCGGGCCACCCCCAGTTCGGAGGCGGTGCCCGACGCCTACGCTGATTCCACGTGAGCTCGGACGTTCCTGAAACAGTCGTGCGACTGCGCGGGGTGAGCAAGCACTACGGATCCACCACGGCCGTCGCCGATCTCGACCTCGAGGTGCACGCCGCCGAAGTGCTCGCCCTGCTGGGCCCCAACGGCGCCGGCAAGACCACGACGGTCGAAATGTGCGAGGGCTTCGTGCGCCCCGACGCCGGCACCATCGAGGTGCTCGGGCTGGACCCGATCGCCGACAACGCCCGCCTGCGCACCCGCATCGGGGTCATGCTGCAGGGCGGCGGCGGCTACCCCAGCGCCCGCGCCGGCGAAATGCTCAACCTGGTCGCCTCCTACGCCGCCGACCCGCTGGACCCGACGTGGCTGCTGGACACGCTGGGCCTCACCGACGCCGCCCGCACCACCTACCGGCGGCTGTCCGGCGGGCAGCAGCAGCGGCTCGCGCTGGCCTGCGCGCTGGTCGGGCGGCCCGAGCTGGTCTTCCTCGACGAGCCGACCGCCGGCATGGACGCGCACGCCCGGCTGCTGGTCTGGGAACTGATCGACGCCCTGCGCCGCGACGGCGTGACGGTGCTGCTGACCACCCACCAACTCAAGGAGGCCGAGGAGCTCGCCGACCGGCTGGTCATCATCGACCACGGCGCGACGGTGGCCGCCGGCACACCGGCCGAGTTGATGCGCACCGGTGCCAAGGACGAGCTGCGGTTCACCGCGCCGCCGCGGCTCGACCTGTCCCTGCTGACCGCCGCCCTGCCGGAGGACTACCGGGCCAGCGAGGTGACGCCGGGCGAGTACCTGGTGGAGGGGCCGGTCGACCCGCAGGTGCTGGCCACCGTCACGGCGTGGTGCGCGCGCATCGACGTGCTGGCCACCGACATGCGCGTCGAGCAGCGCAGCCTCGAGGACGTGTTCCTCGACCTCACCGGCAGGAAGTTGCGGCAGTGACCGAATCGGACGTCTTCCCCGCGGGCACCTTCACCCCCGACCCCAGGCCGGCCGCCGTGCCGCGGATGCTGGCCGCCCAGTTCGGCCTGGAGCTCAAGCTGCTGCTGCGCAACGGCGAGCAGCTGCTGCTGACCATGTTCATCCCGATCACGCTGCTGGTCGGGCTCACCCTGTTGCCGTTCGGCTCGTTCGGCCACAACCGGGCCGCCACCTTCGTGCCGGCCATCATGGCCCTCGCGGTGATTTCGACCGCGTTCACCGGGCAGGCCATCGCCGTCGCCTTCGACCGGCGCTACGGCGCGCTCAAGCGGCTGGGCGCGACTCCGCTACCCGTCTGGGGCATCATCGCGGGCAAGTCGCTGGCCGTCGTCACCGTGGTGTTCCTACAGGCGATCCTGTTGGGGGCCATCGGGTTTGCGCTGGGCTGGCGGCCCGGCCCGGCGGCGCTGGCGTTGGGCGCGGCGGTCATCGCGCTGGGCACCGCAGGTTTCGCGGCGCTCGGGCTGCTGCTCGGCGGCACGCTGCGGGCCGAGATCGTGCTCGCGGTCGCCAACCTGCTGTGGTTCGTCTTCGCCGGGCTCGGCGCGCTGACCGTGGAAAGCGGGATGATCCCGACCGGGGTCAAGTGGGCGGCCCGGCTCACCCCGTCGGGCGCGCTCACCGAGGCGCTGTCGCGGGCGATGGCCCTGTCGGTGGATTGGTTCGGGATCGTCGTCCTGGTGGTGTGGGGGGCGCTGGCGGCCCTGGCCGCGCGACGCTGGTTCCGGTTCACCTGACGCGCGGCGAGATTGCCGCCATGGTCGTGGTCGGCGCCGCCAGAGCAGCCGTCACGGCAATCTCGACGACGCCAGGGCTTACTACAGGACGTAGTTTTCGTTGGCCTACCATCGGGCCATGCCCGTGGGACGAACGCTGATGCGGTTGGTGGACCTGCTCCCCAATCCGAGCGTGCGCGTCCAGCGGATCATCGCCGCGGCGGTCATCCTGACCCAGGGCGGCATCGCGGTCACCGGGGCGATAGTGCGCGTCACCGCGTCCGGCCTGGGTTGTCCCACCTGGCCGCAGTGCTTTCCGGGCAGCTTTACGCCGGTCGCGCACGCCGAGGTCCCGCGCATCCACCAGGCCGTCGAGTTCGGTAACCGGATGATCACCTTCGCGGTGGTCGTGGCCGCGGCGCTGGCCGTGCTGGCCGTGACCCGTGCGCGGCGCCGCAGGGAAGTGCTGATCTACGCGTGGCTCATGCCGGTGTCCACGGTGGTGCAGGCGGTCATCGGCGGCATCACCGTGCGCACCGGGCTGCTGTGGTGGACGGTGGCCATCCACCTGCTCACCTCGATGACGATGGTGTGGCTGTCCGTGCTGCTCTACCTCAAGATCGGCGAGCCCGACGACGGGGTTTCGCACCGGCGCGTCGCCAGGCCGCTGCGCGCCCTGACGGCGCTGATCGGCCTGGATCTGGCCGCGGTGCTGGTCACCGGCACGCTGGTGACCGCCGCCGGCCCGCACGCGGGTGACCGCAGTCCCACCCGCACGGTGCCTCGGCTCCAGGTCGCGGTGGACACCCTGGTGCACGCGCACTCCTCGCTGCTCGTCGCCTACCTCGCCCTGCTGGTCGGCCTCGGCTTCGGGCTGCTGGCGGTGCGCGCCGGCCGGCCCATCCTGCGGCGGCTGATCGTGCTGCTCGCCCTGGTGTGCGCGCAGGCCGCCGTCGGCACCGCCCAGTACTTCACCGGGGTCCCCGCCGCGCTGGTCGCCCTGCACGTGGCCGGAGCCGCGGCCTGCACCGCGGCCACGGCCGCGCTATGGGCCTCGATGCGAGAGCGGGCCGAGGCCGAGCCGCTCGCAGGCTGACTCCACGGCCAGCGCGAACTCGCGCTGCGCGCGCTGACGGGTGGCGACGTCGAGGTGGGCCCAGCCCAGCGAGGGCGCGACGAGGTCAAGCCCCACCAGCCGGTCCCCGCTGACGTCGGCGCGCGCATACAGCAATTCGCGCGCGGTGATGCCGGCGCGGTCGGCGGCGGCCGCGAGCGCCGCGTAACCCAGGTCCCACGATTCGAACTCCGGGTCGGTCGGCCAGGCGTGTGACTGCTTGCCGCCCAGGAAGATCAGCGCCGCGCCCGCCGTCCCGCCCGGCCGCGTCGGCACCCCGTCGTTCTCGAGGTCGCGCAGATACCGCTCATCGAGGTTCCAGGCGACCGCGTCGGGCGGATTGAGCAGGTGACGCACCCGCCGGATCCAGGTGAGGAACCCGTCGCGCCCGTTCGGGCCGTCGGCGGTGGCGCGCAGGATCACCAGGTCGGCGCGCAGGGTCTCGGGATCGTCCCGGGACCGCCAGCGGGCGTGCAGTCCGCGGGCGCGCAGCGCCGGGACCAGCCCGGCGTCGTCGGGATCGCCGGCCGCATCGTCGCCGGGCCCCGCCAGCACGATGCGGGGATGGAAGATGTCCGGGCGGGCGAGTTTCATGCCCGGGCATGATAAGCACATGCACGCAATCGAAGTCAGCGAAACCGGCGGCCCCGAGGTGCTGCGCTACGTCGACGCGCCAAAACCGGCGCCCGGTCCCGGCGAGGTGCTGATCAAGGCCGAGGCGATCGGCGTCAACTACATCGACACCTACTTCCGCTCGGGGCAGTACCCGCGCGAGCTGCCGTTCATCCTCGGCTCGGAGCTGTGCGGCACCGTCGCCGCGACCGGTGACGACGTCGACGGTTTCACCGTCGGCGACCGGGTGGTCAGCGCGGCGGCGTCCGGCGGTTACGCCGAATACGCCGCTGCCCCAGCGTTTTTGACGGCACACGTGCCGGACGGCGTGAGCTCCGACGTGGCCGCGTCGGTGCTGCTGAAGGGCCTCACCGCGCACTACCTGCTGAAGTCGGTGTATCCGGTGCAGGCCGGTGACACGGTCCTGGTGCACGCCGGAGCCGGCGGGGTGGGGCTGATCCTGACGCAGTGGGCCCACCTGCTCGGCGCGCGGGTCATCACCACGGTCTCCACGCCGGAGAAGGCCCGGCTGTCCAGGCGGGCCGGCGCCGACGAGGTGCTCTCCTACCCGGACGACGCGGAGGAATTCGGCCGGCAGATCCGCGGGCTCACCGACGGTGCCGGCGTCGAGGCCGTGTACGACGGCGTCGGTGCCACCACCTTCGACGCCAGCCTGGCCAGCCTGGCCGTGCGCGGCACGCTGGCGCTGTTCGGCGCGGCCAGCGGACCGGTTCCGCCGTTCGATCCGCAGCGCCTCAACGCCGCCGGCTCGGTGTTCCTGACCCGGCCGTCGCTGGCTCACTTCATCCGCACCGGCCAGGAATTCTTCTGGCGGGCAGAGGAATTGTTCGACGCGATCGCGGGCGGGGCCATCACCGTCGAAGTCGGCGGCCGCTACCCGCTCGCCGAAGCCGCGCGCGCCCATCAGGACCTGCAGGGCCGCAAGACGGCCGGCTCGATCGTGCTGCTGCCCTGAGCCGCGACCACGTCGGCCGCCCGGGCGTCAGAGCAGGTGTGGGAGCGCGATCACCGAGTCGACGGCCAACGCGCAGAACACCACGGCGAGATAGTTGTTCGACTGCAGGAACAACCGCAGCGGCTTGACCGGCTCGCCGGCGCGCACCCCGGCGTAGAGCTGATGGGCCATCGCCAGGAACCACACCCCGGCGACCAGGGCGACCGCCGCGTACAGCCAGCCGGTGGCCAGCGCCAGCGCCAGCGTCGCCGCCACCGTCAGCCAGGTGTAGATCACGATCTGCTTGGTGACCTCACGTTCGGTGGCCACGGCGGGCAGCATCGGGACGCCGGCCGCTTTGTAGTCGTCCTTGTAGCGCATCGCCAGCGCCCAGGTGTGCGGCGGCGTCCAGAAGAAGATGACCGCGAACATCACCAGCGCCGGCCACCCGATGGTGCCGGTGACGGCCGACCAGCCGATCATCACCGGCATGCAGCCGGCCGCGCCGCCCCACACGACGTTCTGCGACGTGCGGCGCTTGAGCAGCAGCGTGTAGACGAACACGTAGAACGCGATGGTGGCGAGCGCCAGCAGACCCGACAGCAGGTTGGTCGTCCACCACAGCCAGAAGAACGAGCCCACCGTGAGCACCAGGCCCAGCGCCAAGGCGTTGCGTGTCGGCACCGCCGCGCGGGCCAGCGGCCGGCGTGCCGTGCGCTTCATCACCTTGTCGATGTCGGCGTCGGCCACGCAGTTGAGCGTGTTGGCTCCCCCGGCGGCCAGCATCCCGCCGACCAGCGTGTTGAGAATCAGCAGCGGATTCACCGACCCGCGATGGGCGAGCAGCATGGCGGGTATCGCGGTCACCAGCAACAGTTCGATGACCCGGGGCTTGGTGAGCGCCAGATACGCCAGCACCGTGCCGTGGACTCGGCTCGGTAGTTGGCTCGGGGCGACGCGCCCGCGAACGCTCACGCAATAACTCCTTGGGGTCGCAGCGACGCGCAGCATCTACTACGCACGATGGTAGACCGCGGGGCGGTCATGGCCCCCCCGCAGGGTCCATTCGCCCAGATTTCTCCCAGATTTCCGAACTGAATGTTACGGGTCGGCGGCCACCGCGTAATTTTCACAGCAGCCGGCGGCGGGTACCCGAAACCTGCACTGCAAGAGCCGGCCATCCCGCACTAGGGTGGGATTGATCAGCTCGATGACCCTGAGGACTGAGTCTGTGACCACACTCGAAGAGATCTCTACGCTGACCCAACCGCACCTCCCCGACGACTGGTCCGAGCTCGACTCCGCCGCCGTCGACACCGTCCGGGTGCTGGCCGCCGACGCGGTCCAGAAGGTCGGCAACGGACATCCCGGAACGGCGATGAGTCTGGCTCCCTTGGCCTACACGCTGTTCCAGCGCGCGATGCGCCACGATCCCAGCGACACGTTCTGGCTGGGCCGCGACCGGTTCGTGTTGTCGTGCGGGCACAGCAGCCTGACGCTGTACATCCAGCTCTACCTGGGCGGGTTCGGTCTCGAGCTGTCCGACATCGAGTCGCTGCGCACGTGGGGATCCAAGACCCCCGGGCACCCGGAGTTCCGGCACACCAAGGGCGTTGAGATCACCACCGGTCCGCTCGGCCAGGGCCTGGCCTCGGCGGTGGGCATGGCGATGGCGGCGCGTTACGAGCGCGGCCTGTTCGATCCCGACGCCGCTCCGGGCACCAGCCCGTTCGATCACTTCATCTACGTGATCGCCTCCGACGGCGACATCGAGGAGGGCGTCACCTCGGAGGCCTCCTCGCTGGCGGCCGTGCAGCAGCTGGGCAACCTGATCGTCTTCTACGACCACAACCAGATCTCGATCGAGGACGACACCAACATCGCGCTGTGTGAGGACACCGCCGCGCGCTACGAGGCCTACGGCTGGCACGTCCAGCGGGTCGAAGGCGGCGAGAACGTGGTCGGCATCGAGGAGGCCATCGCTAACGCCAAGGCCGTCACCGACCGGCCGTCGTTCATCGAGTTGCGCACCATCATCGGCTTTCCGGCGCCCAAGTTGATGAACACCGGCAAGGCGCACGGCGCCGCGCTGGGCGACGAGGAAGTCGCGGCCGTCAAGGAGATCCTGGGCTTCGACCCCGGCAAGACGTTCGAGGTGCGCGACGAGGTCATCGCCCACACCCGCAAGCTGGTGGACCGGGGCAAGGAAGCGCACGAGAAGTGGCAGGCCGATTTCGACGCGTGGGTGCAGCGCGCACCCGACCGCAAGGCGCTGCTGGACCGGTTGACCGCCGAGGAATTGCCCGACGGCTGGGACGCCGACATCCCGTACTGGGAGCCGGGATCCAAGGCGCTGGCCACCCGCGCCGCGTCCGGTGAGGTGCTCTCCGCGCTGGGCCCGAAACTGCCGGAGTTGTGGGGCGGCTCGGCCGACTTGGCGGGCAGCAACAACACCACCATGAAGGGCGTGGATTCGTTTGGGCCACCGTCGATTTCGACGAAGGACTACACCGCCCACTGGTATGGCCGCACGCTGCATTTCGGTGTGCGCGAGCACGCGATGGGGGCGATCCTGTCCGGCATCGTGCTGCACGGCCCGACCCGGGCCTACGGCGGCACCTTCCTGCAGTTCTCCGACTACATGCGCCCGGCGGTGCGACTGGCCGCGCTGATGGACATCGACACGATCTACGTGTGGACGCACGATTCGATCGGCCTCGGCGAGGACGGGCCGACCCACCAGCCGATCGAGCACCTCGCGGCGCTGCGCGCCATCCCGAAGCTGTCGGTGGTGCGCCCGGCCGACGCCAACGAGACCGCCTACGCCTGGCGCACGATTCTGGCCCGCGGCAACGGCAGCGGCCCGGTCGGGCTGATCCTGACGCGCCAGGGTGTGCCGGTGCTGGACGGCACCGACGCCGACGGGGTGGCCCGGGGCGGCTACATCCTGGGCGACGAAGGCGTCGAGGACCCCGACGTCGTGCTGATCGCCACCGGCTCGGAGGTTCAGCTCGCGGTCGAGGCCCAGAAGTTGTTGGCCGACAAGGACATTGTCGCGCGGGTGGTGTCCATGCCGTGCGTGGAATGGTTCGAGTCGCAGCCCGAGGACTACCGCGACAGCGTGCTGCCGCCGCCGGTGTCGGCCCGGGTGGCCGTCGAGGCCGGCGTCGCGCAGTCCTGGCACAAGCTCGTCGGCGACACCGGCAGGATCGTGTCGATCGAGCACTACGGCGAATCCGCCGACTACAAAACGTTGTTCCGTGAGTTCGGTTTCACCGCAGAAGCCGTCGCGGCCGCCGCGGAACAGGTCGTGGACAACTGAGAAAGGGTGATTCACATGACTCAGAACCCTAACCTCGCGGCGCTGTCCGCCGCGGGGGTATCGGTTTGGCTGGACGACTTGTCGCGCCAGCGGCTGCAGTCGGGCAACCTGCAGGAGCTGATCGACACGAAAAGCGTTGTCGGCGTGACCACCAACCCGTCGATCTTCCAGAAGGCGCTCGCCGACAGCGATACCTACAACGACCAGATCGCCGAACTCGCCGAGCGTGGCGCCGACGTCGACGCCACGATCCGCACCGTCACCACCGACGACGTCCGCAACGCGTGTGACGTGCTGCGGCCGCAGTGGGAAGCCTCCGACGGCGTCGACGGGCGGGTCTCCATCGAGGTGGACCCCCGCCTGGCAGCCGAGACCGACAAGACCACCGCGCAGGCCGTCGAGCTGTGGAAGATCGTCGACCGGCCGAACCTGTTCATCAAGATCCCGGCCACCAAGGCCGGCATCCCGGCCATCACCGCCGTTCTGGCGGAAGGGATTTCGGTCAACGTCACGCTGATCTTCTCGGTGGAGCGGCACCGTCAGGTGATGGACGCCTACCTGGCCGGCCTGGAGAAGGCCCGCGAGGCGGGTCACGACCTGTCGAAGATCCATTCCGTCGCATCGTTTTTCGTGTCCCGGGTGGACACCGAGGTGGACAAGCGACTGGAGAAGATCGGGTCCGAGGAGGCGCTCGCGTTGCGGGGCCAGGCCGGCGTCGCCAACGCCCGCCTCGCCTACGCCGCCTACCAGGAGGTGTTCGAGGGTGGCGACCGCTACGAGGCGCTCAAGGGCGCCGGGGCCCGGGTGCAGCGACCGCTGTGGGCGTCGACCGGGGTCAAGAACCCCGACTACTCCGACACCCTCTATGTCACCGAGCTGGTCGCCCCCAACACGGTGAACACCATGCCCGAGAAGACGATTGACGCCGTCGCCGACCACGGCGAGATCAAGGGTGACACCGTCACCGGCACCGCGTCCGCCGCCCAGGAGGTGTTCGACAAGCTGGCCGGCGTCGGGATCGACCTGCCCGACGTGTTCGTGGTGCTGGAGGACGAGGGCGTGGAGAAATTCGTGGAGTCGTGGACCGAGCTGCTGGAGGAGACGCAGAAGCAGCTGGGTTCCGCCTCGAAATGAGTCCGGCTCGAACCGCTGCACAATGGCATAACCCGCTACGGGACAAGCGCGACAAGCGGCTGCCGAGGATCGCCGGCCCCTGCGGCATGGTGATCTTCGGCGTCACCGGCGACCTCGCGCGCAAGAAGGTGATGCCGGCCATCTACGACCTGGCCAACCGCGGGCTGCTGCCGCCGAGCTTCTCGCTGGTGGGTTTCGCCCGCCGGGACTGGGAAACCCAGGACTTCCGCAAGGTGGTCTACCAGGCCGTCAAGGATCACTGCCGCACGCCGTTCCGGGAGGAGAACTGGGAGCGGCTGGCCGAGGGATTCCGTTTCGTGCCGGGGTCTTTCGACGACGACGAGTCGTTCGGCCGGCTGGCCGAAACCCTGGACAAGCTGGACGCCGAGCGCGGCACCGGCGGCAACCACGCCTTCTACCTGGCCATCCCGCCGAAGTCCTTCCCGGTGGTGTGCGATCAGCTGCACAGGTCCGGGCTGGCCCGCCCGCAGGGCGATCGGTGGAGCCGGGTGGTGATCGAGAAGCCGTTCGGGCACGACCTGGAAAGCGCGCAGGCCCTCAATCATGCGGTCAACGCGGTCTTCCCCGAGGAGGCGGTGTTCCGCATCGACCACTACCTGGGCAAGGAGACGGTCCGCAACATCCTGGCGTTGCGGTTCGCCAATCAGTTGTTCGACCCGATCTGGAACGCGCACTACGTCGACCACGTGCAGATCACCATGGCCGAGGACATCGGATTGGGCGGGCGCGCCGGCTATTACGACGGCATCGGCGCCGCGCGCGACGTCATCCAGAACCACCTGATGCAGCTGCTCGCGCTGACCGCGATGGAAGAGCCGGTCAGCTTCAACCCGGCGGCCTTGCAGACCGAGAAGATCAAGGTGCTCTCGGCGACGCAGCTGGCCCAGCCGCTCGACGAGACCACCAGCCGCGGCCAATACGCCGGCGGCTGGCAGGGCGGCGAGAAGGTGGTGGGGCTGCTCGACGAGGAAGGGTTCGCCAAGGACTCCACCACCGAGACGTTCGCCGCGATCACGCTGGAGGTCGACACCCGCCGCTGGGCCGGCGTGCCGTTCTACCTGCGCACGGGGAAACGCCTGGGCCGCAGGGTGACCGAGATCGCGCTGGTGTTCAAGCGCGCCCCGCATCTGCCGTTCGACGCCACCATGACCGACGAGCTGGGTACCAACGCCATGGTCATCCGGGTGCAGCCCGACGAGGGCATCACGCTGCGATTCGGTTCCAAGGTGCCCGGCACCGCGATGGAGGTCCGCGACGTCAACATGGACTTCTCCTACGGCTCGGCGTTCGCCGAAGAGTCGCCGGAGGCCTACGAACAGCTGATCCTCGACGTGCTGCTGGGCGAACCGTCGCTGTTTCCGGTCAACGAAGAGGTCGAATTGGCTTGGCAGATATTGGATCCCGTCCTCGACAACTGGGCGGCCGACGGCAAGCCCGAGCCGTATGAGGCCGGCACCTGGGGCCCGGAGTCCGCGTTCGAGATGCTGCGCCGGACCGGTCGCGAATGGCGGCGCCCGTGATTATCGACATGCCGGACACCACCACCACCGCGGTCAACAAGAAGCTCGACGAACTCCGCGAGAAGGTCGGCGCCGTGACGATGGGCCGGGTGCTGACGCTGATCATCGCGCCGGACAGCGACGCCATCCTCGAGAAGTCGCTGGAGGCGGCCAACAACGCCAGCCACGAGCACCCCAGCCGAATCATCGTCACGATGCGGGGGGACCCGTATGCCGACGAGCCGCGCCTGGACGCGCAGCTGCGCGCCGGTGGAGACACCGGAGCGACCGAGGTGGTGATCCTGAACCTGTCCGGGCCGCTCGCCGGGCACGCCGCCAGCGTCGTGACCCCGTTCCTGCTTCCCGACATCCCCGTGGTGGCGTGGTGGCCCGACGTCGCCCCGGCTGTTCCGGCCCAAGACCCGTTGGGCAAGTTGGCGATCCGACGCATCACCGACGCCACCAACGGAACCGACCCGCTGTCGGCGATCAAGAGCCGACGGTCCGGATACACCGCCGGCGACACCGACCTGGCGTGGGCGCGCATCACCTACTGGCGGGCGCTGCTCACCTCTGCGGTCGACCTTGCGCCGCACGAGCCCATCCAATCGGCCCTGGTGTCCGGCCTGAAAACCGAACCGGCGCTTGACATCCTCGCGGGCTGGCTGGCCAGCCGCATCGACGGCCCGGTGCGCCGGGCGGTCGGCGAGCTCAAGGTGGAACTGGTGCGCGAGAGCGAGACCATCGTGTTGAGCCGGCCCCAAGAGGGCAGGACGGCGACACTGAGCCGCACCGCCAAGCCCGAGGCCTTGCTCCCCTTGGCGCGCAGGGAAACCGGCGAGTGCCTCGCCGAGGACCTGCGGCGGCTTGACCCCGACGAGATTTACCAGACGGCGCTAGAAGGTATTGAGAAAGTGCAGTACGTGTGAGCACCATCATCGAAGTTTTCCCCGAGAGTCAGGCGCTGGTCGAGGCCGCGGCCAACCGACTGGCCGACACCATCCGCGAGGCCGTGGCGGCGCGGGACCGAGCGCTCGTCGTGCTGACCGGCGGCGGCAACGGCGTCGGGTTGCTCGAGTCCCTGGTGGGCCGCGAGATCGCCTGGCCCAAGGTGCACCTGTTCTGGGGTGACGAGCGCTACGTCCCCGAGGACGACGACGAACGCAACGACAAGCAGGCGCGCGCCGCGTTACTGGACCGGATCGACATCCCGTCCAGCCATGTGCACACGATGCCGGCCAGCGACGGCGAATTCGGAACGGACCTCGCGGCCGCGGCGCTGGCCTACGAACAGCTGCTGGCGGCCAACGCTTCCCCCGGCCAACGGGTTCCGCATTTCGACGTGCACCTGTTGGGCATGGGCCCGGAGGGCCACATCAACTCCCTGTTCCCGGACACCCCCGCCGTGCTGGAAACCAGCCGCATGGTCGTGCCCGTCGAGGACTCCCCCAAGCCGCCTCCCCAACGAATCACCTTGACCCTGCCCGCCGTTCAACACTCGCGCGAGGTCTGGCTGATGGTGTCCGGCGCCTCGAAGGCCGACGCGGTGGCCGCGGCGATCGGCGGCGCCCCGCCGGTCTCGGTGCCCGCCGCCGGGGCGATCGGGCAGGAAACCACGCTGTGGCTGCTGGACGAGGAGGCCGCGGCCAACCTCCCTTCCCGGCCGGGTCAGCGAAGCTAGCCCCCGCCCGGATTGTTCCGGGTGATAATGACGGTCATGGCAGACAGAACCGTGCGTGGCGGGCAAGAGCGGAACCGGCTCAAGACTCTCACCCAGGCCGCGCTGAATGCCGACAAGACGGTGGAGCAGGTCGAAGACGTCCTCGACGGCCTGAGCAGGACCATGAACGAGCTCAACACCTCCCTTTCCAACTTGAACGCCACGGTCGAGCGCATGGAAAGCGGCCTGGACCATCTGGACGGCACCCTGTCGCGGCTGGACGACCTGGCGAGGCGACTGATCGTCCTGGTCGAGCCGGTGGAGGCGATCGTCGGGCGGATCGACGGCATGATGAAAATGGGCGAGACGATGATGACGCCGCTGTCGATGACCGAGAACGCCGTGCGCGGTGCGCTGGACAGGCTGCGGAACCGCTGAGACGTGCGGGCTACATCTTCGTCGACCGGGCCATCACGAAGCTGTACAGCCCGTAGGTGATGATCCCCACTCCGGCGGCGATCAACAGCGCGGCCCCGTAGTGCTGAGCCCCGAGCGTCTTCAGCGCACCGTCGAGGCCGGAGGCCTTCTTCGGTTCTGAGCGACACGCGGCGACGATCACCAGCGCGCCCGTCAGGGTGATCACCACCCCTTTGCCGATGTACCCGGCCACGCCGAGCCGTCGCACCAGGTCACCCGACTTGCCCTGCAGGTCGTCGACGAAGTTGCGGCTGGCGCCCTTGTGGATGTGGTAGCAACCGACCGCGACGATGATCAGTCCGCCCCCGATGAGCGCGATGGTGCCGCCCGTCGACCCCATCAGGCGCGCGCTGATGCCCGAATTCTGTTGATCCGCAAGCCTCCCCGCGCCCCGGGCGAATCCGAACGCGGAGTACGCGAACGCCAGGTAGACCGCCGCCAATCCGAACGCCTTCGCCCGCGAAGCGGCGTCCGACGACGGGCCCTCCGAGTCACGGTCGCATGATCGCCCGAGCGCGGTTTCGACGAGCCGCCACAGGCCCATCGCCAGTAGGGCGGCGGTGGCGATCCACAGCGCGAGCGTGCCGCCCGGCTTGGCCGCCAGCGCCGCCAGTGCGCCGGTTTGGTCCGCGGTGCCGCCGTCGCCGCACGCGACCCGGATGGCCAGATAGCCGACGATCAGGTGCAGTACGCCGTTCACGACGAACCCGACGCGGGCGAGCCGCTCGAAGACGCCGTTCTGGGCCACCCGGACCGCGGTGACAGGGGTCGCGTTGTCCGCCATGGCTTACGAATGCCCGTCAGCCGCTGTTACGTAACGCGCTCGCCAATCCGTTCATGGTCAGCAGGATGCCGCGCTGCACCAGTTCGTCGTCGTCGCCGGAGCGGTAGCGGCGCAGCAACTCCACCTGCAAATGGTTCAGCGGCTCCAGGTAGGGGAACCGGTTGAACACCGAGCGCGCCAGCGCGGGGTTGTCGGCGAGCAGGTCGTCGTGACCGGTGATGAGCTTGTGCATCGCGATGGTTCGCCGGTGCTCGTCGACGATCTTGTCGAACACCCGGTCCCGCAGCTCCTCGTCCGCGACCAGCCCGGCGTAGCGGGCCGCCAGGCCGAGGTCGCTCTTGGCCAGCACCTGCGCCATGTTGGACAGCACGCTGCGGAAGAACGGCCACCGCTGGTAGAGCTCGTGCAGGGTCTCCACCCGCTCGTCTTCGCTTTCGGGTCCCGCCGCGATCCACTGCTCGAACGCCGACCCGGTGCCGTACCAGCCCGGCAGCATGACCCGCGACTGGCTCCACGCCAGCACCCAGGGGATGGCGCGCAGGTCCGAGATCGACGACGTGGGTTTGCGTGAGGTCGGGCGGCTGCCGATGTTCAGCGAACCGATCTCGCTGACCGGCGTGGAGGCCATGAAGTAGTCGACGAAACCCGGTGTGTCGTGCACCAATTCGGCGTAGGCGCGCTGCGCCAGGGTGGCCACCTCGTCGAGCACGGCGTAGGCCGGCTCCGCCGCGTCGCCCAGGCCCTCGACGTCGAGCAGCGTCGACTCCAGCGTGGCCGCCACCAAGCTTTCCAGGTTGCGCCGGGCGGCCTGCGGTTCGGCGTACTTGGCGGCGATCACCTCGCCCTGCTCGGTGAGGCGCAGCGAGCCGTTCACCGCGCCCGGCGGTTGCGCCAGGATGGCCTGATAGCTCGGTCCACCGCCGCGCCCGACGGTGCCGCCGCGACCGTGGAAGAGCCGCAACCGAATTCCGTTCTTGCGCGCCACCTCCACCAGGGCCAGCTCGGCGCGATAGACCGCCCAGCTGGAGGCCAGGTAGCCGCCGTCCTTGTTCGAGTCGGAGTAGCCGAGCATCACCTCCTGACGCCCGCCCTGCGCGTCGACGACCGTCCGGTACACGGGCAGCTCGAGCATCGCGTCCAGGATCGCCGCGCCGTGGTGCAGATCGTCGATCGTCTCGAACAGCGGCGAGATGGCGACCGGACAGTAGGGTTCGGGCCCGGAAGCATCCAGCAGCCCGCACTCCTTGAGCAGGATCGCCACCTCCAGGACGTCGGACACCGAGCGGCACATGGAGATGACGTAGTTCGGGACGGCGGCCGGGCCGTAGCGGCCGACGGCGTGCGCCGCGGCGCTGACGACCTCGAGCTCCTTGCGGGCCAGCTCCGAAAGTTGCCCGCGGTCGCCGACGAGTGGACGCCGGGTGCCCAGTTCGCCCGCCAGCAGCGCGACCCGGTCGTCCTCGGGCAGCGAGCCGTAGTCGGGGTGCACCCCGGCCCACGCCAACAGCTCCCCCACCACCTCTTCGTGGACGTCGGAGTTCTGCCGCATGTCCAGACCGCTGAGGTGAAACCCGAAGACGCTCACGCCTTCTCGCAGCAGGGCCAGGCGGTCGTCGGCCAGCAGCGCGCTGCCGTGCGCGCGCAGGGACTCGTCGATCGTGTCGAGGTCGGATTCCAATTCGGCCGGGGCGGAATACGGTGCCAGCCCGAGGTCCAGCTCGTGCTGGGGCCGGCGGTCCAGGATCTGGGCGCCCGTCGCCGTGAGCCGGGCGCGGATCACCCGCACCGCCCGGCGATAGGGCTCGTCGGCGCGGGCCTGCTCGCCGCAGCCCTCGGCCAGTTCGGCCAGCCCGGGCGTGACCGGCACGAGGCGGGCCGACATCGACAGGTCCTGCTCGAGGGCGGTGAGTTCTTCCAGGTAATGCGACAGCGCGGTGAACGCGGCGCTGCCGGTGGCCTGGCGCACGACATCGCCCGTCACGTTCGGATTGCCGTCGCGGTCGCCGCCGATCCAGGAACCGGGCCGCAGGATCGGCGCGGCGAGCAGATCGGTGTCGGGCCACCGCGTCCGCAACGCTTCCCGGACCTCGGCGTTGACCTGCGGCATGACCTGGAAGAACGCGGCGGCGTAGTAGCGCAGCCCCACCTCGATCTCGTCGGTGATCTGCAGCCGGGACAACCGGATCAGCGCGGTCTGCCACAGGGTGAGGACCTGGCGGCGCAACTCGCGCTCGATGTTGCGCCCGTCGTCGGTTTCGGTGTGCCCCTCCGCGTGCAACCGCATCAGCTGGGTGATCCGGTGCTGGGTGACGAAGACGGTGCGCCGCCTGGTTTCGGTGGGGTGGGCGGTGATCACCGGGGAGATCAGGGCCCCCCGCAGCGCTTCGGCCACCGTGGCCGAATCGAGTTCGGCGCCATCGAGTTTCGCGTAGGTGGCGGCTAGGCTGCTGGCCTGCGGCGGCTCGCCGGCGGCGACGTGGATGGCACGGCGGCGCTCCCGGTGGATGTCCTCGGCCACGTTGGCCAGCAGCGCGAAATGGCTGAACGCGCGGATGACCGGAATCGCTCGGTGAATGTCGATGCCGTCGAACATCCGCGCCAGTTCGGCCCGGTCGATCTCCGAGCGGCGCACCCGAAACGACTCCACCCGGGCGCGTTCCACGAGGTCGAAAACCTCGTCGCCGTTCTGTTCGCGCACGGTGTCGCCGAGGATGGCGCCCAGCAGCCGGATGTCGGCGCGCATGGGCTCGGTGGCCTCGCGACCGACCAGCGTCCGTTGCACGGCGCCGATCGGCTCCAGCGCGATGTCGGAAACGTCAACCATGCGTCCCAGTATCGGTGCGGATCACGTGGTCCGCCCGCCGACAGGTCACCGGTACTTGATCAGCAGGGCGATCCCGATGATGGACACCAGCCAGATGCCGGTGATGAACAGCGTCAACCGGTCCAGGTTCTTCTCCACCACCGTCGAGCCGGACAGGCTGGACTGCACACCGCCGCCGAACAGCGTCGACAGGCCGCCACCCTTGGCGCGGTGCAGCAGCACCAGCAACACCACCAGCACGCTGGTGACCACCAGGGTGATCTGCAGGGCCAACTCCATGACGCAAAAGCCTACCGGTTGGCGCCCGGGTGCCGGGACATCACCCCACGGGAGGCCCTAGGGAAGTGGCCCGCCGGCCGCGATCGCCGCCAGCGTCGCGAACTGCTCACCGTCCAGGGACGCCCCACCGACCAGTGCCCCGTCGATGTCGTCGCGGGCGATGAGTTCGCCGATGTTCTTGGCGTTGACCGAGCCGCCGTAGAGCACCCGCACGGCGTCGGCGACCTGCGGCGACGCCAGCGAGGCGAGCTCCGCGCGGATCGCGGCGCACACCTCCTGCGCGTCGGCGGCGCTGGCGACGCGTCCGGTGCCGATGGCCCAGACCGGCTCGTAGGCGACGACGACGGTGCCGATCTGCTCGGCGGACAGGCCGGCCAGCGACCCGCGCAGCTGCTCCACGTTGTGCTCGACGTGATTGCCGGCCTCGCGAACCTCGAGGTGCTCGCCGATGCACACGATCGGGGTCAGCTCGTGCTTGAGGGCCGCGGCGGCCTTGGCGGCGACCAGGGCGTCGTCCTCGTGGTGGTAGGTGCGCCGCTCGGAGTGCCCGACCACGACGAAGCTGCACCCCAGCTTGGCCAGGAACGTGCCGCTGGTGTCACCGGTGTAGGCGCCCGAGTCGTGCGGCGACAGGTCCTGGCCGCCGTAGGTCAGCCGCAGCTTGTCGCCGTCGACCAGGGTCTGCACGCTGCGCAGGTCGGTGAACGGCGGCAAGACCGTGACGTCGACCTTGTCGTAGTACTTGTCCGGCAGCGCGAACGCGATCTTCTGGACCAGCGCGATCGCCTCGAAGTGATTGAGGTTCATCTTCCAGTTGCCGGCGATCAGCGGCTTACGGCTCACGCGTCTCCTCCACCTGGTTGCGGCTCCCCGAGCACCTCGATGCCCGGCAGCGTCTTGCCCTCGAGGTATTCCAGCGACGCGCCGCCGCCGGTGGAAATGTGCGAGAAGTCGCCCTCCGGGATGCCCAGGGCGCGCACCGCGGCCGCGGAGTCGCCGCCGCCCACCACACTGAACGCGCCCTTGCCGGTCGCCGCCGCGATGGCCTCGGCGACGCCCCTGGTGCCCGCGGCGAACTCCGGGAACTCGAACACGCCCATCGGGCCGTTCCAGAAGATGGTCTCGGCGTTGGACAGCAGGGCCGCAAAGCGTTTGACCGATCCCGGGCCGATGTCCAGCCCGATCAGGGCGTCCGGGATGGCGTCGGCCGCGACCGTCTGCGGCGGCGAGTCGGCGGCGAACTTCTCGGCCACCACGATGTCCACCGGAAGCCGCAGCACGTCGACATAGGTGTCCAGCAGCCGGCGACAGGTGTCGACCATCTCTTCTTCCAGCAGCGACTTGCCCACCGGAAACCCTTGCGCCGCAAGGAAGGTGAAGCACATGCCGCCACCGATCACGATGCTGTCGGCCTTGGTCGCCAGCGATTCGATGACGCCGAGCTTGTCGGAGACCTTCGACCCGCCGAGCACCACCGCGTAGGGGCGCTCGGTGGAGCTGGTCAGCTGCTCGAGCACGCGGATCTCGTCGGCCACCAGCGTGCCGGCGTAGTGCGGCAGCAGCGTGGCCACGTCGTACACCGAGGCCTGCTTGCGGTGCACCACCCCGAACCCATCGGAGACGAAAGCCCCTCCGGGCGAGACCAATTCGGCGAGTTCACGGGCCAGGGCGAGCCGCTCGCCGTCGTCCTTGCTGGTTTCGCGCGGATCGAAGCGGATGTTCTCCAGCAGCAGGACGTCGCCGTCCGTCAGCCCCTCGGCACGGGCCAGGGCATCGCCGCCCACGACTCGGGAACGATCGGAGCCGGCCAGCTGCACGTGCCGGCCGAGGTGCTCGCCGAGCGCCGCGGCGACCGGCGCCAGCGACAACTTCGGGTCGGGTCCGTTCTTCGGCCGGCCGAGGTGCGCGGTGACCACCACCTTGGCGCCGGCGTCGACCAGCGCCCGCAACGTCGGCACCGACGCGGTGATCCGGCCCGGGTCGGTGATCGCGCCTTCGTCGTCGAGCGGGACGTTCAGGTCGGAGCGCACCAGCACGCCCCGGCCCGAAACCCCTTGGGCCAGCAGGTCTTTCAGAGTGGGAATCGTCACGACTGCTTGAACTTACAGTGACTTGCCGACCAGCGCGACGAGGTCGATGAGGCGGTTGGAGTAGCCCCATTCGTTGTCGTACCACGACACGACCTTGGCCTGGTTGTCGATCACCTTGGTCAGGCCGGAGTCGAAGATCGAGCTGTGCGGATCGGTGACGATGTCGCTGGACACGATCGGGGCGTCGTAGTACTTCAGGATGCCCTTCAGCCGACCCTCGGCGGCGGCCTTGAATACCGCGTTGATCTCGTCGGCGCCGGCGGGCTTGGCCAGCTCGACGGTCAGGTCGGTCACCGAGCCGGTGGGAATCGGCACCCGCAGCGCGTACCCGTCCAGCTTGCCCTTCAGCTCGGGCATCACCAGGCCGATGGCCTTGGCCGCGCCGGTCGAGGTGGGCACGATGTTCAGCGCCGCCGCCCGCGCGCGGCGCAGGTCCTTGTGCGGCCCGTCCTGCAGGTTCTGGTCCTGGGTGTAGGCGTGGATGGTGGTCATCAGGCCCTTGACGATGCCGAACTCGTCCTGCAGCACCTTGGTCACCGGCGCCAGGCAGTTCGTGGTGCACGACGCGTTGGAGATGATGTTCTGGCTGCCGTCGTACTTGTCGTCGTTGACGCCCAGGACGATGGTGATGTCCTCGTCGGTGGCGGGCGCCGAGATGATCACCTTCTTGGCGCCGGCGTCCAGGTGGCCCTTGGCCTTGGCCGCGTTGGTGAACAGCCCGGTGGACTCCACGACCACGTCGACGCCCAGGTCGCCCCACGGCAACGCTGCCGGGCCCTCCCTGACCTCGAGCGCCTTGATCTTGTGCGGGCCCACCACGATGGTGTCCTGGCCTTCCAGGCTGACGTCGAAGGGCAGCCGGCCCAGGATCGAGTCGAATTTGAGCAGATGCGCAAGTGTGTGGTTGTCGGTGATGTCGTTGACCGCCACCACCTCGATGTCGGCGGTGCCCTGCTCCTGCTGGGCCAACAGGGCCCGGTAGAAGTTGCGTCCGATTCGACCGAAGCCGTTGATGCCTACTCGGACCGTCACTTGATCTCTCCCTGTCTTGGCGATGTCTTCACTGAGTCCGCTGAATACGCGCTCGTGGTCAGCCTAGATGAGCAGCATGCGCGGTTGCCGCCCCGGTTCCCGCGCCCAGTGTGACGTCAGTCGCGGCGCGTCTTCTTCAGCCACTTCAGCGCCGACTCGGCCGCGTGGTAACCGCACAGCCCGTGGATGCCGGCCCCCGGCGGCGTGGACTGCGAACACAGGTAGACGCCCGGCACGCCGACGGCATAGGGATCGACGGCGATGCGGGGACGGAAGATCACCTGCAGCCCGTCGTTGGCACCGCCGATGATGTCGCCGCCGATGAAGTTGGCGTTGTAGGCCTGCAGTTCGGCGGGCCCCTTGCTGACCGTCGCGAGGACGCGCCCGGAGAACCCCGGCGCGAACCGCTCGATCTGGGCGACGACGGCAGCGGTCGCGTCGCCGTCGTAGCCGAACGGCACGTGCGCGTACGCCCAGATCGGGTTGATGCCGCCGGCCGAGCGCGACGGGTCGCACAGGTACTGCTGCCCGAGCAGCACGAAGGGCCGGTCGGCCATCTTGCCCTGTGCGCGTTGACGTTCGGTGTCCGCGACCTCGGCGAACGTGCCGCCGAGGTGCACGGTGCCGGCCCGGCCGCAGTCAGGGTTGGTCCAGGGGATGTCGCCCTCGATGGCGAAGTCGACCTTGAACGCCGACGACCCCTCCCGATAGCGCCGATACGACCGCCTGATCCGGCCCGGCATGGCGTCGCCGTAGAGGGCGAGCGCCGCGGCCGGGCTGAGGTCGAGCATGACGATGTCGGCGTCCGGGATGTCTTTGCGGCTGGCGACCCGCACCCCGGTGGTCACGGCGCCGCCGTGCTCGGCGAGGGCGGCGGCCAGCGCCCGGCTGATCGACCCGGAGCCCCCTTGTGCGACGGGCCAGCCGTAGCGGTGACCGCTGGCCAGGATCATCAGCCCCAGGGACGCGGTGAGCGGCCGGTCCAGCCGGGTGTAGATGTGCGCGGCGGACCCGCCGAACAACGCGCGGGCCTGCTCGGTGCGAAACCAGCGGGCCATGGTGGTGGCCGGCAACAGCGCACGCGGCCCGAAGCCGGCCAGGCGAATCGGGTGACGCGGGACGCCCAGCACCGGGCCCAGCAGATCCTCGGCCAGCTCGTCGAATCCCGCCGCCAGGTCCCCTATCGCCCGCCGCCACCGGCCGCCGTCGGGCCCCATGCCGGCCACCGTCTCATCGATCGACTGGTAGAGCACGCCGGCGGTGCCGTCGTCGAGCGGGTGTGCGCAGTCGACCTCCGGCCACTTCCACTGCAGCCCGTAGCGCTGCAGGTCGATCTGCTTCCACAACGGCGAACCGACACCCAGCGGGTGAAACGCCGAGCAGTGGTCGTGGATGACCCCGGGCATCGTCAGTTCGCCCGAGCGGGCTCCCCCGCCGACGGTGTCGCTCGCCTCGAGCACCTGGACGTCGACTCCGTTGCGGGCCAGGTGGATCGCCGCGGCCAGGCCGTTGGGCCCGGCGCCGACCACCACAGCCCTGGTCATGGCGCACGGCGTTGCGTCGTGACGTGGACGGGGAACTCGTCGCCCGGCTCCGGCCACGGCTGACGGGTCAGCATGTCCTTGACGTCGACATAGCCTTCTTCGATCAGGCCGGTCTTGGCGTCGAGGATGCGGTACCGCTGCTGTTGAATGTGGATCGGTTGCCCTTCGAGAACGATGACGCGAAGATCGCCGTCCTCGAAGTGGCAACGCCGCTGCACCGCTTCGAGTAGCTGCTCGTTGTGCAGGTGGCCTTCGCCGAAGTTCCACCCGACCAGGGGCCCGGCGACGATTTCGCCCTCACGGATCTTGTAGTTGGCTTCGTCGTCGATCGCGCGGGGCAGCAGGGCGTTGAGGGCGCGGCCGTGCGCGTGCATGGCGCGGAATGCGGCCGTCTTGTCCGCCATGATCTCGGCGGTTTCCGGATCATAGAGCCTGGCCAGCTGATTGACGACGAGCGCGGAGCTCTTGACGATGTCGGCATCGACCTTTTCCTCGGCGCCGGCACGGAAACACCACACGCTCGAGGCCCAGTTGCCGGCGTAGTACCGCATCGCGGGAAGGAACGAAATCTTCTCGGGGAACATGTTTCCCGCGATCACGACCGCCGCCGCGAGGATCACGAGGGCCAGCAGCAGCGGGGAGCGAAGGTCGGTGGCCCGGATCGAGCCGTAGTGCCCGAACAGGTAGAACAGCGAGAAGATGAAGAAGACGTTCCATTCCAACGGAACTCCCATCGGGAGGTTGGAAATGATGTTGAGGTGGAAGACCACCATGAACGCGATGAGGAACCACCGCCACGGGTGATCGCCGGCGAAGAAGACCAGAACCGTCGGAATCACGAATTCCGCCGTGGTGCCGCCGACGTGGGCCATCACCTTTGGCAACCAGGACGGACGAAGGTCGTTGACGTGGTCCAGGTAGAGCATGTGCTTGACCCGGTTGAACAGCTTGGGTCGCAACAGCGCGTTGTTGCTCGTCATCACCGACACCACGTACGGGAAGTGATGATTGAGCTTGGACGTCGCCGCGCCCCACCACAGCAACAGCATGATGATCTTGAACGCCGCCACCTGATCGGTGAACGGGAAGAAGAACACGATCAGCTTCAGCCAATAGTGTTCGCCGCGGGCGGCCAGGAAGATGGTCTTGTCACGCAGGCCCAACAACGCCAGCGCGACGATCGTCGGGATGACCCGAACCGGGTCGATCAGGCCGACGTCGCCGGCGGCCGTGACCGGCCCGCCGTGGCCGGGCGACAACAGCGCCCACACCCCGCCGGCCAACACGATCGCGTACAGGGCGACGTCGAAGACGGTGCGGGTGTCACCGCTGGTGAACGGAACCTTCCCGGGCCAGGCGGGCAAGCGAATAGTGTTGGGCCGCAACCAGTAAAGGATGCCTCCGATCGGCGGCATGAACCGCCCGGTCAACGGTCCCGATCCGCAGCCCAGGCCCGTTACCTCGAACAGCAGGGTGAAGACGACGACCTTCTGGTACACGATCGGTTGGGTCCACCAGTCGGCGATGCGGCCCAGGCCACCGAGGCCGGGGGTCAGCGAGATGATCGCCGCGGGCACGGCCACGTACAGGGCGATCTTGATCAGATACAGCAGATACACCGCATACGGGGTTCCGAAGCCGTGTTCGGCCCAATGCCGGGTCACGACTTGCAGGCGGGTTGCCCGGGGCAAGGTCGGCCAGGTCTTGCGATCGACGTCCGGAAGTTCCGGTGCCATGAATCCCATGGGCGGCCTCATTCGATGTCGGAAGAAACCAGTTGGCCCGTCAAATGTATCGGCACCGCGATGCTGGCGTGGCCGATTCCGCGGCACGTCACCTTTCGGGGTCACTCGAGCGACGAAAACCGCTGCGCAGCAGGCGAATTACTGCCGGTCGCGGCTACCGGACCGCGGAACGCGGCCGCGGGGCGTGGGCGGGTGACGGGCCGGGGGTGCGGCGGCCGAACCGGCTGCGCAGCTTCTCGAGCATGCGGTCCAGGTTGTCCCGGTCCTGTTCCTCGATCCGGGCGATGCGCCGAAGGCTGGAGACGGTATCGACGTCGCCGTTGGCCTGCGCGGCGGCGATCGCCCTCTGGTAGTCGTCGATCCGCTGTGCGGTGAGCCTGCGGTTCTGCGAGAGCACCCGAAGGAAGTAGTCGGCCTGGCGATGGTCGGCCGCATCCGGAGCGGCCGGATCAACGTCAGCCGCGAGCCGGCCGGTGGACGGCGCGGCGGCCTGAATGGGGCGGGGAGGTTCAGGGCGGCCCACGCCGGTGTGCGGCCGGAGGGTGCGTCGGTCACGAGAGCTCGTAGCGCGCGCGACGCCCGGGCGGGTGCTGCGCTCGTGGGACAAACCGGCAACGTCCATCGGTCTCCCCGCTTCTCGAGATTTCACGTAGGGCGTCGTAACAATAGCGCCCGCACCCGGCGGGCACCATATCCGCAGACGGGTAAAGAGATAAACACCATGACGGCGGCCGCGCCCCGGTCGCTACCATCGAGGAATTCGACGCGGCCCCTCATACCTCAAGCGGCCTCGCGGGAGCGTCAAGGGAGGAACGTGACCGACAACGATCACCCCGATGCCGGCGACATCGGCAAGTTCGACCCCGTCTTGACCCAGCGCCTGATGGGCGTGATGCGCCCGGCGCTGAAGGCCTACTTCCGGTCGGAGGTGCACGGCCTGGGTTCGTTTCCGCCCGGTGGGGCGCTGGTCGTCGGCAACCACTCCGGCGGCATGTTCCCGATGGACGTCCCCATCTTCAGCGTCCACTTCTACGAGAAGTTCGGCTACGACCGGCCGGTCTACACGCTGAGCCACGACATTCTCATGACCGGCCCCACCGGGGACTTCTTCCGGCGGACCGGATACATCCGGGCCAACCGGGAGAACGCGGCGCAAGCCCTGCGGTCCGGCGGGGTCGTGATCGTCTTCCCCGGCGGTGACTACGACGCGTACCGGCCCACGCTCGCGGAGAACGTCATCGACTTCAACGGCCGCAAGGGATACGTCAGGACCGCGATCGAGGCGGGCGTCCCGATCGTGCCCGCGGTGTCCATCGGCGGTCAGGAGACGCAGCTCTACCTGTCACGCGGGACCTGGCTGGCCGAGCGGCTCGGGGTGAAGCGCTTGCTGCGCAGCGCCATCCTGCCGCTGTCGTTCGGCTTCCCCTTCGGCTTCAGTGCGGTGATCCCGCCCAACCTTCCGCTGCCCACCAAGATCGTCACGCAGGTGCTCGAACCGATCGACATCGCCGGCCAATTCGGCGACGATCCGGACGTCGACGAGGTCGACGAGCACGTGCGGTCGGTGATGCAGCAGGCGCTCAAGGACCTGGCCGCCAAGCGACGTTTCCCGATCCTGGGCTGAGCCGTGGCCTCTCCTTTCACCGAAGCCCTCGGCGTCATCTCCACCCTGAGGCGCGCCGGCATGATCGCGCCGATGCGGCCCGACCGCTACCTCAAGATCGCCGCGGCCATGCGCCGCGAGGGCATGGGCATGACCGTCGGGTTCGCCAGTGCGGCGCAACGCTGCCCGGACCGGCCCGGCCTCGTCGACGAACTCGGGACGCTGACCTGGCGCCAGCTCGACGAGCGGATCAACGCGCTCGCCGCGGCGCTGCAGGACCTGCCGGGCCGGACGGGGACACCGCGCGTCGTCGGGATCATGTGCCGCAACCACCGCGGCTTCGTCGAGGCGGTGGTGGCCACCAACCGGATCGGCTCGGACGTCGTGCTGCTCAACACGTCGTTCGCCGGACCGGCGCTCGCCGAGGTGGTCAACCGCGAAGGGGTCGACGCCGTCATCTACGACGAGGAGTTCACCGAGACGGTGGACCGCGCGCTGGCCGACCAGCCGGACGCCACCCGCATCGTGGCCTGGACCGACGGGCGGCACGAGCTGACCGTCGAGGGGCTCATCGGCGAGCACACCGGTCAACGGCCCGAGCGCCCCGGCCGCAAGGGCCGGATGATCCTGCTGACCTCCGGTACGACCGGAACCCCCAAGGGGGCCAACCAAACCGGCGGCAACGCGGGCATCGGCACGCTCAAGGCCATCCTGGACCGCACGCCGTGGCGGGCCGAGGAGACGGTCGTGATCGTGGCCCCGATGTTCCACGCCTGGGGCTTCTCGCAGTTGATCTTCGCCGCGTCGATGGCCTGCACGGTGGTCACCCGGCGCAAGTTCGACCCCGAGGCCACGCTCGACCTCATCGACCGGAACCAGGCGACGGGGCTGGCGGTGGTGCCGGTGATGTTCGACCGCATCATGGAACTGCCGCCCGAGGTGCGAAAGCGGTACAGCTGCAAGTCATTGCGCTTTGCGGCGGCATCCGGCTCCCGCATGCGCCCCGACGTCGTCATCGCGTTCATGGACGAGTTCGGCGACGTGATCTACAACAACTACAACGCCACCGAGGCCGGCATGATCGCCACCGCCACCCCGGCCGACCTGCGCGCCGCGCCCGACACCGCCGGCCGGCCGGCGGGCGGGACCGAAATCCGCATCCTGGACTCCGAATTCAACGAGCTGCCCACCGGCGAGGTCGGCACCATCTACGTCCGCAACGACACCCAGTTCGAGGGTTACACCTCGGGCACCACGAAGGATTTCCACGCCGGGTTCATGTCGTCGGGCGACGTCGGCTACCTGGACGAGGCCGGCCGGTTGTTCGTGGTGGGCCGCGACGACGAGATGATCGTCTCCGGCGGCGAGAACGTCTACCCGATCGAGGTGGAGAAGACGTTGGCGGTACACCCCGACGTGGCCGAAGCCGCGGTGATCGGCGTCGACGATGAGCAGTACGGCCAGCGCCTGGCGGCATTCGTGGTGTTGACCCCGGGCTCCCAGGCCACGCCCGAGGCCCTCAAACAACATGTCCGGGAAAACCTGGCCAACTACAAAGTGCCGCGCGAAATCACCGTGCTGGACGAACTCCCCCGCGGCAGCACCGGCAAGATCCAGCGCAACGAACTGCAATCGCGGGTCACCGGCTGATGCGCCGGTTACCCCGCCGCCTGGTACGCCCCCGCCCGCTGGCGCGCGCCGCGCTGGAACTGGCCAACGCCGCCAACGGATTACGGCCGCTGGCCCGCAAGGGCTACAGCACCGTGCTGGTCTTCTGGTTCGGCTGGCCGACGTCGGAGGTGCCCGGCATCTATTTCTCCGTCTCCCTGCTGGACGCGGTGCGCCGTGCGCGGCGCGGCCACTTCGCGGGACGCCGTGGCAAGGCTGCGCTGGCGATGACGGCCGCGTCGTGGGCGATCCTCGGAGTGATCCGCTACCGCGGCGTCACCACGCCGGGCCCGGTGCTGGAGGCCGGCCTGCGCGAGCAGCTCGGCGACGACTACGCCGAGGCGCTGAGCCATCTTCCCCACGCCAAGCCCACGCGCAGCGGGCGGCGCAGCCTGCCGCTGGGCAACACCGTGGCGCGCCGGCGCTTCGTCGAGAAGACGAACGTGGTGTCCTACGGCCCGAACGGCCGCGCCAACCTCGCCGACATCTGGCGCCGCCGCGACCTGCCGCGCGACGCCAAGGCCCCGGTGCTGCTGCAGGTGCCCGGCGGCGCCTGGATGATCGGGATGCGCCGGCCCCAGGCCTACCCGCTGATGAGCCACCTGGCCGCCCGCGGCTGGGTGTGCGTGTCGATCGGCTATCGCGTGTCGCCGCGCCACACCTGGCCCGACCACATCGTCGACGTCAAGAGGGCGCTGGCCTGGGTCAAGGAGAACATCGCCGACTACGGCGGTGATCCCGACTTCGTCGCTGTCACCGGCGGTTCGGCGGGCGGGCACCTGTGCGCGCTGGCGGCGCTGACGCCCAACGACCCGCAATTCCAGCCCGGCTTCGAAGACGCCGACACGTCGGTGGCGGCCGCCGTCCCGATCTACGGCCGCTACGACTGGTTCTCCACCGAGGGCGAGGGCCGGCCCGAATTCATCTCGCTGCTCGAAAAGTTCGTGGTGAAGCGGGGATTCGACACGCACCGCCACGTCTACCTCGACGCCTCGCCGATCCGGCGGCTGCACGCCGACGCGCCGCCGTTCTTTGTCCTGCACGGGCGCGACGATTCCCTCATCCCGGTCGGCGAAGCCCAGGAGTTCACCGAGGAACTGCGGGCGGTGTCCAAGTCCCCGGTCGCCTACGCCGAATTGCCCAGCGCGCAACACGCTTTCGACATCTTCAGCTCCCCGCGGGCGCATCGATCGGCGGAAGCCGTCGCACGGTTCCTGACCTGGGTGTACGCGACGTATTCTCAGGACGACGATTAGAGCCTGATTTTCATCTCCTCAAGGCGCACCCGCACCAGCCGGCGTCTGTCGCGCTGCGTCATCACCTGCGCCGAGAATACGGACGTTGAATACCAAGTTGTATGACCATTGCAGGTCACCTAGCCGCTTTCCTCGGATTTGTGCGGTCTTGTATTGACGGTCCCTATTAGTGGTCATACACTGTATGCATAGTTGTCCATACCGCGATCTGCTGTCGCCAACGGAAGTTGAGACATCAATGAATCTGAAAAACGCCGCTCCCAGTGTCTTCGAAGCTGGCCTCCCCACCGTCAGTTATGGCCTCACCGCCACCCCGCACGACATCCTCGAGGATGTCCGAGAGGCGCAAGCGCGCGCACCGATCGCCATCGGGCCCCTCGGCCCGGAAATCCTGTCCTATGACATGGCCCGGGACATGCTCCGCGACAATAGGTTTCGCATGCCACCCGGCATCACGCTGGCAGCGCAGGCCATCACCTCTGGTCCGTTGTACGACAAAATGATGAGCAGCCTGTTAGGCCTCGATGGCCCGCCGCATACGCGCTTACGCAAACTGGTGTCGAGGGCGTTCACTCCCCGCGCGACAGCAGGTCTTCAAGACACGATCCACGAGGTGGTGAATGGCCTGATCGATCGGGTAGCAGACGCCGGACGGTGCGACGTTGTCACCGACATCGCGCGGCCTTACCCCACCCCGATCATGTGCGCGCTGATCGGTGCGCCTCGCGAGGACTGGCGTCTGTTCTCAGAGTGGACCGACGAAATCTTCAAGGCCTTCAATTTTCAGCCCGATGCCACCTTCGATGAAGGCGCGATCATGCGGGCGTGGGGCGAGCTGGATGCGTACGTCGACGACATGGTCGCCGCCCGCCGGAACAGTCTGACCGATGACCTGCTTTCCGAGCTCATTCGCGCCGAGAGCGACGGTGATCGGCTGAGTCTCGACGAACTCCGCATGCTGGTCGCCGGCTTCTTGATGGCAGGAACGGATACGACGCGACACCAATTGGCCGCGTCGGTGCAGGTGCTCTGCGAGCATCCGGACCAGTGGGCGAAGCTGGGCAATCAACCCGAGCTTGCGATGCAGGCGGTCGAGGAGAGCATGCGCCACTCACCGGCGGTGTGTATCGCGCCGCGCGCCGCCACTGAGGATGCCGAATTCGGCGGTTTCATGTTCCCGGTAGGGACGTTCGTAGTTGTGAATACCTTTGCGGCCAATCGTGATCCGGCGATTTATCACGATGCGGACCGGTTCGACATCGCGCGCAACGACCTGCCCCCGATTCTGACTTTCGGTGGTGGCGCGCACTACTGCCTAGGGGCCAACCTCGCACGCCGGGAGTTGGCGGAAGCACTCACAGTCCTCACCCGACGCCTCACGGCACCTCGTCGCGTCGGTCCGACGCCGTGGAAGTCTCTGCTCGGTATGACCGGCCCAACAACTCTCGAGATCGAGTTCGAGGCCGAAATGCTTGTGGCAGCGGATGCGTAGTCGCGGCTGGGCGGGCTCGACGCCCGCCTCGGACGAGGAGGCAATCGCCCGCATTCTGGATGCGGTGGACGAAGTGGTCGCCGAACACGGACCGGCGATCCGCCTGGCCGACGTCGCCCGAAAACTCGGTGTAACTCGCCAAACGGTGTACCGCTACTTCCCCAATGCTGACGCTCTGCTCATTGCCAGCGCGATGCGTGCGGTCGACGGTTTCATCGACCAGGCTCTACAACGCACCAGCGGACAGAATGACCCGGTCATTGCCGTCGTCGAATGCGTGTCGTTCGGAATCGAGAATCTCGTCGGCGATCCACAACTGGAAAGCCTGCTGACGCGGCGACCGGAGGACGAAGATGCCATCTCGCTAACCTCCGACACCGCGATCGCATTTTGCTTGTCGGCGTTCCACCGCCTCGATGTGGATTGGACGCTTCACGGCTTCGACACCACCGCGCTCCGGGAGCTTGCGGAAATGACCTTGCGCACCGTGCAGTCCCTCCTGACCGATCCCGGACAGCCGCACCGCGACGGAATCGCACTCCGCCGCTTTGTTGCGCGTTGGCTCGGCCCAGTGATCCTCTATCCGAGGATGTCGTCGCTGCCAATCCACGAACGACACGCATCACGGGACTGGCCCGTCGAAGCAGAAACACGTGCCTCGCTGACGCAACGTGGTCCTCGAAAATCGCCTCCAAAATGAAGACGACGACGAAGGACGTGGGGCCGAATAAGCACTTGGCCTTTGCGTCCGGCGCGCACTACTGCCTTGGGCATCATCTCGCGAGATTGGAGGGCCGCATCGCGCTCACCGAGTTACTGCAGCGGTTTGACAATCTGGAGCTCACTGCGCCCCGGGAAAGTCTGCGGCTCCGATGCATTGTTTCTTTACGGGGCCTGGAGTCGTTGCCGATGCGCGTCAGCTGACTGGGTTGGCCAGCGCCCAACGGCTTTCACCGGAGCAGTCGCGGGGAGTCCGATCTTTGTATTCCCTTGTGTCACTTTCGCTTCTGTGGTCACACAATGGCCGTTTTTGTCGGTGGGTGTTCCTAGAGTTTAGGGCATGGGTGCGAGCAGTCGTGAGGAGATCGTGGAGGTCTTCGACGCGTTCGATGATGACGTGGACCGGTTGTGCGGGTTGTCTTTTGACGTGCTGACCACCCCGGAGCGGTTGCGCGCCCTGGAGCGCCTGGAATGCGTGGCCCGTAGGCTGCGCACCCCGCAGCACGCGTTGATCAACCAGCTGAGCGCGCAGGCCAGCCCCGAGGAGTTGGGCGGGGCGCTGCGGGTGGGGCTGGCCGACCGGTTGCGCATCACCAAAGCCGAGGCCGCCCGGCGCATCGAGGAAGCCCAGGATCTCGGGGAGCGTCGGGCGTTGACCGGGGCACCGTTGGTCCCACAGCTCAGCGCGACCGCGGCCGGGCAACGCGCCGGGCTCATCGGCGACGGGCACGTCAAGGTGATCCGCAGCTTTTTGGCCCAGCTGCCCGCCGAGATCGACGCGTGCACCCGGCAGGCCGCCGAGGCCGACCTGGCCGGCAAGGCCGCCGGATACCGCCCCGACGAATTGGCCAAATACGCCCAGCGGGTGATGGATTGGCTACACCCCGACGGGGACTTCAGCGACGCCGAGCGAGCCCGCAAACGCGCCATCACGCTGGGCACGCAGGAGTTCGACGGCATGTCCCGCATCAGCGGCCTGGTGACCCCGGAGTTGCGGGCCGCCATCGAGGCCATGCTGGCCAAGCTCGCCGCGCCCGGGGCGTGCAACCCCGACGACCAGACACCGGTGGTCGATGCGACACCGGATGAGGACGCGGTCCGGCGCGACACCCGATCTCAAGCCCAACGCAACCACGACGCCTTCCTGGCCGGACTGCGCGGCCTGCTGGCCTCCGGGGAACTGGGCTCGCACAACGGGCTGCCGGTGTCGATCGTGGTCACCACCACGCTGACCGATCTCGAAGCGGCCGCCGGTAAGGCGTTGACCGCCGGCGGCACGCTGGTGCCCATGTCGGATGTGATCCGCTGGGCCGGCCACGCCCACCACTACCTGGCCATCTTCGACAAGGGCAAGTCGCTGGCGCTGTGGCACACCAAACGGCTGGCCTCCCCCGCACAACGAATCATGTTGTATGCCAAGGATCGCGGCTGCACCAAACCGGGCTGCGATGCGCCGGCCTACCACAGCCAGGTCCACCACGTTCGCGGCTGGACAACCACCCGGCGCACCGACATCGACGACCTCACCCTGGCCTGCGGCCCCGACAACCGCCTCGCCGAAAAAGGCTGGACCACCCGCACCAACGCCCGCGGCCACACCGAATGGCTCCCCCCACCCCACCTCGACCGCGGCCAACCCAGAACCAACAACTACCACCACCCCGAAAGATTCCTCCGCAACGACGACGACGAACCCGATTGACACAACGCCCGCTAGCCGAGATCCAGCACGCCCCGTCCTACTAGGGCAATAAGTCACATATGTAGTGGCTTTTGCCTGCATTCTTCTCGGGACGACGAGCGGAAACTATAACGTGTTCTAGTTCGGTGCGGTAAGCGACTGGAGGCGCGAAGTGAGTATCGATACCGCTGGGGTCGGCGTCCGGGAGATCGACGTTGGAACGTTGCCGACCCGGTTCGCTCGCGGCTGGCACTGCCTGGGCGTGGCCCAGGACTTCCTCGACGGCAAGCCCCACCCGGTCAACATCTTCGGCACCAAGCTCGTCGTCTTCGCCGACACCGACCACAATCTGCGAGTGCTCGACGCGTACTGCCGGCACATGGGCGGAGACTTGTCGCAGGGCGTGGTCAAGGGCGACACCGTCGCGTGCCCGTTCCACGACTGGCGTTGGGGCGGCGACGGCAGGTGCAAAGAGGTGCCGTATGCCAAGCGCACACCCCGAATGGCGCGCACCCGGTCGTGGCCTACCGAGGTGCACAACGGTCTGCTATTCGTCTGGCACGACCACGAGGGCAACCCGCCATCACCGGAATTGCAGATCCCCGACATTCCCGAGGCCGCCAGCGACGCGTGGACGGACTGGCGGTGGCGCAGTCAGCTCATCGAGGGTTCGAACTGCCGCGAGATCGTCGACAACATCGTCGACATGGCGCACTTCTTCTACATCCACTACGGCTTCCCGACGTACTTCAAGAACGTCTTCGAGGGGCATATCGCCTCGCAATACCTGCGCACCGTCGGCCGGCCCGATGTGCTGCTCGGCGGTTCGCACTACACCGGCGAACAAACACTGGACTCCGAGGCCTCCTACTTCGGCCCGTCGTTCATGATCAACTGGCTGCACAACAGCTACGGCGGCTACAAAGTGGAATCGATCCTCGTCAACTGCCACTACCCCGTCACGCAGAACTCCTTCATGCTGCAGTGGGGCATCATCGTGCGGAAGCCCGAGGGCATGGACGAGGCCGCCACCGAGAAACTGTCCGAAGCGTTCACCGAGGGCGTCAGCATGGGCTTCTTGCAGGACGTCGAAATCTGGAAGCACAAGACCCGGATCGAAAACCCGTTGCTGGTGGAAGAGGACGGCCCGGTCTATCAGCTGCGCCGCTGGTATCAGCAGTTCTATGCGGACGCCGCCGACGTCACACCGCAGATGACCGACCGCTTCGAGTACGAGGTCGACACCACGGCCGCGAACAAGCACTGGCACGCCGAGGTGGACGAGAATCTGCGGCCCAAGGTTGAGCAGCCCCAATAGCGGGGCGTCAGTGCGCGACCGGACACTTGCCGGTGTAGTCGACCTGCCAGTGCTTGATGCCGTTGAGCCACCCCGACCGGATTCGTTCCGGTTTCGCGATGGGCGTGAGGTCGGGCATGTGGTCCGCGATGGCATTGAACATGAGGTTGATCGTCAGCTTGGCCAGGTTGGCTCCGATGCAGTAGTGCTCGCCGGTGCCGCCAAATCCGACGTGCGGGTTGGGGTTACGCAAGATGTCGAATGCGAACGGGTCGGCGAAGACGTCCTCGTCGAAGTTGGCCGAGCGGTAGAACATCAACACCCGCTGGCCCTTCTTGATCGTCACGCCCGACAGCTCGGTGTCCTGCTTGGCGGTGCGCTGGAATGCGGTAACCGGGGTGGCCCACCGGACGATCTCGTCCGCCGCGGTCTCCGGACGCTCCTTCTTGTACAGCTCCCACTGATCGGGAAAGTGGGCGAACGCCATCATGCCCTGGGTGATCGAATTGCGGGTGGTCTCGTTGCCGGCGACCGCCAGCATCATCACGAAAAACCCGAACTCGTCGTCGGAGAGCTTCTCGCCGTCGATGTCCGCCTGGAGCAGCGTGGAAACGATGTCGTCGCCGGGGTTTTCGGTCTTCACCTCGGCCATCTTCATCGCGTAGGCCAGCACCTCCGCCGATGACTCCTTGGGATCGACATCCGCGTACTCAGGATCCTCGGCGCCGGTCATCTCGTTGGACCACCGGAACAGCTTGCCGCGGTCCTCCTGCGGCACGCCGAGCAGCCCGGCGATGGCCTGCAGCGGCAGTTCGCACGCGACCTGCTCCACGAAATCGCCGGAAGCCTGGGCGGCGGCCGCCTTGGCGATGGCCTGCGCCCGCTCGTTGAGCTGGTCGCGGAGCCGCCCGATCGCGCGCGGCGTGAAACCGCGGGAGATGATCCTGCGCAGCCGCGTGTGCTGCGGCGGGTCCATGTTGAGCAGAACGAACCGCTGCAGGTCGATGTCTTCCCGCTTCATGTCGTCGGCGAAGCGCGGAATCGCGCCGTTGAGCCAGCTGGAGAAGACGTCGTTGCGCAGCGAAACCTCCCTCACGTCCTTGTGTTTCGTCACCACCCAGAAGCCGCCGTCGTTGAAGCCACCCTTGCCGATCGGCTGGTCACACCACCAAATGGGTGCGTTGCGGCGAAGTTCGGCGAGCTCCCCGACGGGAAGGCGCTCGGCGTAGATGTCCGGGTCGGTGGGGTCGAAGCCGGGCGGAAGGTGAGGGCAGGTCATCGGTGGCTCCTCTGCGAGTCAGACCTCGGTGAATTAGACCATCGTGTCGGCGGGTGGCAGCCCGAATTCGTGGTTGCCGAAAATCAAGTAGGCCCGCTCGGGATCGTTGGCGGCGTGCACACGGCCGGCGTGCGCGTCGCGCCAGAATCGTTGAATCGGAGCGCTATTGGCCAGCGCGGTGGCGCCCGAAGCGTCGAACAACCGGTCGATCGAGGCAACCGCGCGAGCGGTGGCGCGCACCTGGTCGCGACGGGCCCGGGTCCGCAGCTCGAACGGGACCTCGCGGCCCGCCACCAGACACGAGTACTCGTCGCCGACGTTGCCCATCAGCTGTCGCCACGCGGCGTCGATATCGCTGGCCGCCTCGGCGATACGCACCTTGGCGAAGGGGTCGTCTTTGGACTTCTCGCCGGCGAACGCCGCGCGCACCCGCTTGCCTTGATGCTCGACGTGGGATTCGTAGGCGCCGTAGGCCATGCCGACGATGGGGGCGGTGATCGTGGTGGGATGCATAGTGCCCCAAGGCATTTTGTAGACGGGATCGGTGTTGGCCACCAGCCCGGGGGCGGTGCCCTCGTTCATCGACTGGTAGGACAGGAATCGGTGCCGGGGCACGAAGACGTCCTTGACGACCAGGGTGTTGCTGCCGGTGCCCTTCAGGCCGACGACATGCCAGACGTCGTCGATGCGGTAATCACCTCTCGGGATCAAGAAGCTGCCGAAGTCGACCGGCTGACCGTCCTTGATCACCGGGCCACCGACGAAGGTCCACGTGGCGTGGTCGCAACCCGACGACCAATTCCACGAGCCGTTGACCAGATAACCATCGTCGACAACCTGACCGGCGCCCATCGGGGCGTAGGACGAGGAGATACGCACGTTGGCGTCCTCGCCCCACACGTCTTGTTGGGCCCGCTGGTCGAACTGCGCCGCGTGCCAGTTGTGCACGCCGAGGATCGATGCCACCCACCCGGTGGACCCGCACGCACTGGCCAGGCGCCGGACGGCCTCGAAGAACACCGTCGGGTCGCACTGCATCCCGCCCCACTGCCCCGGCTGCAGCATCCGGAAGAAGCCGATTTCTTGCAGTTCGCTCACGGTGGCGTCCGGCAGCCGCCGCAGGTCCTCGGTCTCCTCTGCCCGCTGCCGCAGCTTGGGCAGAAGATCGTCGATGGCGGCCAACACGGACTGGGCATCAACGTGTCGAAGGGACGTCACTGCTTACCTCCTGACGTGCGCACCGAGCACCTCACTAGAGTACGTTGCAACATCGGTCAAGTATTTCGTTGTTTTCGCTGTACAGCGGCCATAAAGGCTGACCTGTAACTTGTTCTAATTATGGCCACACGTCGAGGCGCAGCTAGGGCATAAAGTCCCATAGCTGTTCGCGCGAGTTGCCCCGCAAATGCCGAGCCGGCGGCCGCCGCCGATCGTCCCGGCTACGCGACGGTCGAGCCGCTCACTCCCCCGCGGCCGCCTTCTCGAGCTCGGTGAGCGCCGGCTCGATGCGGTCGGCCATGTCGTCGATGTCGTTGGCCACCTCGGGCGTCGTCACGAAGCCGAAGTCCAGATAGTCGGTGTAGGAGAAGCAGGTGATGTTCAGGGCGACGTCCATGACGGGCGGCCCGAGCGGAACCAGCGAATCCAGTTTGGCGCCGGCCATGTACAACGGGAACGGCGGACCCGGCACATTGGAGACAACCAGGTTGATGGGAGCCAGGTTTCGCGACAGCCCACTGGCCGTGTAGGCCCGCGCGGCCAGCTGCAGCAACCCCGGCGGCGTGGTCTCGGTCAGGCCCATGATCTGGTGTGCCGACAATGCCTTGGCCATCAGCTTGGCGGTCTGGGTGCTTTCGTGGATGGCCCGCAGCCGCTCGGCCGGATCGTCGATGTCGGTGGCCAGCGACACGGTCATCGAACTCACCTTGTTGCCGACGTCGTCCTTGTCGTCGTCGGTGCGGGTGGAGACGGGGATCTGGGCGATGAGCGGTTTGGCGGGCAGCTCGCCTCGCTTCTGCAGGTATTCGCGCGCGGCGCCGGAGACCAGCGCCAGCACGACGTCGTTGAGCTTGACGCCGTAAGCGTCCTTGACCGCCTTGGCCCGGGCCAGCTCGACGCGGCAGCCGGTGATCCGCCGATGCGGGGACACGGACGCGTTGAACCGGGTCTTGGGCGCTTCGAAGTACCGCGGGGGCCGGTCGCTCACACCCAGCGCGGCGATCTGCTGGCGCACGGTCTGCTCCACGAGCCGCGCGATGCGGAAGGGCGTCTTGACGCCGACATTGATGAGCGCGCCCACAGCCCGCCGTTCGATGCCCGGAATCCGCGAGCCCACCAGTGATCCGACCGTTTCCTGTTGCGGCGGGCGCGGTTCCGGCGTGACGTCCAGCAGGATTTCACCCAGGCCGGCACCGGAGACGCCGTCGACGATGGCGTGGTGCATCTTGGTCAGCGAGGCGACCCGGCCGCCCTCGACGCCCTCGATGACCCACATCTCCCACAACGGCCGGGCACGGTCCAGCTTGTAGGACATGAGCCGGCCCACCAGCTCCTCGAGTTCGCGGCGGCCGCCGGGCGACGGGACGGCGATGTGCCGGATGTGGAAGTCGATGTCCAATTCCTCGTCTTCGACGAACCACGGCCGGTCCAGGCCGAGCGGCGCACCGGTGACCCGCCACCGCAGCTGCGGCAGCTCGGGCAGGCGCTCGATGATGAGTTCGCGGAGCCGCTCGAAGCTGTACTCGGGCGAATCGTTCGGGTCGCAAATCGCCAGTGCGCCCACATGCATGTGCCAGCCCGCGGTTTCGGCCGACCAGAACGCCGCGTCAACGCTCGAAAGCCGTTTCATCACCCGACCGTATCCCCCACCCACCCGTTGCGACCAGCAAATGACGCGACCGGTTACGCGTCTTCCAGTAGATCCGGTGTCACCGCCGATTCGGTGTCCGGGATGCCCTCGATTTTCGCCTTGCGATCGGCCATCGACAGCAGCCGCCGAATGCGTCCCGCGACAGCGTCTTTCGTCATCGGCGGGTCGGCGAGCCGGCCCAGCTCCTCCAGCGAGGCCTGCCGGTGCTCGACGCGCAGCTTGCCGGCCGAGGCCAGGTGGTCGGGGACGGTGTCGCCGAGGATCTCCAGCGCGCGTTCCACCCGGGCGGCCGCCGCGACGGCGGCCCGCGCCGAGCGGCGCAGGTTGGCGTCGTCGAAGTTGGCCAGCCGGTTGGCCGTCGCCCGGACCTCGCGGCGCATCCGGCGCTCCTCCCAGATGAGCCGGGTGTCCTGGGCGCCCATCCGGGTCAGCAGCGCGCCGATCGCCTCGCCGTCACGCACCACCACCCGGTCGGCGCCGCGGACCTCGCGGGCCTTCGCGCTGACCCCGAGCCGGCGCGCGGCGCCGACCAAGGCCAGCGCCGCCTCGGGTCCGGGGCAGCTGACCTCCAACGCCGACGACCGTCCCGGCTCGGTCAGCGACCCGTGCGCAAGGAAGGCTCCGCGCCAGGCGGCTTCGGCGTCCGCGATGCTGCCGCCGACCACCTGGGCGGGCAGACCGCGCACCGGGCGTCCGCGGTTGTCGAGCAGCCCAGTCTGGCGGGCCAGCGCCTCGCCGTCGTTGGCCACCCGCAACACGTACCGGGTGGTCTTGCGAATCCCGCTGGCGGACAACACATGCACGACGGCGTTGTAGCCGTAGAGCTCGAAGATGTCCTTGCGCAGCCGCCGCGCGACGTTGCCCAGGTCCACCTCGGCCTCCACGACCACGCGACCGCCGACGATGTGCAACCCGCCGGCGAACCGCAGCAGAGACGTCACTTCCGCGCGACGCGCACTGACCGACTTCACGACCAGGCGGCTGAGCTCGTCCTTGACTTCGGTCGTCATCGCCACGCGTCGTCACCCCTTGGTCCGCTGCCGGCCGGTCCATTGCCACCGGGCTGTGGGCTTGCACCGTCGACCCGGATATCCGCGGCGGCCGTGACCGGGGACGCTCCCGGACCCTTGCGGGCCGCCCGGACCCCGTCCAGGGCCGCCGCGAGCTTGCCTGGGTCATGTAAAGGTGTACCAGGTCGGGCCACGTCGGCGAAGTGGACCTCGGCCGAAAGCAGCGTCGCGGTGCGGCGCAGGTGCTCCCGCTCGCGCTCGCCGGGCACGCGCTCGGCGTCGATGATGATGTCGTGCACGGTGAAACCCGGTGCGTGCTGGGCCAACACGTGCAGATGCCGCTCGACGGAGAAGCCCGCCGTTTCCCCCGGCTCGGCCACCAGATTGAGCACCAGCGCGCGACGGGCGGTGGTGGCCCGCAGCGCCGCCGCGAGCCCCGGCACCAGCACGTGCGGGATCACGCTGGTGAACCACGAGCCGGGGCCCAGCACCACCAGGTCGGCGGCCATGATGGCGTCGACGGCCTGCCGGGTCGCCGGGGGGTCGGACGGCAGCAGCCGCACCCGCCGCACCTTGCCCGGTGTGGTGGCGACCGCCACCTGGCCGCGGATCAGCCGGAACATCCGCGGATCGGTCTCCAGGCCGGACACGTCGGCCTCGATCTGCAGCGCGATCGGGCACATCGGCAACACCCTGCCCTTCACGCCGAGGATGCGGCCGAGCTCGTCCAGCGCGGCCACCGGGTCGGCCAGCACCTCCGACAGCCCGGCGAGCATCAGGTTGCCGATCGGGTGCCCGGCCAACGCGCCGTTGCCGCCGAACCGGTGCTGCAGGATGGTCGCCCACAACCGTCCGTGCGGGCTGTCGGACGCCAAGGCCGCCAACGCCATTCGCAGATCGCCCGGCGGCACCACATCGAGTTCGCTGCGCAGCCGCCCAGAGGAACCGCCGTCGTCGGCGACGGTCACCACGGCGGTGACATGAGGCGTCAGCCGGCGTGCCGCGGACAACGTCGCGTACAGGCCGTGTCCCCCGCCGAGCGCGACGATGCCCTGATTCGTCGGCGCGCTCATTCGCGACCCAGATCCCGGTGCAGCGCCCGCACCGACAATTGGGGATTGCCCTTGAGCAGCCCCATCAGCGCCTCGGCGATCGCGACGCTGCGATGCTTGCCGCCGGTGCAGCCGATGGCGACCGTCATGTAGCGCTTGCCCTCCCGGCGGTAACCGTCGACGACCAAAGACAGCAACCGATGGTAGGCGTCCAGGAAATCCGCGGCGCCGGGCTGGCTCAACACGTACTCGCTGACCGCCGGGTCCTGCCCGGTGAGCGGACGCAGCTCGTCCACCCAGTGCGGGTTGGGCAGGAACCGGACGTCCATCACCATGTCGGCGTCCATCGGCAGGCCGTACTTGAAGCCGAACGATTCGACCGTGACGCTGATCGACGTGCCGGTGTCGCCGCCGAACGCGCGCTCGATGCTCTCCCGCAGGCCGCGCACCGACAGCGTCGACGTGTCGATGATCAGGTCGGCCGTGGCGCGCACCGGGGCCAGCATCCGGCGCTCGGCGGCGATGCCCTCGGCCAGGGTCTGGTCGCCCTGCAGGGGGTGGCTGCGGCGGTTCTGTTCGTAGCGGCGCACCAGCATGTCGTCGGATGCTTCCATGAACACGACGCGCGGCCTGATGCTGCGGGTGGCCAGCTCGTTGCGCACCTCGTCGAGGTCACCGGTGAAGCCGCGCGACCGCACGTCCATCACCACCGCCAGCTGCGTGATCCGCGAACCGGCGGCCAGCCCGAAATCGACCATGCGGGTGATCAGCTGGGGCGGCAGGTTGTCGGCCACATACCAGCCGAGGTCCTCGAGCACCTTGGCGGCGGTACCCCGCCCGGCGCCGGACAATCCGGTCACCAGCACGACGTCGATGCCGGCCCCCCCGTCTGGACGGGAATCCATCGGGCGGCCCTCCGCCAACTCACCCGTCATTCGGCTTCCGCGGGCTGCTCGGGCCGCAACGCCTCCAGGACGGCGGTGGCGGTGGCCACCCCGATACCGGGAACGGCCGTGATCTGGTCGACGGTGGCCTCCTTGAGGCGGGCTATCGATCCGAAATGGGTTACCAGCGCCTTGCGGCGATGTTCCCCCAATCCTGGCACCGAATCCAGCGCCGAGGCGGTCATTCGCTTGGATCGCTTGCTGCGATGGTAGGTGATGGCGAACCGGTGCGCCTCGTCACGAATCCTCTGCAGCAGATAGAGGCCCTCGCTGTTGCGCGGCATGATGACCGGATCCGGCTCGGACGGCACCCATATCTCTTCCAGCCGCTTGGCCAGGCCGATCACCGCGACGTCGGTGACGCCCAGGTCTTCCAGCACGGCGCTGGCCGCATTGACCTGCGGCGCGCCACCGTCGACGACGTAGAGATTGGGCGGATAGGCGAACCGGCGGGATTTCCCTTCGGGCGAAAGCATATTCGGGTCGTTCTGCTCGCTCAGGTGCCGCGCGAACCGGCGGCGGGTCACCTCGGCGATCGAGGCGACGTCGTCGGAGCGTCCCTGCCCCGCGGCTTCGCGGATCCCGAAGTGGCGGTAGTCCGACTTGCGCGGCAGGCCATCCTCGAACACCACCAACGAACCCACCACGTCGGTGCCCTGGACGTGGCTGATGTCGACGCATTCGATGCGCAGCGGCGCATCGGCCAGCCCGAGGGCATCCTGAATGTTCTGCAGGGCAGCCGATCTCGCGTTGAAGTCGCCGGCGCGCTTCAGCTTGTGCTGCTGCAGCGCCTCTTTGGCGTTGCGTTGCACGGTCTCGGCCAGCGCCCGCTTGTCGCCGCGGCGCGGGACCCGCAGCGCGACCCGCGAACCGCGCAGGCCGGACAGCCAGCTGGTCAATTCCCCGGAGTTCGACGGCAGGCAGGGCACCAGCACCTCGCGCGGCACCGGGTTGGCCGCTTCGTCGGCCCCTTGGTTGTCCTGGCCACCCAGTTCGGCCTGCTCGCCGTAGAACTGCGTCAGGAACTGCTCGACCAACTGCTCCTCGCCGGAATCACCGGCCTCGGCCGACTTTTCGACGATCCAGCCGCGCTGGCCGCGCACCCGGCCGCCGCGGACGTGGAACACCTGGACCGCCGCCTCCAGCTCGTCGTCGGCGAAGGCGACCACGTCGGCGTCGGTGCCGTCGCCGAGCACCACGGCCTGCTTTTCCATGGCGCGCTTGAGGGCGCCCAGGTCGTCACGAAGGCGGGCCGCCCGCTCGAAGTCGAGTTCGTCGGAGGCGGCGTGCATCCGCTGTTCCAGCTCGCGGGCGAACCGGTCGGTCTTGCCGGACAAGAAGTCGCAGAAGTCGTCGACGATCTGGCGGTGCTGCTCGGCGCTGACCCGCCCGACGCACGGCGCCGAGCACTTGTCGATGTAGCCGAGCAGGCACGGGCGGTCGATCTGCTTGTGCCGCTTGAACACACCGGCCGAACAGGTACGGGCCGGGAACACCCGGGTGAGCAGGTCCAGCGTCTCCCGGATCGCCCACGCGTGGGAGTAGGGCCCGAAATAGCGGACGCCCTTGCGGCGCGGGCCGCGGTAGACCATCAGCCGGGGAAACTCTTCGTTGAGGGTGACGGCCAGCACCGGGTAGGACTTGTCGTCGCGGTAGCGGACGTTGAAGCGCGGATCGAACTCCTTGATCCAGTTGTATTCGAGCTGCAACGCCTCGACTTCGGTGTTGACCACCGTCCACTCCACCTTGGCGGCGGTGGTCACCATCTGTCGGGTTCGCGGGTGCAGGCCGGCGACGTCGGCGAAGTACGACGTCAGCCGGCTGCGCAGGCTCTTGGCCTTGCCGACGTAGATGACCCGCCCGTGCGCATCCCGGAATCGATAGACGCCCGGCTCGACCGGGATGGACCCGGACGGGGGGCGGTAGGTGGCGGGATCTGGCACCCATTCAGGCTAATAGCCGCTGACGAGCCGGCGGTTTGTCGGGATGCGGTGGTTGGATCGGGCCCGGCGCCGCCAACGGCGAACGCGGATTCGACGCCGGAGTGGGCCGCCGAGGGGCTCATCGATCCCCGGAATAGGGCCGACGAGCTGGGGTTTTGGTCCCGCGCGGCGGGGGCGGCCGGTTTGAGCGAACGCCGTTCTGGTTACCAGGGGTGTAGCTGGACGTTACAGTGGGTGGTAATCAATGGAGGGAGTCCACAGATGTTCAAGCGCTCGTTGACCAGGCTCGCGATCGGGGTCGGCGGTCTGGCATTGGCGTCGACCGCCGCCGCTGGGGTCGCATCAGCTGCCCCCGACTACGGCCCGATGATCAACACGACCTGCAGTTACGACCAGGCCATGCGGGCCGTGCACGCGGAAAACCCGATGGCCGCTCAGTACCTCGACCAGTCGCCACCGAACCAGCAGTTCCTGCAGCAGTACCTGGCCTCGTCGCCGGATCAGCGCGTGAACCTGCTGCACGCCATCGAGCACAACCAGGGCGCGCAGCAGGCTTTGCCGATCTTCCAGCAGATGATGACCGACTGTAAGAACTTCTGACCCGTCCACCTGAAGGGCTATCCGTGCCGGGCACGGATAGCCCTCTCAGTGGGTACGCAGGTCGGGCCGATACCGCGCGAGCAGCGACCGCACGGTGTCCATCGCGTTGACCGCGCGCTCCTTGTCGACGGCCTGAATGGCCATCACGGGGATGTACTCGTCGTCGGGCAGGTCGAGGCGCGCCCAGCGATTGCCCGCCGGGAACGAGATCCCGGCGACGTCTGGCCATTCGATAAGCTTGTCGCCCAACAGGTTACGCACCGACATTCCGGCCGCCCCGACTCGAAGCCGCGGCCGGGCGAACAGCAGGATCACGCCCGCCAGGACCACACCGAGCAGCGCCATCGCCACTTGGTCGCTGGTGTGGAAAACCACCCCGGTGGAGCCGACCTTGAGCAGAAAGCCGATCGCGACGTGCACCGCGACGATGGTGAATGCCGCGCCGTAGACGAATATCGGCGTGCGGTGGGGACGCAACTCGACGTCCCATTCCTCGCGGTCGGTCACGACCGGGCGCGCAGGTCACGCAGTGTCAGCGCGGTCTGCAGTGCCGCGCCGGTCGCCTGGGCGCCCTTGTCCTCGGCCGATTCCGGCAGGCCAGCGCGGTCCAGGGCCTGCTCCTCGGTGTCGGTGGTCAGCACCCCGTTGGCCACCGGGGTGGAAGAGTCCAGCGAGACCCGGGTCAGTCCCTGCGTCACGGCATCGCACACATAGTCGAAATGCGGTGTCTGGCCGCGGATTACCACACCCAGGGCGACCACGGCGTCGTGGTTGCGGGTCAGTTCCTGCGCCACCACCGGGATCTCGATCGCGCCGATCACCCGGACCACCGTCGGGTCGTCGATACCCGACTCGGACGCCACCTTGCGCGCACCGGCCAGGAGCGCGTCGCAGATTTCGGTGTGCCAGGTGCTCGCGACGATGGCCAGGCGCAGACCGGATGCGTCCAACGGGGGAAAATCCGGCACTCCCGCCGCAGGGCTCATCGGCGCCACTCCTTCTCATCGCTTCGTCCTGCATCGTGTTCTGCGTCGTGGCCGGCACAGCTCACAAAGCACCACCGAATTCGCCTGGCAGATGGACGGATTCGTGGAAATCGTCCAAGCCCGCCAGGTCGTGGCCCATCTTGTCACGCTTGGTCATCAGGTAGCGGATGTTCTCCGCGTTGGCGCGCACCGGCAGCGGCACCCGCTCGATGATGTGCAGGCCGTAGCCATCCAGCCCGACCCGCTTGGCCGGATTGTTGGTCAGCAGCCGCATCGAGCGGACCCCGAGATCGACCAGGATCTGCGCCCCGATTCCGTAATCCCGTGCGTCGGCGGGCAATCCGAGTTTGAGATTGGCGTCGACGGTGTCCTCGCCGGCATCCTGCAGCTGGTAGGCCTGCAGTTTGTGCATCAGACCGATGCCGCGGCCCTCGTGGCCGCGCATGTAGAGCACGATGCCGCGCCCCTCTCGCGCGACCATCGCCATCGCCGCGTCGAGTTGGGGCCCGCAATCGCAGCGGCGGGAACCGAAGACGTCACCGGTCAGGCACTCGGAGTGCACGCGGACCAGCACGTCGTCGCCGTCGGCATTCGGCCCCGCGATCTCACCGCGCACCAGCGCCACGTGTTCGACGTCCTCATAGATGCTCGCGTAGCCGATGGCGCGGAACTCGCCGTGCCGGGTCGGTATGCGGGCCTCGGCGATCCGCTCGATGTGCTTCTCGTGCTTGCGCCGCCACTCGATCAGATCGGCGATGGTGATCAGCGCGAGGTCGTGCTCGTCGGCGAAGACCCGCAACTCGTCGGTCTGCGCCATCGAGCCCTCGTCCTTTTGGCTGACGATCTCGCAGATCGCGCCCGCGGGCTGCAATCCGGCCATCCGGGCCAGGTCGACGGCGGCCTCGGTGTGGCCGGGGCGGCGCAACACGCCGCCGTCCTTGGCGCGCAACGGAACCACATGGCCGGGGCGGGTGAAATCGTTGGCGACGCTGGCGGGATCGGCCAGCAGGCGCATGGTGGTGGCGCGATCGGAGGCCGAGATCCCCGTCCCCACACCGTTTCTTGCGTCGACGGTGACGGTGTAGGCCGTGCCGTGCTTGTCCTGGTTCACCGCGTACATGGGCAGCAGGCCCAGCCGGTCGCAGATCGCGCCGTCCAGCGGGACGCACAGGTACCCCGAGGTGTAGCGCACCATGAACGCCACCAGCTCCGGCGTCGCCTTTTCGGCGGCGAAGATCAGGTCGCCTTCGTTCTCGCGGTCCTCGTCGTCGATGACGACCACGGCCTTACCGGCCGCAACGTCGGCAACCGCCCTCTCGACGGAGTCCAACCTCGTCATCGTCGCTACCTTGCTGTCTCAGGGGTCCGCAGGAAGAGCCCAAGTCTTGCATTAAGTATGAACCACCGCCGGGGCCACGTTATTGCGCGTCTTTCGCGAGGGACCCACCGGCGCCCGCGAGACGCCGCCGGGTCCCGCCGCTTTCCGGATCGTGCCCCGCGATGGGCCGCACCAGCGGATCGGCGCGGCGAAACGGCTCCTGATCGTGCGCCAGCAATCTACGCTGAGCAGCATGAGAATCGCAGTGAGACTGGCGGTACCGGCCGTGACCTTGATGTTCGCGGCCGGATTGGCAGCGGGTATCGCCTCCCCGCAACGGGCGACGGCCGATGCGTGCGCCGACGTCGGCGGCCGGCATGTGAGCGTCGGGGGATGCACAGATCCGCAGCGCTGGGGGAACTGGGTCCTTCCGGCCGGTGCGATGACGGTCCCGCCGCCCGACGCACCACCGCCGTGCTACACGCCGTCCGGCGAGCCGTACTGGACGCCGCCGGGCGAGCCCTGCTGACCGAACCGGCATGGGGCGCTTCCCCGAACGCGGCCTAGCGCGGTGAGCAGCCGCTGAACGTCTTTATCGACGCCTTTCATCCCTACACGCCACGCGGTGAAGTTCGGTTCCCTGAGCATTATCGTGGGAACGCTCAAGAGCAACAAAAACCGGACGGACATGAGGGAGCGGCATGGCGTTTTCCGGCTGGCCGCAGGACACTCCCGACGATGTGGCGGTGTCGCAGTTCGCCCGCGCGACACAGGAGATGCTGACGGCCCTGTCAAGTGAGGACTTGGAGCGCATCAAGGACGGTAAGCGTCCATGGCTTCTCGACTGGCGAGGGCACTCGGGTCAAGGCGTTGCTTCCGTTGATTACGCCACCCTCCGTGCGACAAATCCCGAGCTCCAAGCGCTACGCCAGCGCTATGCCGGCCTCAACAGCGGCACACCGGCCGTTTGGGCTCCCGGTTATGTCACGCCGGAGGATCTGCTCTATTTCCGAGGCGACAATTGCTACGTCTGGCAGTTCCAGGCCAACAACACGCCCGAGAAACATGCGCTGACACACTCGTATTTGAAAACCATTGACACGCTCAGTCTTCTAGACATCCTCACCGAGGACGGCGACTTCGGCGTATTTACGTTTCCGACATCCGACACAGACCAACACGGGAATCAGAGGCTCGTCAGCCGCGACCTCCTCGACTCGGTCTGTGAGCTGCTGTTTCTGCAACGTACACTGCAGATCTCGCGCCGGCCGGGGTTGAAAGTGCTCGATATCGGCGCGGGATACGGCAGGCTCGCCTACCGCGCTGTAACGGCGTTTAGCAACATCGATACCTATTTCTGCATCGACGCCATCCCCGAGTCGACGTTCATCTCCTCGTATTACCTGTCGAGAAAAGGCGCGGAACGTACACGTGTCGTCGCGTTGGACGACCAACAGGATCTCGTTCCCGGAACGATCGAACTAGCGGTCAACATCCACAGCTTCTCTGAATGCGCGGTTGAGGCCGTCGCTTACTGGGCCTCCCGGTGCGCCGAACTCAAGATCGAATACCTTTTCATCGTTCCTAACGCTGACGATGAGGGGCGATACGCCGTACTGTTGGACGACGGTACCGATATCAATCCGCTACTCGCACAGTATGGTTACCACCTCTGTCATGCCGAGCCGAAGTACCGGGACCCAGAGGTCCAAAAATATGGAGTTTCCCCCGCGTGGTATTACCTCTTTCGCGCCACCGAGACTAGGGACGCCTAGCCCGCCCCCAACGCCACCAAGAGCGTAAAGAGTCGAGTTCGCCGCGACAGCCGGCCCTAGCGGCCGGGTTCACTCGGGTTATGCGTCATCAGCCGCTCAACGTATTTGGCGATTACGTCGACTTCGAGGTTCACCTGCGTCCCGACCGGAGCGCGGCCCAGGGTGGTCAGCTCGCGGGTGGTGGGGATGAGCGATACCTCGAACCAGTCGCCCGGTCCGCCGCCGAGCCCGGAGACCGTCAGCGAAATCCCGTCGACGGTGATCGACCCCTTCTCGACGACGTAGCGGGCCACCGCCGGGGGGATCTCGATCCGCACCACTTCCCAGTGTTCGGACGGGGTCCGGGCCACCACCTGGCCGGTCCCGTCCACGTGCCCCTGCACGATGTGGCCGCCGAGCCGGCTGTTGACCGCCGCGGCGCGCTCGAGGTTGACCGGGCTGCCGACCTGCAGGGCGCCCAGGTTGGACCGGTTGAGCGTCTCGGCCATCACGTCGGCGGTGAACTGGCCGTCGGGCAGCAGCTCGGCGACGGTGAGGCAGACCCCGTTGACGGCGATCGAATCGCCGTGCCCCGCGTCGGAGGTCACGACCGGTCCGCGGATGGTCAGCCGCGCGGCGTCGGCGAGCACGTCGCGGCCGGTCACCTCTCCGAGTTCCTCGACAATTCCGGTGAACATGTCATCAGGTTAATCGGCCGCACGAAAGTTAATCGGCCGCACGAAAGCCGCGGCCGCGCTGGTGAGCAGGCCGAAGGGGTGGCGCAGGGCCGTCAGTGCGCCCCCGCGTCTCCCAAGCCGGTCACGGGCACCCTCTACGATGCAAGGTATGCAGACCCGCCGCCGTCTATCGGCCGTCCTCGCATCCCTGACCCTCGCCACCGCCTTGATCGCCGGCTGCTCGTCGGGCTCAAAGCAGAGCGGCGCCCCGCTACCCGACGGCACGACCTTGGTCAAGCAGTCGGCCGACGCCACCAAGAATGTGAAGAGCGTGCACCTGGTGCTGAGCATTCAGGGCAAGATCCAGGGGCTCCCCATCAAAACGCTGACGGGTGACCTCACCACGGCGCCGGCCACCGCCGCGTCGGGCAACGCCACCATCACCCTCGGGGGCTCCGACATCGACGCCAACTTCGTGGTGGTCGACGGCACCCTGTACGCCACGCTGACGCCGAACAAGTGGAGCGACTTCGGCAAGGCGTCCGACATCTACGACGTGTCCGTGCTGCTCAACCCCGACACCGGGCTGGCCAACGCGCTGGCGAACTTCACCAACGCCAAGGCCGAGGGCCGCGAGACCATCAACGGTCAGAACACCATCCGCGTCAGCGGCAACGTGTCGGCGGATGCGGTGAACAAGATCATGCCGCAGTTCAACGCGACGCAGCCGGTGCCGAGCACGGTGTGGATCCAGGAGACCGGTGACCACCAGCTGGTCCAGGCCAACATGCAGAAGAGTTCGGGCAATTCGATCCAGGTCACCCTGTCGAACTGGGGCGAGCAGGTTCAGGTCACCAAGCCCCCGGTGAGTTCATGAGTTCGCAGACCGGGCGCCGCGTCGCGATCAGCGCCGGCAGCCTCGCGGTCTTGCTGGGTGCCCTGGACGCCTATGTCGTCGTGACGATCATGCGCGACATCATGAGCGACGTTCACATCCCGATCAACCAGCTGCAGCGCATCACCTGGATCATCACGATGTACCTGCTGGGCTACATCGCCGCCATGCCGTTGCTGGGGCGGGCCTCCGACCGGTTCGGCCGCAAGCTGGTGCTGCAGGTCAGCCTGACCCTGTTCATGGTGGGTTCGGTGGTGACGGCGCTGGCCGGGCACTGGGGCGACTTCCACCTGCTGATCGGCGGCCGCACCATCCAGGGTGTGGCGAGCGGCGCGCTGCTGCCGGTCACGCTCGCCCTGGGCGCCGACCTGTGGGCTCAGCGCAACCGCGCCGGCGTGCTGGGCGGCATCGGGGCCGCGCAGGAGCTGGGCAGCGTGCTGGGCCCGCTGTACGGGATCTTCATCGTGTACCTGTTCCACGACTGGCGCTACGTGTTCTGGATCAACGTCCCACTGACCTTGATCGCGATGGTGATGATCCAGTTCAGCCTGCCGTCGCACGAGCGCGTGGACGAGCCCGAACGGGTCGACCTCGTCGGTGGGGTGCTGCTCGCGGTCGCCCTGGGCCTGGCCGTCATCGGTCTGTACAACCCCCAGCCCGACGGCAAACAGATCCTGCCGAGCTACGGGCTGCCGCTGGTCATCGGCGCGGTCGTGGTCGCGGTGCTGTTCATGCTGTGGGAACGGTTCTCGCGCACCCGGCTGATCGAGCCGGCGGGGGTGCACTTCCGCCCGTTCCTGGCCGCGCTGGGCGCATCGCTGACCGCGGGTGCGGCGCTGATGGTCACCCTGGTGGACGTGGAGCTGTTCGGCCAGGGCGTGCTGCAGATGGACCAGACCCAGGCCGCCGGGCTGCTGCTGTGGTTCCTGATCGCGCTGCCGATCGGGGCGGTGCTGGGCGGCTGGATCGCCACCCGCGTGGGCGACCGGGTGATGACCTTCGTCGGGCTGCTGATCGCCGCCTACGGCTACTGGCTGATCCACTACTGGCGCCAAGACGTGCTGAGCCAGAAGCACGACCTTTTCGGCGTTTTCAGCGTCCCCGTGCTGCACGCCGACCTTCTGGTGGCCGGTGTGGGCCTCGGCCTGGTGATCGGGCCGCTGACCTCCGCCGCCCTTCGGGTGGTTCCCGCGGCGCAGCACGGCATCGCCTCCGCGGCGGTGGTGGTGGCCCGCATGACCGGCATGCTCATCGGTGTGGCCGCGCTCAGCGCGTGGGGGCTGTACCGGTTCAACCAGATCGTGGCCGGGCTGACGGCGGCGATACCCCCCAACGCCTCCCTGCTGGAGCGGATCGCCGCCCAGGGGACGATGTACCTCAAGGCGTTCGCCATGATGTACGGCGACATCTTCAGTGCCACCGTGGTCATCTGCATCGTGGGAGCGCTGCTGGGCCTGCTGATCGGCGGCCGCCAGGAACACGCCGACGAACCGGAAATTCCCGAGCCGCAGACCGTCGCCCTCGGGGAGCAGCGCTAGGCGCTCCTACTCGCCGCGCGGCACCAGGCTGAGCAGCAGATCCGGCCCGACCCGGTCGATACCGTCGAAGTTCCAGCGCAACGCCCGCGCGATGGTGGATACCCCGACGTCGTCGACCGCGGAGACCGGACCACCCAGCAGCATCGGCGCGACGTAGGCCAGGATCCGATTGACCGCCCCCGCCCGCAGGAAGGCGCCGGCGAGGGTGGGACCGCCCTCCAACAGGACGTCGGTGCGGTCCGACAGCGCCTTGATCACCTCCACCGGGTCGTGCGTGCGGATCACCATGGTCCGCGAATCGTCGTTGAGAACCTTTGCCTCCGGCGGTATTTCGCGCATCCCCACCACGACGCGCAGCGGTTGCCGGTCGGCCAGCGAGCCGTCGGGCAACCGGGCGGTCAGCGCCGGATCGTCGGCCAGCACGGTGCCGGTGCCCACCACGATCGCGTCGGCGGCACGGCGCCGCCGATGCAGGTCCAGCCGCGAGGCCTCGCTGGAAATCCATTGGCTGGTGCCATCGGCGGCCGCGCTGCGGCCGTCGACGCTGCTGGCGTATTTCCAGGTGACGTGCGGCAGCCCGGTCCGCTGCTTGTGCAGCCACTCCCGCAACGGCCCGCCGGCCACCGCGTCGGCGAGCACCCCGGACGTCACCCGCACGCCCGCCTCGGTCAGCCGCGCGGCGCCGCCGGCGGCGGCCGGGTTCGGGTCGGCGACGCCGTAGACGACCGCCCCCACCTTCGCGGCCAGCAGGGCGTTCACGCACGGCGGGGTCTTGCCGTAGTGGTTGCACGGCTCCAGCGTGACCACCGCGGTCCCGCCGACCGCCAGCTCGCCGGCCCGCCGCAACGCCAACACCTCGGCGTGATCCCCACCGGCCGGTTCGGTGCCCCCGACGCCGACGACCGCGCCGTCGGCGTCCAGGATGACCGCGCCCACGGGCGGATTCGGATATGTGGTGCCCTTGACCGGGTTGGACTGCTCGATCGCCAGGCGCATGGCCGCGTCGAGTCCGTCGACGGGCCGATTCATCGGCGCAGGTGCGGTGACGCGGCGGCGGCCTGCCTGCGCAGCGCCGCCACGGCGGCCTCCGGGTCCTGGGCGCCATAGACGGCCGAGCCGGCGACGAAGCAGTCGACGCCGGCCTCGGCGGCCTGCTCGATGGTGTCGTCGTTGATGCCGCCGTCGATCTCCACCAGGATCGTCAGCTCCCCGGCGTCGATCAGCTTGCGCGCGGTGCGGACCTTGCTCAGCACCTCGGGGATGAAGCTCTGGCCGCCGAAGCCGGGTTCGACCGACATGATGAGCAGGGTGTCGAACTGCGGCAGGATTTCCAGGTACGGCTCCAGCGGGGTCCCGGGCTTGACGCTGATCCCCGCCTTGGCGCCCGCGGCGCGGATGTCGCGGGCCACCGCGACCGGGTTGTCGGTGGCCTCGGCGTGAAAGGTGACGTTGTAGGCGCCCGCCTCGGCGTACGGCGGTGCCCAACGGTCGGGGTCCTCGATCATCAGATGGCAGTCCATCGGGATCGTGGTGGCGGCCAGCAGGCTCTCGACCACCGGCAGGCCGATGGTCAGGTTGGGCACGAAGTGGTTGTCCATCACGTCGACGTGCAACCAGTCGGCGCCGCGCACCGCGGCCGCCTCGTCGGCCAGCCGCGCGAAGTCAGCGGACAAGATGGACGGCGCGATCAGCGGCCTACCGGTGTTGCCAGGCATGTGCGCCAGACTACTGAGCCGCTCCGCAGGCTTCACGCCGGCAAGCGGCGCAGCGCGGCGGCGGCCCGTCCATCAGTCGCCTTCGCGCTACCCCGCTTCGCGGCGCAGCGCGGCGGCGGCCCGTCCATCAGTCGCCTCGCGCTACCCCGCTTCGCGGCGCAGCGCGGCGGCGAACATGGCGTCGGTGCCGTGCCGGTGCGGCCACAGCTGAACATGCGGCCCGTCCCCCAGCCCGGTGACGGGCTCGAACAACGGCCGGGTGTCCAACTCGCACACCGGGTGCCGGCGCAGCGCGTCGGCGACCACCCCGACGGTCTCGGCGAGGTGGGGCGAACAGGTCGCGTAGAGCACCACACCGCCGGGCCTGGTCAACGCGATCGCGGCGCCCAGCAGCTCGCGCTGCAGGCTGGCGAGCACCGGCACGTCGGCCGGCTGGCGCCGCCAGCGCGCCTCCGGCCGGCGCCGCAACGCGCCCAGACCGGTGCACGGCGCGTCGACCAGCACCCGGTCGAAGGTCGGCTCGAGTCCGGTCTGCCGCCCGTCGACCCGCAACACCTCGACCGGTAGGCCCCTGGTGTTCTCGGCCACCAGGTCGGCGCGGCGGGGCGCCGGCTCCACCGCCGTGACGCGGGCCCCGGATCCCGCGCCGAGCGCGGCCAGCAGCGCGGTCTTGCCACCCGGTCCGGCGCACAGGTCCAGCCACCGGCCGGCGTCGCCGTCGACCGGGGCCAGCGTCAGCGCGCGGGCCACCAGCTGGCTGCCCTCGTCCTGGACCAGCGCGGCGCCGTCGCGCACCGGCGCCAGCCGCCCAGGGTCGCCGCCCGGCAGGTACACCGCATAGGGCGAATACCTGCCGACCGTGCCGCCCACGGCCTCGGCCAGCTCCGCGGCGGTCAGCACGCCGGGGCGCGCCGCCAGATGCACCTGCGGCCGTTCGTCGTCGCTGGCCAGCACCGCGTCGAGTTCACCGGCGTCCGCTCCCAGCGCGTCGGCGAAGGCCTGCGCGATCCAGCGCGGGTGCGCGTGTACGAAGGCGGCATATCCGACCGGATCCCGCGACTGGTCGGGGGCCAGCTCCTCGACCCAGGACTTCTCGTCCCGGGCGGCGATGGCGCGCAGCACGCCGTTGACGAAACCCGCTCGAGCCGAATCGAATTCGATCCCCGCCTGCTCTACCGTGGTGGACACCGCGGCGTACGTGTCCACCCGCGTGCGCAGCAACTGGTAGGCGCCCAGCCGCAGCAGGTCGAGCAGCACCGGGTCGATGGTGTCCGTCGGGCGGCCTGCGGCCGCGCCGATGACGGCGTCGAGCAGGCCCCGGGTCCGGCAGGCGCCGTAGGTCAGCTCGGTGGCGAACGCGGCGTCGCGGCCGCTGATCCCGCGTTCGCGCAGCAGGGCGGGCAGGGCCAGGTTCGCGTACGCGTCACGCTCGCTGACCGCCCGCAGCACGCCGAACGCGGCGGCCCGCGCGGGGTCGAGCGGCCGGCGCCGCCTGCCGCGCCCGCGGTCCGGCGGTCGGGGCGGGCTCATGTCGCGCGCGCCGGGGAGTCGAGTCGCGCGCCCCGCGCCCAGTCGACGGCATTCATGAGTTTCTTTCCGGGGGGCTGTATTTGGCCCAGGCGCACGGCTTGCGAACCCGTCCCGATCCACACGTCCTTGCGGCCGACGTGAAGTGCGCCGGGCGCCAACGGCTCCGGGGCGTCCGGGGCGATGCGCACCGGGCCGAGCTTGATCCGCAGCTCGCCGATCATCGTCCAGGCGCCCGGATTGGGCGTGACCGCGCGGATCCGCCGCTCCACGACCAGCGCCGGCAGGTCCCAGCGCACCCGGGCTTGCTCGACGGTGATCTTCGGCGCGACGCTGACGCCCTCGACGGGTTGCGGCCGGGGCGACAGCGTCTGGTCGGCGATGCCGTCCAGCGTGGTCGACAGCAGGGCCGCACCCGAAACGGCCAGGCGCTCCAGCAACTCGCCGGCGGTGTCGGTTGGCCGGATCGTCTCGGTGACGACGCCGTAGATGGGGCCGGAGTCCAGGCTGGGCTCGATCCGGAACGTGGTCGCCCCGGTGATGGCGTCCCCGGCCGCGATGGCCGCCTGGACCGGCGCCGCTCCGCGCCAGGCCGGCAGCAGCGAGAAGTGCAGGTTGATCCACCCGTGCGGGGGAACCGCGAGCAGGCCGTCGCGCAGCAGCGCGCCGTAGGCCACGACCGCGCAGCAGTCCGGCGCCAGCTCCGAGAGTTCGGCGACGAACTCTGGCGCGTTCGGCCGGGCCGGCCGCAGCAGCGGGATGCCACGGTCGAGCGCCTCACGGGCCACCGGCGAGGGCTGCGGCCTGCCGTGCCGACCGACGGCGGCGTCGGGCCGCGTCAGCACGGCGATCACCTCGTGCCGGGGCGAGTCGATGAGACGACGCAGCGCGGGCAGCGCGGGTTCGGGGGTGCCGGCGAAGACAAGACGCACCGGCCCAGTCTAGGAAGACGAGCACGCCGTCCGACCGTAAGTTGCGCACGTTTATTATTTCTAATGCATACTATTGCTAGTAATCATTGACCTGTGCGGTGACCGCACTGCCGTGCTGGTGACAACGAGGTCGACTGGGCAGCCCTTTCCTGACCCCTCAAGGAGGTCCGATGACTCTCGACACCACGATCAGCGACGCCGCTCCCCACCGCGCGGTGTGGGCGCTCGGCGACTACGCCCTGATGGCCGAGGAAGTGATGGCCCCGCTGGGCCCGGTCCTGGTCAAGGCCACCGGCCTGGGTCCGGGAGTGCGGGTGCTCGACGTCGCGGCCGGCTCGGGCAACATCTCGCTGCCGGCCGCCGCGACGGGCGCCACGGTCGTTTCCAGCGACCTGACCCCCGAGCTGCTGCAGCGCTCGCGGGTCCGGGCAGCGGCACAGGGCCTGAAGATCGACTACCGGGAAGCCAATGCGCATGCGCTGCCCTTCGGCGACGGCGAGTTCGACGTCGTCATCTCCGCGATCGGCGTGCAGTTCGCGCCGGACCAGCAGCGGGCCGCCGACGAACTGGTCCGGGTCTGCCGGCCGGGCGGGACGATCGGCCTGATCAGCTGGACCCCGGACGGGTTCTTCGGCCGGATGCTCGCCACCATCCGGCCGTACCGGCCCAGCCTGTCGCAGGCGGTGCCGCCGGCCGCGCTGTGGGGACGCAAGGGCTATGTCACCGCGCTGCTCGGCGAGCGGATCGGCCGGGTGAGCGCGGTGCGGGGAATGCTCGAAGTGAACCGGTTCGACAGCGCCGAAGCGGTGCACGCGTACTTCAAGAACCACTACGGCCCGACGATCGAGGCTTACGCGAACATCGGCCACAACCGCGTGCTGGCCGCCGAGCTGGACGCCCAACTCGTCGAACTCGCTGGGCAATACCTCGCCGACGGGGCGATGAACTGGGAGTACCTGCTGGTCACCGCCGAGAAGCGCTGACCGGCTAGAGATCGATGTCGGCGTCCAGGTGCACGTCCGGCTCGCCGCCGGCGGCGGTGAACGCGGTCAGTGCCCGCACCAGCCCGTGGCGCTCGGGCGGCGGCATCTTCTCCACAATCGTCGCGATTTCGGCGCGCCGGTAGGAGGTGACCTGGCGAACCACCTCCCGCCCCCGCTTGGTCAGCGCGGCCAACAGCTCGCGCCGGGAGGTCGGGTGCGGCAGCCGGTCGATCAGCCCGGCCGCGACCAGCCGGTCGACCATCCGGCCGGTGGCCGATGGTTGCACGCCAAGCAGGCCGGCCAGCGTGGCCAGGTTGACCGGGCCCCGGTTGGACAGGATCACCAGCGTCCGGAACTGCGGAATGGTGATCGTCTCGTCCACTTGACCGATGGAGCGCGCCGAGATGGCGACCAGCAGGCGGGAGGCCGTCAGCAACGCGTCGGTGATCACATCCAGCGACTCGTCCGCCGTCGTCGCGTTGTCCGCTGCCATGTCGGCCCTTCTCCGGATCATTCCCGGCCTATCGGCGGCTAAAGAACAGGAAGTGTAACAACCTTCCACTGAAGTAGTCAGGAACTATTTCCGACGCATACTATCCGCTCGGGCAGCACTTAGCGAGGTCACCCGATGTGCAGTGGATCGATCTGCACGCGGACCGGCTCGTGGGATTGGCGGGCGGACAGCACGCTCACGCCGCGCCGCAGCGCCGCGGCCAGCGCCAGACCCTGCTCGCGGCGGGCCCGCACCAGCATTCTGGTCACCGGCACACCGGCCGGCGTCCCCGGCGGGCGGCGCACGCCGGCCGGCAAATCCACCGGCCCCAGCACGTCGGCCCCCTCCGGCAACCCGGCCTCCTCGAGCAGCGCCGCCACCGCCTCGGCCGCGCCGTCCAGGGCCGCCATGTGCACGCTCGGGGGCAGGCCCAGTTCGGCCCGGGCCGCCAGATCGGCGTCGGCGTGACCCACCGGATCCCAGCGGATCAGCGATTGAACTGTGGGAATGGATGATTCGGCCACCGCCAGCACCACCCCGCCGTCGCCGCGGGCGCGCACCAACGCCGCGGCGGTCATCCAGCGCCACAGCGCGTCCTCGGCGGCGCGCAGGTCCTGCCGGCCCAACAGCGCCCAGGTGTCCAGCAGCAGCGCCGCCCCGTAGCCGCCCGACGCGGCGGGCTCCGCCCCCGGAGTGGCCACCACCAGCGCCGGCGCGGCGGCGACCTCCGGCACGACGCCGTCCCCGGACGAGGTGATCACGGCGGTACCGGGAAAAGCGCGCCCGAGTTCCTCGGCGGTGCGCCGCGCCCCGACGACCACGGCGCGCACCGCGTCCGACCCGCAGCGCGCGCAGCGCCGGTTCGGGTCGATTCGCCCGCACCACCGGCAGACCAGCGCGGGGCCGCCCTCCCGCGGCGACTCGGCCAGCGACAAGGGACCCGTGCAGTGCCGGCACCTCGCGATGGCGCGGCAGCGCGCGCAGGCCAGCGACGGGACATACCCGCGCCGCGGCACCTGCACCAGCACCGGCGCCCCGGCCTGCAGCGACGAGCGGGCGGCGCGCAGCGCGATGGACGGGATGCGCGCGGTGCGCGCGGCGGGGTCGCGTTCGTCGGCGTAGCCCGTGTCGTCGAGCGCGACCACCCGCGGCGTCCGGGCGCGCACCACCGCCCGGGCGGCGACGATGTCGTGCGCCCATCCGCTGCGCACCAACGCCTGCGCTTCGGCGGTGCGTGCATAGCCCCCGATCAGCGCCGCGCACCGCGCCTGGTGCGCGCGCAGCATCGCTACCTCGCGAGCGTGCGGGTACGGCGCCCGCGGCTCCGACAGGCTGTCGTCGGCGTCGGCCCACACCATGACGAGACCCAGGTCGCTCAGCGGCGCGAAAACCGCACTGCGAGTGCCGATCACCAGCCGGGCCTGACCGCGCAGCGCGGCCAGCCACCGCCGGTAGCGGGCGGCCGGCCCCAGCCCGGCCGAGAGCGCCACCGCGCCGCTCTCGTCGATGCGCGCGGTCGCCGCCCGCCACAGCGTGTCCAGGTCGCGCTGGTCGGGCACTATCGCCAGCACCGCGCGCCCGGCGCGGATGGTCTGCGCGGCCGCCTCGGCGAATCGGTCCGCCCACGACTCCCCCGGCAGCGCCTGCCACACGGCCCGGGCGGCCCGAGACTCGGCCAGGGCGTCGAGGAACTGGGCGCCCCGGCCGTAGGACGCCCAGGCCGCCGGGTCCACGGGCGCGGGCACCGGCAGCCGGTGCGCCGTCGCCGGTTCCCGCTCCACCCGGGCATGCCGGGCCGGCACCGCCAGGCGCAGCACGTCCGGCCGGGTGCCGGCGTAGCGCGCCGCCACCGCGTCGACCAACCGGCGGATCTCGGGGGTCAGCACCGGCTCGGCCGACACGACGCGGTCCAGCCAGCCGAGCTTGCCGGGGTGGTCGGTGTCGTTGCGGCGCTCCAGCACGAACGCGTCGACCAGCCGGCCGTGAAACCGCACGCGTACCCGCACCCCCGGCTGAGCGTCGTCGGACTGCTCGGCCGACACCAGGTAGTCGAACTCGCGGTCCAGGTGCGGCACCGAGAGCATGGGCAGCACCCTGGCGATGGGTTCGACCTGAACGGCAGTGTGAGCGCTGCTCGTCACGGCGTCCTCGGGCCGCGAAATATGCTGTTGCTCAATGAATTACCGTCCGAACCCGAACGGTCAGGTTTCGTCCGGCCCTGCGGCGCCGGCGTCGGCCGGTGCCGCACGGCCGAAGAAGAACCCCGCCGTCATCAGGATGAGCGCCGCGGCGTACGACCACCAGATCGGCACGGCCAGCGCCTCGTTGCCCAGGATGAAGCGGCCGATGGCGATCAGGGAATCGGACGCCGCGAAACACACCGCGCCCACCGCCGTCCAGATGGTCGGCAGCCGCGCCACCAGCGCGGCGCACACCATCGCGGTCAGCACGACGATGTAGGCCGTCACCGGAAGCGCCAGCTTGTTCAGGTGCGGCCAGAACCAGGCCAGCAGAGCGGCGGTGGCCACGCACATCGCGACCACGGCGGCGATGCGCAACTTCGACGGGCGCCTGGCCGCCAACGGCACCAGTGCGCCCAGGAAACACAAGTGCGCCACCAGGAATGCGGCCAGGCCCACGACGAAAGACTGCGTCCACCACGGGATCGCCAGCGCCCAGTCGCCCACGGCCGACAGCAGCAGCGCCGGCATCAGCCACCGCCGCTCGCGGACGATGGCGTGGCCCACCGCCGCGGCGGTCAGCAACAGCGCCATCGACGCCTTGAACAGCGGCTGCAGCACCCAGTGCCCGGTCAGCTCGGTCCCCGGCGGCGAACCCAGCGCCAGCACCGTCAGATAGATGCCATAGCCGAGGGCCGCCCAGCCGGCCACCACCCAGCCGCCGGCCACCAGGCGAGGTGCGTACGGTACGTCCATGCCCAGCTTGGACAACACAGCCGACGAAAAGCCCGCGATCGACCCCATCCTGCAGAAGGTACTGGATGCGGTTCCCTTCCGGCTATCCACCGACGACGGTGTTGACGCGGCGCGCCAGCGGTTCCGTGACCTGCCCCGCCGGCCACTGCATCCCGAGCTGCGGGTCGAGGACCGGGACATCCCCGGCCCGGCGGGATCGATTGGCGTCCGGATCTATTGGCCGCCAAGCCATTCCGAGCGCATAGCCTCGCCCGTCGTGCTGTATTTTCACGGCGGCGGGTTTGTCGTGGGCGACCTCGACAGCTACGACGGCACGGCTCGCCAGCACGCGGTCGGCGCCGACGCGATCGTGGTGTCCGTCGACTACCGGTTGGCGCCGGAGCACCCCTACCCCGCCGCCGTCGAAGACGCTTGGGCCGCAACGCTTTGGGCCGCGGAGCATGCTCCCGCGCTGGGCGGTGATCCGAATCGGTTGGCGGTGGCCGGGGATTCGGCCGGCGGAACCATCAGCGCCGTGACGGCACAGCGGGCCCGGGACGGCGGCGCACCGGCCATCGCGTTCCAGCTGCTGTGGTACCCCTCGACGATGTGGGACGCCTCGCTGCCGTCCTTCACCGAGAACGCCGGCGCGCCGATCCTCGACGTCAAGGCCGTCGCCGAGTTCTCCCGTTGGTACGCCGGCGAAGTCGACTTGTCCGCCCCGCCACCGGCAATGGCGCCGGGACGGGCCCCGGACGTGTCCAACCTGCCGCCCGCCTACATCGCCGTCGCGGGCTATGACCCGCTGCGCGACGACGGCATCCGCTACGGCGAGCGGCTGGCCGCGGCCGGAGTGGCCGTCGAGGTGCACAACGCCGAGACGCTGGTGCACGGCTACCTCGGTTACGGCGGTGTGGTGCCCGCGGCCACGGCCGCGATGGAACGCGGGCTGGCGGCCCTGAGAAGCGGACTGCGCGGGTGAACCCGGAGCGTACGGTGAATTCATGACGGAGCCCTCATTCGCCCGACCGGGCATCGATCCGACGTTCAAGGCGCTGCTCGACGCCTTTCCGATGACCTTCAGCGCGGCCGACGGCGTGGAGGTCGCGCGCAAGCGGCTGCGGCTGCTCCAGGTGCCGCCCGAAATGCTGCCGGACCTGCGGATCGAGGACCGCACGATCGGTCACGGGGAGATCGCCGACCTTCCGGTGCGCATCTACTGGCCGCCCCTGGAACCCGAGGATGCGCTGCCCGTCGTCGTCTTCTACCACGGCGGCGGGTTCTGTCTCGGCGGCGTGGACACCCACGACCCCCTCGCCCGCGCCCACGCCGTCGGCGCCGAGGCGATCGTGGTGTCCGTCGACTACCGACTGGCCCCCGAGCATCCGTTCCCGGCCGCGGTCCACGACGCCTGGGCGGCGTTGCAGTGGGTCGCCGCGCACGCCGACGAGCTGGGCGGCGACCCCGGCCGCATCGCCGTCGCGGGCGACTCGGCCGGCGGCAACCTGGCCGCCGTGATGGCGCACCTGGCCACCCAGAACGACGGGCCGGCCCTCAGCTTCCAGCTGCTGTGGTATCCGGTGGTCACCGCCGATCTGTCGCTGCCCTCGCACACCGAGAACGCCAACGCGCCCATCCTGGACCGCGACGTGATCGACGCCTTCCTGTCCTGGTACCTGCCCGACATCGACATCAGCGACCCCGCGTCGCTGCCCGTCACGCTCGCCCCGGCGAACGCGGCGGACCTGTCCGGGTTGCCCCCCGCCTACATCGCGACCGCCGAGCACGACCCGCTGCGCGACGACGGCGCCCGCTACGCCGAACTGCTGGATGCCGCCGGCGTGCCCGCGGAGCTGAGCAACGAGCCCAACCTGGTGCACGGCTACGCCAGCTTCGCGTTGGTCATCCCCGCGGCCGGCGATGCCACCGACCGCGGGCTGGCCGCGCTGAAGAAGGCGCTGCACCCGTAGGCGGGCCCCGATGAGCAGCACTCCCGACTATCACACGCTGATCGTGGGCGCCGGCTTCTCCGGGATCGGCGCCGCCATCAAGCTCGACGACGCCGGACTGCCCGATTATCTCGTCGTCGAGGCGGGCGACGGGGTGGGCGGGACCTGGCACTGGAACACCTATCCCGGTATCGCCGTGGACATCCCGTCGTTCTCCTACCAGTTCTCCTTCGAGCAGAGCCCGGACTGGTCGCGCACGTACGCGCGGGGGCGCGAGCTCAAGGCGTACGCCGAACACTGCGTCGACAAGTACGGCCTGCGATCGCGAATCCGGTTGAACACCAAGGTGCAATCGGCCGAGTTCGACGACGAGCACGGCCTGTGGCGGGTGCAGACCGATCCCGGGGGCACGGTCACCGCCCGGTTCCTGATCAGCGCCTGCGGCGTCCTCACCGTCCCGAACCTGCCCGACATCGACGGCGTGGACACCTTCGGCGGCGTCACGATGCACACCGCGCGCTGGGACCACGACCAGGACCTGACCGGCAAGCGCGTCGCGATCATCGGCACCGGCGCCTCAGCCGTCCAAGTCATCCCCGAAATAGCCCCGATCGTCAAGCAGCTCACCGTGTTTCAGCGCACCCCGATCTGGTGCTTCCCCAAGCTGGACGTCGCGTTGCCCGCGCCGGCCCGGTGGGCCATGCGGGTCCCCGGCGGCAAGGTCGTGCAGCGGCTCCTCAGTCAGGCCTTCGTCGAAGTCACCTTCCCGATCTCCGCGCACTACTTCACGGTCGTGCCGCTGGCCAAACGGATGGAGTCGGCGGGGCTGGCCTATCTGCGCAAGCAGGTGCACGACCCGGCGGTGCGCGACCGGCTCACCCCGCGCTACGCGGTCGGCTGCAAACGGCCCGGATTTCACAACGAGTACCTGGCCACGTTCAACCGCGACAACGTGCGGCTGGTCACCGAGCCGATCGACAAGATCACCCCCACGTCGGTGGCCACCACCGACGGCGAAAGCCATGAGATCGACGTGCTGATCCTGGCGACCGGCTTCAAGGTGATGGACCCCGACGACATCCCGACGTTCGCGGTCACCGGAAGCGGCGGCAAATCGTTGAGCCGGTTCTGGGACGAGCACCGGCTGCAGGCCTACGAGGGCGTCAGCGTTCCCGGCTTTCCCAACCTGTTCACCGTGTTCGGACCGTACGGCTACGTCGGCTCGTCGTATTTCGCGCTCATCGAGACGCAGACCCACCACATCGTGCGGTGCCTGAAACGCGCCCAGCGCGACGGGGCGACGCGCGTGGAGGTCACCGAGGAGGCCAACGACCGGTACTTCGCCGAGATGATGCGCCGCCGGCACCGGCAGATCTTCTGGCAGGACAGCTGCCGGCTCGCCAACAGCTACTACTTCGACAAGAACGGCGACGTGCCGCTGCGCCCCACCACCACGGTGGAGGCCTACTGGCGCAGCCGGCGGTTCGACCTCGACGACTACCGATTCACCGCCGGTGCGCGCTAGACGGCGCGCTTGAGCTCGTCGACCTTGTTGAGCTGCTCCCACGGGAGCTCGATGTCGGTGCGGCCGAAGTGGCCGTACGCGGCGGTCTGCGCGTAGATCGGGCGCAGCAGGTCCAGGTCGCGGATGATCGCGCCGGGCCGCAGGTCGAACACCTCGGGAACGATCTTCTCGATCTTGACCGGGTCGACCGTGGCGGTGCCGAACGTCTCCACGAACAATCCCACCGGGGCGGCCTTGCCGATCGCGTAGGCCACCTGCACCTCGACCCGCTCCGCCAGCCCGGCGGCGACGATGTTCTTGGCCACCCAGCGCATCGCGTAGGCGGCCGACCGGTCGACCTTGGACGGATCCTTGCCGGAGAAGGCGCCGCCGCCGTGGCGGGCCCAGCCGCCGTACGTGTCGACGATGATCTTGCGGCCGGTCAGGCCCGCGTCGCCCATCGGGCCGCCGACGACGAACTTGCCGGTCGGGTTGATCAGCAGTCGCGTGGACGAGGTGTCCAGCGTGCCGTGCGCGAGGTCGTCGAGCACGGTGTTGAGCACCTTTTCCCGGATGTCCGGGGTCAGGGTGTTCTCCAGGTCGATGTGGGCCGCGTGCTGGGTCGAGATCACCACGGTGTCCAGCCGGACCGGCACGTTGTCTTCGTATTCGATGGTGACCTGCGTCTTGCCGTCGGGGCGCAGATACGGCAGCACGCCGTTCTTGCGCACCTCGGTCAGCCGCCGGGACAGGCGGTGTGCCAGCGCGATGGGCAGCGGCATCAGCTCGGGGGTGTCGTTGATCGCGTAGCCGAACATCAGGCCCTGGTCGCCGGCGCCCTGGGAGTCCAGCGGGTCCGCCGCGCCCTCGACGCGGGTCTCGTGGGCGGTGTCCACGCCCTGGGCGATGTCGGGCGACTGGGCGCCGATGCCGATGTTCACCCCGCACGACGCGCCGTCGAAGCCCTTGTCCGACGAGTCGTAGCCGATGTCGAGGATGCGGGCGCGGACGGTGTTGGTGATGTCGGCGAACGCCTCCTTGGCCGTCGTCGTCACCTCGCCGACGACGTGCACCTGGCCCGTCGTGACCAGCGTCTCGACCGCGACACGTGAGCGGGGATCCTGGGCCAGCAGGGCATCGAGGACCGAGTCGCTGATCGCGTCACAGATCTTGTCGGGATGTCCCTCAGTCACCGACTCACTGGTAAACAGGCGACCATTTTCGCTCACAATCTCAACCCTTCCAACTAATTAGTTAACCGAATTATATCGGCAGGCATCGGGCCGGCCAGCACCTGGCCTGGCGCCGCAGGAAAACCGAAACCGTACTACCCGCCGCCGTGCAGGAACGCGGCGATCGCATCCACGATACGACTGGCCATCAGCGTCTTGGAACCGTGCTGCAGCGCGGACTCGGTGCCGTCGGACGCCAGCAGCCACCCGTCGTTGCTGTCCACCTCGAACGCCCGGCCGTCGCCGACCGCGTTGACCACCAGCAGGTCGCACCCCTTGCGGCGCAGCTTGGCCCGGGCGTGGAAGAGCACATCGCCGTTGGCGTCACCCGTTTCCGCGGCGAACCCGACGATGGCCCGCATGTTGGGCAGCTCGCCGTGGGCGCGCGCCCGCACCGCGCCGGCCAGCACGTCGTCATTGCGCACCAGCTCGATCAGTGGCGGCGCGTCTTGATCGTTTGGGCCCTTTTTGATCTTGGCGGCGGAAACCTGCGCGGGCCGGAAGTCGGCGACGGCCGCCGCCATCACCAGCACGTCGGCCGCGGGGGCGTGCTTGGCCACCGCGTCGCCGAGCTGCTCGGCGGAGCTGACGTGGACCACCTCGACGCCGGCGGGGTCGATCAGTCCGGCGGTGTGCCCGGCGATCAGCGTGACTTCGGCGCCGCGCTGGGCGGCGACGCGGGCCACCGCGTAGCCCTGCTTGCCCGAGCTGCGGTTGCCGATGAAGCGCACCGGGTCGATCGGTTCGCGGGTGCCGCCGGCGGTCACCAGGACCTTGCATCCCGCGAGGTCGTAGGGAAGCGCGTCGTGGCGTTCCAGCAGCAGCTCGGCCAGGGTGGTGATCTCCTCGGCCTCGGGCAGCCGACCCGACCCGCTGTCGGTACCGGTGAGCCGGCCGGACGCCGGTTCGAGCACGACCGCCCCGCGGCGCCGCAGGGTCGCCACGTTGTCGACGGTGGCCGGGTGCAACCACATCTCGGTGTGCATCGCCGGCGCGAACAGCACGGGACACCGTGCCGTGAGCAGGGTCGCGGTCAGCAGGTCGTCGGCGCGGCCGTGCACCGCGCGGGCCAGCAGGTCCGCGGTGGCCGGCGCGACCACGACCAGGTCGGCCTTCTGGCCGAGCTGGACGTGCGGCACGTCGGGGACGTTCTCGAAAACCCCGGTGTGCACCGGCTGGCCGGACAGCGCCTCGAACGTGGCGGCCCCGACGAACCGCAGCGCGGATTCGGTGGGGATGACCCGGACCAGATGACCGGCCTCGGAGAGCTGGCGCACGACCGTGCACGCCTTGTAGGCGGCGATGCCACCGGAGACGCCGACGACGATCCGTTTACGGTCCACCGGCGCTGCCCTGTTTACTCGCCCTCGGTGTGCTCGAGCAGGTCGGCGTGAATTTCGCGCAGCGCGATCGACAGCGGCTTCTCCTGAAGGCCCGGCTCGACCAGCGGCCCGACGTATTCGAGGATGCCCTCGCCGAGCTGGTTGTAGTAGTCGTTGATCTGGCGGGCCCGTTTGGCCGCGTAGATCACCAGCGCGTACTTGCTCGACACGCGGTCCAGCAGTTCGTCGATGGGCGGGTTGGTGATGCCCAGCGGTGTGTCGTAGACGCGCTGGCCCCCGGCCGACGGGTCGAAGCGGTCGGGAACGGCGGCCAACGCCGCGTCGGACTGCGGAATAGTCACTTAGGTCAATCTCCTTGGCGGATCAGAGCGGCTGGTACCGCCGGCGATTCGAAGCTCAATCTCGATCGGATGTGGTCTGGCCCGGCGGGTCATGCGGAGCCGGCGCAGAATTCACCAGCAAGGATACCAATTCCGCGCACGCGGACTCCAATTGACTGTTGACCACGACCTCGTCGAAGTCGTCCTGGGCCGCCATCTCGACGCGGGCGGTCTCGAGGCGACGGCGCATCGCCTCCGGCGTTTCGGTGCCGCGGCCGACGAGTCTGGCCTCGAGGTCCTGCCAACTGGGGGGCGCCAGGAACACGGTGACGGCCTCGGGCATCGCCTTCTTGACCGCCCTGGCGCCGGCGAGGTCGACCTCGATGAGGACCGGGATGCCGGCGGCGGCGGCGGTCCGGACCGGCTCGGCCAGCGTGCCCGAGCGGTGCAGTCCACCGTGGATCTCGGCCCATTCCAGCAGCGCGCCGTCGTCGATGAGCTGCTGGAAGCGGGCGGGGCTGACGAAGTGGTAGTCGACGCCGTCGACCTCGCCCGGCCGCGGCGATCGCGTCGTGGCCGAGACGGAAAAATGCAGGTCGGGAACCCGCTCGCGCAGGCAGCGGACCACGGTCGACTTGCCGACCGCGGAGGGACCGGACAGCACGACCACGCGCCCCTTACCTGGTGGTGCGGGACGCGTGCCGTGCTCGACGTCCGGTCCCCCGCCGGCGCTCACAGGCGCTCCCGGGCCGGTGCGCCCACAGGGCGGGTCGGCCGAGGCCGGTTAGGAGCCGAACTTTTCCAGCAGGGCCTTGCGCTGGCGATCGCCGAGGCCGCGCAGGCGGCGGGTGGGGGCGATCTCCAGCTCGGTCATGATTTCCTGCGCTTTGACCTTGCCCACCTTGGGCAACGCCTCAAGCAGCGCGGAAACCTTCATCTTGCCCAGGACTTCGTTGGTCTCGGCGTCCTTGAGCACCTGGGTGAGGTTGGTGCCGCCGCGCTTGAGCCGGTCCTTGAGCTCTGCTCGCGCTCGACGTGCGGCAGCCGCCTTCTCCAACGCGGCCGCGCGCTGCTCGTCGGTCAACTGGGGAAGGGCCACGATTCCTCCGTATCTGATCAATCACTGTCAATCGATCTCTTTTTTGTCTCTGCCGGGTACTTCAGCCAGCGGAGACGACCGTACTCAGGCCTCCTGACGAAATCTAACCCGACCCCCTGGTTAAGGGGACAAACTCCCAGCATGAGCCCGCCGGGTGGCCCGAAAAAGCGGCCCGCCGGGGGTCGCCGGCGGCGGCCGGGCCCGGCGGCCTGCCGAGGGTCCGACCGCGGCAGCGGGTCGGCATTTCGGCGCTCTGAGCTGCGGTTTTGTAGCTTCGGGCCGGCATCGGGCCGCCGCGGGAGCGGCGACGAACGCCGGCGGAGGACGGCCAAAACGCCTCGTGCCGGGCGTCACGCATTTTCCGTCGCGTGTCGCGCGTGTCGCGCCGCGCCGCTCGGGCGTGGCCGCGATCGGGCGCGGATTGCTGTACGACGTCCGGCTAACACTCGCCGGGTTACCATCGAACGGTGTCCAACCTGCGGATCCGTCAGGCCGCTGAGCTGCTCGGAGTCAGCGACGACACCGTCCGGCGTTGGATCAACCAGGGATCGTTGGCGGTCGGTCACGACGCCGCCGGCCGCAAGGTCATCGCCAGCGAGGACCTGGCCCGGTTTTCCCGGACCAACGCCCCCGCCCCGCCGCCGGACCCGCTCAGCATCGGCAGCTCGGCCCGCAACCGCTTCGTCGGGCTGGTCACCAAGGTCACCAGCGACACGGTGATGACCCAGGTGGAGATGCAGTGCGGCCCGTTCGCCGTGGTCTCCCTGATGAGTACCGAAGCCGCCGAGGAGCTGCAGTTGCGGCCCGGCAGCGTCGCCGTGGCGGTCGTCAAAGCCACCACCGTGATCGTGGAGACCGCCCGGCCCAGCACGGCCGTCACGTCGGACTGACGCCCCGGGGCCGCCGCGCACGCCCGGAGGGCGCTAGGGGGCTCTCAGGTAGGCGACGGCGTCCAGCATCCGCTCGCCGGCCGCCCGCAGTTCGGTCACGCCGGGTCCCGCGCGCAGCACCTCGCGGGCCACCGCGGGCAACAGCTGCCCGGGATCCGCCCCGCCCAGCCCCGCGAGGGCCTCTGGCCGCCCGCCCTGCACGCCCAGGCCCGGCACCAGCACGGGTCCGCCCAGCGCGCTGAGGTCGGGCGCCTGCAGGACGGTCGCACCCACCACCACGCCGACGTAGCCGGGGCCGGACGGCGCGGCGGACTTGTTCACCACCGCGGCCTGGTCGACCACCAGCTGGGCCACCGTGCGCCCGTCGAAGGCGGCCCGCTGGACGGTCGCGCCCTCGGGGTTGGACGTGGCGGCCAGCACGAACACGCCCCGATCGTGGGCCGCGGCGGCCTCGAGCAGCGGCCGCAGCGAGCCGAACCCCAGGTAGGGCGAGGCCGTCACGGCGTCGGCGGCCAGCGGCGAGTCACCCGCCCAGGCGGTGGCGTAGGCCGCCATGGTGGTGCCGATGTCTCCGCGCTTGGCGTCGGCCAGCACCAGCACGCCGGCCGATCGCAGGGCCGCGATGGTGCGTTCGAGCACCGCGAACCCGGCGGCGCCGTAGGCCTCGAAGAACGCCACCTGCGGCTTGACGACGGCGAAACCGGCGAAGGCCTCGACGCAGATGTCGCAGAACGCGGCCAGCCCGTCGGCGGTGGCCGGCAGATCCCAGGCGCGCAGCAGCTCGGGGTGCGGGTCGATGCCCACGCACAGCGGGCCGCGCTGCGCCTTGGCCTCGGCGAGCCGGAGACCGAACCCCGTCACCGGGGGCCTTCCCCGGGCGCGGCGCCCTGGCCCATCAGGCTGTGCAGTTCTTGCAGGGACCGGACGCCGATGTCGCCGCGGATGCCCGCCTCGATGCCCTGGATGGCGGCGGACGCGCCCTGCACGGTCGTGACGCACGGGATGTTGACCGAGACCGCGGCCGAACGGATCTCGTAACCGTCGATGCGTGGGCCGGAGTTGCCGTAGGGGGTGTTGATCACCATGTCGACCTCGCCGGCCTTGATCGCGTCGACGGCGGACACCGCCGGGCGGCCCGGCTGCGGCGGCTCGAAGTGTTTGCGCACCTCGTCGCAGGGAATCCCGTTGCGGCGCAACATCTCCGCGGTGCCCTCCGTGGCCAGGACGCGGAAGCCCAGGTCGGCCAGGCGCTTGACGGGGAACACCAGCGACCGCTTGTCCCGGTTGGCGACCGAGACGAAGATGGTGCCCTCGGCGGGCAGCGACCCGTAGGCGGCGGTCTGGCTCTTGGCGAAGGCGCTGCCGAAGTCGCGGTCGATGCCCATCACCTCGCCGGTCGATTTCATCTCCGGGCCGAGCAGTGAATCGATGGCGGCCCCGTCGGCGCGGCGGAAGCGGTGGAACGGCAGCACGGCCTCCTTGACCGCGATCGGAGCGTTCGGGCCCGCGTGGGCGCCGTCCCCGGACGCCGCCAGCATGCCCTCGGCGCGCAGCTGGGGAATGGTGGCGCCCAACATGATCCGGGCGCACGCCTTGGCGAGCGGGATCGCGGTGGCCTTGGAGACGAACGGGACGGTGCGGCTGGCGCGCGGGTTGGCCTCCAGGACGTAGAGCACGTCGTCCTTCAGCGCGTATTGCACGTTGAGCAGGCCGATCACCCCGATGCCGTGCGCGATGGCCTCCGTCGCGCGGCGCACCTTCTCGATGTCGCTGCGGCCCAACGTGACCGGCGGCAGCGCGCACGCCGAGTCGCCGGAGTGGATGCCCGCCTCCTCGATGTGCTCCATGATGCCGCCGATGTAGACCTCGCTGCCGTCGCACAGCGCGTCGACGTCGATCTCCACCGCGTCCTCGAGGAAGCGGTCGACCAGCACCGGGTGCTCGGGCGACAGCTCGGTGGCGCGGGTGATGTAGCCCTCGAGCGTCTCGTCGTCGTAGACGATCTCCATGCCGCGGCCGCCCAGCACGTACGACGGCCGCACCAGCACGGGGTAACCGATCTCGTCGGCGATCCGGCGGGCCTGCGCGAAAGTCGTCGCCATGCCGTATTTCGGCGCGGGCAAGCCGGCGCCGGCCAGCAGGTCACCGAAGGCGCCGCGGTCCTCGGCCAAATCGATCGCCTCCGGCGGGGTGCCCACGATGGGGACCCCGGCGTCGGCCAGGCGCTGGGCCAGGCCGAGCGGGGTCTGGCCGCCCAGCTGCACGATGACTCCGACGACGCCCGGGCCGTCGCCGGCGGACCGGCTTTCGGCGCGGAACACCTCCAGGACGTCCTCGAAGGTGAGCGGCTCGAAGTACAGCCGGTCGGCGGTGTCGTAGTCGGTGGACACCGTCTCCGGGTTGCAGTTGACCATCACGGTCTCAAAGCCGGCCTGGCTCAACGTGGTTGCCGCGTGCACGCAGCTGTAATCGAATTCGATGCCCTGGCCGATCCGGTTTGGTCCCGACCCCAGGATCAGCACCTTGGGCCGCTCGGCCTGCGGGGCCACCTCGGTCTCGGCGGCAGGGTCGAGCTCGTAGCTGCTGTAGTGGTAGGGCGTCCTGGCCTCGAATTCCGCCGCGCAGGTGTCCACCGTCTTGTACACCGGGTGGATGCCCAACCGCGAGCGCAGCGAGCGCACCCCGTTCTCCCCCGCCAATTCCGGCCGCAGCGCGGCGATTTGGCGGTCCGACAGCCCGCTGTGCTTGGCCCGCCGCAGCAGGTCGGTGTCGAGGACCGGGGCGTCCACCAGTTCGGTGCGCAGCTTGCCCAGCTCGCCGATCTGGGCGAGGAACCACGGGTCGACACCGCTGGCCTCGGCGACCTGCTCGACCGACGCGCCGAGCCGCAGCGCCAGCTCGATGTCGTAGAGCCGACCCTCGGTCGGGGTGCGCAGCCGGTCGAGCACCTCGTGGACGTCCCCGTCCGGGTCCGGCTTGGTCCAGAAACCCGCGCGGGTGGTCTCCAGCGACCGCATCACCTTGCCGAGCGCCTCGATGAAGTTGCGGCCCAACGACATCGCCTCGCCGACGGACTTCATCGTGGTGGTCAGGGTGGGGTCCGCCCCGGGGAACTTCTCGAAGGCGAACCGCGGCGCCTTCACGACGACGTAGTCGAGGGTGGGTTCGAAGCAGGCCGGCGTCTCCTTGGTGATGTCGTTGACGATCTCGTCGAGGGTGTACCCGATGGCCAGCTTGGCGGCTATCTTGGCGATCGGGAAACCGGTGGCCTTGGAGGCCAGCGCGCTGGACCGCGACACCCGCGGATTCATCTCGATGACGACCAGCCGGCCGTCGCGCGGGTTGACCGCGAACTGGATGTTGCAGCCGCCGGTGTCCACCCCGACCTCGCGCAGGATCGCGATGCCCAGGTCGCGCATCCGCTGGTATTCGCGGTCGGTGAGCGTCATGGCGGGCGCGACGGTGACCGAGTCGCCGGTGTGCACGCCCATCGGGTCGACGTTCTCGATCGAGCAGACCACCACCACGTTGTCGTGGCCGTCGCGCATCAGCTCGAGCTCGAATTCCTTCCAGCCGTAAATCGATTCCTCGATCAGCACGTTGGCGCTGGGCGAGGCGGCCAGCCCCGCGCCGGCCATCCGGTCGACCTCCTCGGCGGAGTACGCCATGCCCGAGCCGAGCCCGCCCATGGTGAAGCTGGGCCGCACCACGACGGGCAGCCCGAGTTCATCGACCGTCTCGCGGACCTCGTCCATGGTGAAACACACTCGGCTGCGGGCGGATTCACCACCAACCTTGGTGACGATGTCCTTGAACATCTGCCGGTCCTCGCCGCGCTGGATGGCGTCGATGTCGGCGCCGATGAGCTCGACGCCATAGCGCTCCAGCGCCCCGTTCTCGTAGAGCGCGACCGCGGTGTTGAGCGCGGTCTGCCCGCCCAGCGTGGCCAGCAGCGCGTCGATCTTGTTGCCGCGCTCGGCCTGCTGGGCGATCACCCGCTCGACGAACGCCGCGGTGATGGGCTCGACGTAGGTGTGGTCGGCGTACTCCGGGTCGGTCATGATCGTCGCCGGGTTGGAGTTGATCAGGCTGACCTGCAGCCCCTCCGCCCGCAGCACCCGGCACGCCTGGGTGCCCGAGTAGTCGAACTCGGCCGCCTGGCCGATGACGATCGGCCCCGACCCGATCACCAGCACGTGCTTGAGGTCACTGCGCCGCGGCACTAGCGCCCCCTTTCGCTCTGTTGGGCGGCCATCAGCTCGACGAATTGGTCGAAAAGGTATTCCGCGTCGTGTGGGCCGGCGGCGGCCTCCGGGTGGTATTGCACCGAGAACGCCCGCCCGTCGGCGAGTTTGACGCCCTCGACCACCCCGTCGTTGGCGCAGGTGTGGCTGACGACGGCCGGACCGAACGGCGTGTCGAAGGACTGGCCCGCCTCGCCTTCCAGTGCGAAGCCGTGGTTCTGCGCGGTCACCGCCACCCGCCCGGTGGCGTGATCGATGACCGGGATGTTGATGCCGCGGTGGCCGAAGACCATCTTGTAGGTGGACAGGCCCAGCGCCCGGCCCAGGATCTGGTTGCCGAAGCAGATGCCGAACAATGGGATGCCCGCGCCCAGCACCTCGCGGGTGAGGGCGACGACGTGGTCGGCGGTGGCGGGGTCACCGGGGCCGTTGGACAAGAACACGCCGTCGGGTGAGATGTCGGCGATCTGGCCGAAGCTCGTCGACGAGGGCAGCACGTGGCTGCGGACGCCGCGGCGGGCGAAGTTGCGCGGGGTGTTGGTCTTGATACCCAGGTCCAGCGCGACCACCGTGAACCGGTGCTGCCCTTCCGGTTCGACGATGTAGCGCTCCGGGGTGCTGACCTCGCCGGCCAGGTCGGCCCCCAGCATCGACTGCTGCCCCCGCACCCGCTCCACCAGTTCGGCCGGGTCGGCGAGCGCCGCACCGGAAAACACCCCCGCCTTCATCGAGCCGCGGGTGCGCAGGTGGCGCACCACCGCCCGGGTGTCGATGCCGGCGATCCCGACGATGTGCTGGCGCACCAGCTCGTCCTCCAGGGTGCCGGTGGCGCGCCAGTTGGACGCGCGCGGCGACGGGTCGCGCACCGCGTAGCCGGCGACCCAGATCTTGTCGCCGCGGCTTTCGGCGTCCTCGGCGTTCCAACCGGTGTTGCCGATCTGCGGCGCGGTGGCCACCACGATCTGCCGGTGATAGCTGGGATCGGTCAGCGTCTCCTGGTAGCCGGACATGCCGGTGGAAAACACGGCCTCACCGAGGGTTTGGCCGACCTTGCCGAACGCCGTGCCGGTGAAGACACGCCCGTCCTCGAGTACGAGCAGTGCTTTGTCGTTCACGCGGCTCCCTCCTGCTGGGACTCCAGCCACTCGGTGTATTCGTCGCGGTGATTCGCCCGAAACCCGGTATCGATCTCGACTCCCGATGGCATCCGCCAGCGAATCGCCAGAATCCCGATCCGGGCCACGGCCCTGCCTCCCATGCTGCGCTCCATACGGATACCGGTGATCAAGTCTTGCGGAATCCAAATCGGTTGGGCCCGTTGACGTTCCACCATGATCCCCTCGGCGTAGCGGGTCAGCACCGCCTTGCTGCGAAAACCCAGATCGCCGGAGGTGATCCGCTCGTTCCATCCCGGCGCGATCATGGAACCGCAATAGTGACCGCGGGTGGTGATCAGCACCGCGCCCACCTGGTCGGGCAGGTCGGGCAGGTCGCCGATCAGCTCCGCCTGCCGCTCCGAGCGACGCCGCCAGCTCCGCATCATCAGCTGGATCACCACCGCGATCACCACCACCAGCACGGCCGCGAAGATCAGCGATCCCACCAGCGTGCCTGAATTCATGCCGGGCACTTCCCGTCCCGAGCCGTGACCTTCCCGCGCAGCAGGGTCGCCGTCACGGTGGCGGGCAGGGCCATCGACTCGAATGGCGTGTTGGCCGACCGGCTGGCCAGATCGGACCCGGCGACGGTCCAGGTGGCGTCGGGGTCCACCACCGTCAGGTTCGCCGGCTCGCCCACCTCCAGCGGGCGGCCGTGATCGGGCAGGCCGACGATGGCCGCGGGCTTTTCACTCATCACCCGGGCGACGTCGCGCCAGCTCAACAGCCCGGGCGCCACCATGGTCTGCACCACGACCGACAGTGCGGTCTGCAAGCCCAGCATGCCGGGGCGCGCCGCGGCGAACTCCACGCACTTCTCGTGCTCGGCGTGCGGGGCGTGGTCGGTGGCCACACAGTCGATGACGCCGTCGGCCAGGGCCTGGCGCAACGCGACCGCGTCGGCGGTTTCCCGCAGCGGCGGGTTGACGCGATTGCGCCCGTCGTAGCTGGCCAGTCTGCTGTCGTCGAGCAACAGGTGATGCGGGGTGACCTCGGCGGTGATCGAGATGCCTTGCCCCTTAGCCCATTTCAGGAGATCGACGGTGCCCGCGGTGGACGCGTGGCAGATGTGGACGCGGGCACCGGCGTCGCGCGCCAGCAGCGCGTCGCGGGCGACGATCGATTCCTCGGCGGCCCGCGGCCATCCCGAGAGTCCCAGCCGGGCGGCCGCCGGCCCCTCGTGGGCGACGGCGCCGACGGTCAGCCTGGGTTCCTCGGCGTGCTGGGCGATGAGCACCCCCAGCCCGGTGGCGTACTCGAGGGCGCGGCGCATCACCAGCGGGTCGTGCACGCAGACGCCGTCGTCGGAGAACATCCGGACCTGCGCGGCCCCGGCCGCCATCATGCCCATCTCGGTGAGTTCGGTGCCGGCCAGCCCGACCGTCACGGCGCCGACGGGGTGCACGTCGACCAGGCCGACCTGCTGACCGCGGTGCCAGACGTGATCGGTGACCACCGGGCTGTCGGCGACCGGATTGGTGTTGGCCATCGCGAACACGGCGGTGTAGCCGCCCAACGCCGCTGCGGCCGAGCCTGTTTCGATGTCCTCGGCGTATTCGCGGCCCGGCTCGCGCAGGTGGGTGTGCAGGTCGACGAACCCGGGCAGCAGCACGTGGCCCGTCGCGTCGATGACGTCGGCGGTGTCGGGGATTTCCAGCTTCGGCCCGATCGCGGCGATCTGGCCTTCGAAGCCGGGACTGCCGACCAGCACGTCGACCCGGTCGCCCTCGCCGTACAACCGGACCCCACGGATCAGCACGCTCATGCCGCCCCCTCGTTACCGGCCGACTCGGCGCCCACCAGCACGTGGAACAGCACCGCCATCCGCACGTGTACACCGTTGGAAACCTGTTGCAGCACGGCCGATTGCGACGAGTCGGCCACCGACGACGCGATCTCCATGCCGCGCAGCATCGGACCGGGGTGCAGCACCACGGCATGTCCGGGCAGCATCGCCTGGCGGCGATCGGAAAGCCCGTAGCGGGAGGAGTATTCGCGCACCGACGGGAAGAAGCCGCCGTTCATCCGCTCGGCCTGCACCCGCAGCATCAGCACCGCGTCGGCGGCCGGCAGCTCGGCGTCGAAGTCGCCCGAGACGGTGACCGGCCAGCCTTCGACCCCGGCCGGCAACAGCGTCGGCGGCGCGACCAGCACCACCTCGGCGCCCAGGGTGTTCAGCAGCATGACGTTGGAGCGGGCGACCCGGCTGTGCAGGATGTCGCCGACGATCACGATGCGCCGGCCCTCGATGCCGCCGAGGCGCTGACGGATGGTCAGCGCGTCCAGCAGCGCCTGCGTCGGGTGCTCGTGTGTGCCGTCCCCGGCGTTGATCACCGAGGGGCCGGAGTCGTCGTCGGCGCACGTCCAGTCGGCGAGCAGGTGGGCCGCACCGGACGCCGGATGGCGGATGATCAGCGCGTCGGCGCCGGCCGCCCGCAGCGTCAGGGCGGTGTCGCGCAGCGACTCGCCCTTGCCCACCGACGATCCGGCCGCGCTGACGTTGATCACGTCGGCGCTCATCCACTTGCCCGCCACCTCGAAGGACACCCGGGTACGGGTGGAGTTCTCGTAGAACATGGTGATCACCGTGCGGCCGCGCAGGGTCGGCAGCTTCTTGACCTCGCGGCCCACCAGCGCTTCGGCGAACCGGTCCGCGTCGTCGAGGATGGCGGTGGCCTCGTCGCGGCTGAGGTCGCCGGCGGCCAGCAGGTGGCGCGTCATCGCGAGATCACCACCCCGTCGCGCCCGTCCTGCTCGCTGAGCAGCACGTGCACGCTCTCGCTGCGGGAGGTGGGGACGTTCTTGCCGACGTAATCGGCGCGCAGCGGCAGTTCGCGGTGACCCCGGTCGACCAGCACGGCCAGCTGCACCACCCGTGGACGGCCGACGTCGCGCAGCGCGTCCAGCGCCGAGCGCACGGAGCGCCCGGAGTACAGCACGTCGTCGATGAGGATCACCAGCGCGTCGTCGATGCCGCCGGCCGGGATCGAGGTGACCTCCAGCGGCCGCGGCGGCTTCTGCATCAGGTCGTCGCGGTACAGGGTGATGTCGAGGGCGCCGTGGCCGACCTCCACCCCGCTGTATTCCGCGATGTTGGTGGCCAGTCGCGTGGCCAGGATCACGCCGCGTGTCGGGATGCCCAGCAGCACCACGCGCGGCGCGTCGGGGGCGTCCAGCGCGGTCTTCTCGATGATCTGATGCGCGATACGGGAAATGGTGCGACTCACGTCGGCCGCCGACATCAACTCGCGGCCGGTGCCGGTGTCACCCGCTGCACCCATGCGAAACCTTGACCTCCTTCTCCGCCTCGCCGGACGGATCGTTAAAGGATGTCGACTGCCCGGCAGCGTAGCACTTGTTCGAAAGCGCGCGGCGCGAGGCACGACCGGCGTCGCGGTCGAGCACCCGGGCCGCCACACCCGCCCCAGCCGTCGCACCGCAAGTGGGGCCGCGTGGCCCCCGCCTCACCGCGGGCACCCTCCCGCTTGCGGAGGACGACAGCGTGCCGCGGTACCGCGCGGAACTGGGCGTCGGTGCGCGGCCGCCGCTAGGTGCAGGGATACTGCCCGTTGAGCACGCAATTCGACGGTGGCGAGAAGGAACCGATCACCACGCCTCTCACGCCACCTGTGGCTGAACCACCGGGTGCAATGCTGCGATTCCAATTCGCGGGGGTGAGCACGTAGTGGGTGCCCGACTGGGTGACGGTGCTGTTCCACGTGTGCAGGACGGATTGTCCGGCCGGCATGTCGAAGTCGAGCCGCCAGTCGGTCAGCGGCACCGCGCTCAAGTTGGTGACGGTGAAGTTCGCGATGAAGCCGGTCTGCCACGCGTGTTCCACCGACAACGTCGCCGTGGCCGCGGCCGCGCGAGCCGCGGGAGTGGCGGCGAGTCCGGGGATGGCGACCAGCAATGCCGACACCGTTGCGTGAAGCGCTGTGCGCCAGCGCTTCACGCGATTGTTCGGTCCGGACATAGCAGCCAACACTAAAGCCAAACAGGCGGTGTCGGGCCGCGCACCGCGGGTACGCTGCAGTACCTTTGCTCAACCGAAACCGTCATGAAATCTTGCCGTGGCGGCCCACCGCGGCCGGCGCGTCACGGACCGGTTGGTCGGTCGTCGCGGGCAGGCAGTACGGTTCGGATCGTCATGAGCGAGGAGTTCTGGGTCAACCGCCGCGATGCCGGTGAGGCGGTGATCCTCGAGGTCAGCGGTGCGGTGGACATCATCACCGCGCCCTCGCTCGCGACGCAGATCGACGTCGCCCTCTCCGGCACGCCCGCGGTGCTCGTCATCGACCTCACCGGGGTGAACTTCCTGTCCTCCGCGGGCATCACCGTGCTGGTCGAGGTGCAGCGCCTGACCCAGGACAGCCCGACCTCGCTGCGGGTGGCGGCCCAGGGCTCGGCCACCAGCCGGACGCTGCGCATCGTGGGCCTCGACGAGTTCATCGAGCTCTATCCCACCGTGGACGACGCGCTGGAAGGGCGACAGCCCTAGTGTGACGTCCGCGCGCCCCGGGCCCGACGCTAACGTGATTCGGGTGAATCTCGACGCCAACGCGGCCTCCATCCGCGAAGTGTGTGACGCCGGCATGCTCGCCGGCGCGGTGACAATGGTCTGGCAGCGCGGAGAAGTGCTGCAGGTCAACGAAATCGGCCATCGCGACGTGGACGCGGGCCTGCCGATGCAACGCGACACCCTGTTCCGGATCGCATCGATGACCAAGCCGGTCACCGTCGCGGCGGTGATGAGCCTGGTCGACGAGGGCAAGCTGACGCTGAAGGACCCGGTCGTGCGCTGGGCGCCGGAGCTGGCCGACGTGCGGGTGCTCGACGAGCCGCACGGCCCGCTGGACCGCACGCATCCGGCGCGGCGCGCCATCCTGATCGAGGACCTGCTCACCCACACCAGCGGCCTGGCCTACAGCTTCTCGGTGTCCGGGCCGATCGCCAAGGCCTACATGCGGCTGCCGTTCAACCAGGGTCCCGACGCCTGGCTGGCCGAACTGGCCCGGCTGCCGCTGGTGCATCAGCCGGGCGACCGGCTCACCTACAGCCATTCCATCGACCTGCTGGGCGTCATCGCGGCGCGCATCGAGGGCAAGCCGTTCCACCAGGTTCTCGAGGAACGGGTGCTGGGCCCGGTGGGCATGCCGGATACCGGGTTCTTCGTCTCCCCCGAGGCGCGCCGCCGCGCCGCCACCATGTACCGGCTCGACGAGCAGGGCGGACTGCACCACGACGTGATGGGGCCGCCGCACATCAAGCCGCCGTCGTTCCCCAACGCGGGCGGCGGCCTGTGGTCGACCGCCGACGATTACCTGCGGTTCGTGCGCATGCTGCTCGGCGAGGGAACGATCGACGGCGTGCGGGTGCTGTCGGCCGAGTCCGCCCGGCTGATGCGGACCGACCGGCTGACCGACGAACAGAAGCGCCACAACTTCCTGGGGGCGCCGTATTGGGTGGGCCGCGGCTTCGGGCTGAACCTGTCGGTGGTGACCGATCCCGCACGGAGCACACCGCTGTTCGGGCCGGGTGGGGTCGGGACCTTCAGCTGGCCCGGCGCCTACGGGACGTGGTGGCAGGCCGACCCGGCCGCCGATCTGGTTCTGCTCTATCTGGTCCAGAACCTGCCCGATATGTCCGCCGACGTTGCCGCGGCCGTCGCGGGCAACACCTCGCTGGCGAAACTCCAATCGGTGCAACCGAAGTTCGTCCGCCGCACCTATCAGGCGCTCGGCCTCTAGCGCCGTGGCCGACTACCCACCCGACCGCATCACCGGGCCCCGGCTGGTGCTGCGAAGGCCCGTCCTCGACGACGCCGGCGCACTGTTTCAGCGGGTCGCCCGCGATCCCGAGGTCACCCGGTATCTGATGTGGGCGCCGCATCCCGACGTGGCGGCGACCCGGCGGGTGATCACCGAAAAGCTCAACGCCACCGCCGACGAGCGGACCTGGGTGATCGAGTTACGGCACAGCGGGGACGTGGTCGGCCTGGCCAGCTGCCGGCGCCCGGTGCCGCACTCGGTCGAGATCGGTTACTGCCTGGGCCGACGGTGGTGGGGCAAGGGCCTGATGTCCGAGGTGCTCGACATGCTGTTGACCGCGCTCGACAGCGACCGGGCGGTGTACCGGGTGTGGGCCACGTGCAATGTCGACAACGAGCGGTCGGCGCGGCTGCTCGAGCGCGCCGGTTTCGTGTTGGAGGGCCGCCTGGCCCGCCACGCCGTCTACCCCAACCTGGGCCTCGAGCCGCAAGACAGCCTGCTGTACGCCCGTATCCTGCGCTGAGCACTTGAGTGTGCGGCCAGGGCGGGAGTCACCGGCGTGTCGGCGCCGTGCACGCACACTGAAAGCCGTCAGCGCACCCGCGATCGCCGGCTACCCGGCGCGGTCCGACGCACAACGCGCGATCATCGAGCCTCGATCACCTCACGATCCCGCCGGGATCGTTGTGGCACAACGCTCTCCCCTGTTTCCGCGTCGCGCCCGCACGACCCGGCGGGCACCAGCGGCACGGCCGCCAACGGGAACAACGCGCAAAGCGCCCAGGCCGCCGGGTATTCGGCGGCCACGATCAGTGCACCGAAGAGCGGGGGCCCGGCGGCCGCCATCAACCGCTGCGTGGTGTTCTGCAGGCCCAAAGCGCGCCCGCTCCAGAAGGGGCCGGCGAACTCGGTGATGGCGGTGGCCTCGAGCCCGTTGTCGAGCACGGCGATCACCGAGATGGCGGCCATGAGCAACACGTCGTAGCCCGAACCGATGCCGTCGGCGAGGGCGAGCAGGAACAGGGTCAGCGTGGCGGCGACGGCGATGGCGCGGACGGGTCGCATCCGCGAGCCGGTGCGATCCGACCAGCGTCCGACCGCGATGCGGCCCGCCGCGCCCAGCAGTTGACACATGGTCACGAGGCCGCCGGCGGCCGCAACCGACCAGCCATGGCGATCGATCAACCACACGAGCATGAACGTGACGGTCACGGTCTGCGGCATCATCAGCAGGGCGCCCACCGCGTGAATCCGCCACAGGACGAACGACCCGCGATACGGACTGGCAAGTTCTGCGTCGCTGGCTACCTTGCGTGATTTCCGCGGCGGATCGACGATCCCCAGCGCGCTGGCGACCGCTGCCATGGTGCACATGAGCGCGAGGAACATCAGCCCCGACCGGGGGCCGCGTTCGGCCAGCTCCGGTATCACCAACGCGCCCAGGGCGATGCCCAGCGGCTGTGCGGTCTGGCGGATGCCCATCGCCAGGCCCCGTTGCTGTGACGGGAACCATGCGGACACCAGCCGCCCGCCGGCGGTGTTACAGCTGGCCGCCGCCATCCCACCGAGGAACAAGAAGACGCCGACGGCCAGCATCGAATGGGCCGACGCCGCGGCATAGGCCGCTGCCGCCGTGAGCGCCGAACCGGCCGTCAGCACGAGCCGCTCACCGACCCGGTCCAACACCCAGCCCCACAGCACCAGCGTGACCACCATGCCCCAGCTCGGCATGGACGACACCAGGCCGGCTTCGGTCAACGGTATGCCGCGGCGCGCCTGCAGCGAGGGGATCAGGAATGCGACGCCATTGATGAACAGGAACGAGGTTGCCGTCACCCCCAGCGAGACGACCATGACCGACCAGCGCCCGCCCGCGCCGAGTTGGCCGGCGCCCCTGGCCTCGAGGAACATGCACCCCATGGTGACACGGCTTTCGTCGCGCACTGGGCATCCAAACCACCGTAACTTATTGAATACTAAGGTAATTCATATCCGCCGTGCAGAACTGACACCTGGGCCGACATGGAATGAAACGTGAAATACTGTCCGCCACTTAGGTTTCCATTGCCAGCGGAAAGACCGGTGCCCAACCGCGATTCACAGCCTGAACACAGCGTCCTCTTAAGGGTTGACTCAGCGTTCTCTCAGCGCGGCTACTCTCGGAATGCATGGACAACGACACGGGGAGTCGACCGGGGATGAGTGACGTTTCGCGACACGCGTTGACCAAGGTGCCGGCGGTCACCCTGGGCTTCTGGATCATCAAGGTCCTGGCCACCACCTTGGGCGAGACGGGCGGCGACACCGTCACGATGACCCTGAACTGGGGCTACGCCGCCGGGGTTGCGCTCTTCGGCGTCGCGCTGGTGGTGCTGGTCGCCGCGCAGATCTTCGCCAAGCGCTTTCACGCGCCGCTGTACTGGGCGACGATCGTGGCCTCGACGACGTTCGGCACGGTGTTGGCCGACTTCGCCGACCGATCGCTCGGCATCGGTTACACCGGCGGTTCCCTGCTGCTGCTGGCCTGCCTGCTGGCCACCCTGGGCCTGTGGCGTTGGTCGCAGGGCACCGTATCGGTCACCACCGTCTCGACGCCGAAAGTGGAGGCGTTCTATTGGGCGACAATCACTTTCTCGCAGACCCTGGGCACCGCGCTCGGCGATTGGCTGGCCGACACTCGCGACTTCGGTTATGAGCGTGGGGCGTTGGTGTTCGCGGCCGGCCTGGCCGTGGTCGTGGCGCTCTACTACTGGACCGCGGTATCGCGCGTGGCGTTGTTCTGGGTCGCGTTCATCTTGACCCGGCCATTGGGTGCGACGGTGGGTGACTTCATCGACAAGCCGGTCGCCGACGGCGGGCTGGCCCTGAGCCGCCCGTTGGCCTCGGCGGTGATCGCCGCGATCATCGTGGCGCTGCTCGTCGTCCTGCCGCAGCGCGCGGGGCGCCACCCCGGCGCGGACCACGAAGCGGCGTGACGACCGAGATCAGCGCGGTTCTCAGCCGGTTCCCAGCGATCCCACCTAGGCTGGCGTCGTCATGTCTGGTACTGCACGCCTTGCGCGCCGCAACCGCGCGACCACACGAATGCTGGCCTACCTCGCGATCGTCCTGGGCTTCGGGCTGGTGGGGGCGGCGCCGGCCAGCGCCGATCCCAGCCCGTTCAACACCCTGAGCTGCGGCTGTCCGGAGACGGCCCCGGCCGGCAGCGCGGCCCGCAAAGACGAGATCACCCGGGGGCTCCGGCTTGGCGAACTCGGCGGGCCGCAGCGCGCGCCGCAAGGCTCGACCCCGCCCGGCGCCTAGGCTCAGGCGTCTTCGCTGACCGCCTGGGCGGCCGCGTCGCCGTTGAGCGCGCCGTTGAGTCCGGAGGCGTCCGGCGGCAGCTCGAAGGCCGGGAACGCCGAACCGACCGCGGCGGTCGCCGCGCTGCGCTGCGCCTCCATGCGCGCCAGCGCCGCCTCGGTGAACACCGAGAGCCCCAGGTCGGGGTTGTAGCCGTGGATCTCTTTGACGTCGAGCTGGGCCAGGAAGTAGATGATCTCCTTGGAGACCACCTGCCCGGGGACCAGCACCGGGAAGCCCGGCGGGTAGGGCACCACGAACGTGGTGGACACCAGCGTCTTGCCCTCCGCCAACCGCCGCCCCGCCATGCCGATCAGGACGTGCTCGCGGTCGGACTCCTCGTATCCGGCGTAGAAGGCCGACCGCATGTCGCCGAACATGCACCCGTCGACGGGCTGGAAGGCGACGTCGAACTCGCTGAAGTCGGGCAGGTGCGGCAGGTCCTGGGTGATCTCCTCGACGTGACGCTGGTGCAACGCCCGGTCGGCGACGCTGGCCGCGCTCTCGGTGCGGTCGAAATCGATTGCCACCCTGCGCAATACGTCGAGCAGATAATGCACGCTCGACCAGGTGACGCCGATGGTGAAGATCAGCAGCACGCTGTTGATCGACGTCTTGTTGATCTGGATGCCGAACCGCTCCATCAGGATCTTCTCGCGGAAGTCGTACCCGTTCATTCCCGTCTTGCCGACGAACAGCGTCACCCGCGTCGCGTCCAGCACGAACTGGTCGGACCGCCACGCCTCGTTCCACTCGGCCAGCGCGCCCTGCCGGACCTCGCGGTAGGAACTCACCGACGACGCCCGGAACTCCTCGGGCACCAGGTCGGACTCGTCGAGGATGCGGAACCACTTGCTGATCAACCGGTCTCGCCGCACGCGATGGCGAAACACCAGCGCCATGTCGTAGGTCTGCCGGACCAGCTGAAAGCCCTCGATGTCGACCTGCCGGCGGGCCAAGTCCAGCGACGCCAGCAGCTGCTGGTTCGGTGAGGTCGAGGTGTGGGTCAGGAAGGCCTCACCGAACGCGTCGCGCGCCAGGGCGTTGAAGTCCTGGTCGCGGACGTGGATCATCGACGCCTGGCGAAGCGCCGACAGCGACTTGTGCGTCGAATGTGTGGCGTAGACGCGAACCCGGGCGCGGGCAGGGTCGGGCAACAACGACCGGTCGACCCAATCCGACCGGTCGACCCCCTCCATCTCGGCTGCCCATTTCCGGTACTGGGCCGCGTATTCCGGCGATGCGAGCATCTGCTCGAGGCGCTCGGCCGCCACCATCGCCGTGCGCTGCCGGGCCCACGGCACGGCGGTGGCGAAGGCGTACCACGCCTCGTCCCACAGGAAGCAGATGTCGGGCTTGATCGCCAGCACCTCCTGCATGACCTGAAACGGGTTGTACACCACGCCGTCGAAGGTGCAGTTGGTCAGCAGCAGCATGCGCACCCGGTCCAGCTGGCCGGCGGCTTCGAGGTCCAGCAGTGTCTGCTTGATCGTGCGCAGCGACACCGCCCCGTAGATCGCGAACTGCGGCAACGGATACGCGTCCAGGTACAGCGGGTACGCACCGGCAAGCACCAGCCCGTAGTGGTGCGACTTGTGGCAGTTGCGGTCGATCAGCACGATGTCGCCCGGCCGGGTCAGGGACTGCACGACGATCTTGTTGGCGGTGGAGGTCCCGTTGGTGACGAAATAGGTGTGGTCGGAGTTCCACGTGTGCGCGGCCTTGTCCATCGCCTTCTTGATGTTGCCGTGCGGGTCGAGCAGCGAGTCGAGGCCGCCGGACGTGGTCGAGGTCTCGGCCATGAAGATGTTGCGGCCGTAGAACTCGCCCATGTCCTGCAACGACTTCGAGTTGAAGATGCTGGCACCACGCGCGACCGGCAGCGCGTGGAATTGGCCGACCGGTGCCGCCGCGTATGCGCGCAGCGCATCGAAAAACGGTGTGGCATACCGGTTCCGGAGCCCGGCGAGGACGGTGCTGTGCAGATCGGTGACGTCGTTGAGCCGATAGAACGTCCGGTCGTAGACATCGGGCTCGGTGTCGTCGCCCGCCGCGATCGACTCGTCGGTGAGCAGGTACAGGTCGATGTGGGGCCGCAGCTCGCGGATCCACTCGCCGCACTCCACCCAGTCGTTGGCGCGGTCGGGGATGACGTCACCCGCGTCCTCGTTGGGCCCGAGCAGCGTGTTCATCAGCGGCAGCCGGTCCCGGGAGCGCAGCGGCAGGTCGTCGCGGATGATCGCGGCCTGGATCTCCCCGTTCAGCGCGACCGCGGTGATGGCGTCCTCGACGCTGGGAACCACCAGGATCTCGAACTGCACGTCGTCCGACGGGTTGTGCAGGTCCCGCAGGCATTCCGCCAGGTTCTCGGGGGCCGACGCCGGCGCGTCGTCGGCGAGCAGGACGGTGTAGAACTGCTGCTGCTTGGCCTGGGCCACCAGCTCCTGGTCGGCCAGCGGCGCGGAGGTGTCGAAAAGGCCTGCGCGGTCGCCGTATTCGCTCAGCAGCCGCACGGCCATGGACACCTCTTCGGTGAGCCGCACCGTGGACAGGCTCTCCAGGTGCGCGCGGAAGCTCGCCAGGTTCGCCGCGCCGGGGTACAGCCAGTACCGCTCGTAGGCGGCGATGCGGTCCATCAGGCGTTTCACCCGGGCCACGTCGTGGGTCTTGTCGAGCCCGGCCAGGTCGACCTCGGCGAGGTGGCGGCACGCGTCGTCGAGCAGGTTCCAGGTATCGACGCGGGCATAGGACGGGTTGGCCACCGCCGCCAGCGCGGAGACGCAGAGTCGTCGCGGCTGGGTGGTGTATCGAGTCATGACGTCACCTGTTCTTCTGAGCGACTTGTATTCTCACCCCGCCGCGCCGCCCACGTGATCGTTTCGCGTGAGCCCGATCAGCCGTCCAGCTCGTCGTCGGCGTCCACCACGCGCCGATTGGCGCGCGTCCCGTCCACCCAGCGCAGCACCGGAAGGTCCCAGCGCCGGGCCGGTAGCTCGGTGACGTCGGTCAGCGACCTGACCACCGACTGCGTCAAACCCATGATCGCGGCCATCACCGGCAGCAGCGGCTGCAGCGGCCTGGCGGCCGAGCGAACGGTGCTGATGCGGCGGGCGACGATCAGGCGTTCGACGCAGTGATACAGCCAGGCGCCCACAGCGAGCGCGTAGATGGACAGCGCCGACGCGACGATCGTCCACCCGAAGGCGGCGCACACCACGGCGCCCAGCACCACCGTCGCGGCCAGCAACCCCGCGACGACGACGCGCAGCTCCAGCCGGGTCACGCCCGGGGTTCCTCGTTCTCCGCCGCGGCGGCGGCGCCCGCACGGACCGCAGCGGCGGCCGCCCGGATCTGCGGCGTCACCACCATCACCTGACCCAGCACGCCGTTGACGAAGGCCGGCGACTCGTCGGTGGACAGCTCCTTGGCCAGTTGCACGGCCTCGTCCACGGCGACCGGCTCCGGGACGTCGTCGGCGTAGAGCAACTCCCACACGGCGACCCGCAGGATGGCCCGATCGACGGCGGGCAGCCGGTCCAGCGTCCAGCCCTGCAGGTGCGAGCTGATCAGGTCGTCGATGTGGGCGGCGTGCTCGCCGACGCCGCGGGCGGCCGCGACCGTGTACGGCTGCAGCGGCGCCACGTCGGCGTTGGTTTCGGCCAGCGCGGCGCGCACGTCGACGACCTCGGCCGCGCCCAGCCCGCGGGCCTCGGCCTCGAACAGCAGGTCAACGGCGCGCTTGCGGGCCTGATGGCGTCCCCTGACGGGCCTGCTCACGCGTTGACGCGCCCCAGGTAGCTGCCGTCGCGCGTGTCCACCTTCAGCTTGTCGCCGGTGTTGATGAACAGCGGCACCTGGATCTCCGCCCCCGTCTCGACGGTGGCGGGTTTGGTGCCGGCGCTGGACCGGTCGCCCTGCAGGCCGGGCTCGGTGTGGGTGACCTCCATCTCGACCGACACCGGCAGTTCGATGTACAGCGGCGCCCCGTTGTGGAACGCCACCTGCACCGGCAGGCCCTCCAGCAGGAACCGGGCGGCGTCGCCGACCAGCGACTCCGGCAGCGGGTGCTGCTCGTAGTCCTGGCTGTCCATGAACACGAAGTCCGAGCCGTCGCGGTACAGGTACGTGGTGTCGCGCCGGTCGACGGTCGCCGTTTCCACCTTCACCCCCGCGTTGTAGGTCTTGTCGACGACCTTGCCGGACAGCACGTTTTTCAGCTTGGTGCGCACGAAGGCCGGACCCTTGCCGGGTTTGACATGCTGGAATTCGACGATCTGCCAGAGTTGGCCGTCGATCACCAGCACCAGTCCGTTCTTGAAATCGGCGGTGCTTGCCACGGTTCGGTGTATCTCCTAGGAATGGGACAGTCGTTCGCGAGCTGTCTGCGATGTGTTCGTCAGTCTAAGGCGCGTCGCGGCCGGGCCCGGCGCGTCGGGTGGCCCATGGAACCCCGCCGTACGGGTTAGGGGCCGGCCTCGGTCGGCTCGTCCGGCGAAGGCCGCAGCGGCTTGATCATCGTCAGCAGGGGAACGTTCAGTTTTCTCCCGCCGGTGAACGGCACGGGGACCGCGAAATACACGATGTCGATCTCCAGCCGCATCTCCCGCAAGGGCTGGGCGTGTACGTCCCACCGAAAATCCCGCAGGCGCGCCAGACCACGTTCGATTGGCTCCACCCCGCTCACGCCACCAGACTTTACCCCGGGGCCCCGGTCCGCCACATGGCGCGGTTTGCCTAGCTGAGAACGGCCAGCTCCTTGGGAAACCTGGTCAGCAGTTCCGGTGCCCGCCCGCCGGTCGCCGCCGTCTCGCCGGGCACGACCAGGGTGTCCTCGATGCGCACGCCGCCGCGACCCGGCAGGTAGACGCCCGGTTCGACGGTCACGACGGAGCCCGCCAGCAGCGTGCCGGTGGACGTGGCCCCGATTCCCGGCGCCTCGTGGATCTGTAACCCCACGCCGTGCCCCAGCCCGTGGCCGAAGTGCTCGCCGTAGCCCGCCTCGACGATCAGCCGGCGCGCGGCGCCGTCGACATCGCGCAGGCTTGCGCCCGGGCGGAGCGCCTCGCGGCCGGCCCGCTGCGCGTCGGCGACCAGCTGGTAGATCTCGAGTTGCCAGTCGGCGGCCTTGCCGAGCACGAAGGTGCGGGTCATGTCGGAGTGATAGCCGGCCACCAGCGCGCCGAAGTCGATCTTGACGAAGTCGCCCGTCGCCAGGGCCGCGTCGGTGGGGCGGTGATGCGGGATCGCCGAGTTGGGGCCGGCGGCCACGATGGTCTCGAAGGAGATGGCGTCGGCGCCGTGGTCGAGCATCAGGGCCTCCAGCTCGCGGCTCACCTCGCGCTCGGTTCGCCCGGGCCGCAGGCCGCCGCGCTCCACCAGCTCCGCGAGCGCGGCGTCGGCCGTCTCGCAGGCCAGCCGCAGCAGCGCCACCTCGCCGTCGTCCTTGACCTCACGCAGCCCCTCGACGGTGCCGGCGGCCCGCACCAGCTCGGTGGCCGCCTTGCGTTCACCGAGCTCGCTGGTCAGGGCGTCGAACGCGTCGACGGTCACCACGTTGCTTTCGAAGCCCAGCCTCGCCACACCGTCCTCGGCGGCCCGGCCGACGAGGTAGCGCCCCAGAGCGCGCTCAATGGCGATCTCGAGTCCCGGCGCCTGCTCGGCGGCCTGGGTGCGATACCGGCCGTCGGTGGCCAGCACCGGACCGCGATCGTCGGCGAAAACCAGCAACGCGCCGTTCGATCCGGTGAAGCCGGACAGGTAGCGGACGTTGTTCAGGTCGCTGACCAGCATCGCGTCCAGTCCAGCGGCCCCGATTTGCGCTTTCAGATTGTCCCGACGCTGAGAATGTGTCACGACCCTTGACGGTACTCGCTACGCTGATTGCCCATGAGGTCCTGGATGCTGCGCGGATTGGTCTACGCCGCGGCGATGGTAGTGGTTCGGTTGTTCCAAGGCGCGTTGATCAACGCGTGGCAGACGCAGGCCGGGCTTTTCAGCGTGGCACTGCTCCTGTTGTTCATCATCGGCGTGGCCGTATGGGGGGTATTCGACGGCCGGGCCGACGCCAACGCGAACCGGGACCCCGACCGGCGTCGCGACCTGGCGATGACCTGGCTGCTGGCCGGGCTGCTGGCCGGTGTCCTGTCCGGCGCCGTCTCCTGGCTCATCGCGCTGGTGTACAAGGGCCTCTACACGGGCGGGCTGATCAACGAGCTGACCACGTTCGCGGCGTTCACCGCGCTCTGCGTGTTCCTGCCCGGGATCATCGGCGTCACCATCGGCCGTTGGCGGGTTGACCGGCAGTACGAGAAGGAGCCGGAGAAGCGCCACGGCCTTGGCGACAAGCAGGGGCGGGACAGTGACACCGACGTGTTCTCGGCGGTGCGCGGTGACGATGCGCCGACCGGGGAGATCCCCGCGGCCGGAGCGCAGCACGAGGAGCGGACCGCGGCGGTCGCCACGGCCGAGCGCGAGGCGCCCACTGAAACGGCCGAGCGTGACGCCCCCACCGAAACGATCGCCAAGACCGAGGACGACCCCAAAACCGAGGTGATCCGCAAGCCCGGCGACGAGCACACCAAGCCCGAAGCCGGGTAAGGCTTAGCCCTTGGCGGCTTCCGCCAGATAACGCAGGGCCAGCAGGTAACCCTGGATCCCCAGCCCGACGATCACGCCGGTCGCGACCGGGCTCAGGTACGAGTGGCGCCGAAACTCCTCGCGCGCATGCACATTGGAGATGTGCACCTCGATCAGGGGCGCGCGCAATTCGGCGCACGCGTCACGCAGCGCCACCGAGGTGTGGGTGAGACCGCCGGCGTTGAGGATCACCGGCTCGCCCGCATCGGCGGCCGAATGAATCCAGTCCAGCAGCTGGGATTCGTTATCGCTTTGGCGCACAACGGCTTTCAGCCCGAGCGCGGCGGCCTCCCGCTCGATCAGCGCGGCCAGTTCCTCGTGCGTGGTGTCCCCGTACACCTCGGGCTCGCGGCGGCCCAGCCGGCCGAGGTTGGGGCCGTTGATGACGTGCACGGTCCCGTTGACGGTCACGAGGCGTCCTCCTCGTCGGACAGTCCCGCGTAGGCCGCCGCCAGCAGCGACGGGTCGGGCCCGGCCAGCCGCCCCGGCTTGGCCAGCCCGTCGAGGACCACGAACCTCAGCACACCGGCGCGCGATTTCTTGTCCTGGGCCATGTATTCCAGCAGCTGCGGCAACGCCTCGGCGTCGTAGCTCACCGGCAGGCCGAGCGCCGACAGGACGGTGCGATGCCGGCGCGCGGTCGCGTCGTCGAGCCGGCCGGCAAGGCGGGCCAGCTCCGCGGCGAACACCAGGCCCACCGACACCGCGGCGCCGTGGCGCCACTCGTAGCGTTCCCTGCGCTCGATGGCGTGCGCCAAGGTGTGTCCGTAGTTCAGGATTTCGCGCAGCTCCGACTCCTTCTCGTCGGCGGCGACCACCCGCGCCTTGACGGCGATCGAGCGCCGGATCAGCTCGGGCAGCACCGCACCGGCGGGGTCGACGGCGGCCTGCGGGTCAGCCTCGATGAGATCGAGGATCACCGGGTCGGCGATGAAGCCGGCCTTGACCACCTCGGCCATTCCGGCGACGAGTTCGTTGTGCGGCAACGTCTCCAGCGTCGCCAGGTCGACCAGCACCGCCAGCGGTTGGTGGAACGCGCCCACCAGGTTCTTGCCCGCGTCGGTGTTGATGCCCGTCTTGCCGCCGACGGCCGCGTCGACCATGCCGAGCAGCGTGGTGGGAATGTGGACGATGTCGACGCCGCGCAGCCAGGTGGCCGCCGCGAACCCGGCGACGTCGGTGGCGGCGCCGCCGCCGAGGCTGACCAACGCGTCTTTGCGGTCAATCCCGATGCGGCCGAACACCTCCCACAGGAAGCCGACCACCGGCAGGTCCTTCCCGGCTTCGGCGTCCGGGATTTCGATGCGGTGCGCGTCAACGCCCTTGTCCGCCAGGCGGCTTCGGATCGCTTCGGCCGTGTGTGCCAGCACGGGTTGGTGCACGACGGCCACCCGGTGCCGGTCGCAGAGGAGTTCGACGAGCTGGTCGCCCAAGTCGGTGCCGATGATCACCGGGTACGGCGGGTCGACGGCCACCTGCACGGTGACCGGCTCGGCGCTCGTCATGGCGCGGCCTCCGCGTGAGCGTTCTCGGGTGTCTGGAGCCTGGACACGATGTAGCGCACCACGGCCCCGGGATTGCGTCGGTTGGTGTCGACGCGGATGGTCGACACGCGCCGGTACAGCGGGACCCGTTTGGCCATCAGCGCTTTGAACTTCTCGGCGCGGTCGGGGCCGGCCAGCAGCGGGCGCACGGCGCCGCCTCCGGTGCGCCGCACCCCTTCGCCGGCGCTGATCTCGAGGTAGATGACGGTCTGGCCGGCGAGCGCCTCGCAGACCCCCGGGCTGGTGACCGCCCCGCCACCGAGCGACACCACGCCGTCGTGATCGGCCAGCGCGGCGCGGACCACGTCCTCCTCGATCCGGCGGAACTCCTGCTCGCCGTCGGTGGCGAAGATGTCGGCGATGGCGCGCCCGGTCCGCTGCTCGATGGCCGCGTCGGTGTCGAGGAATTCGACGCCGAGCGCCTTGGCCAGGCGCCGCCCGATGGTGGACTTGCCCGAGCCCGGCAGCCCGACGAGCACCGCCCTGGGCGCCATCACGCGGTACCCCGCGCGGCCGGCGACTCCCGGTCGGCGACCGCGCGCTGATACGCCTCGATGTTGCGTCGGGTCTCGGTGAGCGAGTCGCCGCCGAACTTCTCCAGCGCCGCGCGGGCGAGCACCAGCGCCACCATGGCCTCGACGACGACGCCGGCGGCGGGCACGGCGCACACGTCCGAGCGCTGGTGGATGGCGACGGCCTCGTCGCCGGTCGCCATGTCGACGGTGGCCAGCGCCCGCGGCACGGTGGAGATGGGTTTCATCGCGGCGCGCACCCGCAGCGGCTGGCCGTTGGTCATGCCGCCCTCGAGCCCGCCGGCGCGGTTGGTCGAGCGGACGACGCCGTCGGGGCCGGGATACATCTCGTCGTGGGCGCGGCTGCCGCGGCGGCGCGCCGTCTCGAAGCCATCACCGATCTCCACGCCCTTGATGGCCTGGATACCCATGACCGCGCCGGCGAGCTGGCTGTCGAGCCGGTTGTCGCCACTGGTGAACGAGCCCAGCCCGACCGGCAGGCCCACGGCCACCACCTCGACCACGCCGCCGAGGGTGTCGCCGTCCTTCTTGGCCGCCTCGATCTCGGCGATCATCGCCTCTTCGGCGGCCTTGTCGAAGGCGCGCACCGGGCTGTCGTCGATCGCGGACAGGTCTTCCGGGCGCGGGGGCGGGCCGTCGTAGGGCGCCGACGGGCCGATCGCGATGACGTGGGAGAGCACGTCGACACCGAGCGCCTGGCGCAGGAAGGAGCGCGCGACCGTGCCCGCCGCGACGCGGGCGGCGGTCTCGCGGGCGCTGGCCCGCTCCAGCACCGGCCGGGCGTCGTCGAAGCCGTACTTGAGCATGCCGGCGTAATCGGCGTGGCCGGGCCGCGGCCTGGTGAGCGGTTCGTTCCGCGCTGAGTTTTCCAGGTCGGCGGCTCGCGCCGGGTCGACCGGGTCGGCGGCCATCACGGTCTCCCATTTGGGCCACTCGGTGTTGCCGATCTCGATCGCGATGGGGCCGCCCAGGGTGACGCCGTGGCGCACCCCGGACAGCACGGTGACCGCGTCGCGCTCGAACTTCATCCGCGCGCCGCGGCCGTAACCGAGCCGGCGGCGGGCCAATTGGTCGGCGATGTCGGTCGAGTTGACCTCCACGCCGGCGACCATGCCATCGAGCATGGCCACCAACGCACGGCCATGCGACTCCCCGGCGGTGATCCAGCGCAACACCCGATCATCTTCCCATGTGTGCCCGGGCGGGCTTAAATCCGCGCGCCGCCGCCGGTCAGACGAGAACCAGCCCGATCGCGGCGGCGGTGGCCACGCACATCGACGGGCCGTGCGGCACCGGCGCGGCACCCGCGCCGCCGACGAGCCGGCCCGTCAGGGCCCACGTCACGGTCAGCAGCGGCGCGGCCAGCGCCGCCAGGGACCACACCCCGGCGCCGAAACAGCCGGCCAGCGCCCCGAGGCCGATCGCGAGCTTGACGTCCCCGGCGCCCATCCCCGCCGGGGCCGCCAGGTGGACCGCCAGATAGGTCGCGGTCAGCGCGGCCGCCCCGGCGAGCGCGGGCCAGCCGCGCCCGGCCCCGGCCGCCGCCAGCAGGATCACCGCGGCGCCGGGCAGCGTCAACAGGTTCGGCAATCGGCGCTCACGGACGTCGTAGCCGCTCAACACCGCCAGCCAGACCAGCACCACGATCCCCGCCGTCACCCGCATGCCGCGGGACGTTAGCCCAGGGCTGCGGCCATGGCCTCGCGCGGCGCCGGGAGCCCTGTGAATAGCTCGACTTGGGTAAACGCCTGATGCAGCAGCATCTGCAGCCCGCTGATCACGCGGCCGCCGGCGGCGGCCACCGCGGCGGCCAGCGGCGTGGGCCACGGGTCGTAGACGGCGTCGAGCAGCACCGGGATCGGCGCGAAGGTGTCCGCGTACCGCGCCGCGACGTCCGCGGGGATGGTGCTGACCAGCACCTCCGCGGCGGCCACCGCGCCGGCCAGCCCGTCGCTGTCCAGACCCACGAACCGCGTCGGCACCCCGATCCCCCCGCCGAGTTCCACCAGCCGGGCGGCCTTGGCGGGGTTGCGCGCGACGACGGTGATGGCGCTGACACCCAGTTGGGCCAGCCCCAGGACGGCCGCCGGCGCGGTGCCACCCGATCCACAGACCAGCGCCGGCCCGGCCACTTCCCCTTGTGACGCCAGCGCCCCCGCGACGCCGTCGATGTCGGTGTTGTCGGCCCGCCAGCCCGCGGGCGTGCGGACCAGGGTGTTGGCCGACCCGACGCGCTCCGCCCGTTCGGTGCGCTCGTCGGCGAACCGCAGCGCGGCGAACTTGCCGGGCATCGTCACCGACACACCGACCCACTCGGGGCCGAACCCGCCGACGACCGCGGGCAGCCGCTCGGCGTCGCACTCGATGCGCTCGTAGCTCCAGTCGTGCAGGCCCAGCGCCCGGTAGGCGGCCAGGTGCAGTTGCGGGGACTTCGAGTGGGCGATCGGCTTGCCGAGCACCGCCGCTTTTCGCCCGGCGCCCGGGCCGGGCGCCCTAACGGGCCGAGTCGAGGACACCGTTGCGCTTAGCCAGCTCGATATTGGCCAGGTGCTGCTGATAATCCTTGGTGAACAGCGTCGTGCCCTGGGCGTCGATGGTGACGAAGTACAACCAGTCACCGGGCTCGGGATGCTCGGCGGCGTGCAGCGCGTCGACGCCGGGCGAACAGATCGCCGTCGCCGGCAGGCCCTGCGACACGTAGGTGTTCCACGGCGTCTTCTGGGCCCGGTCGGCGTCGGTGGTGGCCACCTCGCGGCGGTCCAGCGGATAGTTGACCGTCGAATCGAATTCCAGCGTGTGGTGGGCGTGCAGGCGGTTGTAGATGACCTGGGCGACCTTCGCGAAGTCCTGCGATTTGGACTCCTGCTCCACCAGCGACGCCACCACCAGGATGTCGTAGGGCGACAGGCCCATGGCCTGGGCGGTGTCCACCAAACCGGACTTCATGTACTCGACGGCGCCGGCGCTGATCAGGCTGGACAGGATGGTCTCGGCCGAGGCCGACGGGTCGACGTTGAAGGTGCCCGGCGCGATCAGGCCCTCGATCCGCCGATGGTCCTTACCGAGCTCGGTGAACGGCTCGACGGCCCACGGCGGCACCGCCAGCGCGGCCGGGGTGCTGTTGGTCGCGGCCGCCCGCAGCTCCTCCACCGCGACGCAGCGCTGGTTGCCGTCCAGGGTCACGCACGTCGAGCGGGAGATCAGCGTCAAGATGCCCGGGGTCACCTTGTTGGTCTTCATGTCGGTGGTGTCGTCGAGCTGACGGCCCTCCGGGATCACCAGCCGGCCCACCCGGTTGTCCGGGTCGGCCAGCCGTGCGACGGCGTTGGCCGCCGGGATTTGGGTGCGCATCCGGTAGAAGCCGGGCTGGATCGAGGAGATCTTGCTGTTGCCGTGCGCGGCGTTGACGAATGCCCGGACGGTCTTGATCACCTGCTCGTGCTGCAGCGTCTCCCCGACATTGGTGGTCGAGTCGCCGTCCTTGATCTGAATCACGACGTCGCGCTCGCCGTTTCCGGTGTAGTCGTCGCCGGATCCGAACACCGTGTGCCAGAACTTGGCGCCGACGAAAACGCCCACCAGCACGACGACGGCGACGACCGCGAGCACGATCTTGCCGGCGAACCGCCGGCGGCGACGCCCCCGCTCGGCCCGGTTCCGGGCGACGCGGCTGCGCTTTCGCGACGGACCGACCTCCTCGGGCTCGGCCCGTTGGCGGCGTGCGCTGTCAACCATCGGCGGGCTCCCCCGCCGCCAGGGTGGCGCGCCGTTGGTCGAGCCAGCTCTGCAGGATGGCCACCGCGGCCGCCTGGTCGATCACCGCCCGCTGCTCTCTGGCGCGCACACCGGCCGCGCGCAGCGACCGCTGCGCGCTGACGGTGGTCAGGCGCTCGTCGGCCAGCCGCACGGGTGTGGGGGCGATCCGCTGGGCGAGCGTCTCGGCCAGCTCCATCGCGTCGATCGCCGACGGGCCGGTGCGGTCGGCCAGTGTCCGCGGCAGCCCGACGACCACCTCGACCGCCCCGAGCTCCGCGGCCAGCTCGGCCAGCCGCCGCACGTGTTTGCCCGAGCGGTCGCGGCGCACGGTTTCCACGGGCGTGGCCAGGATGCCGTCGGGGTCGCTGCAGGCGACGCCGATGCGCACGCTGCCGACGTCGATGCCGATCCGTCGTCCGCGTCCGGGATCCTGGTCAGGGTCGCCCGGCCGGTCGGGCAAGCGATGCTGTGCGGGGACCACTCAACCGACCCGCGCTATCTCGGAGCGGATCGCGTCGAGCGCCGCGTCGATGCGGGTCGGGTCCTTCCCCGAACCCTGCGCCAGGTCCGGCTTTCCCCCGCCGCGGCCATCGACGGTCGCGGCCAGCTGCTTGATCAGGTCGTTGGCGCGGATTCCGAGGTCCTGGGCGGCGGGGTTCGCGGCGACCGCGTACGGCACGCTGCCGCCCTCCCCCTCCGCGATCAGCGCCACCACCGCGGGATCGCTGCCGAGCTTGCCGCGGATGTCGCCCACCAGGGAACGCAGGTCGCCGGCCGTCATCCCCGCCGACATCCGTTGCGCCACCACACGGACGTTACCGATCCGCTCCGCGCCGGCCGCGGCGTTGGTCGCGGCGGCGCGCGCGCCGGCCAGCCGGGCGCGTTCGAGCTCCTTCTCGGCGGCCTTGAGCCGCTCCACCAGGCCGGCCACCCGGGCCGGCACCTCGTCGGAGGGCACCTTCAGCGACGACGCCAGCCCCGCCATCAGGGCGCGTTCCTTGGCCAGGTGGCGAAACGAATCCAGCCCGACGTAGGCCTCCACCCGGCGGACTCCGGACCCGACCGATGATTCGCCCAGGATGGTCACCGGTCCGATCTGCGCCGAGTTGTGCACGTGGGTCCCACCGCAGAGCTCCAGCGAGAACGGCCCGCCGATCTCCACCACGCGGACCTCGTCCGGGTAGGCCTCGCCGAACATGGCCATCGCGCCCATCGCCTTGGCCTTCTCCAGCTGCTCGGTGAACGTGTGCACCGCGAAGTCGGCCTGCACGGCCTGGTTGGTCACTTCCTCGACCTGGGTGCGTTGGTCCTCGGACAGCGGCCCCTGCCAGTTGAAGTCGAACCGCAGGTAGCCGGGGCGGTTCAGCGACCCCGCCTGAACGGCGTTGGGGCCCAGCACTTGTCGCAGCGCGGCATGCACCATGTGGGTGCCCGAGTGACCCTGGGTGGCCCCGCGACGCCATTCCGGGTCGACCGCCGCGACGACGGTGTCGCCCTCCACGAACTCCCCGGACTCGACGTTGACCCGGTGCACCCACAGGGTTTTGGCGATCTTCTGCACGTCGGTGACCGCCGCGCGGGCGCACTCCGAGGCTCCCGTCCCGCTGATGGTGCCCTCGTCGGCGATCTGCCCGCCCGACTCGGCGTAGAGCGGCGTGCGGTCGAGCACCAGCTCGACCTGGTGCGCCCCGGCCGCTTCCGTTTGCGAGCCGTGGGTCACCACCGGAACCCGTTTGCCGTCGACGAAGATGCCCAGAATCCTTGCCTCGGAGGACAATTCGTCGAACCCGGTGAATTCGGTGGGGCCGGCGTCGACCAGCTCCCGGTAGGCGCTCAGGTCGGCGTGCGCGTGCTTGCGGGCGGCGGCGTCGGCCTTGGCCCGGCGACGCTGCTCGGCCATCAGTTCACGGAAGCCGATCTCGTCGACCTGCAGGCCGGCCTCGGAGGCCATCTCCAGGGTCAGCTCGATCGGGAAGCCGTAGGTGTCGTGCAGTGTGAAGGCGTCCGCTCCCGAGATCACCTTGGCCCGAGCGGCTTTGGTGGTGCCGGCCACCTCGTCGAACAGCTTGGAGCCGGCCACCAGCGTGCGGTTGAAGGCGGTCTCCTCGGCCACGGCGATGCGCCTGATCCGGTCGAAATCGGCGACCAGTTCGGGATACGACGGCCCCATCGCGTCCCGCACGGTGGCCATCAGCTCGCCGACGATGGGGCCCTCGATGTCGAGCAGCTTGGCCGAGCGGATCACCCGGCGCAGCAGCCGGCGCAGCACGTATCCGCGCCCGTCGTTGCCCGGCGTGACGCCGTCGCCGATCAGGATCGCCGCGGTGCGGCTGTGGTCGGCGATGACCCGGTAGCGCACATCGTCGGAGTGGTTGCCGACGTCGTATCCGCGCGGCGCGCGGGCGGCCACCACATCGATGACCGGCCGCAGCAGGTCGGTCTCGTAGACGTTGTGCACGCCCTGCAGGATGAACGCGACCCGCTCGACGCCCATGCCGGTGTCGATGTTCTTGCGGGGCAACGGCCCCAGGATTTCGAAGTCGGTCTTGCCGGTGCCCTCGCCGCGTTCGTTCTGCATGAACACGAGGTTCCAGATCTCGATGTAGCGGTCTTCGTTGGCCACCGGGCCGCCGCCCACCCCGAACTCTTCCCCGCGGTCGTAGTAGATCTCCGACGACGGGCCACAGGGCCCGGGGATCCCCATGGACCAGTAGTTGTCCTCCATGCCGCGCCGCTGGATCCGCTCGGCCGGCAGGCCGGCGATCTCCTGCCACAGCTGCACGGCCTCGTCGTCGTCGAAATAGACCGTCGTCCAGATTCTTTCGGGGTCCAGGCCGTAGCCGCCGTCGGACACGCCCTTGGTGAGCAGGGTCCACGCCAGCTCGATGGCGCGGCGCTTGAAGTAGTCGCCGAACGAGAAGTTGCCGGCCATCTGGAAGAAGGTGTTGTGCCGGGTGGTGATGCCCACCTCGTCGATGTCGGGTGTGCGGATGCACTTCTGGATGCTGGTGGCCGTCGGGTACGGCGGGGTGCGGGCCCCCAGGAAGTACGGCACGAACTGGACCATGCCCGCGTTGACGAACAGCAGGTTGGGGTCGTCGAGAATCACCGATGCGCTCGGCACCTCGGTGTGGCCCGCCGTCACGAAATGATCAAGAAACCGTTTCCTGATCTCGTGTGTCTGCACTGTTGAGTCCGCTTCTTCCCTGTTTGCTCGTTGCGTGGACGTCTATTCCAGCCTATTCGCCTGGAGTGGGGGGCTACCGGGCCGCTAACCCTCCAGGAAGCTCAGCCGCACCGACCGCTGCGGGTTGTCGCGGTTCAGGTCGACCAGCACGATGCTTTGCCAGGTCCCCAGCAGCGGCTCCCCGCCGGAGACCGGCACCGTCACCGACGGCGCGACCAGCGCCGGCATCACGTGGTCGGCGCCGTGGCCCGGCGAGCCGTGCGAGTGCCGGTAGCGGTCGTCGCGCGGGAGCAGTCGTTCCAGCGTGTCGAGCAGGTCCTCGTCGGAGCCGGCCCCGGTCTCGATGATGGCCACGCCGGCCGTCGCGTGCGGGACGAACACGTTGCACAGGCCGTCGCCGCGCGACCAGCAGAAGCCCCGCACCGCCTCGGTCAGGTCGACGATGCGGCGCCGTGTCGTGTCCACGTCCAGCACATCGGTATGCATCGCCGACCAGCCTACGGCGCCCCCACTGTGACCAGCCAATCGTTTGTGAGCGCGGCCACATCAGGGCATTGCGGCGCGTCACGGGCAGGAGGAAGGTAACTGGTAGGCCCGGGTGGCCGCCACCGGGGCCCCTTCGATACAAGCCCCTACAGAGGAGGCCGGCCGTGTACGCACGCTCTACCACCATCCAGGCGCAACCCTTATCCGTCGACATCGGGATCGCGCACGTGCGCGACGTCGTCATGCCGGCCCTCGAGGGCATCGACGGGTGCGTCGGACTGTCACTGTTGGTCGACCGGCAGTCCGGAACCTGCATCGCCACCAGCTCGTGGGACAGCATCGACGCGATGCGCGCCAGCGCCGAACGGGTCGCCCCGATCCGCGATCAGGCCGCGTTGATGTTCGACGGCAGCGCCCGGGTCGAGGAATGGGACATCGCTTTGCTGCACCGCGACCATCGCTCCCGCCAGGGGGCCTGCGTGCGGGCCACCTGGCTCAAGGTGGTGCCCGATCAGCTCAGCCGATCACTGGACTTCTACCGGTCCTCGGTGCTGCCGGAGATGGAGGAGCTCGACGGGTTCTGCAGCGCCAGCCTGCTGGTCGACCATCCGGCGTGCCGGCGGGCGGTGTCGTGCTCGACGTTCGACTCGATGGACGCCATGGCCCGCAACCGCGACCGGGCGACCGAGTTGCGCAGCAGGCGCGTCCGCGAACTCGGCGCCGAGGTGGTCGACGTGGCCGAATTCGAGTTGGCGATCGCCCACCTGCGGGTGCCCGAGCTGGTCTGAGAGCCGCGTAGGGCGGCTCAGGGCAAGGCGTCGCCGGGGAAGCCGCGGCAGGGGTGCACCTCGAAGGTGAAAACGCCGCTCGCCACACCGGGGTCGTCGGCCATGATCGCGGCGGTGTCGTCGACCGTGGCCGCGAACACCCCGATCCCGCACACGTCGGAGCCGTCGGCGACCGGCAACACCACGGCCAGGACGCCGTCGTCGCGCAGCCCGAAGTTGCGCCGCCCGTGCTCCCAGACGGTCGCGGGCGTCGCCTCGTCGCCGTAGCTGGGCCCCCGTTTGAGGATGACGACGCTGTAGGGCTTGGTGCCGGCCAGCAGCCGGCCCATCTCCTCGTCGGTGAAAGTCTTCATGACCGTCCTCGCTTCCTGCGGATGATCGCCCGCAACCGGTCCAGCCGCCCGGCCATCTCCCGCTCACCGCCGCGGCCGGTGGGCCGGTAGTAGTCCACGCCCAACAGCTCGTCCGGCGGATATTGCTGGGCGACGACGCCGTCGGGATCGTTGTGCGAGTACCGGTAGCCCTGCGCGTGTCCCAGCGCCGCCGCGCCGGAGTAGTGCCCGTCGCGCAGATGCGGCGGCACCAGGCCGGCCTTGCCGGCCTTGATGTCGTCCATCGCCGCGGCCAGCGCGGTGGTGACGGAGTTGGACTTGGGCGCGGTGGCCAGATGGATGGTGGCGTGCGCCAGCGTCAACTGCGCCTCGGGCATGCCGATCAGCTGCACGGTGTGGGCGGCGGCCACCGCGATCTGCAGTGCGCTCGGGTCGGCCATGCCGATATCCTCGCTGGCCAGGATCATCAGCCGGCGCGCCAGGAACCGCGGGTCCTCCCCGGCCACGAGCATGCGGGCCAGGTAGTGCAGCGCCGCGTCGACGTCCGAGCCGCGCACCGACTTGATGAAGGCGCTGATGACGTCGTAGTGCTGGTCGCCGTCGCGGTCGTAGCGCACCGCGGCCTTGTCCAGCGACTGCTCGATGGTCTCGACGCTGACGGACTCGGACGCTGCCTGGGCCGTTTCAGACGCCACCTCCAGCGCCGTCAGCGCCCGCCGGGCATCGCCGGCGGCCAATCGCACCAGCAGGTCGACCGCGTCGGGCGTCACCGCGACCCGGCCGCCCAGCCCGCGGGGATCGTCGATCGCCCGCTGCACCACGGTGCGGATGTCGTCGGCGCTCAGCGGGCGCAATTGCAGGATCAGCGACCGGGACAGCAGGGGCGCCACCACCGAGAACGACGGGTTCTCGGTGGTCGCCGCCACCAACAGCACCACCCGGTTCTCCACGGCGGACAGCAACGCGTCCTGCTGGGTCTTGGAGAACCGGTGCACCTCGTCGATGAACAACACCGTCTGTTCGCCGCGAAGCAGCGTCGACCGCGCCTTCTCGATGACGGCGCGCACGTCCTTGACACCGGCCGACAGCGCCGACAGCGCCTCGAACCGGCGCCCGGTCGCCTGGGAGATGAGGGCGGCCAGGGTGGTCTTGCCGCTGCCCGGCGGGCCGTAGAGGATGGCCGACGCCACCCCCGATCCCTCGACCAGGCGGCGCAGCGGCGATCCGGGCGCCAGCAGGTGCTCCTGCCCCACCACCTCGTCCAGCGAGGCCGGACGCATGCGCACCGCCAGCGGCGCACCGGCCGACACGTCCAGGCCGTGGTCGCCCGCCGGCGTTGCGCCGGGCAGGTCAAAAAGACCGTCGGACACGGCTTCAGGCATACCACGCGAAATCAATCCGGGCGCCTCGGACGCATCTATGCCACATCTTTGCTAAGTTCCCGTGTGCGCGTGCCCACAGGTTGAGTCAACAGCTAGGACCGACATGAGCCAGCCTCCCGAGTATCCAGGCACCCCGGCCGACCCGCACGGCAGCGAGCAGAACAACCCCCCGGGCTATCCCCCGCCACCCGGCGCCCCACCGCCCAATTACGGCGCCCCGCCGCCCAATTACGGTGGCACGCCGCCCAATTACGGTGGCACGCCCCCCGGTTACGGCGCACCGCCACCCGGCTACGGCGCACCGCCCCCCGGCTACGGCCCGCCGCCCGGCTACGGCGCGCCTCCGCCGACCGGCTATGGCCCACCCCCCGGCTACGGGGCGCCACCCAAGCCCCCGATCATCGTCCTCGACGGGTTCAACTGGGCGTGGAACACCTTCACCAGGAACGCCGTGGCGTTGATCGTCCCCACCCTGGTGTACGGGCTGCTGATCGGAGTGGCCACCGCGCTGATCACGCTCAGCCAGAACATCGGTGCGACGAGCACGAGCTCGGACGACTACGACTTCACCTTCACCACGAACCTCACCGGCCCCGGGTACGGGCTGCTGGCCCTCGGTTACCTGATCGCCTACGCGGTGAGCGCATTCGCGCAATCGGCGTTCCTGTCCGGCTGCCTCGACCTCGCCGACGGGCGCGCGGTGACCATCGGGTCGTTCTTCCGGCCACGCAACCTCGGCATGGTGTTCCTGGCCGTGCTGATCGTCGAGGTACTCACCTCGATCGCGTCGGCGTTGTGCTTCGTGCCGGGTCTGGTGTTGGGCATCTTCACCCAGTTCACCGCCGCGTTCGTGATCGATCGCTCGGAGTCGGCGATCAAGGGCTTCACCTCCAGCTTCTCGCTCGCCGGGTCGAATTTCGTCAACGCGCTGCTGGTGTGGCTGATCGCGTTCGCGTCCGTCCTCGTCGGGTTCCTGTTGTGCGGTGTCGGCTTGCTGGTGGCGGTCCCGCTCGTGGCCCTGCTGATCATCTACGCCTACCGCAGGCTGAGCGGCGGCCAGGTCGTTCCCGTGCCGCCGCCGGGGTACCAACCGGGTCCGCCGCCCGGGCCGCAGCCGGTCTGACCGCGAGCCCGCGTTCGAAGTTACGGCGCTGTTAGCCGCGGCTGCGGTGCACTGCGGCCTTGTGCCGCCTGTGATGAGATCAGCTTGATATGAGCATCAAAGTCGCGCTGGAGCACCGCACCAGCTACACCTTCGACCGGCCGGTCCGGGTGTATCCGCATGTCGTTCGGCTGCGGCCGGCGCCCCATTGCCGCACACCGCTGGACGCCTACTCGCTGCGCGTCGAGCCCGAAGAGCACTTCATCAACTGGCAACAGGACGCCGTCGGGAATTTCCTTGCGCGCCTGGTGTTTCCGAATCCCACGCGGCGACTGACCATCACGGTCGGGCTGATCGCCGACCTCAAGGTGATCAACCCGTTCGACTTCTTCATCGAGGACTGGGCCGAGACGTGGCCGGAGACCGGGTTGACGTACCCCAAGGAGCTCTCCGACGACCTGGAGCCATACCTGCGGCCCGTCGACGAGGACGGCGACGGGTCCGGTCCCGGCGAGCTCTCGCGGGCCTGGGTGCGCAACTTCTCGGTGCCGGCCGGCACGCGCACCATCGACGTGCTGGTCGCGCTCAACCGCGCCGTCAACGCCGACGTCGCCTACAGCGTGCGGATGGAACCCGGCGTCCAGACACCCGATCACACGCTGCGCACCGGGGTCGGCTCGTGCCGCGACTCGGCGTGGTTGTTGGTGTCGATCCTGCGCCAGCTGGGGCTGGCGGCCCGCTTCGTGTCCGGCTATCTGGTACAGCTGGCTTCCGACGTGGAGGCGCTCGACGGGCCGTCGGGCCCCGCCGCCGACTTCACCGACCTGCACGCCTGGACCGAGGTGTACATCCCCGGCGCCGGATGGATCGGGCTGGACCCGACATCGGGATTGTTCGCCGGCGAGGGCCACATCCCGTTGGCGGCGACCCCACAGCCGGCGTCCGCGGCACCCATCAGCGGCGGCACCGAACCGTGCGAATCGGTGCTGGAGTTCTCCAACACCGTCACCCGCGTCCACGAGGACCCCCGCGTCACCCTGCCCTACATCGACGCCGCGTGGCAGACGATCTGCGAGGTCGGCCACCGCGTCGACGAGCGGCTGGCGGCCGCCGACGTGCGGTTGACCATCGGGGGTGAGCCCACGTTCGTCTCGGTGGACGATCAGGTCGCCGAAGAGTGGACCACGGCGGCCGACGGCCCGCACAAGCGGCGGCGCGCCTCCGACCTGGCCGCCCGCCTGAAGGCGGTGTGGGCGCCCCACGGGTTGGTGCAGCGCGGGCAGGGCCGCTGGTATCCGGGAGAACCGTTGCCGCGCTGGCAGATCGCGCTGTACTGGCGCACCGACGGGCGACCGCTGTGGACCGACGACGCGCTGCTGGCCGATCCGTGGGGCGACCGGCCGGACCCGGTCGACGTCGGCGCGGCCAACCGGCTGCTCGCCGGCGTCGCCGACGGGCTGGGACTGCCGCTCTCGCAGGTGCGGGCCGCCTACGAGGACCCGCTGCACCGGCTGATGACCAAGGTGCGGCAGCCCGAGGGCGACCCCGTGGACCCGGCCGACGACCTCGGCCAGGACGCTCCCGCCGCCCGCGCCGCCCTGCTGGCCCGCCTCGACGAACCCGTCACGGCCCCAGCCGCTTTCGTTTTGCCGCTGCACCGCCGCGACGACGGTGCGGGCTGGGCCAGCGCCGACTGGCGGCTGCGCCGCGGCCGAATCGTGTTGCTGCCCGGCGACTCTCCGGCGGGCCTGCGGCTGCCGCTGGATTCCATCAGCTGGCGACCGCCGCGGCCGTCGTTCGAGGCCGACCCGCAGACCGTCGGCGGCCCGCTGCCGGCGGAGTCGGGCACCGCGGTGGTGGAAGACTCCGACACCGCCCCGCCCACCGCGATGGTCGCCGAGGTTCGCGACGGGCTGCTCTACGTCTTCATCCCGCCCACCGAGGCGCTGGAACACTTCGTCGACCTCATCGCCCGCGTCGAGGCCGCCGCCGCCAAGGCCGGCTGCCCGGTCGTGATCGAGGGCTACGAGCCCCCGCCGGACCCCCGGCTGCGCTCGACGACGATCACCCCGGACCCCGGCGTCATCGAGGTCAACGTCGCGCCCACCGCCGGCTTCGTCGAACAGAGTCAGCAACTCGAAACCCTCTACGAGCAGGCCCGATTGGCCCGGCTGTCGACCGAGTCCTTCGACGTGGACGGCACCCACGGCGGCACCGGGGGTGGCAACCACATCACGCTCGGCGGCGTCACGCCCGCCGACTCGCCGCTGCTGCGGCGCCCCGACCTGCTGGTCTCGCTGCTGACGTACTGGCAGCGGCATCCGTCGCTCTCGTATTTGTTCGCCGGGCGGTTCGTCGGCACCACCTCGCAGGCCCCCCGAGTCGACGAGGGCCGCGCCGAGGCGCTGTACGAACTCGAGATCGCGTTCGCCGAAATCGCGCGGCTCTCCGCGGGCGGGGCCGCCAAGCCGTGGGTGATCGACCGCGCGCTGCGCCACCTGCTGACCGACATCACCGGCAACACCCACCGCGCGGAGTTCTGCATCGACAAGCTCTACAGCCCCGACAGCGCCCGCGGCCGGCTCGGCCTGCTGGAGCTGCGCGGGTTCGAGATGCCCCCGCACCTGCGCATGGCGATGGTGCAGTCGCTGCTGGTGCGCTCGCTGGTCGCGTGGTTCTGGGACGAGCCGCTGCGCGCCCCGCTGATCCGCCACGGCGCGAACCTGCACGGCCGATACCTGTTGCCGCACTTCCTGATTCATGACATCGCCGACGTGGCGGCCGACCTGCGCGCGCACGGCATCGCGTTCGAGACCAGCTGGCTGGATCCGTTCACCGAGTTCCGCTTCCCGCGCATCGGCACCGCGGTGTTCGACGGCGTCGAGATCGAACTGCGGGGAGCCATCGAGCCGTGGAACACCCTCGGCGAGGAGGCGACCGCGACCGGCACCGCCCGGTACGTCGACTCGTCGGTCGAGCGCATCCAGGTCCGCGTCATCGGCGCCGACCGCCACCGCTACGTGGTGACCGTCAACGGCTACCCGGTGCCGCTGCTGGCCACCGACAACCCCGACATCCACGTGGGCGGGGTGCGCTTCAAGGCCTGGCAGCCGCCGAGCGCGCTGCACCCGACGATCAGCACCGACGTGCCGCTGCAGTTCGAACTGGTCGACCTGACGACGGGCACGTCGCGCGGCGGCTGCACCTATCACGTCGCGCATCCCGGTGGGCGGGCCTACGACGAGCCGCCCGTCAACGCCGTCGAAGCCGAGGCGCGCCGCGCCCGCCGCTTCGAGGCGACCGGCTTCACCCCCGGCAAGCTCGACCTGTCGGGCATCCGGGAGAAACAGGCGCGTATCTTCACCGACGTCGGCGCGCCGGGCATCCTTGACCTGCGCCGCGTGCGTACCGTTCAGCGGTAATGGTGTTTGCCGACAGGACATTCGGCGCCGGCGTAGCCCCGGCCGCTGGTGGGCGCCACGAGGACGGCTACGACGCCGACCGGCTGCTGGCCGGGTACCGGGCCGCGCGCGCCCAGGAGGCGCTCTTCGACCTTCGGCACGGCCCGTCCGCCGGCTACGACGAATTCGTCGACCGGGACGGCAACGTGCGGCCGGCCTGGGCGGAGCTGGCCGACACCATCGCCGAGCGCGGCCGGGCGGGGCTCGACCGGCTCCGCTCGGTGGTGCGCGGCCTGATCGACAGCGACGGCATCACCTACACCGACGTCGATCCCGGCCATGGCCTGGAGCCGCGGCCGTGGATCCTGGACACGCTGCCGCTCGTGCTCTCGGCCGCGGAGTGGGAGGCGCTCGAGGCGGGCCTGGTGCAGCGGTCCCGGCTGCTCGACGCCGTGCTCGCCGACCTGTACGGCCCGCGCAGCCTGCTCACCGAGGGCGTGCTGCCGCCGGAGCTGCTGTTCGCCCATCCCGGCTACGTGCGCGCAGCCAACGGCATCGAAGTGCCCGGGCATCACCAGCTGTTCCTGCACGCCTGCGACGTCAGCCGGTTGCCGGACGGCACCTTCCGGGTCAACGCCGACTGGACGCAGGCGCCGTCGGGTGCCGGCTACGCGCTCGCCGACCGGCGCGTCGTCGCGCACTCGATTCCCGATCTCTACGAACGGATCGTGCCGCGCCCGACGACGCCGTTCGCGCAGGCGTTGCGGCTGGCGCTGATCGATGCCGCACCCGACGACGCTCAGGACCCGGTCGTGGTGGTTCTCAGCCCGGGTATCTTCTCCGAAACCGCCTTCGACCAGGCGTATCTGGCCACGCTACTGGGGTTCCCGCTGGTGGAGAGCGCGGATCTGGTGGTGCGCGACGGCAAGCTGTGGATGCGCTCGCTGGGCACCTTGAAACGGGTCGACGTCGTCCTTCGCCGGGTCGACGCCGACTACACCGACCCCCTCGACCTGCGCGCCGACTCCCGGCTCGGCGTGGCCGGCCTGGTCGAGGCGTGCCACCGCGGGACGGTGACCGTCGTCAACACACTGGGCAGTGGCATTCTGGAAAACCCTGGGCTGCTTCGGTTTTTACCCAAGCTGTCCGAGCGCCTGCTCTCCGAGGCGCCGCTGCTGCAAACGGCGCCGGTCTACTGGGGCGGCATCGCCGCCGAACGGTCGCACTTGCTGGCGAATCTGTCTTCGCTGCTGGTGAAGTCCACCATCGGTGGGAAAACCCATGTCGGGCCGACTCTTTCGTCGTATCAGTTGGCGCAATTGGCCGCCCGGGTCGAGAAGATGCCGTGGCAGTGGATCGGTCAGGAGCTGCCGCAGTTCTCGTCGGCGCCCACCGATCATGCCGGGGTGTTGTCGTCGGCCGGCGTCGGCATCCGGTTGTTCAATGTCGCCCAGCGCGGCGGATACGCCCCGATGATCGGCGGCGTCGGCTACGTGCTGGCGCCCGGCCCCGCCGCGTACACGCTGCAAACCGTTGCCGCCAAGGATGTTTGGGTGCGCCCGACGGAGCGCGCGCGAGCCGAGGCGGTAAGCCTGCCGTCGCCCGTGCCGCCGGCGAAGACGGCCGCGGGCACCTGGGGCGTCAGCTCGCCGCGTGTGCTGTCGGACCTCTTCTGGATCGGCCGCTACGGCGAACGCGCAGAGAGCATGGCGCGGTTGCTGCTCGTCGCCCGGGACAGGTTCCACGTCTACCGGCATCAGCAGCACACCGAGGAAAGCGAATGCGTGCCCGTGCTGATGGCGGCGCTGGCCCGGATCACCGGAGCCGACACCGGGACCGACGACAGGGCCGACGACGGGGCCGGCGACGGGGCCGAGATGATCGCCGTGGCCCCCTCCACGCTGTGGTCACTGACCGTGGACCCGGACCGGCCGGGATCCCTGCTGCAGTCGGTGGAGGGTTTGGCGCTGGCCGCCCGGGCGGTGCGCGACCAGATGTCCAACGACACCTGGATGGTGCTGGCCGGGGTGGAACGCGCGCTGGCCCAGCGGCGGGAGCCGCCGGATTCCCTGGCCGAGGCCGACGCGCTGCTCGCGTCGGCTCAGGTGCAGACGCTGTCCGGGATGCTGACCCTGGCGGGGGTGGCCGGCGAGTCGATGGTGCGCGACGTGGGCTGGACGATGATGGACATCGGCAAGCGCATCGAACGGGGCCTCTGGCTGACCGCGCTGCTGCGGGCCACGCTGACCGCCGTCCGCGGGCCCGCCGCCGAGCAGACGATCATCGAGGCGACGCTGGTGGCGTGCGAGTCCTCGGTCATCTACCGACGCCGCACCGTGGGCAAGGTCAGCGTCGCGGCCGTGGCCGAGCTGATGCTGTTCGACGCGCAGAACCCGCGGTCGTTGCTGTATCAGGTCGAGCGGCTGCGGACCAACCTCAAGGATCTGCCGGGGGCGTCGGGGTCGTCGCGTCCGGAGCGGCTGGTGGAAGAGATCGGCACCCTGCTGCGCCGCTCGCATCCCGCCGAGCTGGAAGTCGTCAGCGCCGACGGGCTGCGCGCGGAGCTGGCCGACCTGCTCGGTGCGGTAGACGCCGGGTTGCGCGAGCTGGCCGAGGTCATCACCACCACGCAGCTGGCGCTGCCCGGTGGCATGCAGCCGTTGTGGGGCCCCGACGTGCGCCGGGTGATGCCGGCCTAGTGGTGATCGCGAGCGCGGCGCAGACGCGCGCTGCGTCAATCGGGTTCGTCGTCTTCGTTGCGGAGGAATCTTTCGGGGTGGTGGAAGCTGTTGGTCCGGGGTTGGCCGCGGTCGAGGTGGGCTGGGGGGAGCCATTCGGTTTCGCCGCGGGCGTTGGTGCGGGTGGTCCAGCCTTTGTCGGCGAGGCGGTTGTCGGGGCCGCAGGCCAGGGTGAGGTCGTCGATGTCGGTGCGCCGGGTGGTTGTCCAGCCTTGGATGTGGTGGACCTGGCTGTGGTAGGCCGGCGCATCGCAGCCCGGCTTGGTGCAGCCGCGATCCTTGGCGTAGAGCATGATTCGTTGTGCGGGGGAGGCCAGTCGTTTGGTGTGCCACAGCGCCAGCGACCGGCCCTTGTCGAAGATGGCCAGGTAGTGGTGGGCGTGGCCGGCCCAGCGGATCACATCCGACATGGGCACCAGCGTGCCGCCGGCGGTCAACGCCTTGCCGGCGGCCGCTTCGAGATCGGTCAAGGTGGTGGTGACCACGATCGACACGGGCAGCCCGTTGTGCGAGCCCAGTTCCCCGGAGGCCAGCAGGCCGCGCAGTCCGGCCAGGAAGGCGTCGTGGTTGCGCTGAGCCTGGCTGCGGGTGTCGCGCCGGACCGCGTCCTCATCCGGTGTCGCATCGACCACCGGTGTCTGGTCGTCGGGGTTGCACGCCCCCGGCGCGGCGAGCTTGGCCAGCATGGCCTCGATGGCGGCCCGCAATTCCGGGGTCACCAGGCCACTGATGCGGGACATGCCGTCGAACTCCTGCGCGCCCAGCGTGATGGCGCGCTTGCGGGCCCGCTCGGCGTCGCTGAATTCCCCGTCGGGGTGCAGCCAATCCATCACCCGCTGGGCGTATTTGGCCAATTCGTCGGGTCGGTATCCGGCGGCCTTGCCGGCCAGGTCGGCCTCGGCGGCCTGCCGGGTGCACGCGTCGACCTCGGCGGGCAGCTGGGCCAAAAAGTTGCGGATCACCTTGACGTGCCCGTCACCGATGAGCCCGGCGCGTTGCCCGGCCGCGGTCGCGCTGAGCTGTGGGGCCAACGGTGCCCCGGTCAACGCCCGACGCTCCCCGAGATCCTGGGCTTCCTCGATGCGCCGGGCGGCCTCGGCTTTGGTGATGCGCAACCGGTCGGCCAGCCCCACCCGCAGCGCGCCGCCCAACTCCTCGGGGCTGGCCTGCGCGCTCAGCTGGTTGATCAACGCGTGCTGCGGGGTGCGCAGCTTACGGGCCACGCATTCCAGGCGCTCCAGGGCGCGCAACCGCTCCGGGGTGGTCAGCACGTCAAAAGACAACCCGCACAACCGGTCCACGTCATCATCGAACGCGTCGAAGACCTCCACGATCTCCTCACGACTACTCGCGCCCATACCCAAACTCTAGAAACACCCACCGACAAAACTGACCGCGTTGTGACTAGTGAAACCCAAGTGAAACAAGGGAATACAAAAGATTCGGCCCGCTTCGCCCGGCTGTGCCGCGATCGCGATCGCCGACTAGCTCGCGACGGTGACGGGCCCCCGCGATTCCGACGTCACCTCGTCGATGACGGTGTGGATGAATTTCATCTTCTCCAGCACCGCGACGGGCAGCACGAACGGGTACAGGTCGTCGTGGCCCATCGACCGGTTCACCATGTTCAGCGACCACGACAGCGGCAGCCACGTGTCGATGATCGTCTGAAAAGCGCTGGGGCCCAACGCAGGACGGTCGAAGGTCGCCGACGCCGAGACGAAGCCGCACCACGCCGAGGTGTCCAGGGTGTCGCGGATGTGCAGGTAGTGCGCGAACGTCTCGGCCCAGTCCTCGGCGGGATGCATGGTGGCATACGAAGACACGAAGTCTTCCTGCCAGTCCTCGGGCGGCCCCTCGCTGTAATGCCGATCGAGCGCCTCCTGGTAGTCGGCGTCGGGGTCGCCGAACAGCTCGTTGAAGCGCGCGAGGTAATCGCTGGACGGGGCGATCAGCCGGTAGAAGTAGTAGTGCCCGATCTCGTGCCGGAAGTGCCCGAGCAGGGTGCGGTACGGTTCCTCCATCTCCACCCGCAACTGCTCGCGGTGCACGTCGTCGCCCTCGGCCAGGTCCAGCGTGATGACCCCGTTGTCGTGGCCCGTCAGCACCTTCTCCTGCGCGCTGGACAGCAGGTGGAAGGCCAATCCCTGCTCGGGGTCTTCGTCGCGCCCGATGATCGGCAGCTTGAGCTCGTGCAGCTCGGCGATCAGCCGCCGCTTGGCCGCCTCGGCCCGGGCGAACTCGGCCAGGCCGGCGGAGTCGGCGTCGTTGGGCCGCACGGTGGTCAGCGCGCAGGACGCGCACAGCAGCCGGGGATTGTTGACCGGCACCAGCCAATTGCATTCGGCCAGTCGCAGATTGGCGCACAGCTGATACTCGGAAGCGTCCACGAACCCGGCGTGCTCGCCGGCGTTGCCCTCGACGATCACCAACAGGGCCATCTGGTCGAGCGAAAACCCGAGCGCGCTGCCACAGTTCAGGCAGGTGGAGTTCTCGAACGTCAGGCGCTGGCCGCAGTTGGGGCAGTTGAAGTCACGCATGGAGCGCGTCCCCCTCGAAGGGCACCACGTCGACGGCGACGTCGATCACGCTGTGTTCCGAGTTCGTGTAGATGATGCCCCGCAGCGGCGGCACGTCCGCGTAGTCGCGGCCGCGTCCCACGATGATGTAGCGCTCGTCGACCAGTTGGTCGTTCGTGGGATCCAAACCCAGCCACTCGAATTGGCCTGGCTGCTGCGGTGTCCACACCGCCGCCCAAGCGTGGGTGGCGTCTATACCGATCATTCGATCCTTCCCCGGTGGCGGGTCGGTGGCCAGGTAGCCGGACACGTAGCTGGCCGCCAAACCGTTGGCGCGCAGGCAGGCGATTGCCAGCCGTGCAAAGTCCTGACATACCCCTTCCCGGGCCGCCAGAACCTCATTTACCCCGGTGGAAATCGTCGTCGAGCCCGATCGGTAGGTGAAGTCGGTGAAGATCCGCGACGCGAGGTCACGCAGCACATCGACCAGCGGGCGTTGCGGGGCGAAACTGGGCGCCGCATACTCGCGGACCTCGTCGGTGATCTCGGGGGGATTCAGGTCCAGGGTGAATTCGGCGGCGAGCGCTCCCCCGCCTCCCGTCGGACGGGCGGCCTCCCACGGCTGCACCGCCGGCCCGGCGGTAAAGAGCCCGGGGGCCGGCGGATACACGTCCACGATCGAGTCGCTGGTGACGGTCAGGGTGTGGTGCGGCTCGGTGACGTGGAAGTACGAGCTGATGTTGCCGTAGACGTCGCCGCTGGTGGAAACGTCGGCCGGGGCCGGTTCGATGGTCAGCCGGTGCTCCACGCAGCGCTGGCGCAGCAAGTCGCGCGGCGTGAGAAAGCCGCGGCCGTAGGAGCTGGTCACGACGTCGGAGTACCGATACTCGGTGCGGTGGGTCACCCGATGGCGGCGGGCGGCCCCGGCGTCGGCTTCAGACACAAGGCTGATCACATCACACCGGGCCTTCCCGCGCCGTCCGCGGCGCGAAACCGTTTGCCGATACGGCGGCACGCGCGCCAAACCGGGAGCACAATCGAGATGTGGCCACGTGGTACGACGTCGCCCGCATCGTCCGTGAGCTGGCACTCACCTCGGAGCCGTCGCCGCATGACTGGCGGGTCGGCAAGAAGTTGCTGGCCTGGGAGCGGCCGTTGCGCCCGTCGGAACGCGAGGCGCTCACCCGCGAGGGCTTGGAACCGCCCGGGGGCGACATCCTGGGCGTGCGGGTCTCGGACGAGGGGGTCAAGTTCGGGTTGATCGCCGACGAGCCGGGCGTGTACTTCACGACACCGCATTTCGACGACTACCCGGTGGTGCTGGTCCAGCTGGCCAAGATCTCGGTCCGCGACCTCGAGGACCTGGTCACCGAGGCTTGGCTGACGCAGGCCCCGAAGAAGTTGGTCCAGGAATTCCTGGCCGACTCCCGCTGAACCACCGCCTCACGCATGCCGGAGGTCGATCACTCGCTGCAGGTCGTCGACGCAGGCCGCGACGGCGCCGGCCAGCACCACCTCGGTCCGGTCGCGGGCGTCGGCCTGCAGTTCTGAGGCGCCGCGGCGCGCCGCCGCGGTATATGCGGTGGCCCCGGCGGGGTCCGAGTCGGCCAGGGCCGTCGCCGCCGCGAGCTCGACCAGGACGGCGGGCACGGGCGTGGGCAACCGGTCGAGGCAGCCGTCCGCCGCGGGGACGACGACGCGGGCCAGTTGCAGCACCGAGCCGGCCAGCTGGACCACGTGGATGGCCTGGTGATCCGCGGCGCGGACGACCTCACGCACTCTCCAGCGCCGGGGCGCGACGCGCACCACCTGGCGGGCGGTGGTGCGGGCCTCGATGAGCCCGCCCAGTTGCTGGTGCACGCGGTCGGCCATCGCCAGCTGCCAGTCTTGCGCGGGCACACGCCGTCCGGCGGCGACGTCCGCGGTGCCCGTCAGGACGCCGTGCAGGACGCCCAGCACGCCGACCCGCGCGCTGCGCAGCACCTGCAACGGGTCGGCCGGGAAGAGCAATACCGCGAACACGATGGCCACCCCGCCCCCGATGAGGGCGTCGTTGATGCGTTCCCAACCGACGCCGCTGTGGAAGAGCGCCAACACCAGGATCGCCGACACGACGGTCTGGTTGGCGAACATCATGCCCTGCCCGATCAGGCCGTGCCCGATGAACACCGCGGCGCACAGGGCGATCAGCGCGGCGACGCCGATGGATACCGCGCCGGGCCCGAGCACACCCTGAACCAGGGTGCCCATCCCGATGCCCAGGGTCACGCCGATCATCATCTGAATGGCGCGCTGCGCGCGTAACACGTTGCTGATCGACAGGGACACCGCGGCGGCGATCGGCGCGAAGAACGGCTGCGGGTGGTGCAGCACGTCGTGCGCGAGGTACCACGACACGCCCGCGGCCACCGAGGTCTGCACGAGGTTGAACCAGGTCCCGCGCAGGCGTCTGAGTCCGGCGCGGGACGCGGCGAAAACCGCGGGAGCCAGCGTCAGCCGCGATGTCGCCACGGGCCTAGGTGCGCTGCAATTCGAACAACGGGATGACCCGGCTGGTCTTCGACTGGTATTCGGCGAACCCGGGTGCGGCGGCGGTGATCTTGTCGAAGAGCGCGTCGCGCTCGTCGGACGGCAACTCGTGCGCCGTCACGGCGAACTCTTGCACTCCCTGCGGGGTGCCGATCTCGACCCGGGCCGCCGGGTTGGCCCGCAGATTGTGCACCCACGCCGGACTGACCGGTGCGCCGGCGAACGAGCCGATGATGATGAGCTTGCCGTCGATGCGGAAGTAGGCCAGCGGCGAGACTCGGGGCTGGCCGGACTTGGCGCCGGTGGTGGTGAGCAACAGCAGGTCGGCGTTCTCGAACTGGCCGCCCACCTTGCCGCCGTTGGCGTGGAACTCGTCGATGATGCTCTTGTTGAACGCGTTGATGGTCTCGGTGTCAGGCATTTGGGTCATGCCCGGTCAACTTCCTCCGGCTTGGCGTCTATTCCGGACTCCTTGCGCTGCTGAGCGGTGATCGGCGCGGGCGCGTCGGTGAGCGGGTCGACGCCGCCGCCGGTCTTGGGGAACGCGATCACCTCGCGGATCGAGTCCACCCGGGACAGCAGCGCGTTGATCCGGTCCCAGCCGAAGGCGATTCCGCCGTGGGGCGGTGCGCCAAAGGTGAACGCCTCCAACAGGAATCCGAACTTTTCCTCGGCCTCGGCTTTGTCCAGGCCCATGACGGCGAACACGCGCTCCTGGATGTCGCGGCGGTGGATACGGATCGAGCCGCCGCCGATCTCGTTGCCGTTGCAGACGATGTCGTAGGCGTCGGCGAGCACGGCGCCGGGGTCGGTGTCGACCACACCCTCGTACTCCGGCTTGGGCGAGGTGAACGCGTGATGCACCGCGGTCCATGCCCCGGAGCCGACGGCCACGTCACCGGCGGCGGTCGCCTCGTCGGCGGGCTCGAACAGCGGCGGGTCCACCACCCAGACGAACGCCCACGCCTCCGGATCGATCAGGCCCAGCCGGTCGGCGATCTCGTTCCGCGCGGCCCCCAGCAGGGCCCGCGACGACCTCGGCGGGCCGGCCGAGAAGAAGATGCAGTCCCCCGGCTTCGCCCCGACATGGGTGGCCAGCCCGTCCCGTTCCGCGTCGCTGAGGTTCTTGGCCACCGGACCGCTCAGTGTGCCGTCGTCACCGACCAGCACGTAGGCCAGCCCGCGGTGCCCGCGCTGTTTGGCCCACTCCTGCCAGCCGTCCAGCGTGCGCCGCGGCTGCGACGCCCCGCCGGGCATCACGACCGCGCCCACGTAGGGCGCCTGGAACACGCGAAAGGTGGTGTCTTTGAAGAACTCTGTGCACTCGACGAGCTCGAGTGAGAACCGCATGTCCGGCTTGTCCGAGCCAAACCTGCGCATCGCGTCGGCGTAGGTGATCCGCGGGATGGGCGTCGGGACCTGGTATCCGATCAGCGCCCACAAGGCGGTCAGGATCTCCTCGGAGATGGCGATGATGTCCTCGGCGTCGACGAAGCTCATCTCCATGTCGAGCTGGGTGAACTCGGGCTGGCGGTCGGCGCGGAAGTCCTCGTCGCGATAGCAGCGGGCGATCTGGTAGTAGCGCTCCATCCCGGCCACCATCAGCAGCTGCTTGAACAGCTGCGGGCTCTGGGGCAGCGCGTAGAACGATCCGGGATGCAACCGTGAGGGCACCAGAAAGTCGCGGGCGCCTTCCGGTGTGGAGCGGGTGATCGTCGGCGTCTCGACCTCGACGAAGTCGTGCCGGGCCAGCACCGAGCGCGCCGCGGCATTCACCTTGGAGCGCAGGCGCATTGCCGCGGCCGGGCCGTCGCGGCGCAGGTCCAGGTAGCGGTACTTCAGCCGCAGCTCCTCGCCGGCGGGCTCGTCGAGCTGGAACGGCAGCGGCGCGCTCTCGCCGAGCACGGTCAGCGACGCGACGTTGACCTCGATGTCGCCGGTGGCGATCTCCGGGTTGGCGTTGCCCTCCGGGCGGATCTCCACCACACCGGTGACCGCGACGCAGAACTCGGCGCGCAGCCGGTGCGCCTGGGCCAGGACGTCAGCGTTGCGGAACACCACCTGCGCGATGCCGGAGGCGTCGCGCAGGTCGATGAAGATGACGCCGCCGTGGTCGCGGCGGCGAGCCACCCAGCCCGCCAGCGTCACCTGCTGCCCGGCGTCGCTACTTCTCAGCGAACCGGCGGCGTGGCTGCGCAGCACAAACACTCCCTTTCAGCAGGCTTTGGACGAGTGACCAGTCTAGAGCAGGTACTTTCGGTCCTATCGCCACCACCATCGCACTAGTCGGCCCCGGCGCCGTCGGCACGACGGTCGCCGCGCTGCTGCACAAGGCCGGGCATTCGGTGCTGTTGTGCGGCCACACGCCCCGAGACAGCATCGAATTGCGGCCCGACGGCGCCGATCCGATCGTGGTTCCCGGCCCGATGCACACCGATCCCAGCGAGGTCACCGGACCCGTCGACGTCGTGGTGCTGGCGGTCAAGGCCACCCAGAACGACGCCGCCGCCGGATGGCTGGCCCGCCTGTGTGACGTGCACACGATCGTCGTCGTGCTGCAGAACGGCGTGGAGCAGGTCGAGCAGGTGCAGCCGCATTGCCCGTCGTCGCCCGTGGTCCCCGGGATCGTCTGGTACTCCGCCGAGGCCCGGCCCGAGGGCTGGGTCCGGCTGCGCACCGAGGCCGCACTGGTGCTGCCCAGCGGGCCTTCGGCGCAGGCGGTCGCCGAGCTGCTGCGCGGCGCCGGGTGCCGGGTGGACTGTGATCCCGACTTCATCACCGCGGCGTGGCGCAAGCTGCTCACCAATGCGCTGGCCGGGTTCATGGCGCTGGCCGGCCGGCGATCCGGGATGTACCGCCGTGACGACGTCGCCGAACTGTCGCGCCGCTACGTCGCCGAATGCCTGGCGGTGGCGCGGGCCGAGGGCGCCCGGCTGCCCGACGGCATCGTCGACGAGTTGGGCGAGCTGTTCCGCCGTGCTCCCGAGGACATGGGGACGTCGATCCTGGCCGACCGGGAGAACCGCAGGCGGATGGAATGGGACATCCGCAACGGGGTGATCGTCCGCAAGGCCCGCGCCCACAACCTGGCGACGCCGATCAGCGACGTCGTGGTGCCGTTACTGGCCGCGGCCAGCGACGGGCCAGGATAGATTCGAGCCATGTTCCCCTGCGAGCGCGTGGACGTGAGCTTCATCGACAACGCGCCTTTCGTGTTCCGCAACAGCGTCGACCTCGCGATCACGCCCGAGCAGCTGTTCGAGGTGCTCGCCGACGCCCAGGCGTGGCCGCGCTGGGCGAGCGTGATCACCAAGGTCACCTGGACCAGCCCCGAGCCGCGCGGCGTGGGCACCACCCGCGTCGTCGAGATGCGCGGCGGCATGGTGGGCAACGAGGAGTTTCTGGCCTGGGAGCCGTTCAGCCACATGGCTTTTCGGTTCAACGAATGCTCGACGCAGGCCGTCGCCGCCTTCGCCGAAGACTACCGGGTCGAGGTCATTCCGGGCGGTTGCCGGCTGACGTGGACGATGGCGCAGAAGCCCGCGGGCCCCGCCCGGCTGGCGATGTATCTGGTGGGGCCGCTGCTGAATCTGGGGCTGCGCCGCTTCCTGCGCAACCTGCGCAGCTACACCGACGACCGCTACTCCGCGACCCAGCAACATTAGGAGCGTGCCATGGCCTTCAACGAGGGTATGCAGATCGACACCAGCACCGCGTCCTCGTCGGGCGGGGGCGGGATGGGGATGGCGCTCGGGGGCGGCGGCCTCGGGCTGCTCATCCTGATCGGCGCGTTGCTGTTGGGTGTCGACCCGGGCCGCGTGCTGGACCAGTCGCAGACGAACACCGGGGGCTACTCGGCGCCCGGGTTCGACCTGAGCCAGTGCAAGACCGGCGCCGACGCGAACAAGTACGTGCAGTGCCGCGTGGTCGCCACGGGCAACTCCGTGGACGCGGTCTGGCACCAGCTGATGCCGAAGTACACCCGGCCGCACGTGCGGCTGTTCACCGGGTCGGTCGACACCGGCTGCGGACCGGCCACCACCGCGGTGGGGCCGTTCTACTGCCCGGTGGACCAGACCGCGTACTTCGACACCGATTTCTTCCAGGAGCTGGTCGACAAGTTCGGTTCCAGCGGTGGGCCGTTCGCCCAGGAGTACGTGGTCGCCCACGAATACGGCCACCACGTGCAGCAGTTGCAGGGCGTCCTGGGCCGCTCCCAGCAGGGCGCGAAGGGCGCCGGCGGCAACGGCGTGCGCACGGAGTTGCAGGCGGACTGCTACGCGGGCATCTGGGCGCACTACGCGTCGACCGTCAAGCAGGAGAGCACCGGCGTGCCCTACCTACAGCCCTTGAGCGACCAGGACATTCAGGACGCCCTGTCGGCGGCGGCGTCGGTGGGCGATGACCGCATTCAGAAGGAAGCGACCGGGCGGGTCAACCCGGAGTCGTGGACCCACGGCTCCTCGGAGCAACGGCAGCACTGGTTCACCGTCGGCTACCAGACCGGCGACCCGAAGCAGTGCGACACCTTCGACGCCCCCAGCCTGGGCTAGCGGGCTCGAGCGGCTCCAGCCCGGCCCTCATCGTGGTGGCCAGTCCCCGGGGCCCGGGGTGGTGCCGCTCGGTCGCGAGCGCGTCGTGGGTGTCCTAGACTTCTACCCCGCCGCACGACGCGAAAGGCGCTGCCCGCATGTCGGATATGACACACGAGCGCACCGACGCCGCGGCGGTGTCGGCCTGGGCGCCGTTGCGCAATCGCGTTTTTCGTGCGCTGTTCATCGCGCAGTTCGTCTCCAACGTCGGCACCTGGATGCAAAGCGTGGCGGCGCAATGGTTCCTGGTCGAGGGTCACAGCAGCGCCACCATCGTGGCACTGGTCCAGACGGCGAGCCTGGGGCCGACGCTGCTGTTGGCACTGTTCGCCGGCGCGCTCGCCGACGTGTTCAATCAGCGCCGGTTGCTGATGTTCCTGCAGTCCTATGCGGTGTTGGTGGCGCTGGCGTTGGCGGGGCTGACCTACTTCGGACACCTCACCCCCACGGCGCTGCTGCTGTTCACCTTGGCCATCGGCGTCGCCTCCGCGCTGACCGCCCCCGCCTGGCAGGCGATTCAACCCGAGGTCGTCCCGCGCGAGCAGATAACGGCCGCCGCCACATTGGCCAGCGTCTCGGTGAACGTCGCCCGGGTGGTGGGCCCCGCCATCGGCGGCGTCGTCCTGGCGTGGACCGGCCCCGCAGCGGTCTTCGCGATCAACGCGATCTCGTTCGTCGGCATCATCGTCGCCTTGGCCGCGTGGCGCCCGCCCAAACAGATCGCGCCCATCGAACGGGAACACCTGGGCCAGGCCATCCTCACCGGACTGGCCTACGCGGTCAACGGTCCGATCTTTCGCAGGATACTTTTGCGCGCAGCCCTTTTCGTCTTCCCCGCCTCGGCCCTGTTGGCGCTCTTACCGGTCACCGCCGCCGACACCTGGCACCTGGGAGCGGGTGGCTACGGTGTGGCGCTGGGCGCCATCGGCGTGGGCGCCCTGCTCGCCGTGGCGGTTCCCGGGACGCTGCGCCAGAAGGTGCCGCCCAACACGCTGCTGGCCGGCTGCGCGGCCGGGTACGGCGTTGCCGCGCTCGCGGCGGTCTGGCTGCCGTTCGCCGCGGCGGCGCCCTTCCTGGTGTTGTCGGGGATGACCTGGCTGATCACGCTGACCACGTTGAACGCCGCCGCGCAGCTGCACCTGCCGCGCTGGGTCCGCGCCCGCGGGCTGGCGATGTACCTGCTGGTCTTCACCGGATCTCAGGCGGTCGGCTCGTATCTCTGGGGCGTCATCGCCACGCGCGAGGGGCTCGGCGTGGCGTTGACGCTGTCGGCGGTGTTGCTGGGCGCCGCCGCCCTCAGCGTCGTCCCGCTCGGGTTGCGGCCGGAAACCGGGAAGCTGAGCCGCGACATCTCGCGGGCCTGGCCGACGCCGATGGTCATGTTCGAACCCTGCCCCAACGACGGGCCGGTACTGGTGACCGTGCGCTATCGAGTGGCGACCGCGAACCTCGAAGAGTTCGTCGCCGCGATGAGCGCGGTGCGGCGCTCGCGGTTGCGCACGGGAGGCCATAGCTGGGGCCTGTACCACAGCCTGGAACACCCCGACACCGTCCTGGAGAGGTTCACCGTGCCGTCGTGGACCGAATTCGAACGCCAGCACACCGAACGCTGGCTGGAGTCCGACCACGACGGCGTGACGAAGGCGGTGGGCTACACCCTCGACAGCACGCGGCGGCACGAGTACTACCTCGCGTTGCGGGTGCACCACTGAACCGCGAAGGCGGCGTGGTGTTCGCTATCGGCGAAGCCGGCGGTCAGCGACTCACCAGGGTCGCGTCGAGCAGGTGACCCCGGTGGTGGCGCTCTGCGTCACCACGACCTGGCCGTCGACGGCGATCTGGCACTGGATCTGCGGCGTGTTCGAGGAATCGCAGTCCGGCCAGTGGCACCCGCCGCTCGCGTTCACGAACGCCCACTGATTCGGGTCGGCCAGGGTCGCGTTGTACACCAGCGGCTGACCCGCGGTGAAGGCCGTCTGCACGCTGTTCAGGTACTGCGACGAGTTGGCGTTGAACGCCGCCTGGCTGGGCGGATCGGTGTTCATGTAGCGCACGTTGCCGGTGAGGTTGCCGGTGGTGGTGATGGTGTAGGTCACCTGGTGGCCGGCCGGGTCCGCCGATGAGGTCGCGGGTGTGAGGGCCACCGCTGCGGCGGCCGCAAACGTCGCCGCCGCGACCCCCGTGGTCACTATTCGCACGTTCGTCATATCGAAAACGCTACCCAATTCGTTACGGCACTACGCGCGGGAAAGGTCCCTAGTATGCATCTGTGCCCACGGCCTTCGTGTTGTCCGGCGGGGCCAGCCTCGGCGCGATCCACGTCGGGATGCTGCTGGCGCTGGCCGACGAGGGGGAACGCCCCGACCTGATCGTCGGGACGTCCGTCGGCGCCGTCAACGGCGGGTGGATCGCCTCACGGCCCGACGGTCCCGGGATCCGCGGACTGGCCGACCTGTGGACGTCGCTGTCGCGGAGAGCCATCTTCCCCGCCCACCCGATCGCCGGCGCGATGGGCATGCTGGGCCGCCGGCCGCACCTGGTCCCCAACACCGGGTTGCGCCGGCTGCTGTCCGAGAAATTGCAGTTCACCAGGCTCGAGGACGCGCCGATCCCGCTGCACGTGGTGGCCACCGACGTGATCTCCGGCGGCGACGTCCTGCTGTCGTCGGGCAACGCCGTCGACGCGATCGCCGCCAGCGCCGCCATCCCGGGCGTCTTCCCGCCCGTGCGGATCAACGGGCGTGACCTGATGGACGGCGGAGTCGTGAACAACACTCCCGTGTCGCACGCCGTCGCGTTGGGCGCCGACCGGGTCTGGGTGCTGCCCACCGGGTACTCGTGCGCCCTGCCCGCGGCGCCGAAGACGGCGGTGAACATGGCGTTGCACGCCATGACCCTGGCCGTGAACCATCGGCTGGCCGTCGACGTCGAGCGCTTCGAGCGAGCCGTCGACCTGCGCGTCATCCGGCCGTTGTGCCCCGTGGCCACCTCCGGCGCCGACTTCTCGCACGGCGCAACGCTTATCGAGCGATCGCACGCGGCCACCCGCGAGTGGCTGGCCGCCCGGCGGCCGTCGACCGGCCAGGCCGGACTGCTCGAGCCGCACCTGCACTAGCGGGCGCCGTTCCGCGGACGTTCACCGCGCTCGGGTATGAAGCAGGGGTGGTCGACGATCCCCCCGAACCCCGCGGCGACGATCGGGCGCCCGGCATCAGCCGCCGCAGGCTGTTGACGACCAGCGCGGTCTCGGCCGCCCTCGGGGCAGGCGTCGGGGGCGGGGCCGCCCTGCTCTGGTCCCGCCCCAGCGCACCCGCGCTCTGGTATCAGCCCAGCCGTGACGGCGCGCCGCCGGTGACCGGGCTGCACCTGCAATTCGGCCGGCACGCCGGCACCGAGGCGGTGGTGTCGTGGCACACCGTCGACGCGGTCCGCAACCCGCGCGTCATGCTCGGCACTCCGACGTCGGGTCTCGGACGCACGGTGGCCGCCGAAACCCGCACCTATCGCGACGCCAAGTCCCACACCGAAGTCCGCGTGAACCACGCCCGCCTGACGAACCTGGCCCCGGACACCGACTACGTGTACGCCGCCGTGCACGACGGCGCGGAGCCGGAAATGGGCACCATCCGCACCGCGCCGGCCGGGCGAAAACCGTTTCGCTTCACCAGTTTCGGCGATCAGTCGACACCGACACTGGAGCGGATGCCCGACGGCACCTACGGCACGGACAACATCGGGTCGCCCGCGTCCGCCGACACCACCCTCGCGATCGAACGCATGGCGCCCCTGTTCAACCTGGTCAACGGCGATCTGTGCTACGCCAACCTCGCCCAAGACCGGATCCGCACCTGGTCGGCCTGGTTCGAGAACAACACGCGATCGGCCCGCTACCGGCCCTGGATGCCGGCGGCCGGCAACCACGAGAACGAATCGGGCAACGGCCCCATCGGTTACGGCGCCTATCAAACGTACTTTTCGGTGCCCGACTCGGGATCGAGCCCCGAGACCCGCGGGCTGTGGTACTCGTTCACCGCCGGCTCGGTGCGGGTGATCAGCCTGAACAACGACGACGTGGCGTTTCAGGACGGCGGCAATTTCTACGTGCACGGCTATTCGGGCGGAGAGCAAAAGCGTTGGCTGGCAGCCGAACTCGCCGCCGCCCGGCGGGACCCCGACATCGACTGGGTCGTCGTGTGCATGCACCAGACGGCGATCTCCACCGCCGACCAGCCCGCCAACGGTGCCGACCTGGGCATCCGCGAGGAATGGCTGCCTTTGTTCGACCAGTACCAGGTCGACCTCGTGGTATGCGGCCACGAACACCATTACGAGCGGTCGCACCCGTTGCGCGGCACGCAGCAGACCGACATCCGAACGCCGATACCCGTGGACACCCGCACCGATGTCATCGACCCCACCAAGGGAACGGTGCACGTGGTCATCGGCGGCGGTGGCACGTCCGCGCCCACCAACGCGTTCTTCTTCCCCGAGCCGCGCTGCCGCGTGCTGACCGGGGTCGGCGCGTTCGACCCCGGCCTCGGGCGCAAGGCGCCGATCTACGTCGTGGAGGACGCGCCGTGGTCCGCCTTCCGCGACCGGGACCATCCTTATGGCTTCGCGGCGTTCGACGTGGACCCGGGCCCGCCGGGCGGCAACACCTCGATCGAGGCCACCCACTACGCGCTGAGCGGGCCGTTCGGCGAAGTGACCGTGGTGGACCGGTTCACTTTGACCAAGCCGCGCCGGGATAACCAGGCCTAGCTCAAAACAGCGTCGCCTGAAGGGGTTCCGGCTCCGGCCGGGCCGGCGGGGCGGGCTGCCGGAACGAGCGCTGATCGCCGCCCAGCCGGTATTTCGCGATCAGCGGCGCGGCCCGCTCGCGCAGCATCTCGCGGTAACCGGGCGGCAGGTACGCCCCGCGCCGGTACAGCTCGCGGTAGCGTCCCACCAGCTCGGGATGCGAGCGGGCCAGCCAGGACATGAACCAGCCCCGGGTCGAGCCCCGCAGGTGCAGGCCGAAGACCGTGACGCCGGTGGCGCCGGCCGTCGCGATCTGGCCGAGCAGCCCATCGAGCTGCTCGGCGGAGTCGGTCAGGTGGGGCAGCACCGGCGCCACCATCACGTGGCAGTCCAGGCCGGCCGCGCGGATCGCGGCGATCAGGGCCAGCCGCGCCTGCGGTGTGGGGGTTCCGGGCTCGACGTCTCGGTGCAGGGCCGCGTCGCCGACCGCCAGCGACACCGCGACCGACAGCGGAACCCGTTGCGCCGCATCGGCGATCAACGGCAGGTCGCGCCGCAGCAGCGTGCCCTTGGTCAGTATCGACAGCGGCGTGCCGGATTCGGCCAGGGCGGAGATGATGCCCGGCATCAGCGCGTAGCGGCCCTCCGCCCGCTGGTAGGGGTCGGTGTTGGTGCCCAGCGCGACGGTCTCGCGCCGCCACGACGGCCGGCGCAATTCGCGGCGCAGCACCTCGACGACGTTCGTCTTGACGATGACCTGGCTGTCGAAGTCGTTGCCGCAGTCGAGGTCCAGATATTCATGCGTCGGCCGGGCGAAGCAATAGCGGCACGCGTGCGAGCAGCCGCGGTAGCCGTTGACGGTGAATCGGAAGGGCAGCGCCGAAGCGTCCGGCACCTTGTTCAGCGCGGACTTGCACAGCACCTCGTGAAAGGTGATCCCCTCGAACTGCGGGGCGCGCACGCTCCGGATCAAGCCGATCCGCTGCAGCCCCGGCAGCGCCCCGTCCTCGACGGGGTCGCCGTTGACCGCGACGGCCTGGCCCGCCCAGCGCATGACCCATTCGAACAATAGTTCGATTGGTTGTCAAGCACCCCGCAGGAGCGCAGAGTAAGCGACGATCGTGTCCCATCTACACCGGCGGCGAGTACTCATGACCGAACGCATCGAGGTTCAGCGCACCATCGCGGCGGCGGCGCCGGACATCTTCGCCGTGCTGTGCGACCCGCAAGGCCACGTCGCGATCGACTCGTCGGGAATGCTCCAGGACGCGGACGGCGATCCGGTGCGCCGCGTCGGTGACCGGTTCGTCGTACACATGGACCGCGAAGCGTTGAACGACTTTCCGCAATTCGGTAAATACGACGTCACCGTCGACATCAAGGAATTCGAACAGGATCGCCTGATCGCGTGGACGGTTCTCGGCCAAATCCAGCCGCCGATAGGTCATGTCTACGGCTATCAGCTGCAGCCGACCGAAGACGGCTCGGCGACCGTGGTCACCTCGTTCTACGACTGGTCGAAAATCGACCCGAGGTGGCGGGAGGCCGGAATTTTCCCGATCCTGTCCGAGGCGGCATTGCGCGCCACCCTGGGAATTCTCGACCGCACCGTACGCCGGGGCTATCCCCGCGGATAAGCCGGCCGACGCAGTGATTCTGCCCGAAAGCCGGGTTTGGGGATAAGCGCCGATATTCGGCAGCGGTTTTATCGCGCATTCGTGCGGGTATCACCCCAAAGCCCCTCATGAAAGGACCTGACATGTTGCACTCGGTGATTCTGGCGAGTTCGGACCCGGTCGCGGCGGGCTTTATCCTCCGCGGCATCAAAGGGATCTTCGTCGCGATCGGCAGCGTCATCGCTGCAATTGTCTGCGCGCTTATCGCAATGATGAAGGGCCGCAATCCGCTGGGCTGGGGAATTCTCGGGCTGTTCTTCTCGATTCTCACGTTGATAGTCGTCATCATCATTCCCAGCAAGAAAAGCTGACCCGCGTCCGCGACGCACCGTCGGGATCCGGGGCGTTCGCGGCGGCGAGCCGAGATTTGTCCTCGGTTAGAAAGCGCACATGCGGGGTACACGCGGGCATGCGGTTCATCTGTGTCGCCGCGGCGGTCGGCGTGGCCACCGCCGGGCTGATGGCGGTGTCGCCGGCGCACGCCGACACCGGCGTCAACGGTTACGCTCGGTGCCTGGGCGGCGATGCGAAGCCCCCGCCGCCGGGGGTAGTCGCAGAAGACTGGTTTCCCAGCGTTCACGTGATAGCGACGGATTTCAGCAGCGGCGTGCCCTCTGCGCAAATAGTCCAGAGATTGGTGGACATGGGAGTCAAGCCGAGCGATGCCGCCACCCAGGTGCGGTGCTTTCTGGCCAACACGCCGCAATAGCGCAACCACCTCGCCGAGATCGCCGTAAAGCGCGCGCCGCTTATCCGGAATACCCTGTGCGGCAGCACTTTTTCTTGGCGCCGAGGAGCACACGACCTGGGCGGATGACTGACGGCCGGTCAGCGGTCCAGCGACGAAAGCACCTCGCCGACAACGGAATCCATGGCCACGGGCACCTGGTCGCCCGTCGTGAGGTCCTTGACCCCGACGGTGCCGGACTGGATGTCCCGGTCGCCGAGGACCAGCGCGATGCGAGCACCGGAACGGTCGGCCGCGCGCATCGCGCCCTTGAGGCCGCGGTCGCCGTAGGCCATGTCGACGCGGACACCCGAGGCGCGCAACTGGGCGGCCAGCACCGCCAGTTTCAGCTTGGCCTGGTCGCTCAGCGGCACCCCGAACACGTCGCAGCGGGTGGTCTCCCCCACGCTCTTGCCCTCGGCCCGCAGCGCCAGCAGGGTGCGGTCCACGCCGAGCCCGAACCCGATGCCCGACAGGTCCTGTCCACCGAGTTCGTGCATCAGGCCGTCGTAGCGCCCGCCGCCGCCGATCCCGGATTGGGCGCCCAGACCGTCGTGCACGAACTCGAAGGTGGTCTTGGTGTAGTAGTCCAGCCCGCGCACCATGCGCGGGTTGATGACGTAGGGCACGCCGAGCGCGTCCAGGTGGGCCAGCACGGTGTCGAAGTGCTGCTTGGCGACGTCGGACAGGTGGTCGAGCAACACCGGCGCGCCGGCCGTCATCGCCCGCACCTCAGGTCGCTTGTCGTCGAGGACCCGCAACGGGTTGATCTCGGCGCGCCTGCGCGTCTCGTCGTCGAGGTCGAGCCCGAAGAGGAAGTCCTGCAACAACTCCCGATACTGGGGGCGGCAGCTGTCGTCGCCCAGTGAGGTGATCTCCAGGCGGAAGCCGTCCAGCCCCAGGGAGCGGAAGCCGGCGTCGGCGACGGCGATCACCTCGGCGTCCAGCGCCGGATCGTCGACACCGATCGCCTCCACGCCGACCTGCTGAAGCTGTCGGTAACGGCCGGCCTGGGGACGCTCGTAGCGGAAAAACGGCCCCGCATAACAGAGTTTGACCGGCAACGCGCCGCGGTCCAGGCCGTGCTCGATCACCGCGCGCACCACCCCGGCGGTGCCCTCGGGGCGCAAGGTGACCGAGCGGTCGCCGCGGTCGGCGAACGTGTACATCTCCTTGGACACCACGTCGGTCGATTCGCCGACGCCGCGGGCGAACAGGCCGGTGTCTTCGAAGATGGGCAACTCGATGTCGCCGTAGCCGGCCCGGCGCGCCGCGCCGAGCAATCCGTCCCGCACGGCCACGAACTGCGCGGAGTCCGGCGGGACGTAGTCCGGCACCCCTTTGGGCGCGGAGAACGCCGAGAACTGCGTCACGGGCTCAGGCCTTCGATGAACGGATTGAAACGCCGCTCGGCGCCGATGGTGGTGGCGTTGCCGTGCCCGGGCAGGACCACCGTCTCGTCGTCGAGCACCAGCAGTTTGTTCACGATCGAGGTCAGCAGGTCGCGGCCGCTGCCGCCGTGCAGGTCGGTGCGGCCCACCGAGCGCTCGAACAGGGTGTCGCCGGTGAACACCACCTCTTTGTCTCCGGCAACCCGGAAGACCACCGACCCGCGCGTGTGCCCGGGGGTGTGATCGACGTTGACGGTCACGCTGCCCAGATCGATCTTGTCGCCGTCGCGGTCCAGCTCGACGACCTGCTTGGGCTCGCGGAAGAAGGCACCGGTCACCAGCTGGGCCACCCGCGGGCCCAGGCCGTAGATCGGGTCTTTCAGCATGAACCGGTCCTCGGGGTGGATGAAGGTCGGGCAGCCGTAGGTGTCGGACACCTTCTGGGCGGACCACATGTGGTCGATGTGGCCGTGGGTGAGCAACACCGCGGCCGGGGTCAGCCGGTTCTCGTCGAGAATGCGCCGCAACGGGCCCATCACGCGCTGCCCCGGATCCACGATGACGGCGTCCGTCCCAGGCCGCTCGGCCAGCACATAGCAGTTGCACTGCAACATGCCGGCGGGAAATCCGGTGATCAACACGGTTCCCAGTTTCCCACGGGCCCCACTTGACACCGGTCGCGGCGCCCACATTAGCCTGAGCTGGCCACCGACGCCTTTTGCGGGCCCCCGACTTACCGACCATGGAGGCATACGGCCGTGCCGAGCAATGAACAACGACGTGCCAACGCCAAGCGCAAGCTCGAACGGCAGCTGGAGCGCCGCGCGAAGCAAGCCAAGATGCGCCGGATCGTGGTGATCGCCGCCGGCTCGATCGTGGCCGTGGCCGTGGTCGTCGCGGTGGTGCTCGCCGTGATCAACACCAAGCACGAGCACAAGAGCAACAGCGCCGCGAGCTCCACCTCCTCGGCCCCCAGCAGCTCGCCGGAGACCACCGCGCCCGCCGGCCCGACGCCGCCCGTTCCGCCGTTGCCGGCGTTCAAGCCGTCGGCCGACCTTGGCGCCAACTGCCAGTACCCGGCGTCACCGGAACCGGCGGCCAAGCAGGTCAAGCCGCCGCGCACCGGCAAGGTGCCGACCGACCCGGCCCAGGTGAGTGCCAGCATGGTGACCAACCAGGGCCGCATCGGGCTCATGCTGGCCAACAACGAATCCCCCTGCACGGTAAACAGTTTCGCGAGCCTGATCGGCCAGAAGTACTTCGACAACACCAAGTGCCACCGGCTGACCACATCGCAGGACCTGGGCGTGCTGCAATGCGGTGACCCCAAGGGTGACGGCACCGGCGGTCCGGGCTACCAATTCGCCAACGAGTACCCGACCGACCAGTACCCGCCGAACGACCCGAAGGCGCAGCAGCCCGTCCTCTACCCGCGCGGCACCCTGGCGATGGCGAACGCGGGTCCCGGCACCAACGGCAGCCAGTTCTTCATGGTGTACAAGGACTCCCAGCTGCCGCCGCAGTACACCGTCTTCGGCACCATTCAGCCCGACGGGCTGGCCACGCTGGACAAGATCGCCAAAGCCGGCGTGGCGGGCGGCGGCGAGGATGGCGCCCCGGCCTCCGAGGTCACCATCACGTCGCTGTTGCTCGACTAAAGCCAAGCAGCGCAACGCAGCCGCCGTTTGGTGGGAATCGCGCGACCTGCGGGCGGTCCACCGCTTAAGGTCGTGGCGTGGGGTCAGACTCTTTCGGGCATTACCAATTGCTGGACGTTCTGGGGCGCGGCGGCATGGGCGAGGTCTACCGGGCCTACGACGCGGCCACCGATCGGGTCGTCGCCCTGAAGGTGCTGCCGCCGAACTTGGCGCAGGATCAGGTGTTTCAGCAACGATTCCGCCGGGAGGCGCGCATCGCGGCGAGCCTCAACGATCCGCACGTGGTGCCCATCCACAGTTACGGCGAGATCGACGGCCGGCTCTACGTCGACATGCGGCTCATCGAGGGCCGCGACCTGTTGCAGTACATCGAGGAGAACGGCGGGCGGCTGTCCCCCGAGCGTGCGGTCGCGGTGATCGAACAGGTTGCCGCGGCGTTGGACAGCGCGCACCAGGTGGGCCTGATCCACCGCGACATCAAGCCGAAGAACATCTTGGTCACCGACGCGCGCGACTTCGTCTACCTGATCGACTTCGGCATCGCCCGCACCATGGCCGACACCTCGCTCACCCAGACCGGGCACACGATGGGCACCGTCGCCTACATGGCGCCCGAGCGGTTCAGGGGCGCAACGGATCACCGCGCCGACGTGTATTCGTTGGCCTGCGTGCTGCACGAGTGCCTCACCGGCAAGCGGCCCTATGCCGGCGACAGCCTCGAGGAACAACTCAACGCGCACCTCAACACCCCGCCGCCGCGACCGTCGACGACGTCAGCGGGGGTGCCCCCGGCCCTCGATGCGGTGGTCGCCCGTGGCATGGCCAAGGACCCCGACCACCGCTACCAGTCGGCGATGGAGCTCGCCGAGGCCGCCCGGGCGGCGGTGGCCGTCCCGGCGGCAGCCGCGGCGCCGGGCCCCCCACCGCCGCCACCGACCGCCCCGCCACCCACGCAGGACTTCCCCTCGACGAACGCCAGTCCCGATCCGCGGCCGCCGTATCACCCGCCCACGCACTCCCGGCGCCTGCTGCTGGGCATCGTCGGCGCGTCGGCCCTGGCGCTGGCCGCGGTGGTGGCGTTGGTCATCGCGCTGGTCACCCAGAACGACGGCACCACCAACAGCGCGGCGTCGAGCACCCCGACGCGCGCCCGGGTGCCCGGCAGGCTGGGGTCGAATCCGGGGCCGACGGCCCAGGCGATGGCGACGGTCCCGCCGCTGCCGGCGTTCGCGCCGCCGGCCGATCTGGGCGCCGACTGCGAATATCCGAGCGCGCCCGACACCGTCGTCAAGCCGGTCAGCCCGCCCCGGTCGGGCCGGGTGTCGACCGATCCCCCGCAGATCCCGGCCACCATCTCCACCAACTTCGGTGACATCGGTGTTCAGCTCACCAACTCCGAATCGCCGTGCACGGTCAACAGCTTCGTCAGCCTGGCGAAGCAGCAGTTCTTCGACAACACCCAGTGCGCGCGGCTGATCGACTCCACCGATGGGGGGTCGCTGCTGTGCGGCGGTCCGGAATCCGACGGCTCCGGTGGCCCCGGCTATCAGTTCGCCGACGAATACCCCACCAACCAGTACCCGGCCGGCGACCCCGCCCTCCGGGCGACCGTGATGTACCCCCGCGGCACCGTGATCATGGCCACCGACGGACCCAACACCAACGGCAGCCAGTTCTCCCTGATTTTCCGGGATTCGGAATTGGCGCCCCAGAGCACGGTGTTCGGCACCATCAACGAGGCGGGCCTGGCGGTTCTCGACAAGATCGCCCAGGCGGGCATCGCCGGCAATCGTCAGAGCGGCGCGCCCACCAACCCGGTCACCGTCACCTCGGTCCGCGTCGGCTAGACCGTGCCCGTCAGGGTCGTCATGCGGCCGACGTCACGCGGTAGACGTCGAAAACGCCTTCGACGTTGCGCACCACGTTGAGCAGATGCCCGAGGTGCTTGGGGTCGCCCATCTCGAAGGTGAACCGGCTGATCGCCACCCGGTCATTGGACGTGGTGACCGACGCCGACAGGATGTTGACCTTCTCGTCGGCGAGCACCCGCGTGACGTCGGAGAGCAGCCGGTGGCGGTCGAGCGCCTCGACCTGGATGGCCACCAGGAACACCGACGACGGCGACGGCGCCCAGTGCACCTCGATGATGCGCTCGGACTGCTGCTGCAGCGACGCGGCGTTGGTGCAGTCGGTGCGGTGCACGCTCACGCCCCCGCCGCGGGTGACGAACCCCATGATCGCGTCGCCGGGCACCGGCGTGCAGCACTTGGCCAGCTTGGAGAGCACGCCCGGGGCCCCGGGGACCGAGACCCCGACGTCGTCGCTGCTGCGCGGGCGCCGCAGCATGGTCGTCGGCGTGGACCGCTCGGCGAGATCCTCTTCGGCCTGGTCGATTCCGCCGAGCTCGGCCAGCAGCCGCTGCACGACGTGGCGCGCCGAGACGTGGCCCTCACCGATCGCGGTGTAGAGCGCGGACACGTCCGCGTAGTGCAGTTCGCGGGCCACCGCGGCCATGGACTCGCCGTTGACCAAGCGCTGCAAGGGAAGCCCGCCGCGGCGCACCTCGCGGGCCATCGCCTCCTTGCCGGTCTCCAGCGCCTCCTCGCGGCGCTCCTTGGCGAACCACTGCCGGATCTTCGCCTTGGCGCGCGGCGACACCACGAACTGCTGCCAGTCGCGTGACGGGCCGGCGTTGGGCGCCTTCGACGTGAAAACCTCGACGACTTCGCCGTTTTCCAGCTTGCGCTCCAGCGCCACCAGCCGCCCGTTGACCCTGGCGCCGATGCACCGGTGGCCGACCTCGGTGTGCACCGCGTAGGCGAAGTCCACCGGCGTCGACCCGGTCGGCAGGGTGATGACATCGCCCTTGGGGGTGAACACGAAGATCTCTTGCACCGCAAGGTCGTAACGCAACGACTCCAGGAACTCGCCGGGGTCGGCGGCCTCCCGCTGCCAGTCGAGCAGCTGACGCATCCAGGCCATGTCGTCGATCTCGGCGGCGGCGTGCGGATGCGGAACGCCGTTGCGGCCCTTGGCTTCCTTGTAGCGCCAGTGTGCGGCGATGCCGTATTCGGCGGTCCGGTGCATGTCGCGGGTGCGGATCTGGATTTCCAGCGGCTTGCCCTCCGGCCCGACGACGGTGGTGTGCAGCGACTGGTAGACACCGTATCTGGGCTGGGCGATGTAGTCCTTGAACCGCCCCGCCATCGGCTGCCACAGCGAATGCACCACGCCGACAGCCGCATAGCAGTCCCGGATCTCGTCGCACAGGATGCGGATGCCGACCAGGTCGTGGATGTCGTCGAAGTCGCGGCCCTTGACGATCATCTTCTGATAGATCGACCAGTAGTGCTTGGGGCGGCCCTCCACCGTCGCCTTGATCTTCGACGCGTTCAGCGTGTTGATGATCTCGGCGCGGACCTTGGCCAGGTAGGTGTCCCTCGACGGCGCGCGGCCGGCGACAAGCCGGACGATCTCCTCGTACTTCTTGGGGTGCAGGATCGCGAAGGACAGGTCTTCCAGCTCCCACTTGACGCTGGCCATGCCCAGCCGATGCGCCAGGGGCGCAATGACTTCCAGCGTCTCGCGGGCCTTGCGGGCCTGCTTTTCCGGCGGCAGGAAGCGCATGGTGCGCATGTTGTGCAGCCGGTCGGCGACCTTGATCACCAACACCCGGGGGTCGCGGGCCATCGCGGTGATCATCTTGCGGATCGTCTCGCCCTCGGCGGCGGTGCCCAGCACCACCCGGTCCAGCTTGGTCACGCCGTCGACGAGGTGGCCCACCTCCTCACCGAACTCCTCGCTCAACGCCTCGAGCGTGTAACCGGTGTCCTCGATGGTGTCGTGCAACAGCGCGGCCACCAAAGTGGTGGTGTCCATGCCCAATTCGGCCAGGATGTTCGCGACCGCCAGGGGGTGGGTGATGTAGGGATCGCCGGAATGGCGCAACTGCGTGGCGTGCCGCTGGTCGGCAACCTCGTAGGCGCGCTGTAGCAACGACAGGTTCGCCTTCGGGTAGAACTCCCGGTGCACCGCCACGAGCGGTTCCAGCACCGGGTTGAGCGTGGTGCGCTGGGCGGTCATCCGCCGGGCCAGCCGGGCCCGGACCCGGCGAGACGCGCTGCTGGGGACCTTCAGCGCCTCCGTCGGCGGCTCCGGCGGCTCGGCCTGCGCCGTGACCGGCTCCCCGACCAGCAGGGCGTCGCCGGCGTCGGTGGGCGCGTCAAGCGCCTGCGCCGCGCTCTTCTCGTCCGCCACGTTGGTCACCTCCGACCTCGAGGATATCGCGCGGTGGGCGCCGCTAGACGCGACTGAGGCTGTGCACCGGCAAGTCCGCGACCGCTTGACGGCCCCCGAGCGCGGTCAGCTCGAGGATCACCGCAGCCGCGATCACCCGGGCGCCGCTGCGTTCCAGCAGCCGGGCCGCCGCGGCGAGGGTGCCCCCGGTGGCCAGCACGTCGTCGATGATCACCACGTGTCGTCCACGCAGGTCGATGCCGTCGGCGGGGATTTCCAGCGTGGCACTGCCGTACTCCAGGTCGTAGTGCTCGGCGTGCACCGGCGGCGGCAGCTTGCCGCCCTTGCGAATGGCCAGCACCCCGGTGCGCAGCCGGTCGGCGACGGCCGCCGCGGCCAGGAAGCCACGGGAGTCGATCCCGGCCACCAGGTCGGCGCCCGAGGCGATCTCGGCCAGGGCGTCGGTGACTGCCATCAACCCTCGCGGGTCGGCGAACACGGGCGTGAGGTCCTTGAACTGGACCCCGGGCTTGGGAAAGTCGGACACCTCACGCAGCAGCGAGGCGATGACATTGGCGACCGACGCGCTCCCGCCCACACCGGTCACTGAACCAGCGCCCATCGGTCCATGTTCCAGCCTGCGCCCCAGCGAGTGGGGTTCTTGCTCACGGCGTACATCTTCTTCGACATCAACAGGGTGCGTTGCTGGCGGTAGAGGGGCAACGTGGGCATGTCGCCCCACAGTATCGGCGCCGCGTCGCCCAGCAGCCGGACGCGCTCGGCGGGGTCGGCCGAAACCGCCAGCGCCCCGATCGCGCCGTCGACCTGCGGGTTCGTGTAGCCGGACAGGTTGTTGCCGTTGCCGCTGTGCAGATCGTAGGCATCCATCGCCGACGAGCCCGTCGACCCGCTGCCGGCGGCCCCGCCGGTGCTGGCCAGGAGCACGTCGATCTTCCCGTCCCTGAGCGCCTGGGGCCCCGAGGTGTCCAGGGCGACGTTGGCGACGGTGATACCGGCCGCGGCACAGGATTTGGCGATGACCCCGACGTTGACCGCCAGCCGCGCGTTGGGCCCGTGGTAGCCGATGCGCACCGTCATCGGCGCACCGCCGAGCGCGTCGCGGGCGGCGCCCGGGTCCGCCCTGGCGAACTGGGCGGCCTCGGCGGCACCGTCTCCGGCGGTCGCGGGGTCGTCGGCGGCCGGGTTCAGGCGGGAATTGGCGATCGGCACCCCGGCGTCGCGCGCGAGCGTGTCGCGCGGGGTGCACAGCGCCAGCGCGCGCCGGGCCTTGGGCTGCGAGAGCGGCCCCTGCGGCGCGAAGATCAGCTGCTCGATGCCGGCCGACGGCGAGTCGGCTCGGACGTAGTTGTCCGGTGTCGTCAGCGTTCCCGACGAGCCCGCCGCGACGTCGACCACGTCGACGCTGCGGTTGTTGACCCGGTCCTGGATGTCGGGACCCTGCGGCCAGACGGTGATCCGCTTGGTGACGGCCCTGGGGCCCCACCATCGGTCATTGGCGACGAGCACCACCGCGCCGCCGTCCAGGATGCGTTCGATCTTGTACGGCCCCGACGACGGGAAGTTCTTCAGGTCCAGCCCGGGCTTGAGGTCCCAGATGGTGTTCCACAGCCGGGCGATCTGCTGCACGAGTTGGGTGTTGCTGCTGAGCAGGGCGGCGGTCACGTCGACGTGGAGCTGGTCGGCGATGACGTGCGACGGCATCAGCGACGTGGCGGTGAACAGCTGGTTGTAGTCGACGACGCCGCGATCCGGGATGAACGACACCCGGGCCTTCTTCTGCCCCGGCAGGCATTCGACGTTGGCGATGTCGAGGTAACCGGCCTGGGTGGCGGCGTTGAAGTCGGGATACCGGCCGGACTGGGCCGCCCAGGTCAGCACCAGGTCGTCGCAGGTCACCGGCTTGCCGTCGGAGTAGACGGCGTTGTCGGCGATCTGGTAGTCGAGCACCAGCGGTGAACCGCTCACCACCGCGACGGTGCCGAAGTCCCGGTCGGCGACGCTCTGCCCGTCCGGGCCGTGATAGCTGAAGCCGGCGAGCGTGCGGGCGAACGCCTGCGCCCCGGCCGACGCCGCGCCGACGACGGTGTTGGTGTTGTAGGTGACCAGCGGGCCGTCCACCACGTAGTCGACCTGGGAGGCGGCGCTGCCGGAGCATGCGGTCAGCGTGACGGCCGCCACGAGCATTGCGGCCAAACCGATAGCGCCCCCAGCGAGGCGGTACCTGGCGGCCATGGCGACTACCGCCGGCCGGCGTTTCGCTTGCCGCTCGGACGCCGGGACCCGGTCGGCCGCACCGGGCGGGCACCCGGCGCCGGCTTGTTGGGTGCGGGCTTGTCGGGGGTCGCCGACGCCGACGCGGCGGTCTCCGGCGACGCCGGTCCGTCCTCGGTGGGCTTGGCCTCCTCGGCCGGCTCGGCCCCACCCTTGCGCCGGCGGGTGACGCGGCGGGTGTGCGTGCGCACCAGCTCGGTGCGCTCGCGCAGTGTGACCAGCAGCGGCGTGGCGAAGAAGATCGACGAGTAGGTGCCCACCAAGATGCCGACCAGCTGCACCAGCGCCAGGTCCTTCAACGTGCCGACCCCCAGCAGCCACACCGCCACGACCATCAGCGCCAGCACCGGCAACACCCCGATCAGGCTGGTGTTGATGGAGCGCATGAACGTCTGGTTGATCGCCAGGTTGGCCTGTTCGGCGAAGGTGCGCCGGGTGGTGTGCTGGAAGCCGTGGGTGTTCTCCTCGACCTTGTCGAACACGATGACGGTGTCGTACAGGGAGAAACCGAGGATCGTCAGCAGGCCGATGACGGTGGCCGGGGTGACCTCGAAACCGACCAGCGAGTACACCCCCGCGGTCACCGTCAGGTCGAACACCATGGTCGTCAGCGCGGAGACGGCCATGTACCGCTCGTACCGCACGGTGATGTACAGGCTGACCAACGCCAAGAACACCACCAGCGCGATCAGCGCCTTGTCGGTGATCTGGTCACCCCAGGTCTCCGACACCGCCGCGTCGCTGATCGCCTGCTTGCTGGGCTTGCCGTCCGCGCCCTTGGGCTGGAAGGCATCGAACAGGGCGTTGCGCAGCTTGGATGTCTGGTCGTTGGACAGCGTTTCCGAGCGGATCTGCACCGTGGCCGAGGCGCCGTTGCCGACGATCACCACCGACTCCGGGTCGCGGCCGATCGCCTTCCGGAAGACGTCGGACACGGTGGCCGTCGTGACGGTGCCCGACGAGCCGGCGGTGGGCATCGACACCGTGGTGCCGCCGTTGAAATCGATCCCGAAGGTGAAGCCCCGCAAGACGATGCTGACCAGGGCGACCGCGACGATCGCCCCGCTGATCCCGTACCAGAGGCGACGCCGGCCGATCACCTCGAACGCGCCGGTGCCGGTGTAGAGGCGCGCGAGGAAGCTGTGGTGCGGCTGCGCGGCGCCGGTCTCAGCAGCCGGCTCCACCGCGCCGGCTTCGGTGATCTCGGCCGCGTCGGTTTGGGCCTTGCCTTTGGAGGCCATCGCGCTATCCCCGTCCCGTCTTGACTTGCGCGGACGCCCGGCGCTCGCGGGCGACCTGCTGTACCGCGCCCAGGCCGTTGTAGGCGGGTTTGGCCAACGTCGGCGACTTGGACGCCAGGTAGACCAGCGGCCAGGTCACCAGGAACACCACCACGACGTCGAGGATCGTGGTGAGGCCCAGCGTGAAGGCGAATCCCCGCACCTGGCCGATCGCCAGCGCGTACAGCACCGCGGCGGCCAGGAAGGTGACGGCATTGCCCGACACGATCGTCTTGCGGGCCCGCACCCAGCCGCGGGGCACCGCCGATCGAAACGATCGGCCTTCTCGGATCTCGTCTTTGATGCGCTCGAAGAACACCACGAACGAGTCCGCGGTGGTGCCGATGCCGATGATCAGACCCGCGATGCCCGCGAGGTCCAGGGTGTAGTTGATCTGCCGGCCCAGGATCACCAATATCGCGAAGATCATTGCGCCGGAAGCCGTTAGCGACAGCGCGGTGAGCAGGCCCAACACCCGGTAATACAGCAGCGAGTACAGCAACACCAACACCAAACCGATCGCACCGGCGATCAGCCCCGCCCGCAGCGAGGTCAATCCCAGTGTGGCCGAGACGGTTTGGGCCTCCGAGGATTCGAATGACAGCGGCAACGAGCCGTATTTCAGGACGTTGGCCAGCTGCTTGGCGGTCGCGGCGGTGAACGGCGGGTCACCGCCGGTGATCTGGGTCCGGCCGCCGGGGATGGCCTCCTGGATCATCGGGGCGCTGACCACCTGGGAGTCCAGCGTGAAGGCGGTCTGGGTGCCGATGTGGGCGGCGGTGAAGTCCGCCCAGGTGTTCGCCGCCGCCGGCTTGAACTGCACGTCGACGACGTAACCGATGCCGCGCTGGTTCATGCCCGAGGTGGCGTCCTGGATCTGGTCGCCGCTGATGATCGAGGGCGCCAGCAGGTAGGCCACCTTGTGGTCGGTCGAACACGTCACCAGCGGCAGCTTCGGGTCGTCGTTGCCGGCCAGGATGTCTTCTTTGTCGCAGCGGGTGGCCTGGAACTGCAACGCCAGGAACTGCACGCCCTGACGGGTGCTCTGCCGCCACTTCTTCTCGTCGGCGATGCGCTCGGCGAGTTCCTTGCGCGGGTCGGCCGGTGCCGGCTGCTCGGCCGGGGGCACGTCGGCCGGCGGCGCGTTGCCCGCGGGCGCCGGGGGCGGCGCGGGGCTCGGCGGTGGCGGCGGCGGGTCCTGCGGATACGGCCGCGGCTGGGCCGGCGGTCGACCGCCCGGCGGCGCGGGCTGGGCCGGCGCGGGCTGGCCGGCCGGCGGGGGCGCCTGGCCCGGGGGCGGCGCCTGACCGGGCGCCGGCTGACCGGAGGGCGCCGGGCCCGGGGGCGGCGCCTGAGCCGGCGGGGCGGGCTTGGGCTGGACCGCCTGCGCCGGCATCGAGTTGAGCACCGGGCGGATGTACAGCCGGGCGGTCTGGCCCAGGTTGCGGGCCTCGTTGCCGTCGTTGCCGGGGACGGTGATGACCAGGTTGTCGCCGTCGACCACGACCTCGGAACCGGAGACGCCCAGCCCGTTGACCCGCGCGCTGATGATCTGCTGCGCCTGGGCCAGCGCGTCGCGGCTGGGGCGCGACCCGTCCGGGGTGCGCGCCGTCAGCGTGACGCGGGTGCCGCCCTGCAGGTCGATGCCGAGCTTGGGGGCGGCGTGCTTGTCCCCGGTCAGGAACACCAGCAGGTAGACGCCGACGAGCAGCAGCAAGAAGACCGACAGATAGCGGGCAGGGTGCACCGGCGCCGAAGACGATGCCACGTTCCTTCAATCTCCTCGAATATCGGTTCTTACCCCGGACAGAGCCTAGTGTCGTGCGCGCGCCCGTTGCGCAAGCGGTCCGCCGCCGTGGCGTCCGGGCTGGGATTTCCCGTCAGGAATCCTTGGGCAGCCGGCCCTCGTCGAATTCGGCCACGTCGTCCGAGTCGTCGCCGTCGGCCAGGTCTTCGTCGTCCTCGGGCAGGACCCGGTCGCGGATGGCCAGCTTCATCCAGGTGGTCACCACGCCCGGCGCGATCTCGAGGTCGACGGTGTCGTCCGTGATCGCGACGACCGTGGCCTGAAGGCCGGAGGTGGTGTGCACGCGGTCGCCGGCCCGCAGCGACTCGTGCAGGTCGATGGTGGCCTGCATCGCGCGCTTCTGGCGCCGCGACGCGAAGTACATGAACCCGCCCATGATGAGCAGGAAGGGCAGGAACAGGATCAAACTCTCCATGAACGGGCCTGTCTTTCGTAGTGGCGTCGAAGGGCGTTAGCGCCGGGACGACCCGCGGGCCGCGCACCTCGTACCGGCCAGTGTGCCATTGCTGCAGGTCGCTCCCGAGCCCCGCGGTGCGCGGGAGGCCCGCGGACGCCGGGGCGGATAGGCTTGGGTGGCGACGTGACAGCCGCGGCGCGGTGAGGAGAGAATCGTGGCCGGCCTCGAGCAGACTCGCCGACTGGTCACCGAAATCCCCGGTCCCGCTTCGCTGGAACTGACCAAACGCCGCGCCGCGGCGGTGTCGCACGGGGTGAACGTTTCGTTGCCGGTGTTCGTGGCCCGCGCCTCCGGCGGCATCATCGAGGACGTCGACGGCAACCGGCTCATCGACCTGGCGTCCGGCATCGCGGTGACCACCGTCGGCAACTCCTCGCCCCGGGTGGTGGAGGCGGTGCGAGCGCAGGTCGCCGAGTTCACCCACACCTGCTTCATGGTCGTGCCGTACGAGCAGTACATCGCCGTCGCCGAGGAGCTCAACCGGATCACGCCGGGCACCGGCGAGAAGCGTTCGGTGTTGTTCAACTCCGGCGCCGAAGCGGTCGAGAACGCCGTCAAAGTCGCCCGGTCATACACCCGCAAGCCCGCCGTCGTGGCGTTCAACCACGCCTACCACGGTCGCACCAACCTGGCGATGGCGCTGACCGCCAAATCCAAGCCGTACAAGAGCGGCTTCGGCCCGTTCGCGCCGGAGGTCTACCGGGCCCCGGTGTCCTACCCGTACCGGGACGGCCTGCTGGACAAGGAGCTGGCCGCCGACGGGGAGAAGGCCGCCGCCCGCGCGATCGACGTCATCGAGAGCCAGGTCGGCGCCGACAGCCTGGCCGCCGTCATCATCGAGCCGATCGCGGGCGAGGGCGGATTCATCGTGCCGGCCGAGGGATTCCTGCCCGCCCTGCTCGACTGGTGCCGGAAGAACGACGTGGTGTTCATCGCCGATGAGGTGCAGACCGGGTTCGCCCGCACCGGCGCGATGTTCGCCTGCGAGCACGAGGGCATCGAGCCCGACCTGATCTGCACGGCCAAGGGCATCGCCGACGGGCTGCCGCTTTCGGCGGTGACCGGCCGCGCGGAGATCATGGACGCCTCGCATGTCGGCGGCCTGGGCGGCACATTCGGCGGTAACCCGGTCGCTTGTGCGGCAGCGCTGGCCACCATCACCACGATCGAAAGTGACGGACTGATCGAGCGAGCCCAGCGGTTGGAACGGCTGATCACCGAGCCGCTGTTGCGCCTGCAGGCCGGCGATGACCGGATCGGCGATGTGCGTGGCCGGGGCGCCATGATCGCCATCGAATTGGTGAAGTCGGGAACCGCCGAGCCCGACGCGGAACTGACTCAGAAGCTGTCCACCGCGGCCCACGCCGCCGGAGTCGTCGTGCTGACGTGCGGCATGTTCGGCAACATCATCCGGCTGCTGCCCCCGCTGACCATCAGCGACGAGCTGCTGAGCGAGGGGCTGGACGTGTTGGGCGGGCTGCTCGGCGACCTCTAGCCCGGGGCGTCGACGGTCTGCGTGGGCAATCTCACAACACCGGCCGTGGCGCGGCCATGGTGGAATACCGTTACTTTAGCTAACGTTCTATCCGTCAGCGCATTGGCGCGAAATGACTCACCATCTTTCATTGCGAGGAACTGTTTATGTCGACCATTGATCGCGACGAGCGGCTCGAGCGCCGTATCGAGGAACTGACCGCCACCGACCCGCAGTTCGCCGCCGCGCGCCCCGACCCGGCGGTCGAGGCCGCCGTCGAGAAGCCCGGGGTGCGACTCCCGCAGGTCATCCGCACCGTGCTCGAGGGCTACGCCGACCGCGCCGCGCTGGCGCATCGGGTGGTCGAGTTCGTCGAGGATGCGGCGACCGGGCGCACCCGGCTCGAGCTGCTCCCCCGCTTCGAAACCATCACCTATCGCCAGCTGGGCGAGCGGGTCGCGGCGCTCGGCCGCGCCTGGGCCGACGGCGAGGTGCACGCCGGTGACCGGGTCTGTGTGCTCGGCTTCAACAGCGTCGACTACGCGACGATCGACATGGCGCTGGCCACGATCAGCGCGGTGTCGGTTCCGTTGCAGACCAGCGCGTCGCTGACCTCCCTGCGGCCGATCGTCACCGAGACCGAGCCCACCGTGATCGCGGCCAGCGCGAACCAGCTGCCCGAAGCCGTGGAGCTGATCCTGAGCGGCCACCGACCCGCCAAGCTGGTGGCGTTCGACTACCACCCCGAGGTTGACGACGAGCGCGAGGCGCTGGAAACCGCGCGCACGCGGCTGGCAGACGCCGGCGTCGCGGTGGAGACGCTGGCCGAGGTGCTCGAGCGCGGCAAGGCGTTGCCGGACAGGCCGCTGCCGGCCAGCGAGGACTCCGACCCGCTGGCCCTGCTGATCTACACCTCCGGCAGCACCGGCGCGCCCAAGGGTGCGATGTACCCCCAGAGCAATGTCGCCAAGATCTGGCGCCGGGGCAGCAGGAACTGGTTCGGGGAAAGCCCCGCGTCGATCACCCTCAACTTCATGCCGATGAGCCACGTCATGGGCCGCGGCATCCTGTACGGCACGCTGGGCAACGGCGGCACCGCCTACTTCGCGGCCAAGAGCGACCTCTCGACGCTGCTGGAAGACCTCGAGCTGGTGCGGCCCACCGAGCTGAACTTCGTGCCGCGCATCTGGGAGACCCTGTTCGGCGAATTCCAGCGCCAGGTCGAGCGGCGGCTGACCGAGGGTGCCGACCGCGCAACCGTTGAGGCGCAGGTGCTCGCCGAGCAGCGGCAGTACCTGCTGGGCGGGCGGTTCATCTTCGCGATGACGGGCTCGGCCCCCACCTCCCCCGAGTTGCGCGCCTGGGTCGAGTCCCTGCTCGAGATGCACCTGTTGGACGGCTACGGCTCGACCGAGGCCGGGATGGTGCTGTTCGACGGCGAAATCCAGCGCCCGCCGGTGATCGACTACAAGCTCGTCGATGTGCCGGACCTGGGCTACTTCAGCACGGACCGGCCGTATCCGCGCGGCGAGCTGTTGCTGCGGACCGAGAACATGTTTCCCGGCTACTACAAGCGCGCCGAGACCACCGCCAACGTGTTCGACGAGGACCGCTACTACCGGACCGGCGATGTGTTCGCCGAGGTCGCACCCGACAAGTTGGTGTACGTCGACCGCCGCAACAACGTGCTGAAGTTGGCGCAGGGCGAGTTCGTGACCCTGGCCAGGCTGGAGGCCGAATTCGGCAACAGCCCGCTGGTCCGCCAGATCTACGTCTACGGCAACAGCTCGCAGCCATACCTGCTGGCCGTCGTGGTGCCCACCCACGAGGCCCTGGCGCGCTGGGACGCCGACACGCTCAAGGGCAAGATCGCCGACTCGCTGCAGAACGTCGCGCGTCAGGCGGGCCTGCAGTCCTACGAGGTGCCGCGCGACTTCATCATCGAGACCACACCGTTCAGCCTGGAGAACGGTCTGCTGACCGGCATCCGCAAGCTGGCGTGGCCGAAGCTGAAGCAGCACTATGGCGAGCGGCTCGAACAGCTCTACGCCGAGCTGGCCGAGGGACAGGCCAACGAGTTGGCCGAATTGCGCCGCAACGGCGCGAGCGCGCCCGTGCTGCAGACCGTGAGCCGGGCCGCCGCGGCCATGCTGGGCACGGCGAGCGCCGAGTTGACCCCCGACGCGCACTTCACCGATCTCGGCGGAGACTCGTTGTCGGCGTTGACCTTTGGCAACCTGCTGCGCGAGATCTTCGACATCGACGTCCCGGTCGGCGTGATCGTCAGCCCGGCCAGCGACCTGCAGGCCATCGCCAACTACATCGAAGGCGAGCGCCAGGGCACCAAGCGGCCGACCTTCGCCTCGGTTCATGGTGCGGTGCACGGTCGCGACGCCACCACGGTGCGCGCCGGCGACCTCACCCTGGACAAGTTCCTCGAAGCCGAGACGCTGGCCGCCGCACCCAGCCTGCCCCGGCCCACCACCGAGGTCCGGACGGTGCTGCTGACCGGTGCGACCGGCTTCCTGGGCCGCTATCTGGCGCTGGAATGGCTCGAGCGCATGGACATGGTGGACGGCAAGGTGATCGCCCTGGTGCGGGCCAAGTCAGACGACGAGGCGCGGGCCCGGCTGGACAAGACCTTCGGCGTCGGCACTCCCCACGGCGACCCGAAGTTGGTGGCGCACTACCGGGAACTGGCCGCCGACCACCTCGAGGTCATCGCCGGCGACAAGGGCGAGGCCAACCTCGGCCTGGACCCGCAGACCTGGCGGCGGCTGGCCGACACGGTCGACCTGATCGTCGACCCGGCCGCCCTGGTCAACCACGTGCTGCCGTACAGCGAGCTGTTCGGCCCCAACGCGCTGGGCACCGCCGAACTGATCCGGATCGCGTTGACCACCAAGCTGAAGCCGTACGCCTACGTGTCGACGATCGGCGTCGGCGACCAGATCAAGCCGGGCGAGTTCGTCGAGGACGCCGACATCCGGCAGATCAGCGCGACCCGGGCGATCAACGACAACTACGCCAACGGCTACGGCAACAGCAAGTGGGCCGGCGAGGTGTTGCTGCGCGAGGCGCACGACCTCTGCGGCCTGCCCGTCGCGGTGTTCCGCTGCGACATGATCTTGGCCGACACCAGCTATGCGGGGCAGCTCAACCTGCCGGACATGTTCACCCGGCTGATGCTGAGCCTGGTCGCCACCGGTGTCGCTCCCGGTTCGTTCTACGAGCTGGACGCCGAGGGCAGCCGTCAGCGTGCGCACTACGACGGGCTGCCGGTCGAGTTCGTCGCCGCGGCGATCTCCATGCTGGGCACGCAGCTGCTCGACCACGTCGCAAGCCGGGACGGCTTCCAGACGTACCACGTGATGAACCCGTACGACGACGGCATCGGTCTCGACGAGTACGTCGACTGGCTGGTCGACGCCGGCTACGGGATCCAGCGCGTCGCCGACTACGGCGACTGGCTGCGGCGGTTCGAACAGGCGATGCGGACCCTGCCCGAGCGGCAACGCCAGTACTCGCTGCTGCCCCTGCTGCACAACTACCAGGAGCCAGAGAAGCCGATCAACGGGTCGATGGCACCGACCGACCGCTTCCGCGCCGCCGTGCAGGACGCGAAGATCGGCCCGGACAAAGACATTCCGCATGTCTCGGCGCCGGTCATCGTCAAGTACGTCACCGACCTGCAGCTGCTCGGACTGCTGTAAGCGCCACACGGCAATCGCCCACTCCCTCGCGGGGACTGGGCGATTGCCGTTGGGTCAGAGCGTGTTACTGCTGGGGGTGCGGCCAGCGCAGGTACGCGGCGTTGGCGCCCGACGCCGGGCGCTGGCGACGCCACCCCCGCTTGGGCTCCGGGTCGGAAGCCGTACGCGGCTTGGTCAGCGCGCCCGAGGACACCTCGGCCGGCTCGTACACCGACTCCCGGTACGGTTCGGCGCCCGGCGCCCCCGGCGCGGCGGGCTGCACGTCGCGCGCCAGGCGCACGGCCGTCCGCGCCAGCGCCACACCGCCGACGAAGATGATCAGCGCACCCAGCCCGGAGAAATAGGTGACCTCGAGCACCGCACGCTTGCGCTCGGTGGCGGCGACGGGATCACCGGCGGAGCCGATGCCCAGCAGCGGCGCGAACTGACCGCCGACGACGAACCAGGCGCCGGCCAGGACGGCCAGCCAGCCGCCCAGCATCGCCGCCACGCGGTTCCCGGCGACGATCAACAAGAGACCGCCCAGCACGGTCGCCGCCCCCGGCAGAACCTCGAGCCACCCCCGAGCCGAACTCCACGCCCACTCCCGATCGGGTGTGTAGGCGAAATCGAAGCGCGGTCCGACAAACGGTATTAACGCCCCCCACGCCCCCAGAATGACCAGGAGCAATCCGCTGACCGCGCCACGCGAACGCGGCATGCTCAGCCCGCGGGTTCGGCCGTCTTCTGCGTATTTCATGACATCCCCTCGTTGAATACCGGGCCTGTTTCCGGCCCGCCATGGGTACCCGGCGGTTTCCACTCGTAACCCATCCGGCGGCCGAAAACCACCCCGGGCCGTGGCCATTGGGGCTGGTGAGGCCGGTGTTACTACCGAAGCCCGAGGAGCAGCAGCACGATCGCAATGACCGGAAAGGCGCCCTGGGTCACCGCGGCCCGCGCCTTCTCCGGCGCCGACAACAGCAGCACCACCGCGGCCGCGGCCATGGACCCGACGCCGGCCAGAATCAGTGCCGCGCCAACGGCGTTGTGCCGCAAGGCAATCGCAACGATCCCCACGCCGCCGACCACCGCCAGGAACAGGTTGTAGAAGCCTTGGTTGAAGGCCAGCAGCTTGGTGGTCTCGGCCTCCTCCGCCGTGGTGCCGAACGTGGCCCGGGTGCGCGGCGAGGTCCAGGTCAACGATTCCATTACGAAGATGTACACATGCAGTAACGCCGCCAATGCGGCGAATATCAGCCCGGCTGTGAGCATCGCTTCTCCTCCGTCGTCGAGGCCTGCGGCGCGACAAGGCCTCCGCGTGTCTCGGTGTGCCGGTGGACTTTACCGACCTGCGCCTGCCCGGACCGTCCCAAACGCGAAAAGGCGCCGGCAGCCAAGGCTGCCGGCGCCTGCCGCGTGACTGGTCAACTACACACCGGCGTGGTGGCGCCGGTGGAACAGGCCGCCGCCGGCGCGACGGCCGAACAAGCCGCGCCCGCGGGGCTCGGCTTCCACCCGGTCCGTACGGGCCGCGGGCACGCCCCGCGTCTCGTCGTACATGGCCGGTTCGCCCGCCGGCACGGCGTCGGCCGCCACCGCCGGATCCCTCACCACGACGTCTCGCGCGTGCCGAACCGCCAGGCGCCCCACCGCGGCCCCGCCCAGGAAGACGATCAACGCGCCGAGTCCGGTGAAGTACGTGACCTCGAGCAGGGCGCGTTTGAAGTCCGTCGCGGCCATCGGTTGGCCGACGTCGCCGATACCAAGTGTCGGCGCGAAGGCGCGGCCGACGACAAACCAGGCGCCGGCAACGACCGCCAGCCAGCCACCGAACACCGCGTTGGCGCGGTTACCGGAGAGAAGCACCAGCAGGCCGCCCAGTGCCGCGGCGGCGCCGGGGAGCACCTCCAGCCAACCCTTGGCCGTGGTCCACGTCCATGCCGGATCGGCCATGTAGGCCCAGTCGATGTTGGGCCCGAAGAACGGCACCAATGCGCCCCAGGCCCCCAAAAGAATCAGTAGTAGCCCGGTCAGCGCGCCGCGGGTGCGTGGCATGTACAGCGCGCGAGGGCGTTCGTAGTCGTGGCGCGTGGTCCTCATGAGAATCTCCTTCACCAGGTATTGCTGCTGTGACCCTGGTTACCCGGCGGGCCCCACGCATAACCGGCCGCCGACCACCTAGGTGTTTGCTGTGCGACCGGACTGTGGGCACGGCCGACGCGGCCCGCGCTCGGTTATCCCTGGTGGCGGCGCCTTGAGCGGCCCGGCGCCGGGGGCCGACGCACCTTTGGGCACTTGCTCACCCGGCAGGTCACGATTTGATAATGGTCGCGACCGGCTGAGGGCTAGTCGAAGAGGCCGGCCTGCCCAAGCCCCGTGACCCCCGCCGGGGGGCTCATGCCCAGGTGCGTCCACGCCTGCGCGGTGGCCACCCGCCCGCGCGGCGTCCGCGCGACCATCCCGGCGCGGACCAGGAACGGCTCGCACACCTCCTCGACGGTGGCGGCCTCCTCACCGACGGCGACGGCCAGCGTCGAGACCCCGACCGGCCCGCCGCCGAAGCTGCGGGTCAGCGCCGACAGCACCGCCCGGTCCAGCCGGTCCAGACCGAGTTCGTCGACGTCGTAGACCGCCAGCGCCGACTTGGCCACGTCGCGGGTGATCACCCCGTCGGCGCGGACCTCCGCGAAGTCGCGGACCCTTCGCAGCAGCCGGTTGGCGATGCGCGGCGTGCCGCGCGAGCGCCGGGCGATCTCTTCGGCCGCCTCCGCGCCCAGCTCGATACCCAGAATGCCGGCGGAGCGGGCCAGCACGAGCTCCAGCTCGGCGGGCTCGTAGAAGTCCATGTGCGCGGTGAAGCCGAACCGGTCGCGCAGCGGGCCGGTCAGCGCGCCGGACCGCGTGGTCGCGCCGACCAGGGTGAAGGGCGCCACCTCCAGCGGTATCGACGTCGCGCCGGGACCCTTGCCGACCACCACGTCGACCCGGAAGTCCTCCATGGCCAGGTACAGCATCTCCTCCGCGGGCCGGGCGATGCGGTGAATCTCGTCGATGAACAACACGTCGTGCTCGACCAGGTTGGACAGCATGGCGGCCAGGTCCCCGGCGCGTTCCAGGGCCGGACCGGACGTGACCCGCAACGACGACCCGAGCTCGGCGGCGATGATCATGGCCAGCGACGTCTTGCCCAGCCCGGGCGGACCCGACAGCAGGATGTGATCCGGTGTGCCGCCGCGGTTCTTGGCCCCCTCGATCACCAGCTGGAGCTGTTCGCGCACCCGCGGCTGGCCGATGAATTCCCCCAGCGAGCGCGGCCGCAGGCTGACGTCGATGTCGCCCTCCCCGACGGACAGGGCCGGGGACAGCTCGCGGTCGGCGAAGTCGTCGTCGCCGGCGCCGGTCATCGTGCCTTACCCAGCATCGACAGGGCCGCGCGCAGGGCGCCCGACGTCGTTGCGTCCGGCTCGCCGGCCAGCACCTTGTCGGTGGCCTCTTCGGCCTGCTTGACCGCGAAGCCCAGGCCGACCAGGGCCTCCACCACCGGTCCCCGCACGGCGTGCCCGTTCACCACCGGCGCGCCGGCCGGTGCGCCCGCCGCGCCGGCTCCGACCTTGTCGCGCAGCTCGAGCACCATCCGTTCGGCGCCGCGCTTGCCGATGCCGGGCACCCGGGTCAGCGCGGTGACGTCGCCGTCGTGCAGCACCTGCCGCAACGCGGCGGCGTCGTGCACCGCCAACGTCGCCATCGCCAGGCGCGGCCCGACGCCCGACACCGTCAGCAGCGTCAGGAACAGGTCGCGGGTGTCGGAGTCGGGAAACCCGTAGAGCGTCATCGAGTCCTCGCGGACCACCATCGCGGTGATCAGCCGGGCCTCGGTCCCCGCGCGCAGCGTCGCCAACGTCGACGGTGTCGCGTTCACCCGGTAGCCGACGCCGGCCGCCTCGATCACCGCGTGATCGAGCGCCACCTCGAGCACCTCGCCGCGCACCGAGGCGATCACCGGGCGGCCTTCAGCTTGGCCAGATACGCCTGGCGTTGCCGCGCGGCCAGCGCCTCGGCCGCCGCCATCCGGGCCATCATCGGCGCCCTCCAGCAATGACAGATCGCCAACGCCAGCGCGTCGGCGGCGTCGGCCGGCGTCGGCTTGGCTTGCAGCGCAAGGATTTTGGCGACCATCGCGGTGACCTGGGCCTTGTCCGCGGCGCCGTTGCCGGTGACGGCGGCCTTGACCTCGCTGGGCGTGTGGAAGTGCACGTCGATGCCGCGCTTGGCCGCCGCCAGCGCGACGACTCCGCCGGCCTGCGCGGTGCCCATCACGGTCGACACGTTCAGCTGGGAGAACACCCGCTCGATCGCCACGACGTCCGGCTGATGGGTGGCCAGCCAATGCTCGACGGCGTCGCTGATGGCCAGCAACCTCCTGGCCAGCGGCGCATCCGACGGGGTCCGCACCACGTCGACGTCCAGCGCGACCACGCTGCGCCCGCGCCCGGTTTCCACGACCGACAGTCCGCATCGGGTCAGCCCGGGGTCGACGCCCATCACCCGCATTGCCCGCTCCCACCTGTAGAACAGCTGTTCGATACCCTAGCGGCCGCGACCGACGGCTCCGCGCAGGACACGCGGCGGCGCCGCCCAATTCGTGTCGGGAGGTTACAGCGCCGAATCCACCGAAAAGCTGTTAGCTTTAGCCGACGTTCGCTCAAGCAAGGTGGCAACGGAAGGGTTCGCGTGGGATCACTGCTGGTCGTTGTCGCGATCGTGCTGTTCATCGCATCCATCGTCGTGCTCGTCATCGCTTTGCGGCGCCCCAAGCAGCCGGGCCCGCCGCGCGGACGCCAGGATCCCCTCTCCTTCAACGCGATGCCGGAGTTCGGCCCCCGCCAGCTCGGGCCCGGCGCCATCGTCAGCTACGCCGGCGTCGACTACGTGGTCCGCGGATCGGTGACGTACCACGAAGGCCCGTTCGTGTGGTGGGAGCACCTGCTCGAAGGCGGTGACCAGCCGATCTGGTTCAGTGTCGAGGAGGACGACGGGCGCCTCGAGCTGGCGATGTGGGTCAGCCGCAAGGACGTTCAGCTGCAGCCGGGTGACCAGTACGTCGTCGACGGGGTGACGTTCCACGAGTCCGAACGTGGTCGCGCCTCGTTCACCACCGAGGGCACCACGGGCCTGCCGGCGGGCGGCGAGATGGAGTTCGTCGACTGCGCCAACGCCGACGAGTCGGCGCTGCTCTCGTTCGAGCGTTGGGCGCCGGGCATGCCGTGGGAGATTTCGACCGGCAAGCCCGTGCTGACCGGCGAACTGACCGTGTATCCGGCGCCCCCGCCCTCGTCCTCCTAGGAGCGCGTCGGTGCCGCTTCATCAGCTCGCCGTAGCGCCCTCGGACGTTTCCGGGCAAAACCTCGGACTCGCGCTCAACGCGCCCACACCGCCCCCGCTGGCGACCTGCGTTCTGCACCACCCCGACGGCGGAGCGCTGTTGCTCGGGGTCCTCGGCGCGTCGCACGTCGTGACGGTCGAACACGCCGCGGGCCGGTTCTCCGAGGAGGTCTCGTGCACGGCACGCGGCCACGGCGTCGACCTGCCGGAGCGCACGACCGCGCGCGGCTATTCGCTGGAATCCCGCATCGATCGGCACGACGAGGCGACCTTCCGCCGCGTCGCGCGTGACCTTCGAGACCGGTGCGCGCGGGAAAAGGGTTGGCTCGGCGGCTCTTTCCCCGGTGACGACGCCGCGCTGACCGCGTTGGCCGCCGAACCCGACGGCGCCGGCTGGCGCTGGCAGACCTGGCACCTGTACCCGGCCGGCAATGGCGGCATGGTGGTCCACACGACGAGCCGGTGGCAGCCGTGAGCCGCAACCGCCTGTTCGTGATCGCCGGCGCGCTGGCCGTGGCCGCCGTCGCGTGCCTCGTTCCCGGAATCATCTTGCTGCAGAAGAACATCGGCTCCTACATCGCCGGCCACTATCACGCGTACTCCCACGACGCGAACGGCACGCGCTACGAATGCAGCGGTCCACCCGACGACGTGGCCGACACGCTCGCCGAGTACCAGGCCCCCCAGGCCCGCGCCGCCAACGGCGACAACGAGTACCTGCGCTACAGCAACAACATCGTGATCGTCGGCCCCGACGGCAATCGCCCGTGCAGCATCCGCCTGGAAAGCCTGAACGCCGGGTACAGCCACGGCGCCTTCATCTTCCTCGGTCCCGGCTTCACCCCCGGCTCCCCCTCGGGCGGCGCCGGAGGCAGCCCGGGTGGCCCCGGCGGAACCAAGTGACGTCTAGCCGATAGAAACCGCAAAGGAGACAACCATGTACCTCGCCGTCGAGATCGGCACCGTCGATCTCAATCCCGTCATGAAAGGCGCAGTCGCGACGATCCTGTACTTCTGTGTCGGCATGGGAGTACTTCTCGTCGGGTTCTACGCGGTCGACGTATTGACCCCGGGCAATCTGCGCCGGCTGGTATTCATCGACCGCCGCCCCAACGCCGTCGTCGTCGCCGGTGCCATGTACATCGCCCTGACCGTCGTCATCATCTCCGCCATCGCGAACAGCTATAGCCAGCTGGGCCAGGGGCTCGTCGGCGTGGCCGTATATGGGCTGATGGGCGTGATCCTGCTCGGAATAGCCCTGCTTGCAATGCATCTGCTGATACCGGGCAGTTTTCACGAGCACATCGACGAGCCCGAGCTGCATCCGGGATCGTTCGCCGTGGCGCTGATCTTGCTCGCCGTTGGAGGGGTCACGGCCGCCGCGGTGTCATGACCTCCGTTGAGCTGCCGGCGTCAGAGGTGAACCCGCCCGCGGAGCCTTCGGCGCGCTGGCGGGCCGTGCTGCTGGCCGCGGTCGCCGCGTGCGCGGCGTCGGGCATCGTCTACGAACTCGCGCTGCTGACGCTGGCGGCCAGCCTCAACGGCGGCGGCATCGTCGCCACGTCGCTGATCGTCGCGGGCTACATCGCCGCGCTCGGCGTGGGCGCCCTCGTGGTCAAGCCGCTGCTGGCGCACGCGGCGATCGCCTTCGTCGCGGTGGAGGTGTTGCTGAGCGTCGTCGGCGGCTTGTCGGCGGCGGCGCTGTACACGGTGTTCGCGTTCATCGACGACGAGTCGATGTGGATGCTGGCGGTCAGCACCGCCCTGATCGGGGGGCTGGTCGGCGCCGAGGTGCCGCTGCTGATGACCATGCTGCAGCGCGGGCGCATGGCCCCCGATGCGGATCACGCGGCCGACACCGGCCGGACCCTGGCCAACCTCAACGCCGCCGACTACCTCGGCGCGCTGCTGGGCGGCCTGGTCTGGCCGTTCCTGCTGCTGCCGCAGCTGGGCATGATCCGCGGCGCGGCGGCCACCGGCATCGTCAATCTCCTGGCCGCGGCCGTCGTGGCGGTCTTCGTGCTCCGCCGGATCGTGTCCACCCGACAACTCCTGACGGCGCTGTGCGCGCTCGCCGCGGCACTCGCGCTGCTGGCCACGCTGCTGGCGCGGTCGGCCGACATCGAGACAACGAGCAGGCAGCGGCTCTACGCCGACCCGATCATCGCCTACCAGCACTCGGCCTACCAGGAAATAGTGGTAACCCAGCGCGGTAACGACATGCGCCTGTACCTCGACGGCGGCCTGCAGTTTTCCACCCGCGACGAGTACCGCTACACCGAAAGCCTGGTCTACCCCGCGCTCGGGGCCGGCGCCCGATCGGTCCTCGTCCTCGGGGGCGGCGACGGGCTGGTGGCCCGCGAACTGCTGCGTCAGCCGGGCATTGCCCAGATCGTGCAGGTGGAACTCGACCCCGCGGTGATTCAGTTGGCGCGCACCACCATGCGCAGGGCCAACGGCGGTTCGCTGGACAGCCCGCGGGTCAAGGTGGTGATCGACGACGCGATGCGCTGGTTGCGCTCGCCGCACCCGGACGTCGTCCCGGCCGGCGGCTTCGACGCGGTGATCGTCGACCTTCCCGACCCCGACACCCCGGTCCTGGGCCGGCTGTATTCGACCGAGTTCTACGCGCTGGTCGGGCACGCGCTGGCCGCCGACGGCCTCATGGTGGTCCAGTCGGGCAGCCCGTTCTCGACGCAGACGGCGTTCTGGCGCACCGCGTCGTCAATCCGCGCGGCCGGCTACGCGGTGACGCCGTACCACGTGTACGTGCCGACGTTCGGTGACTGGGGTTTCGCGCTGGCGCGCCGCGGGGCCAGCGCGCCCACGCCCACCGTGCCGCCCAGCGCGCCCCCGCTGCGCTTCCTCAATCAGCACGTCCTCGACGCCGCCACGGTGTTTCCCGACGACACCCGCCCCCGCCCGCTCGAGCCCTCGACGCTGGACAATCCGCGCATCGTCGACGACATGCGGCACGGCTACGACTAGTTCTGGTGGCGTCAGTCCTCGTCGAGAGCTGCCAGCACTTCGTCGGACAAATCGACGTTGGTCCACACGTTTTGCACGTCGTCGCTGTCCTCCAGGGCGTCGACGAGCTTGAATACTTTCCGTGCGCCGTCAACGTCCACCGGCACGCTGACCGACGGCTGGAAGCTGGCCTCGGCGGACTCGTAGTCGATGCCGGCATCCTGCAAAGCCGTCCGCACCGCGACCAGATCCGTTGGCTCCGAGATGACTTCGAAGCTGTCACCCAGGTCGTTGACGTCCTCGGCGCCGGCGTCCAGCACCGCGGCCAGGACGTCGTCCTCGGACAGGCCGTTCTTTTCCAGGGTGACCACGCCCTTGCGGGTGAATAGGTAGGACACCGAGCCCGGATCGGCCATGGTGCCGCCGTTGCGGGTCACAGCCACCCGGACCTCGCCGGCCGCGCGGTTGCGGTTGTCGGTCAGGCATTCGATCAGCACGGCCACGCCGTTGGGCCCGTAGCCCTCGTACATGATCGTCTGGTAGTCGGCGCCGCCGGCTTCCTCGCCCGCGCCGCGCTTGCGCGCGCGCTCGATGTTGTCATTGGGCACCGAGGTCTTCTTCGCCTTCTGGATGGCGTCGTAGAGCGTCGGGTTGCCCGCCGGGTCGCCGCCGCCGGTACGCGCGGCGACTTCGATGTTCTTGATCAGCCGGGCGAACTCCTTGCCTCGGCGCGCGTCCTTGACGGCCTTCTGGTGCTTGGTGGTGGCCCACTTGGAATGGCCGCTCATCGGTGTGTCTTACCTCTTCTGTCTCCGAAAGTTCGCCAGACGAGTCTACGTGCACGGTCGGCGCCGCCCCCGCGTCCACTCCCCTTGCGGCCCAGCCGCCCCAGCCGCCACACGAACGCGGGCATATGCGCCGTCGCGAACGTGATATCGCCTGCGCTATCACTTCGCGTGATCACGCCGCAACCTCAGAGTTGGTGCCGGTGTGACGGGTGGGTCAGGCGACGCCGTTGACGAGGTCGACGAAGAGCCGGTGGACGCGCCGGTCTCCGGTCATCTCGGGGTGAAACGCCGTCGCCAGCTTCGTGCCCTGCCGCACCGCGACCGTGTGCCCCGAGGCTTCGGCCAGCACCTGCACGCCGTCACCGGCGCGCTCGACCCACGGGGCGCGGATGAACACCGCGCGCACCGGACCGTCCAGGCCGGCGAACGGTATGTCACCCTCGAACGAATCGACCTGTCGCCCGAATGCGTTGCGGCGCACGGTCATATCGATCGCACGCAGGGGCAGCGCCTCCCGGCCGCCCGCGCCGGCGTCGAGGATCTCGCTGGCCAGCAGGATCATGCCCGCGCACGCGCCGTAGGCGGGCAGCCCGTCGGCGAGCAGCCCACGCAACGGCTCCAGCAGGTCGAGGTCGAGCAGCAGGTGGCTCATGGTCGTGGACTCCCCACCGGGAATCACCAGCCCGTCGACGTTCTCGAGCTCGCCGCGGCGCCGCACCGGCATCGATTCGGCCCCGGCTTCGCGCAGCGCGGCCAGGTGTTCACGGGTGTCGCCCTGCAGCGCCAGCACGCCGATGCGCGGCGCGCTCACTGCGCTCTCACTGTTTGGAGGGCTGGAATCCGCGCTCGAAGCGGGTCAGCCCCTCCTGCATGACCGCCGCCACCATCTCGCCGGTCTGGGTGAAGATCTTGCCCTGGCACAGGGAGCGGCCGCCGCTGGCCGACGGCGACGACTGGTCGTAGAGCAGCCACTCGTCGGCCCGGAACGCCCGCATGAACCACATCGCGTGGTCCAGCGACGCCACCTGTAGATGCTGGCGCACGTCGAGGTGGTTGACCTGCGCCGATCCCAGCAGCGTGAGGTCGCTCATGTAGGCCAGCGCACAGATGTGCAGCACCGGATCGTCCGGCAGCGGGTCGCGATGGCGAAACCACACCTGCTGCTGGGAGGCCTTGCCGGGCGACAGCCGAAGCTGTTCGCGCGGCACGATGCAGACGTCCCACTCCTCGAACTGCTTGAATCCGGCGTCGTCGAACACCTTGATCGAGTCGAGGCCGGGCAGCCCGTCGGGCGGCGGCGCGGCCGGCATGACGTCCTGGTGGTGGATGCCCTCCTGGTCGGTCTGGAAGGACGCCCCCATGCTGAAGATGATTTCCCCGTGCTGGATGGCGTTGACCCGCCGGGTGGCAAACGAGCCGCCGTCGCGGGTGCGCTCGACGATGAACACGGTGGGCTCGTTGGCGTCCCCGGGCCGCAGGAAGTAGCCGTGCAGCGAGTGCACCTGGTAGCGCGGGTCGACCGTGCGCACCGCCGAGACGAGCGACTGGCCGGCGACGTGGCCGCCGAACGTGCGCTGGAAATATCCCGACTCCGGGCTGAACACCCGACCGCGATAGATGTTGACCTCGAGTTGCTCGAGATCAAGGATCTCTTCGATTGCCACCAACAGCCCTCGGCTTACCAGCCGCGTTCGGCCAGCCGATGGGGCTGCGCGATCTGCTCGACGTTGATGCCCACCATCGGCTCGCCCAGCCCGCGCGACACCTTGGCCAGCACGTCGGGGTCGTCGTAGAACGTGGTGGCCTTGACGATGGCGGCGGCGCGCTGCGCGGGGTCCCCCGACTTGAAGATTCCCGAGCCGACGAAGACGCCCTCGGCGCCCAGTTGCATCATCATGGCCGCGTCGGCGGGGGTGGCGATGCCGCCCGCGGTGAACAGGGTGACCGGCAGCTTGCCGGCCCGGGCCACCTCGACGACGAGGTCGTATGGCGCGCGCAATTCCTTTGCGGCAACGTATAATTCGTCCTCCGACATCGAGGTCAGCCGCCGAATCTCGCCGCCGATCGCCCGCATGTGCGTGGTCGCGTTGGAGACGTCCCCGGTGCCGGCCTCACCCTTGGACCGGATCATCGCCGCGCCCTCGCTGATGCGCCGCAGGGCCTCGCCGAGGTTGGTCGCCCCGCACACGAACGGCACGGTGAACTTCCACTTGTCGATGTGGTGGGTGTAGTCGGCGGGGGTCAGGACCTCGGACTCGTCGACGTAGTCCACGCCGAGGCTCTGCAGGATCTGCGCCTCGACGAAATGCCCGATGCGCGCCTTGGCCATCACCGGGATGGTGACCGCGGCGATGATGCCCTCGATCATGTCGGGGTCGCTCATCCGCGACACCCCACCCTGGGCGCGGATGTCGGCGGGCACCCGTTCCAGCGCCATCACCGCGACGGCGCCGGCGCCCTCGGCGATGCGGGCCTGCTCGGGGGTGACGACGTCCATGATGACGCCGCCCTTGAGCATCTCGGCCATGCCGCGCTTGACGCGCGCGGTTCCGGTTCGTCCGCTGCCGTGGCCTGACGCGGCGGTATCCACTGCTGATCTCCTTCAACCGTTGTCGCCCCAGTCTAGTGGGGGGCGGGACACGGATTTTCCAACGGCGGAGTCACAAAGGGCCGATCGGCCCTAGGCCCCGAAATCGGCCCCTTGCTAGACACGTCAGCGTTAGTTTGCTCACATCGTCTGGATGCGGACGCGACCCGTCGCGTGGCCACCTGGTTGCGGGAACGGCGGCCGCCGACCTGGCTGAGGAGGGTCGGGATGGTGCCGGATTTTGGGCTGCTGCCGCCCGAGATCAACTCCGGTCTGATGTATGCCGGTCCGGGCGCGGGGTCCATGCTGGCCGCGGCCGCCGCCTGGGCGGGGTTGTCCGCCGAATTGGGATGGGCGGCGTCCTCGTATGCGACGGTGATCGCAGCGTTGACGAGCGGGCCGTGGCTGGGTCCCTCGGCCGTCGCGATGGCGGCCGCGGCCAGCCCGTTCGTCACCTGGTTGGCGGCGACCGCGATGGACGCCGAGCAGGTGTCGACCCAGGCGATGGTGGCGGCGGCGGCCTACGAGGCGGCGTTCGCGATGACGGTGCCGCCGCCCGTGATCGCCGCCAACCGCGCGCAGCTGATGGCGTTGATCTCGACGAACTTCTTCGGCCAGAACACCCCGGCAATCATGGCCACCGAGGCGCACTACTCCGAGATGTGGGCACAGGACGCCGCCGCGATGACCGCCTACGACGCCAGCACGCTGGCAGTGGGGGCGCAGTTGACGTCGTTCGCTGAACCGCCCGACGGCCTCGGCCCCGCGCCGCAGGCCGCGGCGTCGGTGACAACCGAGACGCAATCGGCGATGTCGGACGCCCAGCTGCTCTCGTCGCTGTTTCAGTCGTTCGGGCTCTCCCCGTCGCCGACTTCGGGGCTGTCGCCGCTGGAGATGCTCTCGATGGGCGGCGAGTTCGCCATGCAACCCATGAGCATGCTCGTCAGTCAGGTCCTGGGCCAATTCATGGGTGGCGCCAATCCGTTAATGAGCGGTGCTGTCGCCGGCATGCCGTCCATGGGTTCGGCCTTGGCCTCCGCCGGTTCCGCGCTGGGGGCGCAGGCCCCGTCGCAGCTGGGTGCTCCCGCGGTGTTGGCGGATGCGGGTAGGGCGGGTTCGATTGGGGCGCTGTCGGTTCCGCCGAGCTGGGCCACCGAGGTGCAGGCGCCTACATCGACCGCTCCGGTTGCCGGCGTGCCGACCACTGGTGTGAGTCAAGTGACGCCCAGCGTGCCGAGAGTGCCGTTCAAGCCGGCGGTGACCACACCCGGGCGCGGGGTGGCCGGTGTGAATCCGGCAATCGAGGCACCGCGCTCCGGTGTGCTGGCGCGCCCGGTGGTGGGCTAGTCAGGCGGCGATGCGATGTCGTTCGTGATCACAGCCCCGGAGACGCTGGCAGCGGCCGCCACTGATTTGCAGGGGATCGGTTCGGCGATAGCCGCCGCGGACGGCGCGGCGGCCACCCCGACGACTATGGTGTTCCCCCCGGCCGCGGATGCGGTATCCGTCCGCACCGCGGCGCTGTTCGCGGCGATCGGCCAGCGCTATCAGGAGATCGGCGCGCGGGCGGAAGCGTTTCATCAGCAGTTCGTGCAAACGTTGATCGGCAGCAGCGATTCGTATGCCCAGGCGGAGGCCTCCAACGCGGCCGCCACGCAACTGGCGCCGGCCCTGCCCTCGCAGCAGACGGTGACCGGAAGCTTGAGCCTGGCAAGCCAAGTGCAAAGCACTCCGACGACGTCGTCGTCGACCAACGTGGCGTTGATCATGGGCGGCACCGGAAACCCGCAACCCACCCCGTCCTACGTGACTTCCGTCTACAGCACCTACATCGCCCCCCATTACCCCGGCTATACGCCGGTGGGTTTGACTACGCCCGAGGACTTCTGGCCCGTCACCGGCCTCACCAGCGAAACCTTCGGTCAGTCGGTCCGGCAGGGCGTATCGATACTCAACAGCGCCATCCTGAGCGAAACCGGCGCGGGCAATCACGTTGTCGTACTGGGCTATTCGCAGAGCGCCACGATCGCCACACTCGAAATGCGTTACCTGGACGCCTTACCCGCCGCCATCCGGCCGAGTTCGGACCTGCTGTCGTTCGTGATGCTCTCCGACCCGAACGTTCCGGGCACCGGCATCCTGACGCACTTCATCCCCGGCTTCGGCGCGTTTCACGTTGTGACTCCGGTGGACACGCTCTACCAGACCGCCATCTACACACTCCAATACGACCCCATCGCCTACTTCCCGCGGAGCATCTTCAACATCCCGGCGGACCTCAACGCCCTGCTGGGCTTTCCCTACCTGCACTCCGCATATCCGACCCTCACCGCCGCGCAGCTTGCCACCGCCATCCAGACGCACATCGGCATGACCACCTACTACCTGATTCCCCAGAACCTGCCGCTGCTGGACCCGCTGCGCATGATTCCCATCCTGGGCAACCCGCTGGCCGACCTGCTCCAGCCCTTCGTTCGGCCGTTCATCGACTTCGGCTACGCCACCGGTCTTCCCGGGCCGTTCCAGTCCCTCTCGGTCACCGCTGCCGGCGGCCTGGGCCCGGTTGCGGCGCAGGCGATCCCGGAATCCCTGGCCGCGGGACTGAGCCCGCCATTAGACCTCCATGTCTCGGTGAGCGGGCTGTGGATTGCGGAGTCAGCGAATTGATTGCAGCGGGCCCGGCGCCCGGCCGCCCGCCAGCGCGGCCGCGTCGGTGAGCAGTTCGGACAGCTGCATCGGGTACACCGTCTCACCGGCCGCCGTCAGCCGGACGATGTCGGCGGCATCACACCAGCGGTGGCCGTGGATGTAGCTGCGTTCCAGGTCGGTCCGGCCGACGCCCGACGGCTCGAACCGGCGGGTGCGGTGGACGAAATAGAACTCCTCGCTGTCGATCAGGGCGCCGTTGAACTCGAACACCTCGTCGCGCCGCCAGACGGGGCCGACCATCTCGCCGGGCGCGACCCGTAGCCCGGTCTCCTCGGCCAATTCCCGGGCGGCGGCCTCGGCCAGCCGCTCCCCCTTGCCGACCTCGCCGCCGACGGTGATCCACCACTTCGGCGCGTCGGCGCGGCCGATCGCCGGGTCAGAACCGCGCAGCAGCAGCACCGCACCCGTCTCGTCGAGCAGCACCACGCGGGCCGACGTGCGGTGGCTGAGCACCCCGTGATCGCCGTGCGCCAGCGCGTGCGGGCGCTCGACGATCTCGAAATAGCTGGGCAGCGCGGCGGTTCCGCCGAGACGAAGGGTCCGCACCAGGAATCGCTCGCGCAGTGCGAGGGTGTCCCGGACCGCGTCGTTGTGGAAGCGGCGGGCCAGCACCACCCGGGCCTCGGCGTCGGCCAGCTCGGCGATCAGTCCCGCCGGCAGCGACGCCGGATCGACGAGGGCCAGCGCAGCCGAAAGCTCGTTCTCGCAGGACTCGCGCGCCTGCCGCGGCGCGGCCTCGGCGACGTCGGCCAGCGCGGCCAGCCGCCTGCCCTCCGACGCGCCGCCGTACGCGTCGATGGCGACCGCCCGCGCGACCACGGCCCGCCGCGCCAGCGCTCCGTCGAGCGCCTGCCACGACAGGTCGTAGCGCACGTGCAGCCGGTCCAGCCGGTTGGCCGTCTGGTAGGCCCAGGCGCCCATGACCGCCAACAGCCCGACGAGCACCGCGATGGCGACGACCAACCACGTCATCAGCCGGCCACCTCGACCTTGGCGCCGGACGCGGCGACCGTCTCGTAGACCCGCATGATCTGGCTGGCCACCACCGACCAGTCGTATTGCTGGACCGCGGCCGAACCGGCCGCCACATAACGTTCGCGCAGCACATCGCTTTCTAGCACCGAAACCAGGGCATCCGCGAGCGCTATGCCGTCGCCGACGGGCACCAGGCACCCGACTTCGCCGTCACACAGCACGCGCCGAAAGGCGTCCAGGTCGCTGGCCACCACCGCGGTGCCGGCGGCCATGGCCTCGACCAGCACGATGCCGAAGCTCTCGCCCCCGAGGTTGGGTGCGCAGTACACGTCGGCGCTGCGCAGGGCCGACGCCTTCCCGGCGTCGTCGACCTGACCCAGGAAACGAATGTGCTTCACCAATTCGCCTTCCTGGCTGCGTAATTCGTCTTCGTCGCCGCGGCCGACGATCAGCAGCTGGATGTCCGGGAAGCGCTGGACCACGCCGGGCAGCGCGTCGAGCAGGACGGACATGCCCTTGCGGGGCTCGTCATAGCGCCCGAGGAACAGCACCGTCTTGCCCGGCCGCGGGTAGCCCTCCAGCCGCGGGGCCGAGGCGAACGAGTCGACGTCGACCCCGTTGGGGATCTCGACCGCGTCGGTGCCCAACGCCTCCATCTGCCAGCGGCGGGCCAGGTCGGAGACCGCGATCCGGCCGACGATCTTCTCGTGCATCGGCCGCAGGATGCCCTGAAAGACCGTCAGCGTCAGCGACTTGGTGGTCGAGGTGTGAAACGTCGCGACGATGGGTCCCTCGGCGATGTTGAGGGCCAGCATCGACAGGCTCGGCGCGTTGGGCTCGTGCAGGTGCAGGACGTCGAAATCGCCTTCGGCAAGCCACTTTTTGACCTTGCGGTGGGTCGCCGGACCGAACCGCAGCCGGGCCACCGAGCCGTTGTAGGGAATGGGGACGGCCTTGCCCGCGGACACGACGTAGTCGGGCAACACCGCGTGCGGCGAAGCCGGCGCCAGCACGCTCACCTCGTGCCCGCGCCGGCGCATCACCTCGGCCAGCTGCAGGACGTGCGACTGCACCCCGCCCGGCACGTCGAACGAGTATGGGCAGACCATCCCGATTCGCATCAGGTCTCCCTGAGTCGCGCCTGCTTGGCCTCGGACAGGTCGGTCAGCCACTGCGGTTGCAGCATGTGCCAGTCCTCGGGGTGCGCGGCGATGTTCTTTGCGAACTGATCGGCCAGCGCCTGGGTGATGGCACCGACGTCGCCGCTGCTGCAATCCAGCGGCGGCTGCATCCAGACCCTCGAGCGGTCGCCCTCGAACCAGCAATGCGACGGCAGCAGCGCCGCCCCGGTCTCGATCGCGAGCTTCGCCGGGCCCGCCGGCATCCGGGTCGGTTCGCCGAAGAAGTCGACCTGGACCCCGGTGCGGGTCAGGTCGCGCTCGGCCATCAGGCACACCACGCGGTTGGCCCGCAGCCGCTCGCACAGCACCTCGAACGGGGGCCGTTCGCCCCCGGACAGCGGCAGCACCTCGAACCCGAGGCGTTCGCGGAAGGCGATGAAGCGCCGGTACAGCGACTCCGGGTTGAGCCGCTCGGCAACCGTGGTGAAGGTGCCGTGTGTCTGCGCGAGCCACACCCCGGCCATATCCCAATTGCCGCTGTGCGGCAACGCGCATACCGCGCCGCGGCCCGCGGCCAGCGCCGCAGCCAGATTGTCTTGCCCATCGACCGACTCGTGGAGCTGGCTCGCCAGCTTGCGGAGGTCCATCGTGGGCAGGCGGAACGCCTCCCGCCAATAACGCGCATAGGACGCCAGCGAGGCCCGCATCAGGGCGTCGGGCACCTCGGCGGGCGGCACGCCGATGACGCGGGCCAGGTTCTTGCGCAGCTGGTCCGGGCCGCCGCCGCGGGCCGCATAGCGGGCCCCCGCCCCGAACACGGTGCGCGCCGCGAACTCCGGCATCGCCCGCACGGCCATCCAGCCGGCCGCGTACCCCCAGTCGCTCGCGGTGCCGGATGCCAGGCGGCGGGGGGTGGCGATCAAACCCATGCCCGGGATCACGGCATGCGCTCCGTCGCGCCGGGCGAGGTCCGCACGGTGCGCAACCGCTGCACGCAGGTGACCACGCTGGCCGCGGCCAGCAGCCACATCGCCACCGGCAGGGCCGGCGGCCAGGCAACAAAGGGGAAGTCCGACACGCCGGCACCTACCAGCACGATGATGAGCCTTTCGGGTCGTTCGATGATGCCGCCGTCGCCGCGCAGGCCGCTGGCTTCGGCCCGTGCCTTGATGTAGGAGATGACCTGCGACGTGACGAGGCAGATCAACGTCGCCACGGCCAGCAGCTTGTCGTGCAGGCCGAAGGCGGCCCACCACAGCAGTCCGCCGAACACCGCGCCGTCGCTGACCCGGTCGCACGTGGCGTCCAGCACGGCGCCGAAACGGGTGCCGCCCCCGCGCTCCCGGGCCATGGCGCCGTCGAGCATGTCGAACAGCACGAAGAACCACACCACGCAGCCACCGGCGAACAACTTGCCCATCGGGAAGAGCGTGAGCGCCCCCGCCACGGATCCGGTGGTGCCCAGGACGGTGACGGCGTCCGGGGTCAGTCCCATCCGCAGGCACGCCCTGGCGGTGGGAGTGGTGAGCCGCGCGAACGCCGCCCGCGACAGGAACGGCACCTTACTCATGAGCGCTCAAGCCTCATGGCTGCTTTGCCCACTCGGTGGCCAGCAGCTGGCGGGTTTCGCGCAGCAGCTGCGGGATCACCTTCGACCCGCCGATGATGGTGATGAAGTTCGCGTCACCGCCCCAGCGCGGCACGACGTGCACGTGCAGGTGTTCGGCCAGTGACCCGCCCGCCGACGTGCCCAGATTGAGGCCGACGTTGAAGCCGTGCGGCCGCGACACGTTCTTGATGACGCGAATCGCCTTCTGTATGAAGCCCATCAGCTCCGCGCTCTCGTCGACGGTGAGGTCCTCGAGCTCGGACACCCGCCGGTAGGGGACCACCATCAGGTGCCCCGGGTTGTACGGGTAGAGGTTGAGGACGGCGTAGACCAGTTCGCCGCGGGCGACCACCAGGCCTTCCTCGTCGGACAGTTGCGGGATGTCGGTGAAGGGCTCCTCGGTCTTGCCCGAGGCGTTGGGGTCGCGCTTCATCGGCGCCTCGGCCAGATACGTCATCCGGTACGGCGTCCACAGCCGTTGCAGGTGGTCGCTCTGGCCGACACCCGTGTCCAGGATGGTGTCCTCGGCGCGGTCCTCGGGTTCACTCACCGCCGGGTACCTTCACGAGTTCGGCTGTGGGGGCGGCGTTCTCGCGGTCGGCGATCCATGCCGCGATGGCCTCGACGGCGCTGTCGCGGGGTACCCCGTTGATCTGCGTGCGGTCGCCGAAGCGGAAGCTCACCGCATCGGCCTCGACGTCGCGGTCACCGGCGAGCAACATGAACGGGACGCGCTGGTTGGTGTGGTGCACGATCTTCTTGGCCATCCGATCGTCGCTGCTGTCCACCTCCACCCGAACGCCGTGCGACTTCAGTTGCGCGGCAATGCTTTCCAGGTAGGGCACGTGTTCGTCGGCGACGGGGATGCCGACCACCTGCACGGGCGCCAGCCACGCCGGGAAGGCCCCCGCATAGTGCTCGGTCAGGATGCCGAAGAACCGCTCGATCGACCCGAACAGCGCGCGGTGGATCATCACGGGCCGCTGGCGGCTTCCGTCCGGGGCGGTGTATTCGAGCTCGAAGCGTTCCGGGAAGTTGAAGTCGACCTGGATGGTCGACATCTGCCAACTGCGGCCCAGCGCGTCGCGGGCCTGCACAGAAATCTTCGGGCCGTAGAACGCCGCGCCGCCGGGGTCGGGAACCAGTTCGAGGCCCGATTCGGCCGCCACCTCGGCCAGGGAGTTGGTGGCCTGCTCCCACATCTCGTCGGTACCGACGAACTTCTCCGGGTCCTTGGTGGACAGCTCGAGATAGAAGTCCTCCAGGCCGTAGTCGCCGAGCAGCTCGAGCACGAAGCGCAGCAGCGACGCCAGTTCGCCGTGCAGCTGTTCGCGGGTGCAGAAGATGTGCGAGTCGTCCATGGTGAACCCGCGCGCCCGGGTCAGCCCGTGCACCACGCCGGACTTCTCGTAGCGGTAGACGGTGCCGAACTCGAAGAGCCGCAACGGCAGTTCACGGTAGGACCGCCCCCGGGACCGGAAGATCAGCGTGTGCATCGGGCAGTTCATCGGCTTGAGGTAGTAGTCCTGCCCGGGCTTGCGCACCGTTCCGTCGTCGGCCAGCTCGGCGTCGAGGTGCATGGGCGGGAACATCCCGTCGGCGTACCAGTCCAGGTGGCCCGAGGTGTGGAACAGCTGCGCCTTGGTGATGTGCGGGGTGTTGACGAACTCGTACCCGGCCTCGATGTGCTTGCGCCGCGAGTACTCCTCCAGCTCCCGGCGCACCACACCACCCTTGGGGTGGAAAACCGCCAGCCCGGAACCGATTTCGTCGGGGAAGCTGAACAGGTCCAGCTCGGTGCCCAGCTTGCGGTGGTCGCGGCGCTGGGCTTCCGCGACCAGCTCGAGGTGGCGGTCCAGCGCCTCCTGCGATTCCCACGCGGTGCCGTAGATGCGTTGCAGGCTGGCGTTCTTCTGGTCGCCGCGCCAATAGGCGGCGGAGCTCCGGGTCAGCTTGAACGCCGGGATGTGCTTGGTGGTCGGGATGTGCGGGCCGCGGCACAGGTCGCCCCAAACCCGTTCCCGGCTGCGGGGATTGAGGTTGTCGTAGGCGGTGAGCTCGTCGCCGCCGACCTCCATGATGTCGGGGTCACCGGACTTGTCGTCGACGAGTTCCAGCTTGTAGGGCTCGTTGGCCAACTCCGAGCGCGCCTGGTCCTTGGACTCGTAGACGCGGCGCTCGAACAGCTGCCCCTCCTTGACGATCTGGCGCATCCGCTTCTCCAGCGCCGCCAGATCCTCGGGCGTGAACGGCTCCGGCACGTCGAAGTCGTAATAGAAGCCATCGGCGATGGGCGGCCCGATCCCCAACTTGGCGTTCGGGAACAAGCCCTGGACGGCCTGGGCCAACACGTGCGCGGCCGAATGCCGGATGACGCTGCGGCCCTCGTCGGTGTTGGCCGCCACGGGGACGACCTCGACGTCGGCCCCGGGCACCCAGCTCAGGTCGCGCAGCTTGCCGTCGGCGTCACGGACCACCACGATCGCGTCCGGCGCGCCCCGCCGCGGCAACCCGGCCTCGCCGACCGCGGCGGCGGCGCTGGTGCCGGCAGGAACCCGGATCGGGCGCTGCGGCGATCGGTCTGCGGGGGCGCTCATCGCGTTGGTCTCCAAGGCTCAGTTGTGCGGGGGGTGACTAACGATCCGTGAATAGTCGTTGCCATGCTATCGGGGCGCGCAGGCGGGGGCCCAAGCCATTACCGGCCGGCCGCGATTCAGGGCTGGCCGGGCTTGAGCCGCACGAACAGGGCGTCGGCCTCGGTCAGCAGCGTGTCGCCGTCGGTCAACCGGCCGGACACGAAGATCTTGCGCCCGTCGACCCGGTCGATGCCGGCATCGAACTGCAATTCCTTCTCGATCGGCACGATGTGGCGGTAGTCGATCTTCAGGTATGCGGTGCGCTGGCGCCGGCTCCCGGTGAGAAGGACTGCCGTCAACCCGAGCACGGTGTCGAACAGCATGCCCAGGCATCCGCCGTGCACCGCGCCGTTGCGGCCGAGATGGAACCGGGCGAATCGGGCCGACCCGTGGATCCGGCCGTCCTCACCCTTGCGGGCCGACATGGGCACGGTCAGGATGTTGCCGCGCATCGGCAGGTCCATCCGGCGCCCCGACGGGGAGTGCCACTCGTCGGCGTCGAACGGGCTGAGCAGCGCCGACACCTTGTCCAGTAGGTCGGCGGCCTCGGTGATCACCGCGTCGGGCGCGTCGACGGCGCGGGCGTGGTCCTGCAGGGTCCGCACGGCGTCGATGAACCTGCCGTAGTCGGGGCCGCCCTTGGTCGTCGGCTCCGGCGGGTTGAACCCGCCGCCGGGATGCCCGGCCTGTTCGCTGGTCACCCGGACACCGTATCGGCCCGGGGCGGTCAGACCGTCTGCTGAGCCCCGGCGGCCGAGAGGGTTTCGAACTCGTCGTCGGAGAGCGTGATCCCGGCGGCGGCGACGTTCTCCTCCAAATGCGCCACCTTCGACGTGCCCGGAATCGGCAGCATCACCGGCGACCGTTTCAGCAACCAGGCCAGCGCCAGTTGCGACGGGGTCGCGCGGTGCTCGCCGGCGATGCGCTGCAGGGGGCCGTCGGCGGCGGCCAGCGGGCCGGCGGCCAGCGGGAACCACGGGATGAAGCCGATGCCCTGCTCGGTGGCGGCGTCCAGCAGCGGTTCGGCGCCCCGAGCGGACAGGTTGTACATGTTCTGCACCGACACGATCTCGGTGATCCGCTGGGCCTCGGTGAGCTGGTCGACGTTGACCTCGGACAAGCCGATGTGGCGGATCTTGCCCTCGTTTTTCAGCGCCAGCAGCTCGCCCACCTGGTCGGCCAGCGGGAAGTCGCGGTCGATGCGGTGCAGCTGGAACAGGTCGATGGCGTCGACGCCGAGGCGGCGCAGGCTCATCTCGCATTCCTGGCGCAGATAGCTCGGGTTGCCCAGCGGGATCCAGACGTCCGGCCCGGTGCGCAGCAGCCCCGCCTTGGTCGCGATGACCAGCCCGTCGTACGGGTGCAGCGCCTCGCGAATGATGTCCTCGGCGATGTAGGGGCCGTAGGAGTCGGCGGTGTCGATGAAGTTCACGCCGAGCTCGACGGCGCGCCGCAACACCCGGACGGCCTCGTCGCGGTCGGCGGGCGGGCCCCACACGCCCTTGCCGGTGAGGCGCATGGCGCCGAAGCCGAGCCGGTTGACGGTCAGGTCGCCGCCGAGGGTGAACGTTCCGGACGCTTCTGCAACGGTTTTCGAGTTTTGTGCGGTCACTTTTACGACCGTACGCCGGAAATGCCGCCGCGCATCCCCGCGTGGCAAGCTGATCGGGTGGACTTGGCAGCGCTCGAGGAACTCCCGTTGACCTACACCGAGGTGGGGGCGACCGCGTCCGGCGCGCTGCCCGCGGGTTACGGCCACCTGCACACCGAGACCCAGATCGGCACGGGCCGGCAGCGCTTCGAGCGGGCCGCCGACGCCGTCATGCGCTGGGGCATGCAGCGCGGGGCCGGGCTGGGGGTGCACGCCAGCTCCGAGGTGGCGGAGGTCGACACGGTGGTGGTGGTGCGCATGGGTTTTCTGCCCGCGCCCTGCCGGGTGGTGTACGTCGTCGACGAGCCCGACATGCGCGGATTCGCCTACGGCACCCTGCCGGGGCATCCGGAGTCGGGTGAGGAACGCTTCGTCGTCCGGCGCGACCCCGTCACCTCCGCGGTGTTCGCGGAGGTGACGGCGTTCTCGCGGCCGGCGACCTGGTGGAGCAAGGCGGTCAGGCCGGTGGTGTCGGTGGCCCAGCGCGTCATCGCCAGACGCTATCTGCGCGGGGTCTGAGCCGAGCGGTCATCGGCGCCCGACCGCGCCGCCGTGCACGCCCTGCGCCAGCCGCGCGAGGGCGATGGCGCCGACCAGTACGGCTACGTTGCGTCGTGCTGACCCGGGGCGACGGCCGGCCCGGGCGCTACGAACCCCAGCCGGCCAGCAATCGCTCTGCGCCCGAACACATCTCGTCGATCACTTCGGCCACCGAGGCGTCGTCGCGAATCATCCCGACGCCCTGACCGGCGTCCACGGGGGCGATGCGGCGATCGTCGGCGGCGATCGATGCCGCGAGTTCGTCGCAGGCCCGCGGGTTGAGCGCGTCCTCGTTGCCCGTCCAACGCTCGACGAAGTCGTTGGTCAGCACGCGCGACGGGAATCGCGCGGGCCACGGCCGGGCCTGGGCCACGTCGAAGGCCCGCGTGACCGCGGTGTCGGTGGCCCGGGCCGCGATCAGCGCGCGGCGGCTGCCGTCGCCGGAGAGCGCCTCCGGACACGCCGCCAGGCGGGTGCCCACCCACGCCCCGCTCGCGCCGGCGGCCAGCACGGCGGCCAGGCTGCGCGCCGACGCGATGCCGCCACCGGCGAGCACCGGCACCGAGACGGCGTCCAGCACGGTGTCGAGCAGGGGCAGCGTCGCGAGCTTCGTCTCCCCGTGCCCGCCGCCCTCCGCACCCCGGGCCACCAGAATGTCGACGCCGGCGTCGGCCGCCTGGCGCGCCCCGACGCCGTCGTATACCTGCGTGGCGGTGGGGATCCCCGCGTCGCGCGCCTTGGCGACCCACGACCAGTCGGTGCCGAAACTGACCGACAGCAGCGCCGGCCGTGCGCTCAGGGCGTCCTCGAGCAGCCCCGCCTCGGTGCGCATCACCCAGTCGACCAGGCCGATGCCGAACGTTCCCCGCACCTGCTGCAGCTGGGTTCGGAGCAGTTCCCTCGTCGCGACGCTGCCCATGCCGACCATGCCCAGACCGCCGGCGGCGGTGACCGCCGCGGCCAGCCGGCCGCCGGCCACCCCGCCCATCGGGGCGTTGACGATCGGCACCCGCAGCCCGAATGCCCTTGACCAGGGCGTGGAAAGCATCGGCTAGTGAGCCGAGGGGATGGTCTTGAGCACGGTCAGCATGACCACCGAATCCTCGACCGCCTGCAGGGCGTGCCGTTCGGCCGGAATCGCGACATAGTCGCCGGTTTTGCCGACCCAGGAGTCACCGCCGGTGGTCAGGCGGACGTGGCCCTGCAGCACCTGCAGCGTCGCCTCCCCGGGGCTGTCGTGTTCGGCGAGTTCGTGGCCGGCAAGCAAAGCCAGCACCGTCTGCCGAAGTTCGTGGGTGTGGCCGCCGTGGATGGTGTGGGCCGCCCGCCCACTGTGCGTTTCCTTTGCCTCGGCGAGTTTTTCGGACGCGAGGTCGGTCAACGAGATCGATTCCATAGCTTTGTCCTTTGCGGTTGAGCGGACGCGATCAGGCCGTCAGTAGCAGTATCCCCGCCACGACGAGCGCGACGACCTTGACCACCTCGAAGGCCACGTAGACGTAATGGGCCCGGGAGCGGGGTCCGTCCGACCCGGCGAGCACGCTGTCGGACCGGCGCGCCAATCGCGGGCGCACCGCGATCAACTGCAGGGCCAGCGCACCGACCGCGACGAAGATCGCCACCGCGGCACCCACCTTCATCGGGCCGGCGACCACGATCGCCAGGACGACAAGGGCGAAACAGACCTCGACGGTGTTGAGGGCGCGAAACACCAGCCGCCCGATGCCGAGCCCGATCTGCAGCGTCACGTTGGGCGCGCGGAACTTCAGCGGGGCTTCCAGGAACGAGATCGCCAGCACCATGCCGAGCCACACGAAGGTGATCGCGACGGCGATCGCCGGCCCGGTGCTCATGTGGCCGCTTTCTGCGGCGCCAGGTGCGCGACACACAGGTCGGGTTCGACGAACGCGTCGAGCCGCTCGACCGACACCGGCGCTCCCCAGGCCTCCATGGCGCCTTGCATGAGCCCGAGATGCACCGGGCAGACGACCGCCGTCCGGTTTTCGGCCAATTCCAGGAACGGGCAATGCCGCAGCCCGACCTGCTGCTCCCCCTCGGCCGCGCGGCGTTCGGGCGCGAAGCCGAGCTCGTCGAGCATGTTGACCAGGTGATCGATGGCGTCGTCGGCTCCGGCGGGCTCGGTGGGCACCGGCTCCAGGCTGGATTCCAGCTTTTTCCCCCACGCCCGGCCCGCGGCGAGGGCCTTGGCGCCGGCATCGCGCTCTCCGGCGAACGCGGTGGCCAGGATCTCGGCGAGCAGGCGATAGTGCCGCGTGCCGCCGCGGTCCATCTGGCGGACCGCGCAGAACATCAGCGGCGGGCGGCCCGGCCCCTTGCGGCCCGGTTCGACGTGCTCCACCTGGCCGTCGGCGACCAGGCTGTCGAGGTGGAACCGCACGGTGTTCGGGTGCACACCCAGCACGCCGGCGATCGCGGCGATGCTCATGGGATCGGGCGACCTCCGCAACACCCGCAGCACCTCGCGGCGGCGGCCGGCGGATTCCCCGATCGACGAGGGCGGCGACTTCACGGGACCCTCACGCTCCTTCCGCTTGGTCGGCCCTCGGCTGAGCGGCCACCAAAGGCGTGTCTACACCGAGCGGACCAATCTTGGCCGCCCCACCCGGAGATCCCAGGGGAACGTCGCGGCCCGGCAGCGTTTCGGCGAAGAACGCCTCATTGTCGGCCAGGTACGGCCTGAGTTCCCCGGGCAGGTCGTCTTCGTAGTAGATGGCGTCGACCGGGCACACCGGCTCGCACGCGCCGCAATCCACGCATTCGTCCGGATGGATGTAGAGCGCCCGGCCGCCCTCGTAGATGCAGTCGACGGGACACTCGTCCACACAAGCGCGGTCCATCACGTCGATGCATGGCTTCCCGATCACGTAGGTCATGCGGTAGAGTTTACACAATATCGCTTGTAAAAACGAGAGGGTTGGGAGAACCCGTGAGGCAGCTCCTGAAAAACCCCGCGGCGGAGGCAATTTGATGATCAAGCCACGGGCCGCGGTGCGGCCTCCCCTGCCTGCGGCGAGTCGCGCCGACGACGCGGTGGCGGGCCATTGGCTGTTGGCGCGCCTCGGCAAGCGCGTACTTCGCCCCGGGGGCGTCGAGCTCACCCGCGCACTGCTGACCCGCGCCGAGGTGGCGGACGCCGACGTGGTCGAGCTGGCTCCGGGCCTGGGCCGCACCGCCACCGAAATCGTGGCCCGCCGGCCACGGTCGTATGTCGGCGCCGAGGGGGATCCCGACGCGGCCGACGTGGTTCGCGGCGTGCTCACCGAACTCGGCGTCGAGAACGGCGACGTCCGGGTCGCCGACGCGGCGGCCACCGGACTACCGGACGCCGGCGCCGACGTCGTCATCGGGGAGGCGATGCTGACCATGCAGGGCGACGCGGCCAAGCACGCCATCGTCGCCGAGGCGTCGCGATTGCTGCGGCCCCGGGGCCGGTACGCGATCCACGAATTGGCCCTGACACCGGACACGGTCTCGGAGGAGGTCAGCACCGACATCCGGCAATCGCTGGCCCGCGCGATCAAGGTCAACGCGCGACCGTTGACGATCGCGGAATGGTCGGAGCTGCTGGCCGGCCACGGGCTGGTGGTCGACCACGTCGCGACGGCCCCGATGGCCCCGCTGCAGCCGCGCCGACTGGTGGCCGACGAGGGGCTGCTCGGGGCGCTGCGCTTCGCCCGGAATGTGCTCATCCACCGGGATGCCCGCAAGCGGGTCCTCACGATGCGCCGCACGTTCCGCCGGCACCGCAAGCAGCTGGCCGCCGTCGCCATCGTCGCCCACAAACCCTGACTTCGACTGACGCGCGCTAGATGGGCTGGGCCGAGGCCGGTTTCGCGTCGTCTGGGTGGGCGAGCCGGTACACTTCGATGAGCCTCGCCACATCGGTGGGGGTCACGATGCCGACCACCTGGCCGCCCTCGAACACCAGGGCACGACTGCGCGGACCGGCGGGCGCCATCCGCTCCAGCAGGGCGGTCAGGGGCTCCTGCGGCGTGCCGGACGGCACCTCGTGCAGCGGTTGCGCGATCTCGCCGACGGTGGTGGTGGCACGCCGCCCGGGCGCGACGTCACGCAACTGCCGCAACGTGATCAGCCCCGAAACCGACCCGCTCTGGTCCACGACCGGATACGCCGAGTGGCGATCACCGAGCACATAGCGCTGGACGAAGTCGTCGACGGTGATCCATCCGGGAGCGGTATGCGGCCGAGCCGTCATCGCGTCGGCCACGCGCACCCCGGCAAACATCTGCTGAGTCGATATCCGCGTCTCCTCCTCGCGGCTCGCCGCGAAAATGAACCAGCCGATGAAGGCCAACCAGACGCCGCCGACCAAGCCGCCCACCAAGAACTCGGCCAGCCCCAACCCGATCAGGATGAACGCGACCACCCGTCCCGCGTGCGCGGCTCCGATGCTGGCGCGCACGCTGTCGCCGTGGCGACGCCACAGGAACGCCCGCAGCACCCTGCCGCCGTCCAATGGTGCGCCCGGCAACAGATTGAACAGGCCAAGCAGCAGGTTGATGCCGGCCAACCAGGAGGCGACGCCGACCACGATGGGGGCGGCGCCCAGCGTCTGCAGCGCGGCGACGAGGCCACCGAAGAGGGCCGCCAGCGCCAGGCTGGTCGCCGGGCCGGCAATCGCGATCCGGAAGGCCGCCCGGGGCGTCTTCGCCTCGCCGCCCAGGGTCGTCACACCGCCGAACAGCCAGAGCGTCACGCTTCCCACGGCCACCCCGGCGCGGCGGGCGACGACGGCATGCGCGAGTTCGTGCGCCACCAGCGAGGCCAACAGCACCAGCGCGCCACACGCCCCGGCAGCCCAGTAGGCGACGGGCGAATATCCCCTGACGGTGCCCGGCAGCGTGCTCGCCAGGCTCCAGGTGAACAACCACAGAATGACCAGCACGCTCCAGTGGACGTTCACCGGAAAGCCGGCGATCCGCCCCAATGGGATCGCATCGCGCACCTGAACCTCCAAAGTCGTCGAGGCGAGGCGGTTGGACGGCCGCCTCTTGTCCGAAGGTAGGGCGACGCCGCGGCCGCCACTAGGGTCGTTGGACCCCCGGCGGGCCGCCGATCGGCCTGCTTTGGACACGGGCGAATTCGCACCCGCGAGACGACTGGCTTCCCGCCCGGAGTCGGGCCCTACAGATCGTGCGTACGCCCAAATGCCCTCACCCCGAACGGGATAAGGACTTCCGCCCCTACCCCTGCGCGGACCCGCGTGGTCGGATCGAAGACGTCCGCTAAAGGCAAGAAACATCCCAGGAGACGACCATGACCACCGCACTGCCCGCGACGCAGAAGCCGCACATGCTGTTCCCCGAGTTCTCGGAATTCCTCTCGGCGTTCCCGGCGTTCGCCGGAATCCGTCCGATGTTCGACACCCGGCTCATGCGGTTGGAGGACGAGACGGTTGACGGCCGTTACGAGGTGCGCGCCGAGATCCCCGGCATCGACCCGGCCAAGGACGTCGATATCACCGTCCGCGACGGCCAGCTCACCATCAAGGCCGAGCGCAGCGAGAAAAAGGAATTCGACGGTCGATCGGAATTCACCTACGGTTCATTTGTCCGCACCGTGACGCTGCCGTCCAACGCGAACGAAGACGACATCAAGGCCACGTACGACAAAGGCATTCTGACTGTCTCCGTTCCGGTTTCGGAACCCGCGCCCGAGGAGAAGCACGTAAAAGTCGCCGCCGAATAGCCGGCGCGAGCGCGGGCCCGGGCATCGGCGCCCGGGCCCGCGTGCCGACTGCGGACAAAAGACCGGTAATGACTTTGGGCCCTATCCGCAATCCGGGCGTAACGCAATAATGGCGTCGTCTGACGTAATTTTGCTGTTGCGATTTGCGGCTGAACGAAGGAGCATCACGGCTATGGGTGGTGGCCCGACGACGTTGTTGACCGACTCTGACGTGGACGCCCTGGCTTCGGAATTCCTGCAGTCGCGGTATCTCGGCCCGATTTATGCCGACTGGTCCCCCGATCGACGCCTGGACACGTTCCTGCGGCGCCGCGGCCTGTCTCGCGTCGCCGACGACGGCGATCTGACCAATACCGTGTTGGAACGCATCATGGCCCACGTGGGCCGCGCATCCCGGCTGGCGCGAGGCTGACCGCTCCGCTCGACGCGGAATGTTGACTCAGCGGCGTTCTTCCTGGCCTTCTTCGGACGGAAGATAGCGTTTCTCGACAGCTTCCACGAGTTGCCGGCGGATGCGTTCCAGATCGGCGGCGCGACGGGCCTTTAGGTCGTCCTCCCAGGCGGCCACCCGCGCCGCGAGCTCTTTATCCGCGATGGTGCCTTCCAGCCAACGGGAGAAGTCGCCGCGTTCGAGATGGTATTCGAGCGCTTGTTGGTCGAGATGACGCAACGCGACCGAGAAGTCATGCATCGTCGCGGCCGCAGCGGTGGGCAGCCCGGTGGCGTGGAAGTAGAACCGCCGCTCCGCCGGCAGGTGAATATCGGCGTATTTGTGGCGGTGCCGCACGTGCCTGGTATGGCGTTCCCCGATGGTGAACTCGCGAGGCGGTCCCGAGCCGAATCGTATGGTGGCGCGGCGCCGCGAGGCGAGGTCTGTCGCCGTGTCGGAGGACGTGAGCGCCAGCACGACGTCACTGCTGTCGGCCTCGTGGGCGGGCAATGCTGCGGGGGCGAATGAGCACAACACATAACCGCCGCGGCGTGCCCAATGAGCTTCTTCCGCGTAGCCCAGCAGATGGGCCTCGTCGTAGATCACCCAGTGCGGGAACCCGTACTGTTCGCGGTGCGCCTCAGCGGTCGACCGCAGCCGATGCACGTAGTCGGTCTTGGTCGGTTCGGCCAGTCCCGACAGATCCACCACCATGCCGGCGTTCGGACGCAGCGCGTTGACAAGCTCGGCCGGTTCCGGCGGGTGGAGGCCGCCGTCGGCGACCTGCACGTGGCCGAGTTGCTGCAGCTGCAGATGGTCGCCTTCGGGGTCGATGACGAGAACGCAATAGCCGGCCGAGATCCATCGCTCCGCCATCAGACCGACGAGGTAGCTCTTTCCGGACGCGGCCGGCCCGCCGACCAGGATGCGTGCCTGGCTGCCCGGCAACCTGGTTGGGCTTCCGTCCTCGAACGCTCCGATCTCCAGCCAGTGCCGCGGCGGGCAAAGACGTTCTGCCCCAGAAAGATACGGTCCGGCCAGTAGTCCAACCACGCCGGCTCCACCCGGCTCGTCCAAGACCACATCGGCCGATCGCCGAAGCGATCGGACCGCGTCTGACACGGCCGCACCCACCTCGGCCACCGCCAGTAATGACAAATCGTTCTCGGCGTCGCCCACGGCCACGGTGTTGTGTGGGGACAGATTGACCTTCTCCAAGAATGCGGTCAACCCGGTTCCCTTGGTGATGCCTGCCGGCAGCACCATCAGCGCGGCCCGATTTCGTATCTGCTGGTAGTCCATTCCCAGCTCACCGATCACCTCGGCGACGGCCGCCTGGTGTTTACCGTCGACAGCCACCAACACCTCGCCCCGCCGGTACGGGATTGCCCGCTTGGCGAGCGCTTCATCAAGGTCCGGACCCACCGGCGGCGCCAGCGCCTCTGTCTGTCCGTCGAACCACAGCACCGCGCCGTTCTCGAGTATCAGCGCGTCGACGTGCTCGGCCAACTGGGGGAACTCGGCGTGCAACTCGGCCCCGATGCGACCGGTGGCCACCACGATCGTCAGGCCGTCGCTTCGTGCCTGGTCGATCGCCCGCAGGACCTCTGGGTCCAGTTTGCCGCTCGACGTCAGGGTGCCGTCGAAGTCGGCTGCGACCACCTTGAAAAACGTCACAGCCCTACCCACCTGTACTCGCGGAACTGAGGCCGGAATGCGTGTGCGGGACATCCCCAGATATGTCCGATGCTCAATGTATGGTCCGCGGCGGCGACGCTCTAGGGCCGTTCGTCCCCATGGGCATTGACGAGCGGCCTCGCCGTATCACGGTGCCGCGTGTCAGCCGGCGCCCAGGGCGTCCTCGAGTTCGGTCAGACACTGCTCGGTCAGCGGTATCAGCGACTCGATATCGGGAACCACGTCGCGGCCCGCGGCGTAGCCGAATCCGACCCGGTCGGCGTAGGAGCATGTGGTGATGTTGAGTCCGTGGCCGTCGTAGACCGTGGACACCGGGTACATCTCCTCGATACGCGCACCGTTCCAATACATCTCGGCCCCCGGGCCGCGCACGTGCGAGATCGGCAGGTTGTACCCGGTCCGGATTTTCGGCGTGAACGGCAGCAGCGGGCCGATCGCCGTCGCGGCGATGCTCCCGGCGTTCGTCAACAGTGACGCCGCCGCGCCCCGTTTGGCCACCCAGTGCTTTCCCTCCGACATTGAGCGATGGATCACGCCGAGCCGGGCCAGTGGGTCGTCCAGGTCGGTGCCCAATGGGCACATCCACAGCCCGAACTTGTTGGCGTGCTGATCGTTTGGGGCGTCGTGATCGGGGTCTCGCACCGTGATGGGGCACGCGGCCACCAGCGGCCGCTTGGGCAGTTCCCCGCGGTCGCGCAACCAGCGCCGCACAACACCGGCTGCCATTGCCGTGAGCACATCGTTGACGGTCACGCCGGCCGCCCGCCGGACGGCTTGGATGCGATCGCTTGCCCAGCTGCCCGCGGCCACCGCGCGCTCGGGGCCCAGGCGGTCGTTGAACCGGGTGTAGGGCGCTCCCAGGGGCAGGGCGGTGGTGTGGCCGACCAGGGCGTCCAGCACCGTCGCGATTTCCCCGGTGGCCACCCGCCCGATCAACCCCGCACTCGATGCGGCCGCGCCGGTCACCGACCGCAGCGGCGACAGCAACCGAGTCACCAGCCCGCCCGTCGCCGGCGACCCGGGCGTCTCGTGACGGCAGTCGGCGTAGAACGGCGGCATCGACCGAAGTTCCGGGTCGTCGCTCAGCGCATCGGTGATCATCCGGAAACCGGCCACACCGTCGACCACGGTGTGGTGCACCTTGATATAGAAAGCGAAGCGGCCCCCGTCGAGGCCATCGATCAGATACGACATCCACATCGGACGCGACCGATCCAGACCCAGCGCATCCAGCTCGGAAATCAGCGGCCAGAAGCCGTCCCCGGAAACCGTGCGGCGCTGGCAATGCCGGCTCACATCAACGGGATCCATGTGTCGCCAGACCCACATCCCGCCGGTGTCCACACCGCGGTGCGGATACTTGCTCAGCCGGGGATCGATCGAATCGCTCCCGGCCAGCGTCGTCCGATGCAGTTCGTCGACGTAGTCGGGCCCGGCGTCGTCAGGCGGCGACAGGACCAGCACGGCGCCGACGTGCATCGGGTTGGACACCCACTCCGCGGTCATCATCGCCGCGTCCAGCGGATCCAGCGGATGCATCTTTCGAACCTCCGACTAAGCGGGGAGGTCGCGCTGGTCTACGGCCCCGTTCAACAGGCCCGACTGCTGCAACGCCGCCTCGACGAACCGCTGTACCGGTCGCGCGCGGAAGAAGCCGGTGTGACCGCCGCGGTACCAAACGATTTCGGGTTTGCCCCAGTGTTCCCAGAGCCGGACCACCTGTTCCCGTGGATGCACCACCTGATCGGCGAGTCCGGCGTAGATGAAGCGGCCCGGCATGGGCACGAGCGGCGCGAGCGACAGGGGCGACGTCATCCGTCCGATCGGCTCGGCGAGTTCGATCGTCTGACGGCGGGGATCGTCGGGGCCAAGCCCGGAGTGCCGACTCAGCAGGCCGACCAGGTCGGCCACCGGGACACCGAGGATCGCGCAGGTCAGCCCGGGTTCGAGGCTGGCGACCAGGGCGGTGATGTAGCCGCCCAGCGACAGGCCGTTCAACCCGATCAGCGATTCCGGCTCTTGCCGGCGTATCCAGGACAACAACCGGCGGATGTCCCACACCGCCTGCCCCGTCGCGTGCACGTCGTCGAGGACGTCCTCCCCCGGAAACACCGCGCCCCTGGGGAGATTCCTGGCCCTGGGACCATGCATCGGGAGCACGGGCATCACGACGTTCAAGCCGAGATCCTCGTGTAACCGCCAGGCCCGGAACAGGGCGAGATCCAAAGCGGCTCTGCCCATTTCGGTTCCGTGCACGCACACCAGCCAGGGCCGTGGTTGGGGGTGGCGGAGCAACAGGGCGTACTCGCGGTTGTTCGCGCTGTAGCTCATCCACCGGTCCCCGCCCGGTTCACCCGGCCGCGGCAGGTATCCGCTCTCGAAGACCATGCGGTAGAAGGAACGCCTGCCCTTCTTGACCCCTCGGATCGTGACGTCCGTGAGCGGCGGCGGGGCACCGAAAAATCTCTTCGGGTGGTCGAGCCAACCGCGATCGCCGTAGAACTCGAGCCCCGCGACCACCTCGCTCGTGATGCGCTCGAACTCCTCGGGCCGGCTGACCGGTCGTCGCGCCTTGAGGCCCATCAGGACGACTTCGTCGCGGAACGCCTGCGCCGCCAGGGCGAGGGTGGGTCGCGCGATCGGAAGCTCGTCAGGCGCCTGGCTGAGATAGTCGCGCCACGACTCGGCGAGGTATCGACCGGTGCTGGTGAACGGTTTGACGGCGCCGCCCAGGCCGACGCCCCCCGGCGAGCTCAATGGCAAAGGGGCGTGGCGCCGGGAATCGCCGTCGTGGGTCGGTACCGCCATGGTGGCAAGCTAGCAGGCGGGCAAATCCGCGTGTTAGGGCCTAACGGCCCGGCCGCGCCCGCGAAAGTCCTTGGCCGGCAAGCCGGGGGCGTGGCCCCAGGCGCTGGCAGTTCGGTGCGCCGCCCTAGTCGAGTGCATGGATCACCTGGCGGGCCACCTGCCGGATCTGCTGATACATGCCGCGACGGAGGGGCAGATCACGAAAGCGTGGGATCACCCCCGTGGTGGTCACCACGCCCGGTTCCTCGTGCGCCCAGCACGCGTCCACCTTGTCGCCCAACGCGCGCGCGGGCGGGTTGTCTGCCAGCACGCGGGCGTGGAACCGCTTGATGCCGTCGACGCGCGCCGCGACCGCCAGCGCACAGAGCAGCATCGTGCCGATCCCGCGGCCCTGGTAGCCGTCCGCCACGGTGAGCGCAACCTCCGCCGAGGCGGGATCGTCTTGATCCCGGATGAATCGGGCATCCGCGACGACCGGCCCCGCCACGCCGTCGGTGACGACCCAGACGAAGTGGTCGACATAGTCGACCTCGAACAGGTAGGTCAGCCGGGCATCGGTCGGAGTGCCGCCCTGGTACCGCCGGTACAGCGTCTCCCGGGAGAAGGAACCACTGCTCTTGAACCGCTCAGCGTCGCCCGGCAGGACGGGACGCAGCGACAGCACGGCACCGTCTTTCGTCGATACCGGGATGGGGACGATGTAGGCGGCCAGCCGCTGCCGCGCGGTACGCAGCATCCGGTCGGCGATGGCCGGCATGGCCAGCATGGCGTCGAAGGCGGCGCTGTATCCGGTGTAGCCCGACACCTCACTCCGCGCGGTCACGGTCGCGTTTCTGGTCGCATGGCGCAGCAACGCGATCTCGCCGACGATCGTCGCGCACGACAGCTCGGTGGTGGTGACCTGTCCCTTCGGGCCGACGTGCCCGACCATGACCGAACCGGACGCGATGATCGCGAATGACTGCGCTGGTTCCCCCTGCCGCATCAGCACCTCGCCGGCGGCGGCGTGCAGGGGCTCGAGCAGGGCGGCCAACCCCGCGAGGTCGTCGGCCGGGATGTCGGCGAACACGGGCACCGCCGCGAGCTCCTCCGCACTGACAGACATCACACCGGCCCACCCGTCACTCTCAGACACCGACCCGAGTCACGCCCCGATTGCGAATCCATTGCTAATGCGGTCATCTCGCCGGTTTCGGAATCCGGGGGCATTGAAACGAGTAACGTGACGATGCACCCTCCCCGATGTACGGTACGCGACCGGCACCGGCATCGCCGGAGAAGTAAGTAGGTGACCGCAGTGACAAAAGACCCTGCCGGACTGGGACTTCGGCAGGTCGGAAGTGACCAAAGCCTTTCGGTAATCGTGCTCTTGGCCTCTACGGCCGGACCTTCGGGAATGGTCGGATGGATCGTTAAGGCTAATGGGGAGGGAACATGAATACAGCGAAGTGGCGGCAGCATTGGCCTCAGCGTAAGCCCACGGCCGCGATCTATCAGCTGACCGATCGCCTACACGAGGGACATGTCGCCCGCGTGCCCGCCAATCAGATTCCCGCCACCGTATCCGCTTGGCTGGCCGAGCTCGGTGCCCACAGCCCGTTGGTTGACGACCTCGAACGCGCCGTCCGAGGCGGGGACTGGCCCGCGGCGCACGCCCTCGGCGAGTGTTTGTCCATCGAGATAGCCCTGGCCGACTGACGGCCGGCGAGCCGGCAGGCAAGGCGCCGGGACGTTTGTCGATCTTGACGTGACTTTCGTCTCTATCGCCGGGTCACCGCGCTCCGCAGGATCGAACGTTATACCGGTGCACTACGGCATCGGTATCCGTTCGGCAGCAATGGATTCGAATCATGAAAGCATCACTCGCCTCGATGGAGAGGCCCGATTTCCGCAAGATCGAGAACCGCGCGCCCTCGGTCGCGCAGATGTTCGTCAACCGGGTCGCCGCCACCCCGCAGGCGGAGGCGTTTCGCTACCCACAAGACCACACCTGGGCGAGCGTGACCTGGCAGCAAGTCGGCGAACGCGTCAACAACCTCGCCGCGGGCCTGATCTCGCTGGGGATCGCGCATGAGGATCGGGTCGCGCTCGCGTCCGCGACGCGTTACGAGTGGGTGCTCGTCGATTTCGCGATCATGTGCGCGGGCGCCGCGACCACCACGGTGTACCCGACGACCAACGCGACCGACGTCGCCTACATCGTCGCCAACTCGGGCAGCCGGGTGGTGGTCGCCGAAAACCAGACTCAGCTGGACAAGCTGCTCGAGCACAGGGCCGAACTGCCCGATGTGAGCAAGGTCGTCATGATCGACGGCAACGGCGACGGCGACTGGGTGATCTCCCTTGCCGATCTGGACCTGCTGGGCAAGCAACTGCTCGCGGACTCGCCCGACGCCGTCAACGAGCGCATCGCCGCCGTCGGCCCCGACCAGCTGGCCAGCCTCATCTACACCTCGGGGACCACCGGGCGTCCCAAAGGTGTGCGGTTGACGCACGGGGCGTGGACCTACACCGCGGCGGCCATCGATTCGCTGGGCATCCTCGGCCCCGACGACCTGAACTTCCTCTGGCTGCCGCTGGCGCACGCGTTCGGCAAGGTGATGCTCGCGTTGCCCCTGCAGATCGGCTTCCCCACCGCCATCGACGGCCGCGTGGAGAGGATCATCGACAACCTCGCGGCGCTGCGGCCGACCATCATGGGAGCGGCACCGCGCATCTTCGAGAAGGCGCACGCGCGCATCCAGGACATGGTCGCCGAGCAGGGCCGGGTCAAAAAAATGATCTTCGATTGGGCAATCGGGGTCGGTTTGAAGGTGTCGCAGGCCCGGCAGGCCGGCAAGAAGCCCTCGTTGGTGTCGTCACTGTCCTACAAGGTCGCCGACCGCCTGGTGTTCACCACGATCCGGGAGCGGTTCGGCGGACGCCTGCGGTTCTTCGTCTCCGCGGCCGCGGCCCTCGACCGCGACGTCGCGCAATGGTTCGACGCGGTCGGCATCATCGTGCTCGAGGGCTACGGGCTGACCGAGACGGCCGCCGCGTCGTTCATCAACCGCCCCCACGCGTACCGGTTCGGGACGGTCGGCCGGCCGTTCCCCGCCACCGATGTGAAGATCGCCGACGACGGCGAGATCCTGCTCAGGGGGCCGGGTCTGATGACCGCCTACCACGACCTGCCGGACGCCACCGCCGAGGCACTCGACGGGGACGGGTGGTTCCACACGGGCGACATCGGACAAATCGACCCCGACGGGTTCCTGCGGATCACCGACCGCAAGAAGGACATGTTCAAGACCTCGCAAGGCAAATACGTGGCGCCCTCAGCGATCGACGCGCGGTTCAAGGGCCGTTGCCCGTACGTGAGCGAGATCGTCGTCTATGGGGAGGGCAAGCCCTACTGTGTCGCCCTGGTCAGCCTCGACACCGAGGCGATCACCGACTGGGCCGACAAGAACGGTCTGGCGGGCAAGTCGTTCGCCGAGATCGCGCGTGACGTCAAGACACACGAGCTGATCGCCGGATACATCGACGCCCTGAACGACGAACTGAACCGCTGGGAACAGATCAAGAAGTTCACCATCGCCGACCGCGAATTCAGCATCGAGTCGGGCGATCTGACGCCCAGCATGAAGCTGCGCCGCAAAGTGGTGATCGAAAAATTCGCCGACAGTCTCGACGCCCTGTACGGGTGAGAGGAAGCGTCTTTCGTTCCGCCGCAGCTTCATTCGCCGGACCCCGGCGGTGAAAAGCTAAGGCTGGACCGACAGGACGGTGACGGTTCCCGACCAGTAGTCGCCGACGTAGAGCCGGTCGCCGTCGGCGCTCACCGCCAGCGCTTCGGGATGACCGTCGACGTCGATGGTGTCGGTCACGCATTGGGCGATGGTGTCGACGATCGACACACTGCCTGCCCCGAAGTGGCTCACGTAGGCGTATTTGCCGCTCGGACTGATCCGCACGCAGCGCGGCAGGTCCCCGACCGGGATTCGCTCCGCTTCGCCGGCGACGGTGTCGATCACCGACAACGAACCGCTGCTTATCACATACGCCTGTAAGCCGTCTGGCGTGATTTGCGCCTCAATCGGACTGTCGCCCAAGCGGATTAACGTGACGTCAAAGGACGACAGGTCGATCGCCGAGACGCAGGAATGGTCGTAATGGGTCGCGTACACCATCGATCCGCCGACGGTGATGGTGTCGGGCGCGCCGATCAGGCCGACGGTACGGATCACCACATCTGTTGCGGTGTCGATGACGGCGAGCGAACCGGCGTCGTACTGGTGGTGGTAATCGCTGCGCCGGCACAGCCCCACGTACAAGCGTCGGCGTTGCGAGTCTGCCGCGAAGCCGGTGACGGAGCGGCCGTCGAACCCGGCCACGGCGACGCCGGCGGCGGTCCCCTCACCGAGCACCCACACTCGCCCACGATTCGTGGCATTGCCCGCTGCGTAGATCAGTGCCCCGTCCGGGGTGTCGACCTGCTGGACGCAGCACGCGCCGGGAATGACCCCAACGCGGTGGTCGGATATGTCGATCACCGAGACCGAGTCGCCGTGGTTGACGGTGTACAGCCGGCTTCCGTCGGCGCCGATGGTCAGAGCCCTCGGATGCCCGCCGGCCGGGATCACGCACAGGACCTCGTGATGGCTCCCGATGAACGCGACCGAGTCACTCAGCGCCGCGTAGGCAACCGAATTGCCCGGGTTGGCAGTGAGGTCGTGCAGCCGGTCGTCGAGTGTCACCCGTGCGATGACGGATCCCCCGGTTCGTCGTTCCACCCGTCCCATCGTTGGCATGCCGGCGGCGACGAAGTAGGGAAGAAAGTCCTCTAAACGACCGCTTCGGTCCGGGACGGGGCCGTCGACCCCCCGCCCCCGCGAGGCCGGGACCTTAGACCCGCAGCCGAGGGCCAACGACTCTCGTCGCGTCACCGTCGCGATTCATACGGTTGGGCGAACGGCAAACGACGACGCAACCAGTGGAGGGACGGCATGCACTCAGATCGCCTCAAGGGGCTGGCGAAGGCGCAAGGCCCCTTCGCCTCGGTGTACTTCGACGACTCACACGACACTTTGGACGCCGCCGAGCAGCTCGAAGTGAAATGGGGCGACATCCGCAGGCAACTCGAGGATATGGGCGCCGGCGCGAAGCTCCTGGGCACGCTCGAGCAGGCCGTGCTGCACCATCGGCCCGCCGTCGGTCGGCGGGGCCGCGCCGTGATCGCGACGAGCGATCAAGTGCTGGTCAACGAGCACCTGGTCGCCCCACCGCCGGCCACGGCGGTGCGCCTTTCGGATTACCCGTATGTCGTGCCGTTGATCGGCATGCAGGTGCAGCACCCGACGTACGTGTTCGCCGCGGTCGATCACGCCGGGGCGGACATCAGCCTCCATCAGGGGGGCGCCGTCACCGCGAAGACCGTGGACGGCGGCGGCTACCCCGTGCATAAGCCGGTCTCGGCCGGTTGGAACGGGTATGGCGACCTCCAGCACACCACCGAGGAGGCGATCCGGATGAACTGCCGCGCGGTCGCAGACGAGCTCACCCGGCTGGTGGACGAGGCGAACCCCGAGGTGGTGTTCCTGTGCGGGCAGGTGCGTTCGCTCGCGGATGTGACGGCCGAGCTTCCGGAGCGGGTGGCCGCACGGGTCGCGCAGCTGCACGCCGCCGCCCGCAAGACCGGTATCGACCCGAACGAGATCGGCGAACTGACCGCCGCGGAGTTCGAACGCCGTCGAAGCGCCGAAATAACCAGTGCCGTCGAGCGATTCGAAGCGGAGCAGGGCCGCGGTTCCGGGCTGGCAGCCGGCGGCCTGGCCGCCGTGTGTGCGGCGCTGCGCGACGGGAACGTCGACACGCTGATCGTCGGCGACCTGGGCGACGCCACCGTGGTTACCGGAAAGGAGCTGACCACGATCGCTCCCGATGCCGATGCCCTGTCCGAGCTGGGCGAACCGGTGGAACGGGTGACCCGGGCCGACGAGGCGTTGCCGTTCTGCGCGATCGCGGTCGGCGCCTCCTTGGTGCGGGCCGACAACCGGATCGCGCCCGAGGCCGGGGCCGGCGCGTTGCTGCGGTATGTCGCGACCGACAGGCTCGCCGGTCGCCGATCCTAGGGAGCTCACCATGAGGCGATTCATCGACCGCACCGACGCGGGACGCCAATTGGCTTCGCGTGTAGGGCATTTGCGCGGCCAAGATGTGGTCGTGCTCGGCCTGCCGCGCGGCGGAGTTCCGGTGGCCTTCGAGGTCGCCAAGGCGCTGCGGGCGCCCCTCGATGTGCTGATGGTCCGCAAGCTGGGAGTGCCTTACCACCGCGAACTCGCCTTCGGCGCCGTCGGAGATGGCGGGGTGCGGGTGTACAGCGACACCGTGGTTCGCGAGGCGCGGCTGACCCACCAGGAGATGGCTGCGGTCGAGGCCCAGGAGCTGGCCGAGCTGCGACGGCGGTCGGAGCGCTTCCGCGGTGCCCGCCAACCGATTCCGCTGCTCGGCCGGATCGCGCTGATCGTCGACGACGGTATCGCGACCGGCGCCACCGCGAAGGCCGCCTGCCAGGTAGCGCGCGCCGAGGGGGCCAGCAGGGTGGTGTTGGCCGTTCCCATCGCGGCAGCCGAGACCGCCCAGCAGTTCGCGCAATACGCCGACGAGGTGGTCTGCCTGGAAACGCCGGCGCCGTATCTCGCCGTCGGCCAGGGATACCGCCACTTCGCTCAGACCTCGGATGACGAGGTGGTTGCCTTGCTCGAGAGCGCCCGAAACGATTTCGGAGTTCCCGCCGCCGACACCGACGATCCCCCGCTGCGCGACGAGGAAATCTGGGTGCCGGCCGGCTCTGTTTCGGTGGCCGGGCACCTGACCATTCCCGAGCACCCGAAGGGCGTCGTGGTATTCGCACACGGCAGCGGCAGCAGCAGGCACAGTCCGCGCAATCGCTTCGTCGCCGAGGTGCTCAACAACGCCGGCTTCGCCACGGTGCTCTTCGACCTCCTCACCCCCGAGGAAGAACGCAACCGCGCCAACGTATTCGACATCGCGCTGCTCGCCGGTCGCCTGGTCGACGTGACGGGCTGGCTGGCCGGCCAGCCCGACACCGCCGCGCTGCCGGTCGGTTACTTCGGTGCCAGCACCGGAGCGGGCGCGGCGCTGGCCGCGGCCGCCCATCCCGGGGTCAAGGTCGCGGCGGTCGTCTCGCGCGGCGGCCGGCCCGATCTGGCCGGCGACGCACTGCGCTACGTGCACGCCCCGACATTGTTGATCGTGGGCGGCCGCGACGAGATGGTGCTGGCGCTCAACCGGCAGGCCCAGGCGGCGATCCCGGTCGAGTGTGAGGTCGCCGTGGTGCCGGGCGCCACCCACCTCTTCGAGGAAACGGGCACCCTCGCGCAAGTGGCTGTGCTCGCGCGCGAGTGGTTCATCGACCACCTCGCGCACCTCGAGCGCTGAATCCGTTCACACGCGCGAAGATTGGGGCGGCGGTCCCGGACGGGGGGATGCCGGGACCGCCGCGGATTCAGTTGGCCTATCGGTGTTCAGCTTGCCGGTGCGATCAGCCCGTAGTGTCCGTCGTAGCGGTGATAGAGCACGCTGCCACGGTCACGGGCGGTGTCTACGAAGAACAGGAATGGCAGCCCGAGCAAGCCGATCCGCTCGATGGCCTGCTCGACGTCCAGCCGCGGTGCCGGCTGGGCACTGATCGTCAGGCGCAACCCGGACGGCGCCAGCTCGTCCGTGCCAGCCGGATTGACTTGCGCCAGGCGGTATCCGGCCGGACCTTCGCGATAGAGCACGCTGTCCTGCCGCGTGCCCTGCTCGGTGAAGAGGTGGAAGTCGTAGTCGAGCTGTTCCATCTCCTGCGCGGCCTGCTCCACCGTGCAGGTCGGCAGGCTGTACGACTTGTGCCGCATGATTCGGCGTTCGCTTTCCGGCCGCGGGAAGTACTTCGGCCGGTGCGTCGGCTCGGTTTCGTGCCGCCATTCATGCGGACCGCGGCGGGGCACGCCGCCTCGTTTGGCTTCCCAGTGTTCGGCGGCGCGCTCCAGTTGGCGACGCAGTCGCGCCTCGAGTCGGTCGATCGCCTCCCGCGCGGTGACGCCTTCGACCTGCGCACGCACCGGGCGGCCGTTGACGTCGAGGCTGGCCTGTGCGACCACCCGGCGAGCCACCGCCGGGTCGCCGTGCTCGCTCAACCTGACGTGGGCGTGCAGCACCGGCTCGTGGGTGAGGTGTCCGAGCTCACCGATCTTCGTCCGTGCGTAATCCTCGGCGCCGGGCAATTGACCGTGTGTCGTTATCTGGACATCGAGGGCGGCCGGTAAATCGGGGCGTTGTCTCATGGTCACTTTCGTATTTCGTCGCCGTCGCTCAGTGATGCAGACCCGTAATGGGTTCGTGCGTACTGGCTTGGATATCGGTGGAGGTCGCAGCGAACAGCTGGTTCGCCAGGTCCGACAGCGCGCGGGCGATCGCCAGCTCGTCGCCGATCGTGGCGACGGGCGGGTCGGCCGGGTCGAGTCGCGCCAGGCCAACGCCCACGAGGGTCTTGCCCGCCCAGGACAGTCGCGCCTTCGCCCGGGTCTTCTCGTCGCGCTCTTCGACCAGCACGTCGACGTGGCATTGTTTGGTGCCGTCGTCGCTCTTCGTCATCGCCAGATCTCCTCGTGTTGCCGGTCGTTTCGCCGGCGCTCTTGATGCGACCATTTCGCACATGGGCCGGAGTAGGGGCGGAAGTCCCGAATCGCGAGGTCGTTCGTCGGCCGCACCTCGGGGCCGGGCGCACCGCTGAAGAACGGGCAGCAAACGTGCGGATGGCTACGAAGAATGCGCCGACTTAATCGACATTATTGCTGGGCTTAATCAACAGTTTCGGTCGCGTATATCGGCGTGCCCAACAGTAGCGGGCGTGTCCGACCTCCCGACACAGACCAAGTACCTGCATGCCTCGCGGGGCCGTCGGTCGTCGCCTCATTCGGGCGACGACCGCGAACAGGCGATTCTCGCCACGGCCGAGCGCCTGCTGCAGGAGCGGCCGCTCGCCGACTTTTCCGTGGACGACCTAGCAAAGGGCGCCGGGATTTCGCGTCCCACCTTCTACTTCTATTTCCGATCCAAGAACGCGGTGTTGCTGTCGCTGCTCGACCAGATGAACGGCAAGGCGCATGCGGCTCTCAGGACGCTCGGGGGCATCTCGTCCGGCGACCCCGCGGAGCTGTGGCGGGCGCGCATCGAGGCGTTCTTCGAGGTGTCGGGCTCTCATCCGGCGGTCGCCGTGGCCGGCGCCTCGGCGAAGGCGACCAACCCCGAGGTGCGGCAGTTGTGGTCCACGCTCATGCAGCGGTGGATCTCGCTGACCACGGCGGCCATCAAGGCCGAACGCGGCCGCGGCGCCGCCCCCGACACCATCCCTGCGGAGCAGCTGTCGGTCGCGCTCAACATGCTCAGCGAGCGGGTGATGGCCGCGACGTTCACCGCCGACGACGAGGCGATGCCGGAGGACCGGGCGATCGACACGTTGCTGCACATCTGGCTGGCCAGCATTTATCAGCGCTGAGCGAGCGCCCGCCGGGCGCGATCCACGCTCGCGTCGATCAGTCGGTCGACCGCACCGAGGTAGGTCGGCGACGGTGGCTGCCCCGCCAGCTCGGCGATCGCTTCCTGTTCGCCCAGAACGTCCGCCGCGTCGAGGTTCACCGACATTCGCTCGGCGTGCACCGCCAAGCCCGCGAGCAGCTCGCCGCATTGGGATCCGGCGACGACGGCGCGCCGTGCCAGCGTGCGCAACGTGTCCCATTCGGCGTGCCAGGCCCCGTCGGGCCGCTCGTCATTGGCCAGCGCCGCGGCCGTGTGCAGGGTCGCCGCCAGCTGCGGCGCGGACAGGGCGGCCCGGCGAATGAGGATGGACAACACCGGGTTTCGTTTGTGTGGCATCGACGACGAACCCCCGCGATGCTCGCCGCCCGGTTCGCTCAGTTCGCCGATCTCCGGGCGGCCCAGGGTGAGGACGTCGGAGGCGATCCGGCCCCAGGAGTCGGTGCAGCCGACAAACGCGTCGGCGGCCGCGGTGACCGGCATCCGCGCCGTGTGCCAGGGCGATCGGGGCGCCAAGCCCAAAGACGTTGCAGTGCTGTACGTTAGGCTAGCCGCGGTCGCGGCGGGGTCGGCGCCGCCGGTGAGCAGCGCCGCCAACTCCGTGCTGGCGGCCAATGTCCCGGCGGCCCCCCCGATCTGGATGGGGCAGACCACCGCAGCCAACCCCTCGAAGGCATCGACGACGCCGTTCAGCCAGCCGGCCACCTTCGCCCCGAACGTGGTGGGCGCCGCGTGCTGGGTCAGGGTGCGCGCCACCATCGGCGTCACCCGGTGCAGGGTGGCGAGCTCGCTCAGCGTCGATGCCTGGCCCCGAAGCTGTGCGGTCAGCTCCCCCACGACCTCCCGCACGCCCAGCATCAGGCCGGTGTCCAGGACGTCCTGGCTGGTGAGACCGCGATGGATCCACGGCGCAACAGCCGGCGCGGCCCGCTGCCGCAGCAGGCCGACGAGGCCGATGACCGGGTTGCCGCCGTCCTCGGCGGCGGCCGCCAGGGCTTCGCAGTCGTTGGCGGTCAACAGCATTGGCAGGTCCGCCCCGGCGCACTCGGGTGGGGCCAGGCCCCCGGCGACGAGGGCATCCAGCCAGGCGGACTCCACCGCGACCATCGATTCCAGCAGGGCCCGATCCGTCATGTGGTCTCGGGCCCGATGGTCTCCGGGCCACAACAGGTTGGTCATCGCCCACCGCCCCGGTACGCCAGGAACACGGTCTCGCGCGGACCCTGCAGGTGGATGTCGAAACGATAATCCCGGCAATCGCTTTGGGTGACGCACAGCAGGGTGGCGCGGCGCTCGGCGTCCAGGCTCGCCAGCAGCGGGTCGGCGCCCGTGTCGCCGCCGGGCAGGTAGGCGCGGGTGAACAGCCGGTCCAGCAGGCCCCGCGCGAACACGGTGAGGGCGAAGAACGGCGGCCGCCCGGCGCTCGCCGCACCGGGCGCCACGGTGGTGAAGCCGTAATGACCCGCGGCGTCGGTCGCACACCGCCCCCACCCCGTGAACGTTGTGGCATCTCGGCGCAGCGAACCGGCCTGCCGCGGGACGCGGCCGGCGCCGTCGGGTTGCCACAGCTCGACCAGGCCGTCCGGTACGCCTTCGCCGGCGCCGTCGTAGACCGTGCCGTGCAGGCGCACGGCGCGCGGATCGTCATCGCCGGCCAGCGCGCTGTCCCCTGGATACGGCAACCCGAGGTCGAGGAATGGCCCGACCGTTTGCCCTGGGGTGCACATACATTCAGTCATCGTCGTCCTCGAGCGGAGTTCGGGCGGCACCGGACAGCACGATGTCCCACCGATACCCGGTCGCGTACTGCGGCTCGGTGAGGTCGTGGTCGTAGCGGGCGATCAGCCGTCGGCGCGCGGCGGGGTCCAGGACCGACTGAAAGATCGGGTCCAAATCGAACAACGGGTCGCCCGGGAAGTACATCTGAGTGACCAGGCGCTCGGGGAAAGCCGCCCCGAAGACGGAGAAGTGGATGTGCGCAGGGCGCCACGCGTTGTGGTGATTGCGCCACGGATACGGGCCGGGCTTGATGGTCACGAACCGGTACGAGCCGTCCGGCCCGGTCAGGCACCGGCCCGCGCCGGTGAAGTTGGGGTCGAGCGGGGCGGGGTGCTGGTCGCGCTGGTGGCGGTAGCGGCCGCCGGCGTTGGCTTGCCAGACCTCGAGGAGCTGGCCGGCCACGGGCCTGCCCGATCCGTCGACCACCCGGCCGGCGACGATGACACGTTCCCCCAGCGGCTGGCCCGGATGGCCGGCCGTCAGGTCGGCGTCGAGCGGGTCGACCTCGTGGTGGCCGAAGCACGGCGCCCAGCGTTCGACCTCCTCGGGATCGACCGGCACCAGCGCGTGTTCGGGATGGCGCAGGATGGTGGCGCGGTAGGGCGGGTAGTCCAGCCGGGGCCGGGCTTCGCGCCCCCGGTATCGGGCTGCGATGGCGGCGATCTCGGCCGTGATGTCACCCTGAGACGCGACACGGTCGGGGCTCATGAGCCGTGACGCTACTCTCGCCGGCCGGGCGGACCCGGCAGGTCGGCGCGCTTACAGGGAGCGCACCAGTGCCGCCCGCCCCTTGGTGCGCATCTTGTACAGGGCCGACCCGCGGTATTGCTCCATTTTCGCGGCCATCTTGTTGCCGAGCTCCTCGAGCTCCGCCTCGGTGATCTTCACCTCGGGGGGAGCCGGAATCAGGTCGCGCTCCTCTTCGTCGGCGTGGGCCTCCAGCACCGTCTTGAAGGAGTTCCATTCGTCCTCGTAACCCGGCGCGCTCTGCGGGGTCTTGAGCAGCACGGAGAGCTGGTCGATCACCTGGCGGTGCTCCGCGTGGGCGACCGCGATCAGCTTGGTGGCGTCCTTGAGGGCCGGGTAGTAGAGGTCGTCCTCGATGCGGAAGTGGATGTCGAGTTCGATCAGCATGTCGTCGAAAAGGGCATGCCGCTCTTCGCTGTTCACCGGCGCCTCGCTGACCTTGCGGCCCAGCCCCTTGATCACGATGTGATGTTCTTTCAGCACGTCGTAGGCGTTCACTTGCCTCCCCCTTCTCCGATCGCCGTCGCGCCGAGCGCGGGCTCGGGCTCGCCTCGAACCTCGACCATTCCGTTGACCAATCTCGCCTGGTAGCAGGGCAGCGGGGCCGCCGCCGGGCCGCGCAGCACGTCACCCGACTCGGCCGCGAACCATGAACCGTGCCAAGGGCATACGAGCCGGCCCCGGTCGACCCAGCCGTCGGCCATGGGAGCCGCCAGGTGTGGGCACAACTCCCCGAACGCCGCGACCTCCCCGGGATTGGTCTGGCACACCACCAGGCCCACCCCGTCGACCTCGACCCGCACCGGCTTGCCGTTCAGCGAGCTCGCGGGCAGCACGGGCGTCCATTGGGTGGTGCGCAGCCGCGCGCCCGACTGGTCGATGCCGATGCCGGACTCGAACACCAGCGCGCCGCCGAGGTAGCTGCCCGCGACGGTGATGCCGTAACCCAGTGCGGTGAGGACGATCCCGCGGCCGTGGCGGCCCCGGCGGCGGTCCCACCACGACTGCGCGTAGAGGGCCGTGGCGGCCAGGTTCACCAGGCCGTGGACGGCGCCGACCCGGCGGTCGGATTCATGGGTGTGCTGCCAATCGGTGACGCCGGTGACGGCCGACCCGATGCTGGCCAGGATCCCCACCCCGAGGGCGCGGGCCGCGAACTTCGACGCGTCGCGCACCTCGGTGGCGGGCCGGCCCGGCAGCAGGCTGAGGACGTCGAGCGCGACGGTGGTACCCAGCGCGCCGCTCGTCAGCGACGCCAGCGGGGGGTGAACCGGGTGGCCGAGCCACCCACCGTGCAGGGCGTTGGTGACGGTGTTGCGCGCACCGCCCAGGCCGTTGAACGCGAAGCTCAACAGATGTTCGAACCGGTAGCTCGGCCGATCCAGCCACTCCTGACGCCCGAGAGCGGACACCACGCGCGATCCGAGCTTTTGCAATCGACCATCCGGTGACCGAGCAGCCATTGACCAGTCCTTCCTCAGCTGCGTTGCCAGAGTATGACAACGCACGCAAAATCGAGCGTTTTACGCCTGGAATTTCCGCGCCCTCACATGCGCAGCGGAGCTGACGTGACCACCGTAGCCCGGCCTCCTCGCCGCGTGGCTGCCAGCAACCTGTGAGTTTCCACAAAGCCTTCTGGTGAAAATCTGGCCGCGGCCCCGGGCCCGGTGCGTCGGGCGCGAACGGCCGATTGACCGATGGAGGGTGGATGCGGGATTCTTCTAAGCGGAAGGTATCTCTGCACAACAGACAGTCGACCGCGGGAGGGGGCACCGTGACAGTCCATCGCGAGGCCTGCGACGGCCGGCTGGACCGGACCGTCGCCAACGTCCGCGAGGGCATGATCCCCGCCCACATCTACAACGACCGGGAGCTGTTCGCGCTGGAGAAGGAGCGGCTGTTCGGCCGGGCGTGGACGTTCGTGGGTCACCGGTCCGAGATTCCCCAGGACGGTGACTACGTGGTGCGCCGCGTTCTCGACGACTCCTTCATCATCAGCAACGCGGGCGGCGAGATCCGCGCGATGTTCAATATGTGCCTGCACCGCGGCATGCAGGTGTGTCGCGCGGAGATGGGAAACGCCTCCAACTTCCGCTGCCCGTACCACGGCTGGACCTACCGCAACGACGGCCGGCTCACCGGTCTGCCCTTCCACCGGGAGGCCTACGGCGGCGACGACGGGTTCGCCAAGGACGCCCAAAGCCTGCTGCCCGCACCGAAGTTCGCGAGCTACAACGGTCTGCTGTTCATCAGCATGGACGCCGGTGCCGAACCGCTGGAAGACTTCCTCGGCGACTTCAAGTTCTATCTGGACTTCTACACCAAGCAGAGCACCGGCGGCGTGGAAGTGCGGGGGCCGCAGCGCTGGCGCATCAAGGCCAACTGGAAGATCGGCGCCGAAAACTTCGCCGGCGACATGTACCACACGCCGCACACCCATGCGTCGATCGTGGACATCGGCCTGTTTCGCGAGCCGAAAGCGCAGAAGCGCAAGGACGGCGCCACCTATTGGGCGCACCGGGGTGGCGGTACCACCTACAAACTTCCGCCGGGCGGTTTCGACGAGCGGATGCGCTACGTCGGCTACCCCGACGAGATGATCGGCCGGATCAAAGACGTGTGGACGCCCCGACAGCAGCGCATGGTCGGCGAGGACGGTTTCATGATTTCGGCCGCCACCTGCTTTCCGAACCTGAGCTTCGTGCACAACTGGCCCAAGGTCCAGTCCGATCGGGACGATCGGGAAACGGCAACCCTGCCGTTCATCTCGATCCGGCTGTGGCAGCCGATCAGCGAGAACGAAACCGAGGTGTGCTCGTGGTTCGCGGTGGACTCCGAGGCCCCTCCGCAGTACAAACAGGATTCGTACAAGGCGTATCTGATGTGCTTCGGTTCGACCGGCATGTTCGAGCAAGACGACGTGGAGAACTGGGTGTCGCTGACCACCACCGCCGGCGGTTCCATGGCCCGGCGGCTGCTGCTGAACAGCCGGATGGGCCTGCGCTCCGACGGCAGCCCGGTCGTCGAGCCGCTGACCGCCGAGGCGTTCCACGGGCCGGGCCGCGCGCAGGTCGGTTACAACGAGCACAACCAGCGCGCGCTGCTGAACCTGTGGGCGGACTACCTCTCATGAGAAAAGGCCCGGGATCACTGCCGTTCAACGACGATCGCCATCTGCAAGCGCACCGGTTCCTGGTCGACGAGGCGTACCTGCTGGACGCCCAGCACTACGAAGCGTGGCTGGACACGCTGACCGAGGACATCCGCTACGTCATGCCGGTCCGGGTCACCACCGCCCGGGGGGCCGGGTTCGACGCGTCGCCCGCGAGGGGCCCGGGAATGGCCCACTTCGACGAGGACAAGTACTCGTTGAGCCAGCGGGTCGCTCGCTTCGCCACCGAGCACGCATGGACCGAGGACCCGCCGTCGCGGCTGCGCCACTTCATCACCAACGTGCGCACTTTCGCCTGCGACGACGACGCGCACCTGTTGGTTGAATCGGCCGAGCTGCTCTTCCGCAGCCGCGGCGACGTCAACGAGAGCGCGCTGGTGTCCTGCGGCCGCGAGGACCTGCTGCGCTGGTGTGACGATCGATGGAAGCTGGCTCGCCGCAGGATCTTTGTCGACGAGTCCGTCTTGCGGATGCAAAATCTGGCGGTGTTCCTGTGAACGAACCAATCGTGGTGGCAAACGAATTCGCCGAAGTCCAGGTGCGGCGGGTGGACACGCGCAACGGGTCGCGACTGCTGATCAGCGCACCCAAAACCGGGCGGTCGATCAGCCTGGACGCGCTGGAGTTGGAGGCACTGACGTGGCAGAACGCCCGCACGCTGGCGACCATGGTCGGCAATTCGCACGCGCCGCTGCTCCCCGATGAAACCGAGGAGGGCGATGACCGGCTGGCTTGAGGGCAAGCGCGCGCTGGTCGTCGGCGCCGGCTCGGGAATCGGCCGGGCCGTGGTGGACGTGTTTCGCGCCGAAGGCGCGAAAGTCGCTGCGCTGGAACGGGATCAGGAGAAGTGCGAGACCCTGCGCCGGCAGTTGCCCGATGTTCCCGTCGTGGCGGGCGACGCGACCACCCGCGAAGCCAATGAACGAGCGGTCGGCGCCGCGATCGATGCCCACGGCGGGCTGGACACGCTGGTCAACTGCGTCGGAATCTTCGACTTCTACCGGGGCATCGGCGACATCGACGCCAGTGACCTTCCCGGCGCTTTCGACGAGATGTTTCGCACCAACGTGCTGAGTCACCTGCAGTCCGTCAAGGCGGCGCTGCCCGGGCTGCGCGCCGGGACGGCACCCTCGATCATCCTGACCGAGTCCGCGTCGTCGTTCTATCCCGGACGTGGCGGCGCGCTGTACGTGTCGTCGAAATTCGCCGTCCGCGGCCTGGTGGCCGCCCTGGCCCACGAGCTGGCGCCGCAGATCCGGGTCAACGGGGTGGCGCCGGGCGGCACGTTGGGCACCGACCTGCGCGGGCTTGCCAGCCTGGGGCTCGGGGGCGTCCGCCTGGACGACACCCCCGGCCGGGCGCAGGAGGTGGCCGCGCGCACGCCGCTGAACGTCGCGCTCACCGCGGAAGACCACGCCTGGAGTTTCGTGTTCCTGGCCTCCGACCGGGCCCGCGGCATCACCGGCGAAACCGTCCGTCCCGACGGGGGATTCGGGCTGGGCGCTCCGCGATGACATCGCTCGACGAGCAACGCGCGCTGGTGGCGCAAGGCTGCCGGGTGGCCGCGGCCCGCGGCCTGGTCGACGGCATCCTCGGTCACCTGAGTCTGCGGGTCGACGACGAGCACCTGCTCGTCCGCTGCCGCAGCGACACCGACACCGGGGTCGCCTTCACCCGCCCCGGCGACATCCGGCTCCTCACCCTCGACGGCCGCGCGGGCGCCGGCGGCGAACTCGACGGGTACCGCGTGCCGAACGAACTGCCCATCCACGTCGAGACCCTGCTGGCCAATCCGCGGCATCGGGCCGTCGCGCACCTGCACCCGCCCGCCGTCGTCGCCGCCGACCTGGCCGGCATCGCGATCCGGCCCATCTACGGCGCCTACGACATTCCCGGCGCATGGCTCGCCCGGGGGGGCGTGCCCGTCTACGAGCGGGCCGTGCTCATTCGCACCCCGGCGCTGGGTAAGGAGATGGTGGCGGCCATGCGCGGACGGCCGGTGGTGATCTGCCGCGGGCACGGGATCACCAGCGCGGGCGCCACCGTGCAGCAGGCGGTGCTGCAGGCGATCAGCCTCGACGCCCTGGCCCGAATGTCGTTGCGGGTGAAAGGCGCCGGCGGCACCCTACGGGACATCGACGACACCGACTGGGACGACCTGCCCGACCTGGGGCCGTCGTTCACCGCCGAGGCCGCCTGGCGCCACGAAGTGGCGCGGCTGCCGGCCGACTGAGCGCGCGTCGCACGCACTTCGTCGATGCTTGCCCCGCCGATCTTCCCGACCGCCATGAGGCACCACATTTATGCTGACCACGATGGCGAAAAACAGCCTTGATCCCACCACGCCGTTATGGCGTGCAGCGCAGGTGTTCCGGCTGCTGAGCTGCGTCTACGCCACCGGGTTCCAAATAGCCATCAACCCGGACCTGCGGCGGCCCGCGCTGGGCTGGGTGCTGTTCGCGGTGCTCATCGGCTGGAGCGCGGCGTGCGCGGTGGCTTACCTGCGCGGGTTCGGTCGCAAACCAGCATGGGTGCTGGCCGAGATCGTGATCGTCGTGCTGCTCATGTCGTCGAACACCATCGTCACCACCCCACAATGGGCGGCCGAAAATCAGACCTGGCCGACAACGCTGTGGGCCAGCAACCCCACGATCTCGGCGGCGATCCAGTTCGGCCCGGCCGGCGGCATGTCCACGGGCCTGGTGGTGATGGCCACCAATTTCGCGGTCAAGAACTATCTCGCCCTCAACCTGGGGCATAACGCCACCGTCATCATCGAGCTGGCGATCGGCATGGCGATCGGGATGGCCGCCCAAACCGCGCGGCGCGCCCACGACGAGCTCCAGCAAGCGGCGCGATTGACGGCCGCGGCGCAAGAACGGGAACGCCTGTCCCGCCAGGTCCATGACGGAGCCATCCAGGTGCTGGCGCTGGTGGCCAAGAAGGGCCACGAAATCGGCGGCGCCACAGCCGAACTGGCTGACCTGGCCAGCGAGCAGGAACGCGCGCTGCGGCGCTGGCTGGCCAGCACCGACGCCGACCACGACACCGACGGCGCGACCATCGACCTGCGCACACTGTTGCGCTGCCGGGAATCCGACCGAGTGTCGCTGAGCCTGCCCGCAACACCTGTGCCCTTGGGCCGCCGGGTGGGCGCCGAGCTCGACGCGGCGGTGGGCAACGCCCTCGACAACGTGGACGCCCACGCCGGCCCCGATGCACGCGCGTTCGTGCTGGTCGAAGACCTCGGCGATTCCGTTGTGGTCAGCATCCGCGACGACGGTGTGGGAATCGCCGCCGGCCGGCTCCAGGAAGCGGCGAGCCAGGGGCGCCTGGGCATCTCTCAATCGATCGTGGGGCGGCTGGCGTCGCTGGGCGGCAGCGCCCACCTGCGCAGCGAACCCGGAGAAGGCGCCGAGTGGGAGTTGTGCGTGCCACGCGGAAAGGCTCGCCATGGCGGATGAGACCGCCACGACGGTGATGGTCGTCGACGACCATCCCATCTGGCGTGACGCGGTCGCGCGCGACCTGGCCGACGACGGGTTCACCGTGGTCGCCACCGCCGACAGCGTTGCCGCCGCGCGCCGGCGGGCGGCCGTGGTCAAGCCCGACGTGGTGGTGATGGATATGCAGCTGCCCGACGGCGACGGCGCACAGGCGACCGCGGGGGTGCTCGCGGTCTCCCCCTCGTCCCGGGTGCTGGTGCTCTCGGCCTCCGACGAGCGAGACGACGTGTTGGAAGCCGTCAAGGCCGGCGCGATCGGGTACCTGGTCAAGAGCGCATCCAGATCGGAACTGGCGCAAGCCGTGACGGCGACCGCCGACGGCCGCGCCGTGTTCACCCCGAGTCTGGCCGGGCTGGTGTTGGGTGAATACCGGCGCATGGCGCAGAGCAAGGACGACGGTCCCGCTCGGCCCCGCCTCACCGAACGCGAAACAGAGGTGCTGCGCCATGTGGCAAAAGGCTTGTCCGCCAAGCAGATCGCCCAGAAGCTGTCGCTGAGCCACCGCACCGTCGAAAATCACGTGCAGGCAACCTTTCGCAAACTCCAGGTCGCCAACCGGGTGGAGTTGGCGCGGTATGCCATCGAGCACGGCCTCGATGACGAACCATGACCCGCAGAGCAGCCGCCTGACTGCGCCGCGGGCCATGGAATCCCCGCCCTAACTGCGCGCCGCCGTGAGGCGCTTCGCCGGTGACGCCGCCACCACGCGGGCGCCGACCAATGCGGTCACCATCACGGCCATGCACGCCAGGCCGTCGTCTTTGAGTCCCCACCTGATGGCGGCGAGAATCGCCACGCCCGCGACGCACAGCAGGGCACCGATGGCCGCTCCCCGCCCGCGCCCCGTCACTGTCGGGGCGCCGTCCCAGCCGGACAACGGGTTGTTCTCCAGCGGGCGCAGTGCGACGAAAAGCACCGCCACGGCGACGACCACGACGAGCAGCTGCACGAGGCTGACGGCGAGGAAATCCCGCGCGCCGGGGTAACGCGGGGCGCCGAGGCAGTCGAAGAGCAGATGCACACCCAGCAGCACGGGCATGTGCCACAGGTACAGGGTCATGGCTCCGGAGTTACCGATAGCCGTCCACCACCACACCCGTGGCCGCCGGGCCCAGCGTGCGATCGCCGGTGCGGCGGCGATCGCCAACGCGCTCAAGATGATTGCGTGCCCGGCCAACAGCAATGAGGGTGGGCTGGTGTTGGACAGCTGGTGATCCCCGGTGCCGACCATGCTGATCTGGTACGGACCCCAGTGCACCAGCGCGACGTCGACGGCGAAGAAGGCCGCCGCGGTGACCAGCGCGGCCCGCCCGGTGAGCAGCCTGCGGCGGTAGGCGACGCCGAACATGGCGGGGATGAGCCAGACGCCCAGGTTGAGGTAGCCCAGGGGCATCATCGCCGGCCAGTGCAGCCGGATGGCGTCGATCGCCGCGATAGCCCCGTAGACGCCGGCCACAGCCGCGGCGAGACGCCCCGCGGTGGTGATGCGGGACAGCACCGGCATGGCGGCCAGCACCAGCACGTAGGCGCCCAAGAACCACAGCAGCTGCGTGCTGACACCGGCCACTGGCTCGTAGATGTGTTGCGGCACAGCCCGATACAGCACCGTCAGCGCCACCGCCCAAAACGCCAGGTAGTAGAACACCGGCCGGAACAGTCTGGTGCAGCGCTTCATCAGCCAGTCACCCCAGTTGGTGCCGGCAGACCACGACGACAGGCAGGCCGCGGCGCCGGCGAAGAAGAACAGCGGCATGATCTGCAGCAGCCAGGTCGCTGCCTGAAACACCACCGAGGTGGTCAGCAGGTTATCCCAGATCAAGACGTGGTCGCGGATGATGCTGATGGCCATCACGGTGTGGCCGAGCACCACACCGATCAGCGACGTGATGCGGATGACGTCCAGGACGCGATCACGGTCGGCCGGAGTGGCCGCCGCCACCTCGGCGACGTCGGGGAATCTCGTAACAGCTGCCATGGAATGTCCTCTCGGGATCTATTGGTGAAGAACGGGATTGGCGGCGATGCCCGAAGCGCGGCTGGCTGCCAAGGCAAGCATCGCCAATCGCGCGGGGCCTGCACCCGCGCAGATCTACGCGTCACGCCTGAGTGGTACTACTCAGTTTCGCGGTGGCGGCATTGAGCGGGTCATAGTCGGCCAGCAGTTTCTCGATGCGTGCTTCGTCAAGCCGCACCCGCACGGTGGTCGCTTCCTGCTGGTCGCGAATCACCTTGGCCAGGGTGAACGCGCTCGACACCAAGAACAGGAAACTGATGCCGAGGAAGGATCGCTGCCACCCGTCCAGCGGAAGGAAGTAGATCCCGCCCAGCGCGGTCATGAAGCTGATCGCGAACGCGACGGCGGCTTGAACGAAAAATGCGGCGGTGGTCTTGGACATGCCATTGGGGACGGTCATGCCAAACAGCCTGCGGCAGCGCGCCGCTCCGGGGATCCGTAGGACTACTCAATCACGCGGGCACGCACGCCGCGGCCAACCGGGCCGCCTGGCCGCACGGCGTGGGGCGGTTGCCGGCCGGCTGAGGTTGCGTCACAAGTTCGTATCGGCGGGCGAACACTCGCCGGACCTGCCGGGATCGGGATAGCTGCGCACCTAGTCTGTCCAGCCAGCAGACCCGAACCAGTTTTGCGGCGCCCCGATTGGCGCCGACCACCGAGGAGTACCCACGTGGCCGACCTGGACCGGCGCCGTTTCCTGGTCGCGCTGGCCGCGACGATGGCCGCCGCCACCGGCGGGCCCGACGCGGCGGCGCGCGGCGACGGTGGTGGATCCGCCCCGTTCCCGCGCGCTCCCGTCCTGCCGTTGTCACCCCCGGACCCGCGATCGCGGGTCGCACTGCCCGACGGCGGTGTGCTGAACAAACTTCCGGGTGGTGGCGATCTCCTGGCGTGGACGGTCGACGACGGCGCCAACACCGATGTGGTGCGGCTCTACACCCAGTTCGCCAAGGACACCGGGGTGCGGCTCACCTATTTCGTCACCGGGGGCTATCACTCGTGGACCGACAATGCCGCCTTGCTCCGACCGCTGGTCGAAGCCGGCCAGATACAGCTGGGCAACCACACCTGGACGCATCCCGACTTGACCAGGCTATCGAAGAGCCAAGTGGCCGAGGAGATCTCGCGCACGCACGCGTTTCTGCGGAATACGTATGGCGTGGATGCCGCTCCCTACCTGCGGCCACCGTATGGCCATCACAACGCCGCGGTCGCGGCAGTGGCCGCCGATCTGGGCTACCGGGTGACCACGTTGTGGTCCGGCGACTTGCGGGATTCCGCCCTGGTTTCCGAGGACCAGATCGTCAGGATGGCGTACCAGTCGTTCATCCCGCAGAACATCGTGATCGGCCACCTCAACCACCCACCGGTGACGCACGTCTACCCCCGGCTCGTCGACATCATTCGGTCGCGCCGGCTGCGCACCGTGACGCTCGACGACGTTTTCCTGCGGCCGGGGGCCGGACAGGGCAACGGCAAGGCGCCTCAGCCCAGCTGATCACCAATCTCCTTGGCCGCCTTGACAAGTGCCGCCGCCACTGCGGCGTAGCGGGAGGCGTCCAGCCGGTTCAACGGAGCGGCGGCGTTCAGCGCGAGCCGCAGGCCCGGCGCCCGCGTCGGTATGGGCACCGCAACCGAGGCGACGCCCTCCTCGCTCTCTTCGCGGTTGATCGCGTACCCGCGCTCGCGGATGGCGGCGAGTTCGGCCGCCAACTCCGTCCGGCTGCCGATCGAGGACGACGTGATGCGTTCCAGCCGCTCGTCCGGCAGCAGCTGACGCAGCTCCGGCTCGGGCAGCTGCGCCAGCATCACCTTGCCCGTCGAGGTGCAATGCGCCGGCATGGCGCGGCCCAGCCGGGACGCCACCCGAACCGCGGCGGGGCCTTCCACGGCGGCGACGAAGCGGACACCGGCGCCGTCGAGCATCCCCACGTGTACGGTCTCGCGCAGCCGTTCGGCGAGGCTGCGCATGATCGGCGTGGCCGTTCGCTGGATGTCGATGCGGCTGAAGATCGCCGACGCCACACCGGTCAGCGACGGGCCGGGCAGGTAGGCCTTCGACACCGGGTCTTGCCGCACGAAGCCGCGGTAGGCCAGCATCGCCAGCAACCGATGCGCGGTGGACGACGCCACGCCCAGGTAGCGGGTGGCCTCGCTCAACCGGATCTGGGGTTGTTCGCCCAACAGCAGCAGCAGCTTGAGGGCGTTGTCGACCGACTCGATCGGATACTGCGGCGCAAGCGAATCGGCGGCGTCCTCCGCCGTGGCCCGCTCACGCTTCGTTGGCATGTGATCACGGTAGTCGCAGAAGCCACATCAGTCACCGCGCCCGAGGGTGGCGCCTCACGTGCCCGCCGTCCGGCTGGAGCGACCGTTGGGGCAAGACACCACGGGACGCTCACCCGCTCGCCGAGATTGCCCCCACGGCTGCGCATCCGCGGCTCGGGGCGACCACCCCGGCAATCTCGGCGCTTCGGGCTACACCACTTGGTCTTTCGCCCACCGGTAGTCGGCCTTGCCGGACGGCGAGCGCTGCAGCCGGTCGCGGAAGACGATGGCCTTGGGCAGCTTGTAGCGCGCGATGTGGCGGGCGGCCTCGGCGACGATGGCGTCGGGGTCCGCGGCCTCGCCGTCCGCCAACTGCACGATGGCGACCACCTCGTTGCCCCAACGGACACTCGGCCGGCTCGTCACGACGACGTCGTAGACGGCGGGATGCCGGAGTATCGCGGCCTCGACCTCCTCGGCGAAAATCTTCTCCCCGCCGGAGTTGATGGTGACCGAATCGCGGCCCAGCAGTTCGATTTGGCCATCGGCGTGCCAGCGTGCCCGATCCCCGGGCACCGAGTGCCTCACCCCCTCGATCACCGGGAACGTGCGCGCGGTCTTCTCGGGATCACCCAGATATCCCAGCGGTATCAGGCGTTGCTGTGCCAGCCAACCGATTTCGTCGTCGCCGGGCGACAGGATCCGGGTCAAGTCCTCGCTGACCACGACCGCGCCCGGGTTGGGGGCGAACCGGCCCGAGGCGTCCTGCCCGCGGGAAGAGACCTGACCCATCTGCGAGCCCGATTCCGACGCGCCCCCCGCGTCGAGGATCGTCAGCTGGGGCAGCAGTTCGAGGAAGCGCTTTTTGAGCGGGGCGCTCAGCGCCGCCCCGCCGGTGATCAGGATCAGCAGCCCGGACAGGTCGTAATTCCCGGTCTCGAGCTCCTCCAGCAGCGGCCGCCCGAACGCGTCGCCGACCATCGACATCGAGACCACCCGCTCCCGGCTGGCCAGCGCCCAGGCCTCGGCCGGATCGAAGTGCGTGGTCGTCCCCGGCATCACGAAGGGGCGCCCCGCGCACAGGTTGATGAACGCGGCCCACTGCGCCGCCCCGTGCATCAGCGGGGCCACCGTCATCGAACCCGGGCTCTCGGGCCGCGATCGCTCCACGATCTCCTCCAGGCTGGTCACTTCCTCACCGGTGCCGAAATTGCGGCCGCCCATGGCATTCAGATAAATGTCGTGCTGCCGCCACAGCACGGCCTTGGGCATCCCGGTGGTGCCGCCGGTGTAGAGCAGATAGAGGTCGTCGGGCGAGGGCGTGAGATCGAGTGGCTCGTCGGACACCGACGCGAGAAGTTCCTCGTAGCGCACCGCCCCCGGCAGCGGGTCGTGCCCGGACCCGTCGTCGACGTGGATCAAGCGCACGTCGGCTCCCATGGTCCGCAGCGCCTCGCCCAGCGTCGGCGCGAAGCGCGCGTGGTACATGACGGCCTCGGCGCGGGCGTTGCCCAGCAGGTACGTCAGCTCGTCGGCGACGTAGCGGTAGTTGACGTTGAAGGGCGCGACGCGCGCCTTGTACGCGCCGAGCATGGCCTCGAGATACTCGTTGCAGTTGGCCAGATATACGCCGAGATGGCTTTGGCCAGATTCGTACGGCGCCAACTCCGCCCGCTCGCGCCGCACGCCCAGCCCCCATTCGTGCAGGGCACGGGCGAATCGGCGGGCGCGTTCGTCGGTCTGCGCGAAGGTCAGGCGGCGATCGCCGAACACGATGCAGTCCCGGTCGGGGTTGGCCTCCGCGACCGCACCGAACACCTGGGCGAGGTTGAATCGCATTGCCGCCGCTCCTCCCGTCGAGCCAGCGCCACGCTACAGCCCGCACCTATTAGTCTCGGCTTCGTGTACGGGGCTATTGGGACCGGATACAGCCGATACGTCGCCATCGGGGACAGCCAGACCGAGGGCCTGTGGGACGGTGACGACGTCGTCGGCCTCCTGGGCTTCGCCGACCGGCTCGCGGCGCTGCTCGACTCGCTCCATCCCGGTTTGCACTACGCCAACCTGGCGATCCGCGGCAAGCTGGTGGCCGACGTGCTGCGCGAGCAGGTCCCGCAGGCGCTGGCCATGCGGCCAGACCTGATCACCGTGTGCGTCGGGATGAACGACGTGATCCAGCCGGGTCGCTCCTTCGGCCGCGCCCTGGTCGACCTCGACGAGGTCCACGCCGCGCTGGCCGGATCGGGGGCGACGGTGGTGACGACGACGTTCCCCAACGTCGCGCAGTTCCTCCCGCTCGGCCGCCTCGTGTCCGGGCGCCTTGCCCGCATCAACGATGCGATCCGAGCGGCCGCCGATCACCACGGCTTCAGGCTGGTCGACCTGTACAACGCGCCGTCGATGCGCGAGTTGGACACCTGGGCCATCGACCGTGTGCACGCGTCGGCCAAAGGGCACATGCTGTTCGCCGCCGCGGCCGCCGAGGCCCTGAATCTGCCTGGCAGCAACCATGATTGGGCCCACGCCAGCCCCGAAGCCAGGCGGCGGTCACTCAGCGGCGGCGCTTACGAACAGCTGCGCTGGACGCAGGACAGTTTCTTCCCGTGGATCTGGCGACGGCTGCGCGGCATGTCGTCGGCCGATGGGCGGGAACCCAAACGGCCGCAGCTGGAACGCCTCAGCGCGCCGAGCAGACCGGCCGACGCGAACCGCAGGGTTTAGGGCACGCATCCCCGGACGGTCAGGCATCCTGGACGCATGGATGTGGAAGCTTTGCTGCACGCGATCCCGCCGCTCGCGGTCTACCTGGTGGTCGGCGGTGTGGTGGGGCTGGAGAGCCTGGGCATTCCCCTTCCGGGCGAAATCATCCTGGTCAGCGCCGCCCTGATGTCGTCGCACGACGACTTACCGGTCAACCCCGTCGGTGTCGGCGTCGCGGCGGTGATCGGCGCCGTGATCGGCGACTCGATCGGCTACGCGATCGGGCGCCGGTTCGGCATGCCGCTCTTCGACCGGCTCGGCCGGCGATTCCCCAAACATTTCGGTCCCGGACACGTCGCGTTGGCCGAGAAGTTGTTCAACCGCTGGGGCGTTCGCGCCGTGTTCTTCGGCCGCTTCATCGCGCTGCTGCGGATATTCGCCGGGCCGCTGGCCGGAGCGTTGAAGATGCATTACCCGCGCTTTTTGGCGGCCAACGTCTCGGGGGCCATCTGCTGGGCCGGCGGCACCACCGCACTGGTGTACTTCGCCGGGATGGCCGCGGAGCGCTGGATGGAGCGGTTCTCCTGGATCGCGCTCGTCATCGCCGTCGTCTGCGGTCTGATCGCCGCCTTTGCCCTGCGTGAGCGCACCTCGCGGGCCATCGCCGAGCTGGAGGCCGAGCATTACCGCAAGGCGGGCAGCACCGCCGCCGACGCCGCGTGAAACGCGCGCCCTAACTGGCCGCCTCGCCGATGTCCTCGGGTGCGACCGGCCGGTGCTCTTCGATGAGGGTGACGGCCATCCTGCGGGCACGCAACGCCGCGTCCAAGTCGCCCACGGCCGCCAGCACGATGGCGCCCTTCATCAGGATGTGCCAGGACGAGGCGAAGTCCTCGACGTCGGTGAGCCCCGCCGCGACGGCCCGGTGGCGCACGATGTCGCGGACGTGGTCGATGTGGGTGATACAGGCCCGGCCCGCGGGGGAATCGTGCCCGAGCTCGAGGAGCACGTTGATGAACGAGCAGCCTTCGTAGCCGTCGCGCAGCTGGATCCAGTCGTGCATGACGTCGAAGATCGCGAGCAACTGCTCCTCGGGCGTCTCGCCGCGCTGCCGCGACTGCTCCTCGATCAGGCCGTGCGTCCACAGTTCTTCGCGCCGCTGCAGCACGGCCAACACCAGGTCGTTCTTGGTGGCGAAATGCCGGTACAGGGTGGCCCTGGCAACCCCGGCCCGGTCGATCACCTCTTCGGTGCCGACCGCGCGGATGCCACGCCTACTGAACAGGTCATATGCCGCGGTCAGGATGCGTTCACGCGCCGACGCGGCGGGCCTTCCGACATCGGAGGTTGTCATAGCAACCCACAACATACTCTTAAGTCAGTTATGTAGACAGACTGACCTGTCTTGTTATACAAATGAGATTCGCATTCCGCGAAGAGTCTGTCTTCAAACGGCAGGACGGGCATCCATCGCAGCGTCGTAGACGCCGGTCGATTAGGAGTCCACGATGTTGAGTTCGGCCATTGCAGAACCGATGACAACCACCCACCTGATGCTCAGCACCAAGCTGGTCTACGAGCTGGGCGATCCGAACAGCACGCTGCGCGCCACGGCCGACCGCAGCGGCCCGGCGGTGCTGATCTACGCGGGCGGGGAGATCGACGCGTGCAACGAGCACACCTGGCGCCAGCTGGTCAGCGAGGTAGCCGGCATCGTCATCACGCCCGGCCCGCTCGTGGTCGACGTCACCGGACTCGAGTTCATGGGCTGCTGCGCCTTCGCGGTGCTGGCCGACGAGGCGAAGCGCTGCAAGGATCGCGGCGTCGAGCTGCGCCTGGTGAGCCGCGAGCCGATCGTCGCCCGCATCGTCGACGCGTGCGGCCTGTCCGCGCTGCTGCCCATCTACCCGACCGCCGATTCCGCACTGGCCTCCCCGGCCCGTTGGTAACGGGGCGGCCCAGGCACTGATCGGCCCTCCCCGGCCGGATGAGCGACCCTCCCACCTTCGGCGCGGAGGAGGAATTCCTCCTCGTCGACCCGCGAACCGGTGAACCGGCTCCGCGGAACGCCGATGTGGCCGCCGAGGCCGCGCGCCGCGGCGTCGAGCTGCAGCTGGAACTGAGCAGCTGCCAGGTGGAAACCACGTCCAGCGTCGTGGCGACCAGCTCGGAACTGGGCGAAGAACTGTCCCGGCTGCGGCGCGCGGCGGCGCAGGCGGCCGAGGGGGCGGGGCTTCGGCTGCTCGCGACCGGGCTTCCGCCCGCCACGCCGCACGAGTTTCCGGTCACCGACACCCCCCGCTACCGGCGGATCGGCGCCGAGTACGGGATGGTCGCGCACGAGCAAGGGATCTGCGGATGCCATGTGCACGTACAGGTTCCGGACCGCGCGGCCGCCGTCGGGGTCAGCAACTGGCTACGACCGTGGTTGCCGTCATTGCTTGCGCTGTCGGCGAATTCGGCGGTGTACCGCAGCGCCGACAGCGGCTTTGCGAGCTGGCGCAGCGTCCTGTGGCGGCGCTGGCCGGTCGCCGGGCCGCCACCGTTCTTCCCGTCGCCCGACGACTATGACCGCACGGTGCAAATGCTGATCGACAGCGAAGTGATCCTGGACCACAAGATGGTCTACTGGGACGTGCGCCCGTCGGAGAACTTCCCGACGATCGAGGTGCGGGTGGCCGACGTGCCGGCGACCGTCGAGGAGACGGTGCTGCTCGCCACCCTGGTCAGGGCGGCGGTGATGACGGCGCTCGAAGCGCCCGCGGACGAGCCCGGGCGGCTTCCGCCGGCGGGCCCTGCGCGCGGCGTACTGGAAGGCCGGCCACGACGGGCTGGCCGGGCGCGCGCTCGACCTGGTCCACGGCCGCGGCGCGGTGCCCGCGCGTGAACAGCTGGGCGCGCTCGTGCAGCGCGTGCGGCCGGCGCTGGAATCGCTCGGCGAATATGACCGCGTCACGAGCGAACTCGACCGGGTCGCCGCGCAGGGTAACGGGGCGATACGCCAGCTGCGGGCGTGGCGCGAGCGCGGCGAGGTGATGGACGTCATCGAAGCGGCGGCCGCCGCGACGCTGAGCTGAACCCGTTGCGGCACAGCACTTCTGGTCACGCCACGGCGACCAGGCGATACAGCCCGATCAGGCCCACCACCACGATGGTCGCGCGCAGCGCGTTGCCCGACAAGCGGCGCCCGTAGCGGGCCCCGACCAGTCCGCCCGCCAGCGAGCCCGCCGCGATCAGCCCGGCGGCGGGCCAGCTGATGCGGTCGAAGGCCACCAACGTATAGGCCACGGCCGCAACCACATTCACCACCAGCGTCAGCAGGTTCTTGGCCGCGTTCATCCGCTGCACCGACTCCGGCAGCAGCGCGCCCATCAGGCCGACCAGCAGGATGCCCTGAGCGGCGGTGAAATAACCGCCGTAGACGCCGACGGCGAAGGTGCCGAGCACCAGGACGGCCATGCGGGCAGGGGTGATGTGCTCGGGTGACCGGCCGGCCACCTCCGCGCGCCGGCTCGTCCACGCCTGGATCCGCGGCCCGACGACCACCAGCACCAGCGCCAGCACCAGCAGCACCGGCACCACCTCGGCGAAGACCTTCTCCGGCAGGTGCAGCAGCAGGAAGGCGCCCAGCACCGCACCCGCCAGCGAGGCGGGCAGCTGCCAGCGCAGGCGGTTCCACTGCCCGCGCAGTTCGGCGCGGTAGCCCCAGGTGCCCGACACGCTGCCGGCGACCAGACCGGTCGCGTTCGACATGGTGGCGGTGACGGGCGGGAAGCCCAGGGCGACCAGCGTGGGAAAGGTGATCAGGGTGCCGGACCCGACGAGCGCGTTGATGGCGCCGGCGCCGAACCCGGCCAAGCAGATCAGGAGCATGTGGGAAGGCGACACTGAAGAAAAACCTTAGCTTGCCGCCGGTTTCGTCTTGCGGGCAAGTGCCGGGTGCGGTTTGTCGGTCAGGCGGGCGGCGCTTCGGCCCCACGGTCGACGTCGGTGCGGAGCTTGACCGACGCCGAATACGCCAGCGTCCGGAAGCGCAGGACAGGATCGTCGGAGGGCTCGATGCCGTCGGTCACCCGCATCGGGTCGAACACGACGATGTCGCCGCCGTGCTCGCGCTCGGTCTCCAGGCCGGTGATCTCGATGGTGCCGACGGTCGCGATCTGCGTGCTCTGCCAGGGCGCCGACGGATCGACCGTCGAGTCGGCGGGCCCGCCGATCTGCACCCGGTATTCGAACCGCACCGGGCCGCTGTCCAGGCGGGCGTTGAGTTCGTCGGTGAGGAAATCCGGCCCCTCGTTCTGGGCGGCCGACACCGACAGGTAGTTCTGTGCGGCGGCCGGAACCAGGTGGTAGCGAACGAATCTGGCGCTGCCGTCGGCGGCGACCCAGCGGAACGCGTGCAAGCCGTGGTACTCGATCGTGGCGTAGCTCACCGGGATCTTGTTCGCGTCGCGCAGCACCGGCAGCGCGCCGAGCAGCCGGGGGTGGGTGAGGAAGTACTTGGCCATGCGCAACGGCGTGGTCAGGCCCGGCCGCATCGCCTTGAGCAGGTCGACGAAGCCGTCCGGCGTGCTCGAGACGAACAGGCGCGCGGTCTGCGTCGACACGTCGGTGGTGGAACCGTCGGGCAGGGTGAACTTCACCGCCATTCCGCGGATGCCCGGCACGTTGTCGCGCTGACCCGGATTGCCGGCGCCGTTGGAGAAGCGGATCAGCGCCGGGACCGTCGAGCCATCGAAATGCTTTGCGCGCGTGAGCATCACCGCATCGGGTGTCGCCGTGAACGTGCCGCGGTAGAGCGCGCCTTTGGCGTGCAGGGCGCGGCAACCCGGCTGTGCACCGCCCGCGCCGCGAATCGCCTCGATCGCCTCATCGGGAGTGACCATTCGCGAATCTTAAGGCGCTAGGAGGGAAAGCCGAAGAGTTTGACGACACCGTGATCGCGGCCCGCGGTGTAGCCACCGTCGACGGCGATGGCCTGGCCGCTGACGAACGAGGCGTCGGACGACAGCAGGAACGCCGCCATGGCCGCGACCTCCTCCGGCTGGCCCAGCCGTTGCAGAGCGTGCTCCTCGGTGATCGATTGCAGCGGCCCCTCCATGCCGGGGAGGCCGAAGACGCCCTGGGCCATCGGCGTTTCGATGAACCCGGGACAGATGGCGTTGGCCCGGATGCCGCTGGGCCCGTAGTCGAGCGCGATGTTCTTGGTGAGCAACACGACGCCGCCCTTGGCCGCGTTGTACGAGCTGCCGCCCGCCGTGCCCTCCAGGCCCTCGACACTGGCGACGGTCACCAGGGAGCCCCGTTCGCCGTCGACGCGGGGTTGCTCGATCATCCGCGCGAGCGCCGCCTTGGCGACCAGGAACGTGCCGGTGAGGTTGATCCCGATCACCCGATCCCATTCGGCCCGGTCGAGCAGGTGGACCGGGCCTCCCCCGGCGACCCCGGCGGCGTGCAGCACCCCGTCGAGTCGTCCGGGCACCGCGGCCAACACGCCGGCGATCGCGGCTTCGTCGGTGACGTCGGCGGTGACGAACTCGAACCGCGGCCCGAGGTCGGGCGGGGCGGCCAGGTCGGCGCCGACGACCGCGGCCCCCTCGGCCAGCAGGCGTTTCGCGGTCGCCAGGCCGATCCCGGATGCGGCGCCCGTCACGACGAAGGTGCGCGAGCGGGCACGGTCAGGGTTCACCACGCTTGGTCCCCTCTGCTGGAAGGTCTGTCGGGCCGCAGCCATGTTGACACACGGCGCCACTCGCGCGAGGGCAAACCCGCTCGTCGGGCACCGCGGAAGGTCGACTCGATAAGGGAGAGCTATCGGCAAATAGCGGCCCGGTCTTGGACACCGTCCGTTCGCGGGGACATTGTGAGAACCAGCGGGCGCATCGTCCCCCTCCCCCGGACCAGGAGCTGACGAATGATTTCGACCACACCCAAGCCGACACGCCCACGGCGGGTCGCCCCCGTCGCGGTGGTCGCGGCCGCCGCCGTCACGGCGGTCCTCGTCCCGATCGGCACGGCCCGGGTGCCGGTGCGGCTGACATCGGCCCAGCCGGTCGACATCGCCCAGAGCGTCTCGATCGTGCCGGCGCCCGGCTGGACGCTCGGCCACCGCGGTCCGAACTGGGTGGCGCTCAGCAACGCCGACCTCAGCGCGCAGCTGCGGGTCACCGTCAAGCCCGCCGGCGCGGCGGATGCCGTCGCCGCGCTGCAGGCGGACAAGGACCAATTGGCCGGCACCGCGGCGGGCGTCCTGGGCAACGTGCGTGACCTGAGCGAGGCGCACACGAGAACGCTGCCCGGTCCGAAATTCCAGCAGGAGGCCTCCATCGACTACACGGCCGACGTGCTGGCGCCCGAGGGAGCGATGCCCGTGATAGGCACCTTCACCGAACTGTTGAACCCCTCGAACCAGCAGTCGGTCTTCATCGACTACCGCCAGGACAACAACGCGACCCCGCAGGCGGTCAGCGATGGCGGCATGATGATCGAGTCCATGCTCTGATCCACAATGGAGCAAAGCGAACTCGGAGGGATCCATGCCACCAGCCGATACCACGGCGCACACGACGGAGACGCTCGCCGGATTCGTCGACCGGCACGCCCGACAGCGGCCCGACGCCGTCGCGATTCGCTACGGCGAACGCCAGTGGTCCTGGGCTGACTGGGCCGCACGAATCCGCCGCGCGGCCGGCGCGCTGCGCGCCGCCGGTGTGCAGCGCGGGCAGTCGGTGGCATTCCTGGACAAGAACCACCCCGCCTGCCTCGAGGTGCTTTTCGCCGCCGCGTCCATCGGGGCCGTGACGACGGTCGTCAACTGGCGCGTCATCGGCGACGAACTCGTGCACGTGCTCGACGACAGTGGGGCGCGGCTGCTCTTCGTCGGCGCCGAGCTGCAGGCAGCGGCGGAGGCGGCCGCCGAACGCGCGCCGGGCGTGGAACGCATCGTCGTGGTGGGCGACGAGTACGAATCCCTGCTCGCCGCGGCGGCGCCCACCGAGGGCGACCCCGGGGTCGACGAGAGCGAGACGGCGCTGGTGATCTACAGCTCCGGCACCACCGGGCGACCGAAGGGCGTGCTGCTGAGCCAGCGCGCGCTGGTCAATCACGCCGCGAACCTGGCGCCGGCGTTCCCGTTCGGCGACGGGGACGCGAACCTGGTGGCCATGCCGCTCTTTCACGTCGGCGGAATCGGGTACGCGCTCTTCGGCATTCGGGCCGGGGTGCCCACGATCATGACCCGTGAACCCGACGCGGCCGCCCTCATCGGCGCGGTGCGGGCCGGCGCGACCCACGCCTTCTTCGTCCCGCCGGTGATCGCCCGGTTCCTCGACGGCGGCGAAGCGGCCCACGCCACCGTGGCGGGCCTGCGCTACATCGTGTACGGGGCGGCGCCCATGCCGCTGCCGCTGCTGCATCGCGCGCTGTCCACCTGGCCCGACACGCGTTTCGTCCAGGTGTACGGGCAGACCGAACTGTGCGGTGCGGTCACCGCGCTCAGCGACGCCGACCACCGCGATTCCGGCCGCCCGCACCTGCAGCTGGCCGCCGGAAAGGCGGTGCTGGGCACCGAGATTCGCGTGGTCGATCCCGAGACGGGCGCCGAGGTGCCCGCCGGGGAGCCCGGCGAGATCTGGGTGCGCAGCAACCAGAACATGAGCGGCTACCTGAACCGGCCCGACGCGACGGCCGAGACGATCACCGACGACGACTGGGTGCGCACGGGCGACATCGGGCGCCTCGACGCCGACGGCTACGTCTACATCGAGGACCGACTGAAGGACATGATCATCACCGGCGGCGAAAACGTGTACGGGCCCGAGGTGGAAAGCGTGCTCATCGAGCATCCCGCCGTGGCCGACGCCGCCGTGATCGGGGTGCCCGACGACTTCTGGGGGGAATCGGTCAAGGCGATCGTGGCGACCACGGGCGAGGCCGACGTCGACGCGAGCGACGTCATCGAATTCTGTCGTCGGCACCTGGCCGGTTACAAGTGCCCGCGGAGCGTCGACTTCGTGGAGTCGCTGCCCCGCAATGCGAGCGGAAAAATCCTCAAAACGCAGCTGCGCGAACCGTATTGGCGCGACCGGACGCGGGCGGTGTGAGCGTTCCTCACTCCGTCGATGGCGCAGCCAGCAACGCCACCGCGATGTCGGCCAAGACGGCCCGGACTCCCGGAAGTCTCCGCAACCGCGGCATCACCACCACGTCGTTGATCATCATCTGGGCCGCCTGCACGCGGATCCGCGCCTCGGTAACCGTCCAGCTGGGATTCAGTTGTCGCGCCAGGTGGACCCATTCGTCGATATAGGCGCGCTGCGCGCTCCGGACACTGTGACTGTCGGACTCCGGGAGTTGCGCCGCCTCGGTAATGAGCAATTCGACGATGTCCGGATTGGCGAACGCAAAGGTCTGATAGCTGAGCACCACGCGGCGCAGGGCTCCGGCGACGTCGGGGGCGTCGGCGACGGCGCGATTGAAGTTCGCCCAGAGCAGTTCGTTGCCGCGGAACATGGCCGCTACCAGGATGTCGGTCTTGGCGGCGAAGTGGTTGTAGACGCTGGGTCCGGCGATGCCCACAGCGGTGCCGATGTCGTCGACGCTGACCCCCGTGAACCCCCGCTGGGCGAACAGCGCGGCACCCGCGGACAGGATCGCCTCCCGTCGTGAGCGGGCGACCAGCGCGCCGCCCGACTCACCGCCGCCCGCGTCCCCACAAAGCTCGGCGCCGGCACCGAGCGGTACCGCGATCAACCCGGCCAAGAGCGCCGAAAAGCCCGGCTCGGGCATCGAAAGGCGATGGAATGAAATGCTATTCGCGATGCCGAGCGCGCACCATGCCAGCAGGTCTGCCTGCGCGGACCCCAGGTCCGGTCGCCGGTATCGAATATGTTGAGCGAGTCGATCGCCGATCTGTCGGGCGACCCGCTGCAGTCGTTTCCGGTCCTGCTCCCTGAGGTGACGGCCTTCACGCCGCCACAGCACGCCCACGGTGCGGTGATCCAGCACCAGTCGGGCCAGGACGGCGGCCAGGTCGGCGGAGGCGTCGGCCCCCTTCAATGCCTGGTCCAAAGTGCCGAGGGCATCCTCGATCACCGTCGCCAATAGGGCCTGTTTGCTCGGGAAGTGCCGGTACAGCGCCGACGCGCCGACCGCCACGGCGTCGGCGACATCGCTCATCGAGACATTGCCGTATCCCTTGTCGGAGAACAGGGTGGCCGCCGCATCGATGATCAACTGGCGCCGGTTCCCGGGCCGCGTCCCCCTGGCGGGTGGACTCGACAGGGATCGCCGCTCACTACCCATTATCGACTGTCCACGGGGCCCCGATAGCGTTCGCGCAGCTCACGTTTGAGGACCTTACCCGCGCCGGAAACGGGTAGCTCGGTGACGAATTCCATGCTGCGCGGCACCTTATACCCGGCGATGAGTTCCCGGCAGTGCTCCCGTATCGATTCCTCGGTCGGATTGCTCCCCGGACGCGACACGATGACGGCGTGGACCCGTTCGCCCCATTGATCGTCGGGCACGCCGATGACCGCCGAGGCGGCGACCGTGGGGTGGCCGGCCAGGGCGTTCTCGACCTCGGCCGAGTAGACGTTCTCGCCGCCCGTGATGATCATGTCTTTGAGACGGTCGATGATGAACAAGTAGCCCTGCTCGTCCATGCGCGCCACGTCACCAGTGTGCATCCAGCCGTCGCGAACCGTGGCGGCCGTCTCGGCGGGCCGGTTCCAGTAGCCGAGCATGACGTTGTCGCCGCGCACGATGACTTCCCCGATCTCACCCGCCGGCACCTCGTCGCCGTTCGGGTCCACCACCCGCACTTCGACATGAGGGAGGGCCCGGCCGGCGGATCGCTGCAGTGCCGGGTTGTCATGGTCGGCCGCCGAGAGGAAGGTGGCCGCCGGGGCCAGCTCGGTCATCCCGTACGCCTGCGCCAAACCGGTATTCGGAAACGCCTTTTGGGCACGGTCGACAAGCGCTTCGGAGATCGGTGAGGCCCCGTAGATGAGGTGGCGCAGCGAGGTGAGGTCGAACCCGGCGGAGTCCGAATGGTCGATCAGCATCTGGATCATCGTCGGTACCAGCAACACGTCGGTGACGTGATGGTTGCCGATCGCTTCGGCCACGCCGCCGGGGGTGAACGACGGCACCATCACGTGGGTTGATCCTGCGACGTTGCCGGCGATCCACATGCCGATCGCCGCCAGATGAAACAGGGGCGCGGCGTGCAGGATTCGGCCGTGGTCGGTGAGGAACCGGCCGGTGGCCAGGCAGCCCAGCGCGGAGGTCATCACGTTGTTGTGGCTGAGCATCACTCCCTTGGGATGCCCGGTCGTACCGCCGGTGTAGAAGATGCCGTAAAGCTCGTCCCCACCGCGTCGTGGGTCGGGGATCGGCCGCGCGCTGTCGATGAGCGTTTCGTAGTCGAGCATCCCCGGCGGGCAGGGGCCCTCGCCGCAGTAGACGATCGTCGACAGCTCGGCGCCCGCGGCCTCCACCTGCGGGACGGTGGCGGCGAACGCATCGTCGACGAGCAGCACGGCGGTTTCCGAATCCCGTAGCGAGTAGGCGATTTCGGCCGGGCTCCAGCGGACGTTGACCGGGTTCACGGCCGCGTCAGCCCATGGCACCGCGTACATGTACTCGTGATAGCGGTCGGAGTTCAGGCCCAAGAAGGCCACCCGCTCGCCGCGGCGCACGCCCCGCGCCCGCAGAGCGCCAGCCAGCCGCGCGATGCGATCGGCAGACTGGCGCACCGTACGTTGGCGATCGGCGAAAACCGTCAGCGGCATGTCCGGACACTGCTGGAGCATGCGGTGAAGCGACTGTGTCACATACATTTTCTTCTCCGTGCGGGGACCGCGGTCACAGCGAACGCGCGACCAGTTCCTTCATGACTTCGTTCGTGCCGGCATAGATCTTCTGGACGCGCGAGTCGGCGTACATCCGGGTGATCGGGTACTCCAGCATGTAGCCGTATCCGCCGAACAGCTGCAAGCACCGGTCGATGACCGCACATTGCATGTCGGTAACCCACGCCTTGGCCATCGACGCCGTCGCGGCGTCGAGTTCGCCGCGCAGGTGCTTGACGATGCAGTCGTCGACGAAGGTTCGCGCCACTCTTGCGATGGTCGCGCAGTCCGCGAGTTCGAACCTGATGTGCTGCATGGAAAACAGTGGCGCCCCATAGGCGTGACGCTGCTTGGTGTAGGCGACGGTTTCGGCGACGGCGGTTTCCAGCGTCGACACGCCGATGATGGCGATGATCAAGCGCTCGTGGGCGAGCTGCTTCATCGCGTAGCCGTAGCCGGCGCCTTCCTCGCCCAGCAGGTTGCCGGCGGGGACCCGCACGTCGTCGAAGAACAGCTCCGCCGTGTCCTGAGCTTTCATGCCCAGTTTGTCCAGCACGCGCCCGACTCGGAAGCCCCGCGCGCCGGCGGTTTCCAGGACGAGCAGGGAGACGCCCTTGGCGCCGGCCGAGGGGTCGGTCTTGACCACGAGCACGATCAGGTCCGCGCTGGCGCCGTTGGAGATGAACGTCTTGGATCCGTTCAGCCGGTAGTGGTCACCGTCTCGGATCGCGGTGGTGCGCAGGGCTTTGAGGTCCGAGCCGCCCCCGGGCTCCGACATCGCGATCGCGCCGATGTATTCGCCGGTCGCCATCTTGGGCAGCCACCGCCGTTTCTGTTCCTCCGTGCCGTAGGCGAGCAGGTAATGCGCCACCAGGCCGCTGTGCACCTGGTTGCCGAATCCGCTGTCGCCGCATTCGGCCTGCGCCTCGAGGATGGCGAAATCGTGGGCCAGCGTTCCGCCGCCCCCGCCGTACTCTTCCGGAATCGATGCGCACAACAGCCCCAATCGACCCGCGGCCAACCAGAACTCACGGTCGACGCACTTTTGCCGCTCCCAGCGTTCCCGGTTCGGAACGGCCTCGGCCTCGAAAAACTTGATCGCCATGTGTTTGAGGTCGGCGACCTCGTCGTCGACCCATGGCGATCGGTGTACCGCGCCCACATTTTCTCCTAGATGTTGACGCCGCCGCCGCAGACCAGGGTCTGCGCGCTGACGTAGTCCGATTCGGGCGAGCACAGCAGGTAGACCGCGCCCGCGGCTTCGGCCGGGGTGCCGGCCCGTCCCAGTGGGATCAACTGTTCCATCGCGGCGAGCAGATCCGGGTTGACCCCGACCTGAATCTCCTTGCCTTGCACGGTGATCTTGCCGCCACCCGCTGACACCTCGGTGAGCCGAGTCTTGATGAATCCGAACGCCACCGCGTTGACGGTGACGTTGTAGCGGCCCCACTCCTTGGCGAGGGCCTTGGTGAGGCCGAGGATGCCGGCCTTGGCCGAAGCGTAGTTGGCCTGGCCGGCGTTGCCGCCCACGCCGGCCAGCGAGGAGATGTTCACCACCTTGCGGCACGGCACCGGCTCGCCCGACGCCTTGGCCTGCTTGACCAGTCCGCTGATGACAGGCTGCGCGGCGCGCAGGATGTGAAAGGGGGCCTTGAGGTGGACGTCCAAAATCGCGTCCCACTGTTCGTCGGTCATCTTCTGGATCACCGAATCCCAGGTGTAACCGGCGTTGTTGACGATGATGTCCAGGCCGCCGAAGGTGTCGACGGCCGTTTGCACGAACCGCTCTGCGAAGCCGGCGTCGGTGACACTGCCGATGCAGGTGACGGCCTTGCCGCCGACCGCCTCGATGGCGGCGAGGGTCTCCGCGGCGGGGTCGGCGTCGAGGTCGTTCACCACGACGTGGGCCCCTTCGGAGGCCAGCTTGACGGCGATTTCGCGCCCGATGCCGCGGCCCGAACCGGACACGATCGCGACCTTGTTGTCCAGAGTTCCCATGTTCGACAGCGCCTTTCGGTTATAGGGCGACAACGGCGTCGCCGGTGAGGGTGGTGGTGCCGTCGGGGAGCCGCACGGCCAGTTCGACGGTGGCGCGCCGTTCGCCGTCGACGTCGTCCATGTGCGTGACCCGGCCGGTGCAGGTCGGTTCGCCGTGCACCGGGGTGATCGCCACGAAACGGACCCGGTAGGCGCGGATCCGCTGCTGGGGAACCCAGTTCGTCAGCAGCCGGCCCAGGTAGGCCATGGACAGCATTCCGTGAGCGAACACGTCCGGCAGGCCGACCGACTTGGCGGCGTCGAGGTCGACGTGCATCGGGTTGTGGTCACCCGAAGCGCCGGCGAACAACGCCAGCGTCAGCCGTGAGATCGGCGCCACCTTCAGCGGTGGCAGTTCGGTGCCGACGGTTACGGTTTCGGCGAGTGTCATGGTGTGACCCCGAGGTTCTGGATGACGATGACCGATTGCAGTTCGGCGACCGCCGTCCCGTCGGCGCGGGTGATCGCGGTCTCCTTGACCACGAATTCGAGCGCGCCGCCCTTTTTGGCGTAGACGTCGGTGATGCGCGGCGTGGCGACGAGTTCGTCACCGGGGTAGGCGATCGCGTGGTAGGTGAAGGACTGCTCGCCGTGCAGAACCATCCTCAGGTCGACGCCCAGTGATGCGAGGAACGCGAACGGGTCCGGGCTCTCCAGTTCGACCGAGAACAGGAAGGTGGGGGGCGCCGGAATATCCGGGTGGCCGGCCGCTTTGGCGGCGTCGACATCGGTGTAGACCGGGTCGGTCTCGCCGATCGCCTTGGCGAAGAAGCGCAGCCGCGCTCGTTCGACGGTCAGCGTGGTGGCCGGCAGGGTGGTTCCGATGACGGCCTTGTCGAGCGCCACGGTCACGCGACCTTCTCGTAGAGGGTGACCACGGCCGCCCCGCCCAGTCCGATGTTGTGTTGCAGCGCCACGCTGACATCGTCGACCTGCCGTGCCCCCGCCTGGCCGCGTAGCTGCCACACCAATTCGGCGCACTGCGCAAGGCCCGTCGCCCCGAGGGGATGTCCCTTGGAGAGCAGTCCGCCCGACGGGTTGGTCACCACGCGTCCGCCGTAGGTGTTGTCGCCGTCGAGGATGAATTTCTCCGCGGTGCCCTCTGGAGTCAGTCCCAGGCCTTCGTACGTGAGCAATTCGTTGGCGGTGAAACAGTCGTGCAGTTCCACGACCCGGATGTCTTCCGGCGCCACACCAGAGGCTTCGTAGACCTGATCCGCGGCGGCCTTGGCCATGTCGTAGCCCACGACCTTGATCATGTCGGCGCCTTCGAAGGTGGAGGGAAAGTCCGTCGTCATCGCCTGAGCTTTGATGGCGACCTGCGGCGACAACCCGCGCTTGCGGGCGAACTCCGAGCTGACCAGGACCGCGGCGGCGGCGCCGCAGGTCGGTGGGCAGCACTGCAGCCTGGTGAGCGGCCCGTAGATGTGCGGCGATGCCAGCACCTCCTCGACGGTGACCTCGTCCCGAAACACCGCGTAGGGATTGTTCTTCGCGTGCCGGCGCGCCTTGACCGAGATCCGGGCGAACGTCGCGGGGTCGGTGCCGTACTTGTCGGCGTACTGGCGGCCGGCACCACCGAAATACTGGGCGGCCATCGGCGCGGCATCGTCCCACCCCTGCGCGGCCCGGGTGGCGTCGTCGAAGCGGGTGAACGGACTGGGCCGGTCGGTCCACATCGATCCCAGCGCGCCGCGCTGCATCTGCTCGAACCCCAGCGCCAGGACGCAGTCGGCCGCACCGTTCTCGATGGCCTGGCGCGCCAACCACAGCGCGGTCGAACCGGTCGAGCAGTTGTTGTTGACGTTGACGACCGGGATGCCGGTCTGCCCCAAGCCGTACAAGGCCGACTGCCCTGATGTCGAGTCTCCATACACATAGCCGACATAGGCCTGCTGAATCGACGCGTACTCGACGCCCGCGTCCGCGAGCGCTGCATGTGCCGCATTTTGCGCCATAACCTGGTATGTCTCGGATCGACTCGGGGTGGTGAAGGGAATCATCCCGACACCGGCCACCAGCACACGATGAGTCATGATTCCTCCGCTAGAGACTAGGAAATATTCACTTATGTCTAGCAGGAGACGCGGGCAGAAGCAAGATGGATTTGCGCGACGGGGCGGGTGGACGCGCCGGCCCCTAGAATTCTTGGCGGCTGACGGCTAGACGCTGCGGTGCGCGAAATGGGGAGGTCGACAGTGGACGCACAACGGCGTGACTGCGCGATCAGCGTGCTGGGCGGTCCGACCACGGTGGTCGACATCGCGGGGCACCGGATCGTGATGGACCCGACGTTCGACCCGCCCGGGGTGCATGCCTACCTGACGAAGCTGACCGGTCCCGCCGTCAGCCCCGAGGCGCTCGGCCGGGTGGACGCGGTGCTGATCAGCCACGACCAGCATCCCGACAACCTGGACGACGAGGGCCGGCGGATGGCCCTGGCCGCACCGCTGGTGCTCACCCACCCCGGCGCCGCCGGGCGGCTCGGCCCGCCGGCGGTGGGCCTGGCGCCGTGGCAGACCTATGAGCTGTCCGAATCGCTTGCCGTGCAAGCCGTTCCGGCGACGCATGGCCCCGCCGACGGCCAGCGCGACGACGGCGGCCACGTCAACTGCGAGGTGACCGGCTTCGTGCTGTCCGGATCCGGGCTGCCCACGGTGTATCTCAGCGGCGACAACGCCTCGATGGCGGTGGTCAAGGACGTGGCCGATCGGGTGGGCGACATCGACGTCGCGGTGCTGTTCGCGGGGGCGGCCCGGGTGCCCACCAAGGAGCGCGGCCGGCCGCTGACCCTGACCGCGGCGCGCGCGGCCGCCGCGGCCGAGATTCTGGGCGCCCGCGTCGTCATACCCGCGCACGTCGACGGCTGGGCCCACTTCAGCGAAGGCGCCGACGAGTTCGCCGCGGCCTTCGACCAGGCCGGCATCGCCGAGCGGTTGCGGGTCGCGCCCCACGGGGAGTGGATCGACTTATAGCCGCCCCTCGACGCGCAGGTCGGGGTGCACCCAGTCGGGCGAGCGGCGCTCCTTGAACGCGCGGAAGCCCTCACGGGCCTCGGCGTCGCTCAGGCTGCTGGTCATGCCGATGCGGTCGTAGAGGCCCAGGTAGCTGTCGATGCTGGACTTGATGATCCCGCGGGCCCGCGGTGCGGTCCGACAACACTGGGCGAGTAGCTCTTTCGCGGTGTCGAGCAGGCCCTCGTGCGGCACGACGCGGGTGACCAGCCCCCAGTCCAGGGCCTCGGCGGCGGTCAGCACCCGTCCGGTGAACATCAGGTCGCGGGTACGCACCGGCCCGATGACCCGGGCGAGCATCTGGCTGTAGTAGGTGTCGGCGTAGCCGCGGAACAGCTCGGGCACCCGGAAGGTGGCGCGGTCGCTGACCACCGACAGGTCGCTGCACAGCGCGATCTGGAATCCGCCGCCCTGGCACAGGCCGTTGACCGCGGAGACGACGGGTTTGGCCGACGTGCGCACCGTGTCGAACGGCGTGACGTCCATGCCGAGCGCGCCGCCGAAGGTGATCCAGTTGTCCGTGGCTCCCCCGCCGCCCATGTCACCTCCGGGCGCGAAAACGTCCCCGGTCCCGGTGATGAGGAGCCCGGCCAGGTCCGGGTCCTCGGCGACACGTCCGACGGCGTAACGGATCCCGAAGTACATCGCGGGAGTCAGGGCGTTACGCGCTTCGGGACGGTCGATGGTGCACACCGCGATCGACCCGTGGCGCTCGAAGGTGAGGTATGGCGTGCCGAGCCAGTCCCCCTCCGGCGGGCGGGGGGTGTCCTGCTGGGTGGGGGGAACCTGGGCCACGGGATTCCTCTCGGGTCGGTCGCTACTGTCGCTCTTACCGTAGCGGCGACCTACCGATATGCCAGCGTGGCCGTCCCGGTCGTCACCGACGCGTCCGCGATCACCTCGGCCAGTTTCACCTGCAGCGTGGCCGTGGTGTCGCCCACCGGCTTGTCGCAGTGCCTGCACTGCGCGCTGAACTGCGGCTGGTCATCTTCATCCGGCCAGAACCGGCGGGGCCCCACCATCGCGCCGGGATCGTATTGAACCGCCTGATGCGGGGCGTCCTTGACGATCCGGCCCACCGGATGGCCTTGCGGGCATTCGAGTTTCAGGATACCGATGCCTTCCTGGTTGCCTGCCATTCCACCGTCCTTTCGTGTTCTGCCGTCAACCGAGGCCCGCGTCGATGAGCAGCCGCGGCAATCCATGCTGCGTGCACAGGGTGCGCACCGCCGCGATGTCGTCCTGCGCATCGGCGCCGCGCCCCGCGGCGCCGACGGTTTCGACGAGCAACAGGCGGGCTTGCAAGGCGGCCAGCGGCCGGGCGGCCGGGTCGATTCCGGCCAGCAGGGCGGCCGCGCGGCGGCACGCCTCGTCCCGGTCGTCGCCGGCGTGGCTCCGGGCGAGCAGTCGGATGCCGGAGGCGGCGTCGAGTTCGGCGGTGAGGGTGGCGATGCCGTCGCCGGCGCGCGGAATGCCGCCCCCGGCACGCAGCCGGGCGGCCTCGGCGGGGTCGATCGGCAGCCCCTGCCTGACCCGCTCGTGGGTGATGGCGGCGGCCAGGCGCGGTAACCGCAGCTTCTCGGCCACCGCCATGCCCGCGTCCAGACGGCCGGCGGCGGCCTCGCGATCGCCCTGCGCGGCTTTGGTTTTGGCGCCGACGACATAGCGCGCCACCAGGTAGTCGACTCCGCCCCCTTCGGGGCCGAGGTGATAGCTCTCCTCCAGTAGCTCCGCCGCCTCGTCCAATTCGCCGGTCTCATAGAGCATTTCACCGAGCACGGCGCCGGCGATCCGGGCCGCGTAGGAGTGGGGCCCCACCGCAGTGCCGGTCTCGAACGCCTCCCGGAAACGGCGCAACGCGAGCGGGATGTCGAGCTGCTGGCGGGCGGCGATGCCGGACCAGCTGCGGGCGTAGACCGCACCGACCGCGCCGACCTGCTCGTTGAAGGGCTCGACCCACTCCAAGAGGCGCTGCGCGGCAGGGAAGTCGAAGCGCTGAATCGCCGCGAACGCCAGGGCGATGGCGGCGGCCTGGGGCAGCACCGGGCGCAGTTCGTGCGCCCTCGACATCACCTCGGCCAGCAGGCCCTCGAGCCCGTCGGTCCGGTCGGCATAGATCTCGGCCACCGCGCGCACCACGTTTGCTTCCAGTGTCAGCTCGGCCCGCCTCGCCTCGGGCAGGTCGGCCGTGGCCAGGGCGGCGGTGAAGCGATCGAGCGCCGCCTCGGTGGCCCGGCTGCGGTGCAGCAGGATGTTCGCCCACGCCACGGGGAGTTGCAGCAGCGGCCTCGAGGTCACCAGCTGCGGCGGCAGCTTCTCGACGAGGCCGAGGAAGGTGGTCATGCGCGACTGGTTGATCAACGCTCTGGTCTGGATGTCCTCGACGAGGTCCACCGCCCGGCCGGTCTCCCCCGCGGCCAGCGCATGGTCGACGGCCTCGCTGATGTGGCCGCGCTCGGCGAACCATGCCGACGCCGTGCGGTGCAGGTCGTTGAGGCGGCCGGGGTTGTCGCGTTCGAGCCGGCGGCGCAGGAATCCGGCGAACATCTGGTGGTAACGAAACCATTGGGGCTCATGGTCGATGTGGCGCAGGAACAGGCCGCGGCGCTCGACGTCTTCGAGCATGGCGTGTCCGCCGGCGACGCCGGCCAACACCGATGCCAGCTCACCGCAGATGCGTTCGGTGATCGAGGTCGCCATCATGAAGTCCACCAGTTGGGGGTCGAGGATGTCGAGGACGTTCTCGGCGAGGAACTCGCCGACCGCTTCGCTTTCTCCCGACATCCGACTCACCAAAGCGCCGGCATCGCCACCGCCGCGCAGGGAGAGTTTCGCCATCTGCAGGCCGGCGACCCACCCGTCCGTCGATGCGGTGAGGGCCGCCACGTCGCTGCCCGCCAACTGCAGCCCGACCGCCTCGTTGAGCAGTGACCGCGCCTCGTCGGTATCGAATCGCAGCTTTTCACAATCGATCTCGACCAGTTCATCGCGAACTCGTAACTTGCTCAACGGCAGTCCGGCCCGCGACCAGCTGGTCACGATGATCTGCAGGTGATCGCAACCGTGGTCGATCAGATACCGCAGGGCGTCGATGCTGTGGGCGTCCGATACCCGCTGCCAGTCGTCGATGACCAGTGTGACGGGTTCGCCGGTCTCGTCGATCGCGTCGATCAGCGAGGTCAACACGTAACGGGTCGCCTCGTCGCCGCGCTGTTCGAGTAGCTGCTCCAGCGGTTCGGCCAGGGTGGGACGCACGCGCCGGATCGCGGCGAGCAGGTGGGCGAGGAACCACACCACGTTGTTGTCGTCGTCGTCGACGGTCAGCCAGGCCACCGTGACGCCGTAGTCCGTCAGTTCGGCGCGCCATTGGGCGACCAGGGTGGTCTTGCCGTACCCCGACGGCGCGTACAGCAGGATCAGCCGCCTGCGCCCGGCCGCGCGCAGCAACGCCGTCAACCGATCGCGCGGGACCAGCGATTGAACCGAGGCGGGAGGACGGTATTTCGTCGCCGGCGCCGGCGGCGTCGGCGTGGCGTCGCGCCGATGATCCGAGGCCCCCGCACGTGGCGAGCCTGCGCGCCTCAGCTCGACCGGCACCACCATGTCGTCGGTGGGGATGCGGTGGCGGCGCTGGACCTCACGCAGCTGCTCACCGAATTCGAGAGCCGTCCCCGGCCGGCGCGACGGATCGCGGATCATGGCGGTCTCGATGACCGCGACGACGTCGTCGGGCACGCCCCGATCACGCAGCGTTTCGGGGATCGACCGGCCCATCGGCGGGTGGCCGGTCAGCGCGCAGAACAACGTCGCGCCCAACGAGTAGACATCGGATCCGGTTGTCGGAGTGGCGCCTTCGAGCAGTTCGGGCGCGATGAACGCGGGTGAGCCGATGACCACGCCCGAGCGGGTCTCGAACCCGCCGGCGATGCGGGCCAGGCCGAAGTCGGTCAGCTGCGGTTCCCCGTAGTCGGTCAGCAGGACGTTGCCCGGCTTCACGTCGCGGTGCAGGATGCCGGCCCGATGCGCCGCTTCCAGCGCGCCGGCGAGCTTCACCCCGATGCTCAGCGCCTCGCGCCAGTCCAGGGGCCCGTGAGCGCTGACCAGGCCCCATAGCGACCCCTTGCCGTGGTACGGCATCACGATGAACGGCCGGCCGCCGCGGGTGGTGCCGACCTGCAGGACGGTGACGATGTGCGGGTGCCCGGAGAGCCGGCCCATCGCGCGCTGTTCACGCAGGAATCTGTCGAGATTTTCCGGGTCGAGGTCGTTGGTCAGGACTTTGACCGCCACCATGCGGTCCAGCTCGGGCTGGGCGCAACGGTAGACCACGCCAAATCCGCCGCGCCCGATCTGCTCGACGCCGGCGAAGTCGAGTTCCGCGGCGACCCCGGCGATCAGATCCTGCTGGATCGCCTCTGCATCCACGTCGGCCATCGACGGTCACTGTCCTCGCGAGTAAAGAGGGTGCCAACCCACCGGTCGTGTCACCATAGCGCGGAATGACCTGGGGCGATGGCAGTAATTTCCGCATTACAGGCAGCGGAGGCTGTCTATATCGGGGCCACCGCTGTCGTATGGACGGACGAGTCCTGCAGCGGTATGCGCCAGCAGACGTGGATGGCGCGGTCTGGTGGGCTCGCGATCATGCACTGGCCGCCGAGGTCTTCGGCGCATTGGGCAATACTCGCCAGGCCAATTCGGCGCTGGTCGTCCGACGGGATTCCGCCTACATCACCAGTGATCTCGATGAATAGTTCGTCGGTGACACTGACTTCGACGGTGATGTTTTCGGCCCCTGATTGCCACACCGCGTTGCTGAGCACTTCGACGACAACGACTTCGGCGTGGGCGGCGAGTTCATCGCTCACGGTGGCCATGGGCCCAGCCATGCTCAGCGTGGTGACCTCGCGGTGGTCCCCGCTGAGGTGCTCGACAGCGTCCTGGATGCGCCGGGCGAAACTGCGCCGCCCGGCCGGGGGACGTTGCAGTTTGAAGATGGAGCGGCGGATGTCGTCGATGACGGCGTCCAATCCGTCCACGGATTGGGCCACCCGCGCCGCCAGCTGTGGTGAACGCAGGCGTGCGGTGACACCTTGCAAGTCCATGCCAATGGCGAAGACGCGCTGGATGACATGGTCATGCAGATCGTGGGCGATGCGGTCCCGATCAGCCAGCACGGTCTGTTCACTGGCGTGTCGTCGCGCGGTGGCTAGCGTCAGGGCGATCGCGGCGTGATCGGCGAAGTCGCGGGCCAGGTCAAAATACTCGTCGCCGAAAGGTGGCGCAGCGGCGTTACGGGCCACCACCATCACGCCCAGTGCCTGCTGCCCGGACCTCAGCAACATCACGAATGCGGGTCGCTCACCGATGTCGGCGAACGCCCGCATTGGATGGCGAAACGTATCGCTGATCAGGGCCTCACCAGACCGAAACACCTCACCGACGATGGAACCACTGACCGGAACCTCTTGTCCGAGAAGTTCCTTGGCGTGCACGCCCACTGCTGCCGACACCACCAGCTGGTCCACGTCACTGCGGGGTTGATCGGGGTCAACCGGGACGAGCACGATCACCTGCTCGGCATCGGCCAGCTCTGCGGCACGTTCGACAATCAGCTGCAGTGGCTGCAAATGAAGATCGGCGTCGGACAAGAGAGCGGCGAAAATTTCGCGGCTGGCGCTGGCTCGCCGGGCCGACGCGCGCACCGGGTCCAAAAAGATGCCGTTGTCGTTGTGAACTACCATAGCGGCCTTCCGCCACACGGTGCGTTACCGATAAGCGGTGGCTAGTCGTTGCGGCGTGCTGATCAACGCCATCAGCCCTGGCGCCTCAGCAGAACAGTTACGGCTTATACCAGCGCATCCCCGACCATCGGAGGCCATACTCTCGTGCCTGTTTGGCACCGATACTTCAACACTACATGCATAGGTCGGTGAAAGATACGACTCGCCATGTGGAGACTTGCCTAACCCGTTATGGACCCGTTGTGATCGCCGATGACTTCCGGGTAATGATCGGAAAATCCCGGCCGAACCGACAGCGCGGGGACTTACGTGAGCCTGTCAATAGGGTTGGCCGCGTGAACGATTCGCGGGGTGTGACGTCATCTCGGTGACGACGGAACGGCCTTGCCCGCGAGGAGATTCCTGTGCGGCCGCCACCAGAACATCGACGGACCGCATGATCCCGGTAGCGATGTCATCGATCGCGGGCACATTGTCGGGGCACGCACACACGCTCACATCCAGCCCGTCACCACGGGCGGTCAGCGCGATGCTCAACCCACTGTCTTCGGCCAGTGGTGCCACGCTGTACATGCCGACGACCTTGGCGCCGGCGCAGTATGCCTGCACCGGATCACCGGCAATGTGGGAGACGCTGCCATGACAGATCGGCTTGAGCTGGCGCCGCAGGCCTGATCGGGTGTAGAGCCGCATTCCCATGCGCGCTACGGCCGGCGGGGTAAGCGCAGCCATCGCCGCTAAATCGACCGTGGGAGAACAGTTTTCGTTACTACCACTACGGATCGTGTTCAGTCTTTCGGTGGCGGTATGGAGGTTGGCGAGGACCTGCACCGGGTCGGCGAGGTGTACCGGGATGCGAAGCCGCCCCATAGTCAACGCCCTGCCGACCCTAGGGGGATCCGTGGCTGGTAGCTCGAACGGCATCCGCATCAGCAGGGGGTCGTCGGGCACCTCGTCGTGCCGTTGCAGCCATGCGCGCAATGACAGTGTGCAGGCGGCTAGAACAACATTGGTGATGCTGCCCCCGAACGCGTTGCTGACCGCCTTCACGTCTGCCAGCGGGATCGAGGCCAAGGCCACTGCACGTCGCCTGGTCAGCGGCGCGTTGAAGACCGTGTGCGGCACCGGCCCGCTCATCGACGATGCCAGCGGTTCCGTCGGGGCCCCTGCGCGCATGCGGCGCAGCCGACCACTCACGGCCTGCAGCACACCAGATACCGTCTCGGCGACCAGCCACATTCCGGCGACATGGTTTTCGATGATCTCCGTCATCACGTCGGTAACGAGTTCGCCTACGGAGGGCGCCGAGCCGAAGCCCGGCTCGGCCGGCAGATTGTCGGCCGGGTCGGCGTGCGGTCCGGTGGTCAGCAGCCGCGGCCACACGGACGCTACTCCAGCGGCCCCGTCGTTCAGGGCAGGCGACATCTTCACGGCCAACGCCCACCGGCCGCCCGCCAGGCCATTGATACTCCACGCTTCCCACAGCCGGCTGAGGCCATCCTGTCGCCCGGCGCTCAAGTCCGCGATGAGATCGGCGAACTCCCGCCGCCCGCCGGGAGCGCGAAGCGTTGCACAGTGGATTTGCGGAGAGGGGTCGTAGTCGTCAATCTCGGCCCACACGGGCTGCCCCACGCCCAGCGGCTTGGTCACCAGACGGCTCCGAAACCGCGCCAGTTGCGGCAGCGACGCGGCCACCAGTCGGTGTAGCCGCTGGTGGCTCAGCTGATCGGACGCATCGATGATCACCAGCGTGACCGTGTGCGCGGGCATCTCCGAACTTTGGGTGTGCAGCGACAGCGCATCGGTCCCCGACAATCGCATAACCATCGGCGCCCCCCTTTCGTGCAACGAAACCTCTTGATTCACAACCTCTATCAACGCGTGCCAACAGTGATGCGGACAGCATCATGAGCACCGGCGGCGCCGTCGTCGTCGGTGACGATCTGTTCACTTCGGTTGTGCCAGTTACTTCTTCAATTCGTTGGGCCGACTCTCGAGTCCGATACCGAAGTCGCTGATGGCCCTCGGTCGGCAATCGTCATAGCCGCGTTGCTAATTCCCAGCGGGCGCGCGCGGCGGTCCTCTTCGTGCGGTTTTCGCGGTCTTTCGCGCTGATCATGAGCAGGGTATCGACGCTCGACACGTCGCCAGGCGCGGCGGCTGCCGTCACGATCCCGTGCGCCTGATCGGGGCCGAGGTGAAATGGGACAACCAGCAACGCAAGCTTATCGCCTTGGCAGTCAAGGACTTCCACCGTACTTGGCGGATGGCCGCGGTCTCCGTCAAGTCGGACCACCCGTCCCCCGCTCACCAGTTCGGCGGGCGTTGCCCTCCATTCGGTGTTGTTGTACTTCACACAACTGATCGCGCCCAGACGCATCGACAGGTCGGCGATCAGATCAGGCAGTTGTGTCAGCAGGTCATCACTGCGTGGCCACCATGCACCATCCACATACCCGCTGCCATGCGCGGTGGGTTTCAACCGAAACCGCGGCGCGGGGATGCCCCGTGTCGTGGCCCACCTCGAGCTGTTGCGGGCTTGCCCTAGCGTCACCGCGACGCTCCCGTCTTGACCGCGAGACCGGCCAAATTCGAATCGGCGGCGACATGACCCACAACGATCACAAACGGAATACCGCCGATGCGTTGCAGCCTACTCCGATCTGGGCAGGGTCAAAGCCATGGAACGGCTGACCCCCTGCGGTTGCGACGAGCCGGCGACGGGCCGTCGAGACCCACGGTCCGCGCCGAAATACGTGCGCTGTAGAGGAGCCCTGCTGCGTTGGTACACACAGTGAAGATTCGACGGCGGCCGGTCTGGTGCTGGCTGCTCAACACCACAGTTGCGCACCAACGGCCATCTAGCAACAGACTTCGAGTGCAACCTGCTCACATCGGTCGCCGACACCCAGGGTAAGCCATATACGGCAAAGAGAGAAGATTGAAACGTGGCCACTTGTCGGCCGGTGTCACGCACAAGGATGATCCCCGGGGGGCGGACGGGTGTGCAGGGTGCACGCCATTCCTGCCCCGCGCCGCCGCACGGCTGGCGGATGCGGGGCGACTGGCGCATCATCGCGCTATGAGACGCGAAGTGGGCGCCGAGCTCGAAGTCGAAATCACCGCACCCACAACGCTGGAGTTTCAGATCGCAGTCGCCCCGCATCCACGCACTGAGGTCTCCGAATCGCTGCGTTTCGTCTTGAATGGACGGCCCGTCCAGCCGTTGGACGTCAGCGGTGTGCACGGCAACCGTATCCACAAGTTCGACGCGGAGGTGGGCACCCTGAGAGTCGACTACGCGGCGACGATCGTGGGTCAAACCGATCCGGCTCCGGTGACCGAATACGACCTGTCGATGTATCTGCGACCCAGTCGCTACGCCGAGGCCGATAAGTTCTATGGTTTCGCCGCAACCGAATTCGGCACCTACGGCGATTCGGCGACGCTGCTGGAGAATGTGAGCTCGTGGGTGGGCACCAGGCTGAACTATGTGCCCGGCTCAAGCGATCCGATCGACGGGGCGGTGGAAACCCTGCTCTCCGGCGAAGGTGTGTGCCGCGACTACGCGCACCTGGTGGTGGCGCTGCTGCGTGCGGTCAACGTCCCGGCCCGCCTGGTATCGGTGTACGCGCCCGGGGTGCATCCGATGGACTTTCACGCCGTGGCCGAGGCTTTTGTCGAGGGGCAATGGCGGGTGGTCGATGCGACGCTGCTGGCTCCGCGGCAAACCCTGGTGCGGATAGCCACAGGGCGGGACGCCTCAGACACCGCGTTTCTCGATAATCACGGAGGCGCGATCACGCTGAACCAGCTGGTGGTGACCGCCGTCGTCGACGGCGACCTACCGCGGGATTCGATCGACCACCTCGTTTCCATCCGTTGAGACGCCCGACCGCTGGTCGCGACCAGCGCGCCGCGGTTCGGTTCTGGACCACCCGAGTAGTGTGGGAACCATCGGCGATACTTCGTACCTGACTATTCAAGCCATCTCGTCGCCGATTCGAATGATTTGGCCGGTCTCGCGGTCAAGACGGGAGCGTCGCGATGACGCTGAAACAAGACCACACGGATGCCGGGCGACGGCAAACCCCACCGGCACACACACCGCGCCTGAGGCTAAAGCCCAAGGCGCCCCAAAGCGGGTATGTCGATGGCGCATGGTGGCCGCACGGTGACGACCTGACGACGGAGCTACCGGATCTGCTGGCAGTGCTGTCGGTTCGACTCGGGCCGATTGGCCGCGTGATCTACAACGTCAACGAATGGGCAAAGCCGCCCGCCAAGTTCGCGGCCGGGGGACGCATGGTGCGACTCGACGGATACCACCGCCAGCCGGTCGACACCATCGAAGTCCTCGGCCTCAATCGCAACAAAATCGTCCTGTTGGTGGTCTCCCCGCACGCCGACCCGGACCAGGCGCACACCATCATGATGGCCGCGGCCAGCCCGAACAATGGCTCGACCGTCGAGGGCCTCATGATCAGCCCGGAAGAAATGGAGGCCCCGGTATAGACCCGTGCAGGGGCTCGTCGCGCAAATCACTGGGAATCAACAAGGCTCAGTCGATTTGGCCTTCATGTGCCGCAGCGGACACGGCCGCTCGCCGATTGAGGACCTCGGTTGTTGCATCGCCGCCCCCGATGTCGTACGTCGTCACGCCGGGTTTGTCCGGTGCCGCCCCTTCGGTAGCCATCCCGTGATAGCCAAAATTGGTAGATCGGAGCGTCGCGTGGCGCATCCTTCCGCTGCCCCGTCAAACATGACCCGGTTAGCGCTGTGTGGACGCGACGATACAAGCGCCGCCGTGGACGGCGCCTGGTGGCCGAAGAGCTTGGACCTGAGCTCAGAGCTACCGGACTTACTTGCCGTATTCGGTTTATGGATCGGCACAGTGCGCCGGGTCGTTTACGACCCGAGTGTGTGGTTGCCCGCGCCTACACGGATTAGACGCCACGATGAGATGGTTTCACTCAATCCCTACCGGCTGATCTTCAGCGACACGATCTATCTGATGGGTACGCATTCTCGCGACGCGGTGCTGTTCGTGCTGGCGCCTTCGAGCTCTACGGAGGACGCCTGCCGCCTCATGTCTGAGGTTCACACTTCAGCAGAACCGATGAATGCGGGCGACCTGCGCCAACTCGTGCGCAGATGCGCCTCAGAGCTTGGGAGTCCGGAGCAATCGGCACCGTTGGATCCGCACGAAACGTCCTGGGGCTGACCGGGTATCACCCTTGCTCATGCCCGCGCCCGTCGCTGCGCGAGGACCCGATGCGCGAGCCGCAGATACGCACGGGCGACGTTTGGCCAGGCCATCTCGGGCGCTAATCTCCTGGCCTCGGCCGCCATCGCGCCGGCGAGGCGCGGCTCGGTCAGCACCCGGCGCAGGGCACCAGCCAGCGCATCCGGATCGTCATGCGCGACGACGATGCCGGCGCCACTGGCGAGCAGCTCGACGGCGTGCGGGAACGCGGTGGCCACGACCGGTCGGCCGCTCGCGACGGCGTCGACCAGAGCACTGGAGGTGACCTGATCGGTCGAGTCGTAGGGCAACACCACGACCGCCGCGGACTGGAAGAGTTCGGTGAGCATCGGAACGTTCCGGCAATCCGTGTCAAAGCACACCGAATCCGCGACACCGCTGCGCAGCGCCTGATCTATCCGGGCATTCCGGTACGCCTCGCCGTCGGCGGCCAGCACATTCGGGTCCGTTCTGCCCGCAACCACGTACCGCGGCCGGCCGGGCAGGTCATCAAGCGACGCCATTGCCTCGATCACCCGCTCGATGCCGTCGCCTGGGCCGAGCAGGCCCGGGGTCAACACGACGGGTCGACCGCTGCGCATGCAGGATGGCTTCGTCGGGACGGTCGCGCCGTATGGGATGGTGGCGATCTTGTGGCGGGCGATGTCGAAGCCCCGGCGCAGCCGTCGGCTGGCGGCCTCGGACATCACAACCACCTGGTCCGCCCGGGCGGCGAGCAGCTCGAGAAGCGAACGCTGGTGTGGCGTAGGGTCTTTGGGGACGGCGTGAGCGACCAAGATCAATGGGACACGCAGTCTGTCGATGATGCCCACGACTTCGGCGCCGTCGACGCCTCCGTAGATGCCGTACTCATGCTGGATCACGGCGACGTCGCTCTGGTTCAGCAACTCGGCGCACGCTGCGATGGATGCCGCTGAGCCGTTGACCAGCTCTCCGATGATGCGGGCGCTCGAGGCCGGCGGCCCGTCGGACACTCGAACGACGCTGACCTCGGCGCCATTGGTGCTCAACCCGCTTGCCAGCGCGGCGCTGAACGTAGCCAGTCCGGACGCCGTCGGTGGATACGTACCCAGAATGCCGAAACTCGTGGCAGCGGAAATCCCCTGTCGACCAGGGGAATCCGCCAAACATGGAAAGTCGACCAAGGCGCTCAAGGCAATCCCAACTACATGTGGCCACCTGCGTGCCCGGCATGAGCGGTTGCTCGGTGCGATCAGCGGCATATGACTGACTCAGCCCGGACTGCCTGGATTTCCAACTCCTTTGAGGATACACCCGCAAAGGGCCCAGCGAAGCCCGGAGATCCCCGCCGTGGAGTACAGTCGCAGAATCGGGACCGACCAGGCCCCCATGACGAAGGGGCCAGCGATGTCCGATAAGTCTCCTCGACGAACCATGAGCAAGAAATCCGGAAAGTCATTGAAGGAGAAACGCGCCGACAAGCACGTCAAGGCGGACCGCCGCACCGCGGCGGCCACCGATGCGCTACTTCGCAACGAAAAGCGCTGAGGCACAACTTCCTTCGTTCGCGCGAGACTTCACCGAAGTCCACCTCGCGCGGGCTTCGCGACGCTGGTTGCGATCGCCGCGATCGCTGTCTTGAGCCCGCGACGGCGCCCTGTCTTTAGATCAATGCCGCCGAAACCCGGCTCCAAGTCGGTGAACATCCGCTCGCTGCGGGTCTCCGGGGCGTCGTCGGCGGTGTCGCGCAAGTGGCGGTCCGGCAACGACAGTTTGGCGATGGTGCGCCACGCCTTGCCGTACTGCATCAAGAATGAACCGGTGGTGTAGGGCAGGTCGTACTTGTCGCAGATTTGCCTGACCCGGATCGAGACCTCGTGCAGGCGGTTACTGGGCAGATCGGGGTAAAGGTGGTGCTCGATCTGGTGGCACAGGTTGCCGCTCATGAACCGCAGCGCGGGCCCGGCCTCGAAGTTGGCGCTACCCAGCATCTGGCGCAGATACCACTGGCCCCGGGTCTCGCCGGTCATGTCGGTCTTCGTGAATTTATCTGCGCCATCGGGGAAATGCCCGCAGAAGATCACCGCATTGGCCCAGATGTTGCGGATCACGTTGGCCACCGCGTTGGCCTTCAGCGTCGATTTGTAGGTCGCCGCGGGCGACAACGAGGTCAGCGCCGGGAACGCGATGTAGTCCTTGACCACCTGCCTTCCGGCCTTGGCTGAGAACTCACGTGCCTGCTGAAGGGTGAGGGCACGCTCCGGTCCAGCCTTCACGAGCTTCTCGAAATCGACGGTCTGCAAGCCGATTCCCCACTCGAACCCAAGCGCGAGGATGGCATTGAACAGCAGGTTGCCGACGTTGAAGCGCTGCCATGGCTGGTCGCGCGTGACTCGCAGGATGAAGTAGCCGACGTCGTCGTCCATGCCGAGGATGTTGGTGTACTTGTGGTGCTGAAAGTTGTGGGAGGAAATCCAGTGCTTTGATGCCGCACTCATGTCCCACTCCCATGTCGAGGAGTGGATCTCGGGATCGTTCATCCAGTTCCACTGGCCGTGCATGACGTTGTGGCCGATCTCCATGTTCTCGATGATCTTGGCCAGACCCAGGGTCACCGTTCCCGCCCACCACGCAGAGCGTTTCGCACTTGCGGTCAGCATGAGCCGGCCGGCTACCTCCACGGCGCGTTGCGCGGCGATGGTGCGGCGGATGTAGCGGGCGTCGCGCTCGCCGAGAGAGTCTTCGATGTCCTGTCGGATGGCGTCCAGCTCGATGGCCAGGTTCTCGATGTCGGCGTCGGTCAGGTGAGCGAAGGCCGCAATGTCGGTAATCGCCATCGTTTGCTCTCTTTCGTCGAGCTTGTATGTCGGGTTCTCAGCGCTCATGGGCGACGAAGAACGCGGAACCGGTGCAACCGCTGCGGCGCGCCACCAAAGCTCGGGAACGCGGATTGCCGACGCAGCTGATTACCGGTTCTTCTGGTAGTCCTCCGTATTGGGGGCGAATGAGCGATATCCGGTGCTGTCCGGGAACGTAACGGGTGGACACCGCGATGCGCGCCTCGAGCAGACGCTCACCAAGTTTCCGCGGCTTACTGCCAACGTGCTTTCCGACAGACTGATGAACTCAGTACCCACAACGCTACGCCTCCAGCGCCCACCGTGTGGCAGCCCGGGACGGCTACCGCATTCAGCAATTTTCCGAGGACCCTGCGGTATGGTTTGTCACGGTTGATTGCGCAGCCACCGGAAACGTCCTGCGGCGATCGAAGAGATCCCCGCCGTAACGTGACCGGACACCCGGTTAATTCGGCGGTCAAAGGGTTGGTCTTTCGGACTGCCCCTGACGGAGTCCGGTGGTCAGGCTTGGTCGCTGCCCCCCGTCGGCAACATCGGCGCGCCCCGCCGGCTGATTGCCCGCACGTATGTACCGTCAGTGTGTCCGAATGCTCGAGACCGCGCTTCAATCGGAGCGACGAAACATTTGTGGCGTGCGTGAAGAGGGCACGCTCTGCCGCTGCGCTCATCGTCCACCTCATTTCCCGGCGGACGGCACTCCTATCGCGCCAGCATCAGACATGCTGGCGCACTCCCAATTTCGATGAAAGTTCGGCGCCGCAACATCGACGCATGGCTTCATCCGGGCGCGGGTCCGCAGTCGAACACCCCGGCGCACGGCCGGACGCCAACCGCGGCGCCGCCGCGCCGGAGCCAAAGGAATGGCCTTGAGTAAGTTCACGGAAACCATGTATGACACCGCCCGGTCCAGTTCGAAGGGCCTGGTCACCGGGGAGCCGAATTGTCCCGTCCGACACACCTGGGGCGAGGTGCATGAGCGCGCCCGTCGGATCGCGGGTGGCCTGGCGACCGCGGGTGTCGACCGCGGTGACGCCGTCCCGGTGCTGGCGGGTGCTCCAGCCGAGATCGCGCCTGCCGGGCAGGGAATCTGGATGCGCGGCGCCAGCCTCACCATGCTCCACCAGCCCACGCCACGCACCGATCTTGGACGCTGGGCCGAGGAAACCGCCGCCGTCATCACGATGATCGGCGCCAAAACGGTCGTCATCTCGGACCCATTCATGGCCGCCGGGCCGCTTCTGGCCGAGCTGGGTACCCGAGTGCTGACAATCGAGCAACTGCTCGGCAGCCGGCCGATCGATCCGGTCCGGACCGACGAAGACGACGTTGCGCTGCTGCAGTTGACGTCTGGTTCCACCGGATCGCCCAAGGCCGTTCAGGTTTCGCACCGCAATGTCGTTTCAAACGCCGAGGCAATGTTCATCGGCGCAGAAGTCGACATCGATACCGACGTGATCGTGAGCTGGCTGCCACTGTTCCACGACATGGGTATGACCGGCTTCTTAACCGTGCCAATGTATTTCGGTGCCGAGCTAGTGAAGGTCACTCCAATGGACTTCCTGCGCGACACCTTGCTGTGGGCGAAGCTCATCGACAAGTACAGGGGCACCATGACCGCCGCGCCGAATTTCGCCTACAAGCTGTTCGCCAAACGCCTTCGTACGCTGGCCGAGCCTGGCCAGTTCGACCTGTCCAGCCTGCGGTGGGCGCTGTCGGGGGCCGAACAAGTCGAACCGGCCGACGTCGAAGACTTTTGCGAAGCGGGCAAACCGTTCGGGTTGCGTCCGGAGGCGATCCTGCCCGCGTACGGTATGGCCGAGACGACAGTGGCTGTGTCGTTCTCCGAGTGCGGCGCGGGCCTGATGATCGACGAGGTCGACGCGGACCTGCTCGCCCTGCTCCACCGAGCCGTTCCGGCGGCCAAGGGCCAAACCCGGCGGCTGACAACGCTTGGCCGTCCGCTCAAGGGGCTGGAGGCGCGCATCATCGACGACGACGGCAACATCCTGTCCGCGCGGGGCGTCGGCGTCATTCAGGTGCGCGGCGAACCGGTGACGGCCGGGTACGTGACGATGGGCGGTTTCGTCGGGGCCCTAGACGACCAGGGTTGGTATGACACAGGCGATTTGGGCTACCTCACCGAGACCGGACACCTCGTCGTCTGCGGCCGCGTCAAGGACGTGATCATCATGGCTGGGCGCAACGTCTACCCCACCGACATCGAACGTGCCGCCGGGCGCGTCCCGGGGGTCCGGCCCGGCTGTGCCGTGGCGGTGCGCCTGGATGCCGGACGGTCGCGGGAGACGTTCGCTGTCGCGGTGGAGTCCAATAGCTGGCAGGACCCGGCCGAGGTGCGCCGGATCGAGCATCAGGTGGCGCACGAGGTGGTCGCCGAGGTCGATGTCCGGCCCCGCAATGTGGTCGTGCTCGAGCCGGGAATGATCCCGAAGACCCCGTCGGGGAAGCTTCGACGCGTCCATACGCTGACGCTCGTCGGCTGACTCCCGGGACGCCGCGAAGAGTAGGTTTGTGTCGGAGGAGGGGATAGTGACCGACTTCGACGCCCAGCCCGGTCGCAGAGCGCCCGCGCAATCCGAGCCCTCCCCCACCCAACGGGAAGCGGACGAGGCCGAGTTGTATGCCGGGCTCCGCGGAGTGTCCGGGATCGTGGCCGGCGCTCAAGGAGTGATCGACATTCTGGGCGATGTGGCGGAATTCGCCGCCCAGGCGATTCCCCGCGCAGACGGTGTGGGCGTCGCGTTGATCGATCCGCGATACGGCATTTCCAGCGTCCAGACCTGGGCCGCGACGGCGGCGCTTGTCCACGAGATTGACACCATTCAGTACGACGAAATGCACGAGGGGCCATGCATAACGTGCATGCAATCCCGGCGGCCCGCGGTGAGCGGATCGCTGGGAAGTGACAGCCGTTGGCCGCACTTCGGTGGAAGGGTGGCCCGGATGCACGTGCATTCCGCGCTGGCGCTCCCGTTGATCGTCGGTGACCAGGTGATCGGGGCGATCAATGCCTATGCCAAAAACCGCGACGCCTTCGGCGAGCACGCGGTGCGGTTGGGATCCCAGTTCGCCAGGCCCGCCGCGGTATCGGTGCACAACGCGCAGTTGCTGGCCAACGCCCAGGAACGGACGACGCGATTGCAGCGCGCGCTGGACAGCCGCGCAGTCATAGATCAGGCGATCGGCATCATCCGTAGCAGGTCGGGCGGCACCGCTGAGGAGGCCTTCGGCCGGCTCGCCCAGATCAGCCAGACCGAGAACGTCAAGCTGAACGTCGTCGCCGAACGGCTGGTCGACGAGGCCGTGCGGCGCGCCCGCGCGCGGCATCGCTGAACCGGTTATCGCGGTGGCGCTGTCGCGAGTTCGGTCAACTCCGCGAGCAGCAGCGGGCGGGAATCCCGATCGGTCATCAGTCTGCGGGCGACGTCGGTCAAGTGTTGACGTTTGGCCCGCGCGTACGTGCGCAACAGCCGGAACGCCTCCTCCACGGACACACCCAGGGTTTCACGGAGGAAGCCTTTGGCCTGCTCGATGATGACGCGACTGGTCAGTGCGGAGCGCAGTTGCGGCATCACGGTGGCGGGTGTGGGCGGGTGCTCCACCAGGATCGCCACGCATGCGATGTGAGTGAGGGTCTGGCCGACGAGCAGGTCGGCCTCACTGAGCTCGCCCGGGCGAGTGCCGAACAAACCCAGCGCGCCGAACACCATGCCGGCAGCGCGCATCGGAACGGCGTGCACGGAGGCGAAGCCCGCCCCGATCGCGGCGGGGACGAACCGCGGCCACCGCCCTGCGACGCGTTGGACGTCGGCGACCGAAACCGGTCGACCCGTGGCGTAGCAGTCCACGCATGGGCCTTCGTCGGCTTGCAGCTGGAAGAGTTCGAGTTCGCGCGCCTGCTCCGAGGTGGCGGCCAGCAACCGGAGCTGCTGCAGCGGGTCGGCGAGCAGAAATCCCGCGGCCTCGATGTCGAGCAGCTCAGCACATCGCTCGGTGAGGTCGGTCAGCAGGTCGACGACATCGAAATCGTCGAGCAGGCTGTCGACGAGCGAGACGACGGCGTCCAGCACGCGGGTTTCACGGGGAGTCTCAGTCACAGCGCCTCCTTCGGACTGTCCCTGCCTATGCGAGCCGGCATCAGTCGGCCTCGAGCTTCAGCCGCCGCTCGAGGATGTCGCGGGCGACGTCGGTGGCGCTGCGGCCGGTCGCGTATGCGTGAGCGCGCAGCCGGACAAGGGCCTCGGCAGGCTCAACCCCCAGCTGCGCGACCAGCATCCCGGTGGCCTGGCTGACCTCCGAGCGGCTCAGCATGGTGAGTTCGGCCCAGGCATTGCTGGTGGGGTCGGCAACGGCTGCCTGCAGGTCGGCGTTCATGAGGTCCAGGAGCGGGATGCCAGCAAGCTCCGCGGCGGCGACCGCGCCGACCACATCCTCGTCCGGCAGCGGTCCGGGCTGCGCACGGAACAGGTCGAGGGCGCCGACGAATTCGCCGGCCACGACGACCGGTATCGCATAAACGCTCCTGATGCCGTGGGCCAGCATGGCGGGCCCGTAGGCGGTCCACCGAGCCTCGCCGGGATCGGCGAGGTCGACGACCAGAATCGGAATCCGCCGCGCGACAGAGTCAAGGCACGGTCCCTCGCCGAGCGTGAACTGCAATTCGTCGTAGATGCGCGCGGCCGGGCTGCTGGATCCCAGTGTGCCGCTGCTAGCGCCGTCGAAGACGATCGAAATCGCCGCTGCGTCAACCTCGAGGAAGACCACGCAAGCGTGGCACAGAGAGTCGGCGGCTTCTATCCCGCGCCGGCCGTCGACGGCAGCGAGCAACTGCTCGTGGATCGCCACATTTAACCGAACAAGGGTCGGGCAGCCGCTGAAGCGCCCGGTGGTTTCGGCATGAGCATCCCTCCACCTTTACTAGTTCGAGGGCTTTGACGAGCGTACCGCTGCTACCGCAGGACGGTTCCCCTCTCATGGCGCAGAGCGGCCGTGATCGCGCGCACCGGTTCGGCAGCCAACAAAGCGGTGATTGACCCATGCCTGCACCGTCGGGAAGTGGTCCCGGCTGGGATCGAACCAGCGACCTTCCGCGTGTGAAGCGGACGCTCTCCCACTGAGCCACGGGACCGGCGCCGAGAGGCGAACGACGTCGAAGACTAGCACGAGCTCGGTCTCGACAGTACCGGCCGCCTGCGGGTCGCCGTTACGGCGCGATAACCTGGACGCGGCCCGTACCAAGAAATTTGTATGTGCCCGCTCACGTCGACTATCGTCGTGCTTCGCACCGGGCGACGATCTCGCCCAGGGCGCGCGGATGTAGCGCAGTTGGTAGCGCATCACCTTGCCAAGGTGAGGGTCGCGGGTTCGAATCCCGTCATCCGCTCGAAGGTGCAAGTGGCATCAATCCCAGCGGTGGAGTGGCCGAGTGGTGAGGCAACGGCCTGCAAAGCCGTGCACACGGGTTCGATTCCCGTCTCCACCTCCAGCTTTTGACCCAGGCGCGATTAGCTCAGCGGGAGAGCGCTTCCCTGACACGGAAGAGGTCACTGGTTCAATCCCAGTATCGCGCACCAGAGTTTTTGCTGATCAGAGGCACTCGTGAAGACGAACCCCCGGTACGGCCGGGCCTTCTACACGGCGATGGCTGTGCTATGCCTGGCGCTGTTCGTGCTGAATCTGTGCACTCACGGCACGGCGCTGGGCCTCATCGGTACCGGAGGCCTCGCCGTATTGATGGGTTACCTCGCCTACCGAGCATGGTTCGGCAAGCGCCACGCAAGCCAGCAATAGATTTCTCCACGCCAGGTGCGCCACCCCGGGGACAAGCATTGCCGATGCCGGGCAGCTTTCGACACCGCTCATCGCACATCGCCGGCCGTCGCAGCCGTGTTTTGCCAGGATGATGCTCATCACTCGAAAAGACTTAGTGGACAACCGCTGTCAGTAATGACGGTGCGACCGCTCAGTTGCTTGAGCTGCTGGAGTAGACGTGGGCTGAAATTCGCCCGGCCCCCTGCGTCCAAGCGAGCTACTTCGTGGGGGTGCGGGCTTCCTCGTAGCGGACGGACGCCACCAAAGCCACGCTGAGCAGAGCCAACAATGGCACGAACACGAACGGGTACGCGGCGATCGCCGCCAAGGCGACGAGCGTGGCCGGCACCATCAACGCCATCGCGGCCGTCGGATGCCTTTCGCATAGGCCCACGATTCTTGCCGGCGTCGCGAAAGCTACCGCCGCCTGCGGATACCAGTCCGGCCGATGACCATACGAGTAGTGGGTTCTCAGGCCGCACCCCATGCAGGCGCGCCCATAGGAGTAACGGGTCTCGAGCCCGCAACCCATGCAGGTGTGAGTGGTCATCCGCTTATGATCCCATCGCGACGAGCGGCCCTCGCAGCTGACAGTTGGGCCTACCCGCTCGGTTCCCATTCCTGGGCAACGACTTACGGGGACAGTCATTCCTCGCTGGGGCCGCGCGTGGAGGGTTGGCCACACCCTCATGAGAGGAGCTCAGCGACCGTTTCGCCAGGGCTTTACGGGCGCTCCTGAATCACGCACTCCACGATCCGGTTGGCCAAGCGGGGGTCGAAACCCATATGCGATACCTTTTGCGCTTCAGCGGCCGGAGAAACACCGGAGTTGAGGTCCTGCTCGATAATCCCGATGAGCTGCTGGTTCTGATAGTCGTGTTCCCACAGTGGAACTTCCGTAATGCTTCCCACGCAATTTCCGTAACCGCTCAAGTCTGCGCGAGCCGGTGCGGCCACCAGCACGCCGACGGCTATGCCGACCGCGGCAGCAACGGAGAAGAAACGCACGGTCACATGGATACCCAGCTATGACGCAGAGTAATCAGCAAACGAAACTGAGCAGATGCGGCGTCGGGGTGAATTCACACACGCTCAGCCTTCATGTCCATATCGATGGTGCCCTGGCACGCGCCGCTCAAGATGTCGGTGTGCATGATCCCGTCGAGCGACCCGTCGGGTTGGGGCGTGTAGCGCACAGTGGCCCGGGCCGGATTCCATTCGATCGAGGTGTCGGGCATCATGCAGTCCCATTGAAAATCGTTGACCTGGGTCCAGGACTTCCCGTCCCACGTGAACTGGATCGGCTGCGGAACCGTCGGGTTGGTTGGCGGGGGGCCGCTAATGATGGTGGCGACGCACTTTCCGTTCGTACAGCTCGAGCGGAAACCGTAGGTCTCGGTGTGCTGCACCTCGGGATTGCCGACCGCCATGCTGGTCCCGGCCTTCGGACCAACCATGAACGTGATCGCGTACTGCCCGTTCCAGGACGGATTGTCGGCGAAGGCCGTCGGGGAAAACGCCAGGGCGATCGGGAGCGGCGAAGCGCACAGACCGACAAATCTTTTCAAGCGGTCCGACGTCATCATTTCTCCTCTGAGGCCGTACCCGTCAATAGTCATGCGCCGGCCCTTCACAGGCAAGCGTCTGCCCGACTGGCCTTACCAACCCCACTCGTCGTCGCCCAGGACATCCACGGTGAGGGCGTTGTCGGCGGGCGCTTTGGTCCCGTAGTAAAAGGTGAGCATGGTGCGGTCGTCGTCGAGGGGTTCGGTCGCTACGACGGTGGCATGCCCGATCTTCATGCGGATCTTGTCCCCGGGCTTCAACTCGTCAACACGTTTAAGGGGCACGCTCCACCCATCAGCAGCACTGCAACCTGATGGAGCCAACGGTATTGGCTTCCATCAGGTCTCCACCAGATCCTGACTCCACGAGCGGGCTGCGCCAGCCGCAGAGCGGCGAGATCAACAGCTCGATCGAAATCTAATCCGACGACTTCTTGGAGTCCTCGTCGTCCTCGTCGTCGTCCTCGTCGTCCTCGTCGTCCTCGTCGTCCTCGTCGTCCTCGTCGTCCTCGTCGTCCTCGTCGTCCTCGTCGTCGTCCTCGTCGTCCTCGTCGTCGTCCTCGTCGTCCTCGTCCTCGTCGTCGTCCTCGTCCCTCGACTCGCCGGACTTATCGAGCTTGTCGGCGAACTTGGTCAAGAGCTCGGCCAGCTCGCGGGCCTCCTCGGACGCCAACGAATCGTCGAATAATCGCTCGTTGTCCTCCGAGACGCGCGCCAGATAAACCGCGTTGTCTTTGATGCCGACGTCCCACCGGCCTCCGTCTTGACGAGCCATCCGATGCCGCCTTTCGACTAGTGACTGATCGCACAACAGACGCGTCCCGGCGCGTCATTGCGTTGTTTACCCACTTGTGCCGCCGGCGCCTCAGTAAAGGCGGCGCTGGCCTCTCGGACGGGTTACGGCGCGATCGGCCGCTTGAAGAAGCACGCGACGGAAAAGGCTCCGCGGTGGTCGGCATCGAGACCGACCATCTCCCACCCCTGCCGGCCCAGCTCGTCGGCCCTCAGCTTCATCTCGTCCATGGCGGTGTCCCCCTCGCGGTAATCCCACGTGTATTCCCACTGCTGCGGATACCAGTTGCCGTCGGACGCCAGCCACCAACCCGGGCCCGGTGAAGGATTGTTCATGTGGTCGTAAGTACCACAGAGCGGCCCAGCTACGGCGCGTACGCCCAACCGAGAAAGATGTTTTGCGAATCGTTGGGGCTTGGCCGTATTTCCCGGATGTGCGGCGGCGTGAAGTAGTTGGCGGTGAGGTACTGGCCATTGCCCTCGCTGAGCATGACGTGTCCGGTGCCGTGATCGAATCCGGGATTGCTCGTAAAGACGAGTGCCCCCTCGGGAATGTTGTCGGCGTTGGTGTGGATGAGTCCCTTGCGGTTGAAATCGTTGAACGCGTCCATCGCCGACGGGTATCGGAACGCGTGGTTGTAGGCCTGCTCGACGAACGCCTCGCATTGGACCGTGCTGTCGGGATCGGCGGCCATCTGACCGCGCGCCCACGCCATCGCGTGAGCCGCCTTGTCCTCACCGGCCGCTGCCGCCGGTGCCGCTCCCCCACCCCCACCGCAGTCGGGGCCGAGCGCGTCGAGGGTGCGCGTGTCGATGTCGACATCGGCGACGTAGTGCCCGTCAGATGTCTTGTACCACAGGCTGTCCCAGCCGCCGTCGGCAATCTGATAGCTGAAGAAGCCTTTGACCGGCTCGCCCGTGCTGTGGCACACGAGCGTCAACAGCTGGCCGGCGCTGTAAACGCCGTCGTGGCCCGCCTTCGTGTTGGGGCCGTTCATGCGCTGGGTGGTCTGGGCTTTGACGGTGGCAGTCGTCTCGGCACGGGCGGGCGCGGCACCCGGCAGGCCCAGCGCAACGACGGCTGCCGTCGCGGCCGCAATTGCTGCTTTCATCGCTCGGTCTTTCTGCCACGTCCCCTGTGAAATTGATCGGGACGCTACACCGAAAACAATGGCCGTGTCTCAGAAATAATCCTAAGAATTCAGGCGTCAGCAGTGGTCGGTCCAGCACCGCTGCAGCGGGCAATAAGTCGAATGCGCCAGCGTCACCATGGAATGGACGTCCCCGAACGTCACGTTCCTCGGGTCGAGGTCGGCGTGGATGTTCTGGGCAATTTGGTCGTACGTCCAGCCCCACCCCAGATCGTCACAGATGAGGCGCCCCATGCCGGTCAGGGCGGCTTCGTGGCCCGGCGGCCAATCGAAGCCCTGAGCGCGCAGTTGAGCGAGGTAGGCGTCATCGGCGGCATCGGCGGTCGCGATCGCCGTGCTGGCGATGAGGGCGGCGCCAGCCACGACGGGGACGGCCAGTCGCGCCAGCCAGCGAGATGAGGACATTTGATCCGCTTCCTTTCTTCGTGCCGTTGACGACACCCGCAGGATACGGCTCCAATGCGGCAGGATACGAAGAATAGGAAAACCAGGGAAAATGCAACTTATCGAAAGTTGAATAATCGGCGTCACGGGCGACGAATGCGTGATTTGATCACCGGTGACAATCACGGCCCGGGCGGTGGGGGCGGCGGAGGGGTCCAGCGCCGGCCATCCGTCGTCCATCCGCACGGCAGCCAGTTCAACTGTGGGCCATCGAAGGTCAGGCATTTGGGTGTACCCGGAGGGGGCGTCGGACCCGGCGACGGCGAGTCGGCGTGAGCGGTAGCCCCGCTGAGCATCACCGCCCCAACGGCCACGAATATCGCTGCGGGCTTTCTCATCGCGGAGGACCCACCGACGCGGTCGACGCTAGCCTTCGGCCTGCGCGTTCACCCTGTCAATTTTAGTCGTCGGGCCCTGTTTCAAACCTGAAGAATTGCTGCTAATCAGCCGTACAGCGGGGTACCGACAAGCGAAGGTAATCGCCCCCGGCCGGCCTTGGGTGGACGGCGCAAATCCACGGAGTTCTGCAGGTTAATTTGCCGCGCAATGACTTTCGCCGAAAGGGTAGAGTCGCGGGCATGAATTTGGTCGAGTGGCTGAGGACCCCGCGCTACCTGCGCACGCGTCTGATGATGGAGAGACAACCGATAAGGAACATCGAGATAGAAACGGTGTTCCTCGAAGTCTCCCACCGCGACGCGCTGCTGCGGTTCCCGGTGATGCTGATGCTGCTACCGAGGCGCGTTCGCCCGTCGCGCGACCCGAAGCCGCGCCCTGATCAGGAAGAGTGACCGTGCGTCAGCTTTGCGTGGCTTTGCTGACGTACTGCGGGCAGTAAGACTGCGTCGCCGCACCGATGAAGTAACCCGAATTGTGGTCACTTAACCCGAGTGCACCTTGTACGTCGGAAAGGGTCTGCGCCAAAGTCGCACCATTGGCCCAGTCCTGGCAAACTCCATGTCCGGCGTTGACGATGGTCTGGTTCGACAGGTTGGTGAGGGTGATTCCCTGTTGCCCGAGCGCCTGAAGGAAAACGTCGTCCGTCGCGTCGGCGGTCGCGATCGGGGCGACGACGACGCTCATGCTTGCCAAAACGGCCGCCAGTGGGCCGATTAGTTGTGCCGGTTTCTTCATAGTGGCTCCTCGATGGGTCCGCGTTTCGATATGTCCTGATCGCGAAGCTGGCCGATGAACTCACGCGCCTGCGCTTCGATCAATAGGTACTTTTGCACACGCCTCGCTCCGGCGCTGGCAAATCGAAATAAATCGCGGCGAGACGCAGAACCCGGCCAGTAATTGACGAGAACGCCAGTTATGCCCGGCGGCATTATTCGCGCGCAGCAGCAGATGCGTTGGAACGACGAAACGCCGCGTCGCGCGGGGCCGGGAACGGTAGCCGGCGATGCCGCTGCGCACGGACCGCGTCAGTGCCCGCCATCGCTTGCACGCGTCGGTGACCAGGTTGGGCACCGGCGATCGATGGGGCATGCTTGCGATATGCACATCGTGAACGGCGTCCGTGACCCAGCGGCAAGTTTTCCTCTCGACACCGTCACCGACGATGCGGCCGAGCGCCGCGAGGCCAACCGGGCCGTCGCCGTCAGCGCCATTGGACTGGCCCTGACGGGGCTCGTCGAGTTGGCCATCGCGCTGCTGTCCGGCTCGGTGGCGTTGCTCGGCGACGCGTTGCACAACCTGTCTGACGTCTCCACCAGCGCCCTGGTGTTCGTCGGGTTTCGGGCGTCGCGCAAACTCCCCAGCGAGCGCTATCCGTACGGCTACGAACGCGCCGAGGACCTCGCCGGAATCGGTGTGGCAGTAGTCATTTGGGGCAGTGCCGCCGTCGCCGCCTTCGAAAGCGTCACCAAGTTGCTCCAGCACGGCGGCACCGGGTATGTGGGCTGGGGTATCGCCGCGGCGATCGTGGGAATCGCGGGCAACCAGCTCGTGGCCCGCTACAAACTGGTGGTAGGCAGGCGGATTCGCTCTGCGACGATGGTGGCCGACGCCAAGCATTCCTGGCTGGACGCCCTGTCGTCGGCGGGGGCGATGCTCGGCCTGATCGGCGTGGCGCTCGGCTGGGGGTGGGCCGACGCGGTCGCCGGGATCGTCGTCACCGGATTCATCTGCCACGTCGGCTGGGAGGTGACCGCCGACATCGCTCACCGCCTACTCGACGGCGTCGACCCCGAAATCATCGCGACCGCCGAGGCCGTCGCCGCCACCGTGCCCGGCGTCACCCACGCGCACGCCCGGGCGCGATGGACCGGCCGTACGTTGCGGGTCGAGGTGGAGGGCTTCCTCGATCCCGACACTCCCCTGGCGGCGGCGGATGGAATCGGTCGCCTGGTCGCCGCCGCGCTGGCGCCGCGGATCCCCGAGATGCACAACTTCACCTGGACGGCACGAGCCGCCTGAGCGAACGCGGTCCAGGCGTCAGCCTGAGCCGTCAGTTGCCCTGCGCACCTTCCGGTTTCGGGCCGCGGTCCTCGCCGGTTATGTACTTCGGGCAGTAGTGCGACGCGGCCAGGTACGTGAACTTGGCCGCGCTGGCACCCTGGAACGCCGGGTTCTGGTTGCGAAGTTGCGTCACGATCTCCGCGGACGACTGCCCGTCGTCGAGCAGGTCACACACCGACTTGCCGATGGTGATCGCGTTGCCGCCATCCTGATAAGTGATGCCGGCGTCTCGCAGGTCTTTGAGGAAGTCCTGATCGTTATCGATGTCGGCAGACGCGGGGGCGGCCAGACCGATCAGGGCGGCGGCGCTCGCCAAAGCCACTAGGAATCGCATAACGCAAGCGATTGTCGCAGACCCGTCGGCGAATCGCACCTCGCCGGGCAAACGGCCGGTGAACTCTCACCGCCCGCGAACCGGCTACGCCGCCGGCGCCCGGGACGGTCGCAGCGCCGGGCGGCGCATCGTCAACGACTCGGGCAACGCTCCGACCTGCCGATGCTCCACCGGTTCCCAGATGTCGCCGTCAAGCAGTCCGGGCAGGCCGGCCTCGCTGGCGATGAAAACCGGCGCTCTGCCTTGCGCGCACTGCCGGTGGTAATCCGTCAGCGCAGCGAACGCCCACTTCCCCAGCAAGCAGATGGTGAGCAGGTTCGCGATCGCCATCACCGCCATCGTCAGGTCGGCGAGCGCCCACACCAGCGTCAGCTTCGCCAATGCCCCGAACACGATGGACAGCAGCGTGACCACCTTCAGCACATTGGCCGCCAGGCGCCGGCCACCCAGGTAGAACAGATTGGCCTCGGCGACCACGTAATTGCTCAGCACCGACGCGAACGCGAAGACGAACACCACCGCGGTCATCAGAACCGTGGTCCATGACCCGAGATCGGCGGCGACCGCGGACTCGGTGAGGCTCGCCCCGGCAACCGCTCCCAGGCGCGCCGGGTTGTAGGTTTCCGGACCCGACAGCAGCACGATGAACGCCGTCGCGGTGCAGATCACCATGGTGTCGACGAACACGGCGAGCGACTGGATGAGGCCCTGCTCCACCGGATGTTTCACCGTCGCGGCGCCCGCGATGTTGGGCGAGCTGCCCATCCCGGCCTCGCACGCGAATAGGCCTCGCTTGACGCCGGTGAACATCGCGGCGAGCGCACCGCCCGCGAAACCGCCTGCCATTTGGCGGACTCCGAACGCCCCGCCGACGATCTCCCTGATCACCGTCGGCAGCTCGGTGATGTTGACGGCCACGATTCCCAGCGCGAGCAGGGTGTAGACCAGCGCCACCACCGGAAGGACCGACCCGGCGAATTGGGCGACCCGCCGCACCCCACCGAAGAGCACGGGCGCCGCCAGCCCCGCCAAAACGACTGTCGTCCAACCCACCCCGATGCCGTGCGACGACTGCAACACCCCGCTGATCGCATTGGTCTCCACCATGTTGAAGGCGGTGGAGAAGGTGATCACCAACAGCATGGCGAAGACGACGCCGCCGGCGCGTGACCGCAACCCGCGTTGGATGTAGAACGCGGGGCCGCCGCGGAAGGCGCCGTCGTCCGAGCGGACCTTGAAGATCTGGGCCAGGGTGGCCTCGATCACCGCGGTGGCCATGCCGACCGCCGCCACCACCCACATCCAGAAGACGGCACCGGGCCCGCCCACGGTCAGCGCGATTGCGACGCCGGCGATGTTTCCGGTACCCACGCGCGACGCGAGACCCACGCAGAACGCCTGGAAGGAGGAGATCCCGCCGTCGTAATGGTGCGCTTTGCGGAGCTGGCGAACCATGCGCCCGAAGTAGCGGATCTGAATGAAACGGGTGCGCACCGTGAAATAGACACCGCCACCGATCAGCAAATAGATCAGGACGTGCGTATTCAGGATGTTGCTAAGGGGTTCGACCAACTGCTGCTGAAGGAAGTCCAAACCCATGCTTCCTTTCGACTGCGGCCGCTGTCCGTCGCCGAAATGGTATGGGCGAATTGTTGATTACACGTTTCGTTCACCCGCCGTTAGAAGGCGGATATGTAAAAAGCCGATCACATGTCAAAGCGGCCCCCGCCGCCGCCGACGGCTAGGAGGCTGCGTCGGAGGCCGAAAGCGCTTGAGGGCAATACGAATTGGCGGCGATCGCCGCGAAGCGCGTGGCGTCGTCCCCCTGAAGCCCACGATTGAGCATCTGGATCATCCGGACGATGTCCGACAGCTTCGCGCCCTCGCTCACCAACTTGCACACCGACCGGCCCGACGTAATCGCCTGATCCGGGTCCGAATAGGTCAGGCCGGCCGCGTGAACCGTGGCGAGGAAGGCGTCGTCGCTGCCGTCGGCGCGAGCGGGACCAGCCAGGCCGATTACGGCGGCAAGGCTCAGCAGGATGAGAAAAAGCCTCACGGATCACCGATCGTTCCAGAGCTGCGGTCGACGCGCATCTCGTGGAGCGAATCGGCCGATCAGGAGCTGGCGGTGGTGGTCGTCGGGGTGGACGACGAGATCACGTCGGGGCAGTACGCGCTGGCCGCGATCGCGGTGAACTTTTCCGCTTTCTCCTCGGTCAACGCGGCCGCCTTGGAGGTCATCGCCTTCGCGATGTCCGGCATCGCCGTGCCACCGCTGGCCGCCGAGCACACGTAGTGGGCGGCCTGGATGACCTGCTCCGGGTCGTTATAGGTGAAGCCGGCCGAATTCAGCGACGCGAGGAATGCGTCGTCGGTGTCGTCGGCGTGCGCGGGCACGGCCAAGCCGATCACGGCCGCAACACTGCAAATCGTCAGAACAAGCTTCATAAATTCGAAATCGTCCCAGACCCGCGCCGTGTGCGCGGCTGGCGAAACAATTTTTAACAATCGTCAACCCGCGGTTGACACCATCATGGTGTCAACCTACCGTTGACGCCATGGCTGACCCGACCCGCATCGCCCACCCCGTCCGCCTCGACGAGCTGATCAACGCCATCAAATCGGTGCACACCGACGCGCTGGACCAACTGGCCGACGCCGTGCTGGCCGCCGAGCATCTGGGTGAGGTGGCGGACCACCTGATCGGGCACTTCGTGGACCAGGCACGCCGCTCCGGCGCGTCGTGGACCGACATCGGCAAGAGCATGGGCGTCACCAAACAGGCGGCCCAGAAGCGGTTCGTGCCACGCGCCGAGGCCGCCGTCCTGGATCCCGAGCAGGGCTTCAGCCGCTTCACCCCGCGAGCGCGGGGTGCGGTGGTGGCGGCCCAGAACGCCGCGCACGAGGCGGCCAACGACGAGATCACGCCCGATCACCTGCTGCTCGGCGTGCTCAGCGATCCGGCCGCCCTGGCCACCGTGCTGCTGCGCCTGCAAAACGTCGACACCGACGCCCTGCGCGCCGCCGTCAACCTGCCCCCGGCCGGCGCCGAGACCCCCGACCTGATCCCGTTCAGCGGCCCGGCACGCAAAGCCCTCGAGCTGACCTTCCGGGAAGCACTTCGGCTGGGCCACAACTACATCGGGACCGAACACATGCTGCTGGCGCTGCTCGAGCTTCAGGACTCCTCGCCCGAGGAAGGACCGCTGCGCCGATGCGGCGTGGACAAGGGCCGCGTCGAGGCCGATTTGATCAAGGCGCTGGAATCGCTCGGGGGCGGCGCGGGCGTCCGCGCGGACGGGTGACCGGTGTCATCGACCCCTCCCGGCCGCATGACCGCGTGTGCGATCATTCGATGGTCCCCTTCCCCGGGCGCCTAGGAGGCGAAGACGTGGCGAAGATGCACCGCTGGTTGATCGTCGTGTCCGCGTTTCTCGTCGCCGCGGCGAGCGTCACCGCCGTCGCGGTGCTTCCCGTTCCCCGCGCCTGGGCCGGTGACGCCCCCATCGGCCACATCGGTGACACCCTGCGGGTGGACACCGGCACCTACGTCGCCGACGTGACCGTGGCCGGCGTGTCTCCCTGCGATCCGCCCCCCGGGTTCGGCTACACCCGCGAAGGCACCTATAAGGGCTTCCCGGGCAGCACGGTTGAGCGCGCCGACGTGGTCGTCCACGCGGTCCGGGTGCCCAATCCGTTCGTCATGGCGACCGCGTTCAGCTTCGACGGCGTGACCCCGTTCGCCGACGCCTACAAGCCGCGGGCCACCGACGCACCCGACGCGCTGGACAACGTGCTGACCAACGCCCCCAACGGTGCGGTCGTGCGCGGCGAAGTGTATTGGGACGCCTACCGCGATCCCGTCTCCACCGTGGTGCTGCTGGACAGGAAGACGGGCTACCACCTCGCGCAGTGGAACCTCTGACCCGCACCGTACGCGTCGCCACGACGGACTCCGTTGACGTCCGACAGCTTGCCGATATCGCCGCGCGCACATTCCCGTTGGCGTGCCCGGCCTCGATGGCGCCCGAGAACATCGCGGCGTTCGTCGGCGCCAACCTGTCGGCCGACCGCTTCGCCGAGTACCTCGCCGACCCGCAGCGCACCGTCCTCACCGCGACGCACGACGACCGAATCATCGGTTACGCCATGCTGATTCGCGGCAGCGACGACGACGTCGAGCTCTCCAAGATCTACGTTGCGCACGAGCACCACGGCACCGGGGTCGCGACCGCGCTGATGGACCTCGCGCTGGCCACCGCCGGCGAATGGGGCGCGGGCCGCGTATGGCTGGGGGTCAACCAGGCCAATCGACGCGCGCAACGCTTCTATACCAGGAGCGGCTTCGCGATCAGCGGCACCAGAATCTTTCGGGTGGGCGCCAGCCACGAGAACGACTTCATCATGACCCGCACCCTTCGCTGATCCCGGCGGTCAGCGCCACGAGCCGAGACATGGCCCGCAGGTACTTCTTTCGGTAGCCCCCGGCGAGCATCTCCGGGCTGAAGATGGTGTCCAGCTTGTCGCCCGCCGCGACCACCGGGATGCCGGCGTCATACAGCCGGTCGGTCAGCGCCACCAGGCGCAGCGCCACGTTCTGGTCGTCGATGCGGTGCACGCCGGTCAAGAACACCGCAGTCACCCCCTCGATCAGGGTCAGGTACCGCGACGGGTGCATGGTGGCCAGGTGCGCGCACAACGCGTCGAAATCGTCCAGCGTCGCCCCGTCGGCCCGCGCCGCGCGCGCGGCCACCTCTTCGTCCGACAGCGGCTGGGGCGCCGGCGGCAGCCCACGGTGCCGGTAGTCGGGCCCTTCGATCCGCACGGTGGTGAAAATGCTTGCCAGCGTGTTGATCTCGCGCAGGAAGTCCTGCGCGGCGAACCGGCCCTCGCCGAGCTGCTCGGGCAGCGTGTTGGAAGTGGCGGCCACCGACACCCCCCGCTCGACCAGCGACGAGAGCAGCCGCGAGATCAGGGTGGTGTTGCCGGGGTCATCGAGCTCGAACTCGTCGATGCACACCGCCGTGTAACCGGCCAGCAGGTCGACGCATTCGGCGAAACCGAACACCCCGGCCAGCTGGGTCAGCTCCCCAAATGTCGCGAACGCCTTGGGACTTGGCGGCTCCGGTCCCTCGCCGGGCAGCGCGTAGTAGGCCGACGCCAGCAGGTGCGTCTTGCCCACCCCGAACCCCCCGTCCAGGTACAACCCGACCCCGGGCAACACCGCCCGTCGGCCCAACAGCTTTCGCCGGCCCGCGCGGCGCTGCACGGCCTCTCGGCAGAAGTCCTGGCACGCCGCCACGGCGGCCGACTGGGTCGGCTCGGCCGGATCGGGTTGATAAGTCGCGAAGCTCACGTCGGCGAACGTTGGGGGCGGCCTCAATTGAGCGATCAGCCGCTCCGGCGACACGGTCGGATGCCGGTCCACCAGGCGCGCCACCCGGCGGGAAGGGGACCCGTGCATGCCAGAACTGTAGCGGCGTGCTGCAATCAACCCCATGGGTCTTCCCGAGACGCCGCTGTCGCTGCTCGGATCGGTACGCGAACTCACCGACGGAGAAGTCCCCGGGCTCTACGACTATCCCGAACGCGACGGGACCTGGGTGCGCGCCAACTTCATCGCCAGCGTGGACGGCGGGGCCACTTCCGGCGGCAGCAGCGGGACCATGGGCGGCCCCGGCGACCGGTTCGTCTTCAACCTGCTGCGCGAGCTCGCCGACGTCATCGTGGTCGGCGCGGGCACCGTGCGGGTCGAGGGCTATTCCGGCGCCCAGCTGAGCGCGGCCCAGCGGCAGCGGCGGCAGGCCCGCGGGCAAAGCGAGGTGCCGCAATTGGCGATCGTCACCAGGTCGGGTCGCCTGGACCGCGACATGGCCGTGTTCACCCGGACCGAGGTGCCGCCGCTGGTGCTCACCTGTGCCGCGGCGGCGGCCCCGGCGCGCCGGCTGCTCGCCGACCTGTGTGAGGTCATCGACTGCTCCGGCGACGACCCCGGCGCGGTCGACGAGGCCGCCATGCTGGCAACCCTCGGCGATCGCGGAATGCACCGCATCTTGACCGAGGGCGGGCCGATGCTGCTCGATTCGTTGATCCGGCGCGACATGCTCGACGAGCTCTGCCTGACCATCGCGCCCTACATCGTCGGCGGCCTCGCCCGACGCATCGCCACGGGCCCCAGCCAGCTGCTCACCCGGATGCGCTGTGCCCACGTCTTGACCGACGGCGCCGGTTACCTCTACACCCGTTACGTCAAGGCCTAGCTACTGTGGTCGACATGAGTCGGCAGATCACGCTCGCCACGGTCTTGGTTGCGGTGACCACCGTGGTCGCCGGCTGCGTCCCGGGGCTGGCCGCCGACCCGCGCTTCGCCACCGATTCCGGTGCCCGGCCCCAAGGGGCGACGACGGCCAAGCCACCGGCCGCCGGCCCGCCACCGATCGCGGCCCCCAAGAACGACCTGCCGTGGCACGACTGCACGTCGAAGGTTTTCGGTGACGCCGCGATCCCGCCCGCCGCCGGCGTCCAGCTGGATTGCGCGAACTACGACGCGGACCTGGACCCGAACGGCGGTGGGACCGGCACCGTCAGCGTCGGGGTGGTCCGCGCCCGCTCGAACCAGACCCCGCGCGACGCGGGCCCGCTGGTCTTGACCACCGGGTCCGATCTGCCGTCCTCGGTGCAGTTGCCGGTCTGGCTGTCGCGCGGCGGCGCCGACGTGCTGCAGACCCGACCGATCGTCGCCGTCGACCGTCGCGGCATGGGCATGTCCAACCCGATCGACTGCCGGGACAGCTCCGACCGCCAGATCATGCGCGACCAGGCGCAGTTCCAAACCGGCGACGACCCCGTCGCCAACCTGTCCGACGTCGCGAACACCGCCACCACCAACTGCACCGACGCCATCGCGCCCGGCGCGTCCGCCTACGACAACGCCCACGCCGCCTCGGACATCGAGCGCTTGCGGACGCTGTGGGACGTACCCGCGGTCGCGCTGGTCGGAATCGGCAACGGCGCGCAGGTGGCGCTGGCCTACGCAGCGGCGCGCCCCGACAAGGTCGCCCGGCTGATCCTCGACTCGCCAATTGCGTTGGGGGTCAACGCCGAAGCCGCCGCCGAACAACAGGTCAAGGGCCAGCAGGCCGCGCTCGACGCGTTCGCCGCCCAGTGCCTCGCGGTGAACTGTGCGCTGGGCCCCGACCCGAAGGGCGCCGTCAGCGGGCTGCTGGCCGACGCCCGCGCCGGCAAGGGGCCCGCCGGCGCGTCGGTGGCCCAGCTGGCCAGCGCCATCACCGTCGCGCTGGGCTTCCCCTCCGGCGGGCGCGTCAACGCCACCACCAGCCTGGCCAACGCGCTGGCCGCCGCCCGCTCCGGGGACACCAACCAACTGACCAGCCTGATCAACCACGCCGACGCCACCGAGGACTCCGACGGCCAATTCGTCAACTCCTGCAGCGACGCCGTCAACCGCCCCACCCCGGACCGGGTGCGCGAACTGGTCGTGGCGTGGGGCAAGCTGTACCCCCAGTTCGGCACCGTCGCAGCGCTCAGCTTGGTCAAATGCGTGCACTGGCCCACCGGTTCGCCGCCGGCGCCGCCGAAGTCGCTGAAGGTCGACGTCCTGCTGCTGGGCGTGCAGAACGACCCGATCGTCGGCACCGAGGGGGTCGCCGCGACGGCGGCCACCGTCATCAACGCCAACGCGGCCAGCAAGCGGGTGATGTGGCAGGGCATCGGCCACGGCGCCAGCATCTACTCGAACTGCGCGGTCTCCCCGCTGATCGGCTACGTCAACAGCGGCAAACTCCCCGGCACCGACACGTACTGTCCCGCCTGACATTCGGGGTGGGCGTCCGGTGTACGGTGCGCTGGTGACGGCAGCTGACTCGACCCGAACCGGCCCGCGCGACTGGGTGCCGGCCGCCTTCCGCCCCCGCAACGGCCCGCCGAGCACCGCGACGATACTGCGGTCGGCGCTGTGGCCGATCGCCATCTTCTCGGTCCTGCACCGCAGCATCATCCTCACCCTCAACGGCAACATCACCGACGACTTCAAGCCGGTGTACCGCGCGGTCCTCAACTTCCGGCACGGCTGGGACATCTACAACGAGCACTTCGACTACGTCGACCCGCACTACCTGTATCCGCCCGGCGGCACACTGCTGATGGCGCCGTTCGGCTACCTGTCCTTTACGCCGTCGCGGTATCTGTTCATCCTGATCAACACCGTCGCCATCCTGATCGCCTGGTACCTGCTGCTGCGGTTGTTCAAGTTCACGCTCTCGTCGGTGGCCGCGCCCGCCCTGCTGCTGGCGATGTTCTGCACGGAAAGCGTGACCAGCACGCTGGTCTTCACCAACATCAACGGCTGCGTGCTGCTGGCCGAGGTGCTGTACCTGCGCTGGCTGCTGGATGGCCGGGCCAGCCGCCAGTGGTGGGCCGGGCTGGCGATCGGCCTGACGCTCACCCTCAAACCGCTCCTCGGGCCGCTGCTACTGCTGCCCCTGCTGAACCGCCAGTGGCGCGCCCTGGTCCCGGCCGTGGTGGTGCCCGTCGTCGTCAACCTGGCCGCGTGGCCTCTGGTCAGCGATCCCATGGACTTCGTCACCAAGACGGTGCCCTACATCCTGGGCACGCGGGACTACTTCAACAGCTCGATCGAGGGCAACGGCGTCTACTTCGGCCTACCCACCTGGCTGATCGTCTTCCTGCGAATCCTGTTCACGCTGCTGGCCATCGGCGCCATGTGGCTGCTGTACCGCTATTACCGCACCCGCGACCCGCTGTTCTGGTTCACCGGTTCGTCGGGCGTGCTGCTGCTGTGGTCGTGGCTGGTGCTGTCGCTGGCCCAGGGCTACTACTCGATGATGCTCTTCCCGTTCCTGATGACGGTCGTGCTGCCCAACTCGCTGATCCGCAACTGGCCGGCGTGGCTGGGCATCTACGGTTTCATGACGCTGGACGACTGGCTGATTTACCGATGGATGAGATACGGCCGCGCGCTGCACTATCTGAAGATCACCTACGGCTGGTCGCTGCTGTTGATCGTGGCGTTCACCGTGCTCTACTTCCGCTACCTGGACGCCAAGGCCGAGGACCGGCTCGACGGCGGCATCGATCCTGCGTGGCTGACGCCTAAGTCGGATCGCGCTAGCGTGGATGCATGACGAGTCCGAAGGTGCAACTGTCCGACGACGAGTGGCGCCGAAAGCTGAACCCGCAGGAGTTCGAGGTGCTGCGCCGCGCCGGCACCGAGCGGCCCTTCACCGGTGAATACACGGACACCAAAACCGAAGGCGTCTACCAGTGCCGGGCCTGCGGCGCCGAACTGTTCCGCAGTACGGAGAAGTTCGAGTCGCACTGCGGATGGCCGTCATTCTTCGACCCGGCGAACTCCGACGCGGTGATCCTGCGGCCCGACCACTCGATGGGCACGACGCGCACCGAGGTGCTGTGCGCGAACTGCCACAGCCACCTGGGCCACGTGTTCACCGGCGAGGGCTACCCCACCCCGACCGATCAGCGTTACTGCATCAACTCGATCTCGCTGCGCCTGGTGCCGGCGGGGGCGTAGTCCCGCCACGCCTCTGCGCCCAAGTAGCCCCACCCGTCACCGGGTTGGATGATGCGCCGACTCAGTCCACGCGGGTGGCGTGCACTTCCCAGAACGGGGCGTGCACCCGGCCGTCCTCCAGCCACGGCTCCATCGCCCGGAACCGCTTCAGCAGCTCCTGCACCTGATCGGCCATGTCGGGATTGCGCGCGGCCATCATGTCGATCTGCTCGACGCTGATGTTCACCAGGTACGTCGTCGGCCCCAGATAGGTGATCTCCCTGCCGCCGTGCGGCAGCACGTCACGAAAGTCCTTCTCGGACAACGACCGCATCATTTTGAAGCCGTTGACGTCGTGTTCGCCGAACTCGAACATGTACAGCCGCGCCCCCGGCTTGGTGGCCCGGCGCAGCGCCTGCACATAGGACCGCTGCAGCTCGGGATCGGTGCTGAAGGTGTGGTAGAAGGCGCAGTCGACGACGGTGTCGAACCGGCCGTCCAGGCCGTCGAGCTTGGTGGCGTCGGCCAATTCGAAGTCGACCGAAACCCCGGCCTTGCGCGCGTTTTCGCGGGCCCGCTGAAGCGCAGCCGCGGACCCGTCGATGCCGGTGGCCCGGAAGCCCTTGGACGCGTAGTAGATCGCGTGGTGGCCCGGCCCGGTGCCCGGGTCGAGCACCTCGCCCCTGACGGCGCCCATGGCGACCAGCCGCTGCACCACCGGCTGGGGGCCGCCGACGTCCCACGGCGTGGCGGCGGGCAACCCGTGCGACGTCCGGTCGTCGCGGTACATCTCCTCGAAACGGGCCGGGTCGGTGACGTCGGGATGGCTCATGGCAGCGAGTTCACCAACTGCTCGACCGGCACGCGCGGGCCGGTGAAGAACGGCGTCTCCTCACGGGTGTGCCTGCGGGCGTCGGTGGCGCGCAGCTCGCGCATCAGGTCGACGATGCGGTGCAGTTCGGGGGCCTCGAAGGCCAGGATCCACTCGTAGTCGCCGAGCGCGAAGGCCGGCACCGTGTTGGCGCGGACGTCCTTGTATTCGCGCGCCGCCATGCCGTGCTCGGCGAGCATGCGGCGCCGCTCCTCGTCGGGCAGCAGATACCACTCGTAGGACCGCACGAACGGATACACGCAGATGTAGTTGCCGGGCTCCTCGCCGGCCAGGAAGGCCGGGATGTGGCTCTTGTTGAACTCCGCCGGCCGGTGCAGCGCCACGCTGCTCCACACCGGCGCGCTGGCCCGCCCCAGCGCGGTGGTGCGCCGGAAGTCGGCGTAGGTGGCCTGCAGCGCCTCGACCCGTTCGGCGTGAGTCCAGATCATGAAGTCGGCGTCGGCCCGCAGCCCCGCCACGTCGTAGAGGCCGCGCACCACGACGCCGCGCTCCTCCTGCAGCTTGAAGAACGTGGACGCTTCGTCGATGACGTCGTCGCGCTGGTCACCGAGCTCACCGGGCTCGACGCTGAACACCGAGAACATCAGATAGCGGATCGTGGAATTGAGCGAGTCGTAGTCGAGCTTGGCCATGGAACCTATCGTGCCACTTCGGTGTCGAGGGCCTCGACCGCGCGGCCGGCCGCCCCGACGCACGCGGGCACGCCGATGCCGTCGAGGTAGCTGCCGGCCACGGCGAGCGTCGGCGGCAGACCCGCGCGTATCTCGGCGACCAGCTCCGCGTGCCCGGGGCCGTACTGCGGCATGGCCTCGATCCAGCGCTGCACGCGGGCATCGACCGGCTCGACGGCCAGCCCGAACACGTCAACCAGGTCGCTCAACGCCCATCCGAGCAGCTCGTCGTCCGACGCCGTTTCGGCCACGCCGTCACCACACCGGCCGAACGACAGCCGCAGCAGCTGCGTGTCCCCGCGGGCGCCCCACTTGCGCGACGAGAGCGTAATCGCCTTGCCCCGCAGCGTTTCCCCGGTCGCCACCAGCACGCCCGAGCACTGCGGAAACGGGGTGTCGCCCGGCACCGCCAGCGCCACCACCACCGACGACGCGCTGGCGATCCGGCCGGCGGCGGCGGCGCTCGAGGGGGCGACATCGGCGACCAGGCGCGCCAGCCGCGGGGCCGGGATGGCCAGGATCACCGCATCGGCGTGCCAGCGGGCACCGGTGGAATCCAGCAGCGACCACCCCGGTCCGGCGGGCTCGAGCCGTTGCACCGCAGCCCGGACCCGGTGCGGCCGGGCACGTTCCACGAGCGCGTCGAGCAGCACCTGGTAGCCCCCGTCGAGCGCCCCGAACACTGGCGCGCCGGTCGCCGGCGGCAGCGCGCGGCGGACGGCATCCGTGAGGCTGGTGGCCCCGCGGTCCAAGGCCGCCGCGACCCCGGGGGCGGCCGCGCGCAGCCCGATGGTGGCCGCCGAACCCGCGTACACCCCGCTCAGCAGCGGATCCACCGACCGGGCCACCACCTGCTCGCCGAACCGCTCGGCCACCAGGTCGGCGGTCGCGGGATCGCTGCCCGCTCGCCAGCTGAACGGGCGGCCCGGCTCGGCCTCGATGCGTGCGACCGTCGCCTCGTCGACCAGTCCGGCCACCGAGGCGGCCGACGACGGAATCCCGACCACCGTTGCGGTGGGCAGCGGATGCAACTTCTGCCGGCTGTAGATCAACGGCCGGGCGCCGGTGGACACCAGCTGACGCCCCGACAGGCCCAGCTCGGCCAACAACGCGGGCATCTCGGGCCGGCGCAGGATGAACGCCTCGGCGCCGAGGTCCATCGTTTGCCCGCCGACCCGCTCGGTGCGCAAGATGCCGCCCAGCCGGTCGCCCGGTTCGAACAGCGTGATGGCCGCGCCGTCGCCCACCGCCGCGCGCAGCCGGTAGGCCGCCGTCAGACCCGAAATCCCGCCGCCGACAACGCAATACGAGGGGGACGTCATAGGGAGTGGACCAGTGACACCAGATCGGTCAGCACACCGGGGTCGGTCTCCGGCAGCACGCCGTGGCCGAGGTTGAAGACGTGACCGGCCGCGCCCGCGTCGACGGCGCGGCGGCCGTCCTCGACCACGGCCCGCGCCGCGCGCTCCACCACCGGCCAGCCGGCCAGCACCACCACCGGATCGAGGTTGCCCTGCAGCGCCGTGCCCGCCGCGACCCGGGCGGCCGCGTCGGTGAGCGACGTTCGCCAGTCCACGCCCACCACCGTCGCGCCGACGGCCGACATGGCGCCCAGCAGTTCGGCGGTGCCGACCCCGAAGTGCGTCATCGGCACGCCGTGCTCGGCCAGCGCGCCGAACACCCTGGCGCTGTGCGGTTGCACGTAGGTGCGGTAGTCGGCGAGCGACAGCGCGCCCGCCCACGAATCGAACACCTGAATGGCGTCCACCCCCGCCTCCAGCTGCGCCCGCAAAAAGCCCACCGTGATGTCGGTCAGCTTCTCCAGCAGCGCGTGCCAGCTGTCCGGTTCGGCGAGCATCATCGCCTTGGTGCGGGCGTGGTGGCGGCTCGGGCCGCCCTCGATGAGATACGACGCCAGCGTGAACGGCGCGCCCGCGAACCCGATCAGCGGGACGTCACCGAGCGCGGCCACCAGCAGCGTCACCGCGTCGGATACCGGCTGAATCCGTTGCCGGTCAAGCGGTTTCATCGCGTCGACGTCGGCGGCAGTGCGCACGGGCGACGCGATCACCGGCCCGACGCCCGCGACGATGTCCAGGTCGACGCCGGCGCCCAGCAGCGGCACCACGATGTCGGAGAACAAGATCGCCGCGTCGACGTCGTGCCGGCGCACCGGCTGCAGGGTGATCTCGCAGACCAGCTCGGCGTCGAAGCAGGCCGACAGCATGTCTGTCTGGGCCCGCAGCGCCCGGTATTCGGGCAGCGAACGGCCCGCCTGCCGCATGAACCACACCGGGATCCGGCCGGGCTTCCCACCGGTGACGGCGGCCAGATACGGCGACTCGGGGAGGTCGCGGCGAGTACTCATTGTCCTCAATGCTGCCACGACGGCCCCGCTGCGTAGTATCGACGACCGTGCCAGTCAGCCACCCACCGGTCAGCTACGACCAGTTCCCCAGCCTGCGCTGCGAAGTGGGCGACAACGGCATCCTGACGCTGGTTCTCGACGCCCCCGGCCTCAACTCGGTCGGCCCGCAGATGCACCGCGACCTCGCCGACATCTGGCCGGCGATCGCCCGCGACCCCGACGTGCGCGTGGTGCTGGTCCGCGGTGAGGGCAAGGCGTTCTCCTCCGGCGGCAGCTTCGACCTGATCGCCGAGACCATCGGCGACTACGAGGGCCGGATGCGCATCATGCGGGAGGCCCGCGACCTGGTGCTCAACCTGGTCAACTTCGACAAGCCCGTCGTCTCGGCGATCCGGGGCCCCGCCGTCGGGGCCGGGCTGGTGGTGGCCCTGCTCGCCGACATCTCCGTGGCGGGGCGCACCGCGAAACTCATCGACGGGCACACCAAGCTGGGCGTGGCCGCCGGCGACCACGCCGCCATCTGCTGGCCGCTGCTGGTCGGCATGGCCAAGGCCAAGTACTACCTGCTCACCTGCGAGACGCTGCTGGGCGAGGAAGCCGAGCGCATCGGCCTGGTGTCGACCTGCGTCGACGACGACGACGTGCTGTCCACGGCGACGCGGATCGCCGAGGATCTGGCGCTCGGCGCGCAGAACGCCATCCGCTGGACCAAGCACAGCCTCAACTCCTGGTACCGCATGTTCGCGCCCACCTTCGAGACGTCGCTCGGCCTGGAATTCCTCAGCTTCAGCGGCCCCGACGTGCGGGAAGGGCTCGCCGCGCATCGCGAGAAGCGGCCGGCCCGGTTCGCCGGCGGATCGACCCCCTGAGCAGGCGCGATACGCTGTCCTATGCGGTCTGGTAACGGCTTGATAGCGGTCGGCGCGCCTGATTCCGCGTGTCGGCCGATGGGTCTACCGTCGGACCCTGTGACCCGCACCGCGACGATGCAGTGGGGGCACGCCCCGCTTGCCGGGGATGGCTACGACGCCGAGGAGCGGCCCTGATGACGTACGCCGCGCCGCCGCAAAGTGGCCGGGATGAACAGGAGCGGCGCCAAGTGACCTCAGCTGAACCGGAGCCCTTCCGCGAGGCGGTCGCGGCGATGAACGGCGTCACCGTGCGGCCGGAGATCGAGCTGGGCCCCATCCGCCCCCCGCAACGCCTGGCGCCCTTCAGCTACGCGCTGGGGGCCGAGGTCAAACATCCCGACCGCGAAATCGTCCCCGAACGATCCGAGGGCGACGCCTTCGGCCGCCTGATCCTGCTGTACGACCCGGAAGGCGCCGACGCCTGGGACGGCACCATCCGCCTGGTCGCCTACATCCAGGCCGATCTGGACCCCAGCGAGGCCGTCGACCCCCTGCTGCCGGAGGTGGCGTGGAGCTGGCTGGTCGACGCGCTGGAATCCCGGATGGAGCAGGTCACCGCCCTGGGCGGCACCGTCACCGCCACCACGTCGGTGCGCTACGGCGACATCTCCGGGCCGCCGCGCGCCCACCAGTTGGAGCTGCGGGCCTCGTGGACGGCGACCACGCCCCAGGTCGGCGTCCATGTCGAGGCCTTCTGCGAGGTGCTGGAACACGCGGCGGGCCTGCCGCCGACGGGCGTCACCGACCTGAGCTCGAGGTCCCGCGCCTGACATGTGCGAACCGGAGGCCGACGGGCCCGGCAGCACCGGGCCCGGCAGCACCGAGCCCGACAGCGCCGAGCCCCAACCCACGCCGCTGCTGCGTCCCGCCGAAGGGATTCCGGACCTGTCGGTGACCGTCCGCCAGATCGAGGCGGCGGCGGAGCTCCTGGACCGTGGGAGCGGGCCGTTCGCGGTGGACGCCGAGCGGGCGTCGGGTTTCCGGTACTCCAACCGCGCCTACCTGATTCAGATCCGGCGGGCCGGCGCCGGGACCGTGCTCATCGACCCGGTCAGCCACGGCGCCGATCCGCTGGAGGCGCTGCGGCCCGTCGCCGAGGTGCTGAGCGAGGACGAATGGATCCTGCATTCGGCCGACCAGGACCTGCCCTGCCTGGCGGAGGTCGGCTTGCGGCCACCGGCGCTCTACGACACCGAGCTCGCCGGGCGGCTGGCCGGGTTCGAGCGGGTGAACCTGGCGACCATGGTGGAGCGGCTGCTGGGTGCCGGATTGGCCAAGGGTCACGGGGCGGCGGATTGGTCCAAACGCCCCCTGCCCGAGGACTGGCTCAATTACGCGGCCCTGGACGTGGAGCTGCTGATCGATCTGCGCGGGGCGATCGCCGAGGTCCTGGGCCAGCAGGGCAAGAGCGGTTGGGCGGCAGAGGAATTCGACTACCTGCTGGGCGTGGGTTCCCGGGAGCCCGGCGCGGCGGCGCCGCGGGACCGGTGGCGGCGCACGTCGGGGATCCATCGGGTCCGCGACCGGCGCGGCCTGGCCGCGGTCCGCGAGCTGTGGCTGACCCGCGACCGGATCGCCCAGCGGCGCGACATCGCGCCGCGGCGCATCCTGCCGGACTCGGCCATCATCGAGGCCGCCATCGCCGACCCGAAGACCATCGAGGACCTCACCGCGTTACCGGTGTTCGGGGGGCGCAACCAACGTCGCAGCGCCGCCACGTGGCTGGCAGCACTCGAAGCGGCACGGCAGACCAAGAATCCGCCCGCGGACGCCGAACAGCCGAACGGACCGCCGCCGGCGGCGCGGTGGAGCCGGCGTAAACCGGAGGCCGCCGCACGGCTGGAGGCGGCGCGCGCGGCCCTGTCGCAGGTGTCGGAGCGGGTCAACGTCCCCACCGAGAACCTGGTCTCACCCGACCTGGTGCGGCGGCTGTGCTGGGACTGGGAGCCCGCGCCCGACCCCCTCGAGGCGGTCGAAGAGTTCCTGCGCGCCGGGCAGGCGCGGCCGTGGCAGCGGGAATTGGTGGATCCCCCGCTGGCCCGCGCGTTACAACCGCCCGACGACGGCGGCGCCGACTAGTCGAGGTGCTCGCGGATCTCCGCTTCGGTGACGGCGCTGCCCAGCGCCGCGACCCAGCCGGTGACGCGGCGGGCCACGTCCTGATCCGTCAGCCCCAGGTCGGCCAGCAGCTCACCCCGCGAGGCGTGTTCGTAGAACCGCTGCGGCAGGCCCACGTCTCGGCACGGCACGTCGATCTCCGCGGCGCGCAGGGCCGCGGACACCGCCGACCCGACGCCACCGCTGACCCCGTTGTCCTCGCACGTGACGACCAGTTTGTGCTGCGCGGCGAGCTCGATGACCCCCTCGGACACCGGCAGCACCCAACGGGGGTCGATCACCGTCACACCGATCCCCTGGTTGTGCAGCCGCTTGGCGACCTCCAGCGCCATCGGAACGAACGCGCCGACACCCACCAGCAGCACGTCGTGGTTCAGCCCGGCGGCCGGAACGGCGAGCACGTCGACACCAGAGCGCCGCTCCAGGGCCGGAATGTCTTCGCCGACATCACCTTTGGGGAACCGCAGCGCGGTCGGACCATCGTTGACGTCCAGCGCCTCACCGAGTTCCTCGCGCAACCGGGTGGCGTCGCGGGGCGCGGCCACCCGCATGCCGGGCACAATGCCCAGCATCGACATGTCCCACATGCCGTTGTGGCTCGCGCCGTCCGAGCCGGTCACTCCGGCCCGGTCGAGCACCATGGTGACGGGCAGCTTGTGCAGTGCCACGTCCATCATGATCTGGTCGAAGGCCCGGTTGAGGAAGGTCGAGTAGATGGCCACCACCGGGTGCATGCCGCCCATCGCCAGGCCCGCCGCCGACGTCAGCGCGTGCTGTTCGGCGATGCCGACGTCGAACAGGCGGTCCGGGAACTGCTGGCCGAACGCGCTCAGCCCGGTCGGGCCGGGCATCGCCGCGGTGATGGCCACGATGTCGCGGCGTTTCCTGGCGTAGCCGATGAGCGCATCGGAGAACGTGGCGGTCCAACCGGGGCCGGCCACCTTGGTGGCCTGCCCGGTGACCGGGTCGATGACGCCGCACGAATGCATCTGCTCGGCCTCGTCGTCCTCCGCCGGGCCGAAACCCATGCCCTTGCGGGTGACGACGTGCACGATCACCGGCCGGCCGAAACCCCGCGCGTGCCGCAGCGCCATCTCCACCGCGCGTTCGTCGTGGCCGTCGACCGGACCCACGTACTTCAGCCCGAGATCGGTGAACAGCAGCTGCGGGGACAGGGAGTCCTTGATGCCGGCCTTGACGCTGTGCATGAACCGGTAGGCGAGCTCGCCGAGGAGCGGCAGCGAGCGCACGGCGTCGCGGCCCTTCTCCAGGGCGTGCTCGTAGGCCGGCTGCAGCCGCAGGGTGGCCAGATGGTCGGCGACGCCGCCGATCGTCGGCGCGTAGCTGCGGCCGTTGTCGTTGACCACGATGATCACCGGCCGGTTGGAGGCGGCGATGTTGTTCAGCGCCTCCCAGCACATCCCGCCGGTGAGCGCGCCGTCCCCGACCACGGCGACCACGTGCCGATTGCGGTGACCGGTCAGCTCGAACGCCTTGGCCAGACCGTCGGCGTAGGACAGCGCCGCGCTGGCGTGGCTGGACTCCACCCAGTCGTGTTCGCTCTCCGCCCGCGACGGATAGCCGGACAGCCCGCCCTTCTTGCGCAGGCTCTCGAAATCCTGCGCGCGCCCGGTCAGCATCTTGTGGACGTACGCCTGATGACCGGTGTCGAAGATGATCGGGTCGTGCGGCGAGTCGAACACCCGATGCAGCGCCAGCGTCAGTTCGACCACCCCGAGGTTGGGCCCGAGGTGTCCACCGGTGGCAGCGACCTTGTGGATCAGGAACTCGCGAATCTCGGCGGCGAGTTCACGCAGCTGCTGCCCCGACAGGTGTTGCAGATCAGCGGGCCCGCGGATCTGTTCCAGCATCCCGACAGTCTACGCAGCGAGCGCCGCAACAGCAGGGAGCCGGAGGTCGCCGGCCTACGGGGGCCCGAAAAGCTCGACCAGGGTGTCGTGCAGCTCGGGATCCGCCAGCACGACGACCTCGTCGCCGGCCTGAAGTTCGGTGTCGCCCCGCACCGGCACCAGGCCGGTGGTGCGGACCACGATGCTCACCCAGATGTCGCCGACACGATCACTGAGCCCCTCCACCGTGCACCCCTCGGCGGCCGAGCCGCGGGCGACGCTGACGCGGTGAACCCCCTCCGGTTCGTCGGCGAGCCGCACACCGATCTCCCATGGCTGGGTCTCCACCATGCGCATGGGCAGGTGCAACAGTTTTGCGACGCCCGGCACCGAGCTGCCCTGCACCAGCACCGAGAAGATCACGACGACGACCACGATGCCGTACAGGCGTTCGGCGTTGGGGACGTGCGCGGCGCGCAGCAACTCGCCGAGCAGGATGGGCACCGCCCCTTTGAGGCCGGCGAACATTATGAAGACGCGTTCGTTCCGCTTGAGGTGCACGCCGACCAGGCAGGCGCCCACCGCCAGCGGGCGAATCAGCGCCGTCAGGGCCACTCCGAGAGCGAGCCCGGGAATCCACACGTCGGGGTGGGTGAGCACGTTGAGGTCGACGGTCAGGCCCAGCACGGCAAAGGCGACGATTTCGGCCAGGCCGGCCAGGGCGGCGTGGAATCGCTTGATCTCCGGTTTGTAGGGCGCGCGAGCGTCTCCGATCACGATGCCGGCGACGAACACCGCCAGAAATCCCGACCCGTGCGCAAGCGTGGCGATGCCGTAGAGCATCAGGCTCGATGCCAGCGTCCGTAGCGGGTAGAGGCCTTCGCTCGGCAGCGCCACGCGGCGCATGAAGACGAGCAGGGCGCGACCGCCGATCACCCCGACGGCCAGGCCGATCGCCATCTGGAAAACGAATTGAGTTCCGACGCTGGCGAATCCGGCTGCGCTGAGGCCACCGGCGGCGATCAGGCTGGTCATCAACGAGATGCCCACCGGATCGTTGGCGCCGGACTCGCCCTCCAGGATGGTGCTGCTGCGCCCCCTGATCTCGCGCTTGCCCAGTACGGAGAACACGACGGCCGGATCGGTGGGAGCTATGGCGGTCGCGACGAGCACCGCGGGGAACCAGCTGACTCCGCACGCGTAGTGCAGCATCAGCGCGGCGCCGGCGGCGGTGAGGGCGGTGCCGAGGACGCCGACCGACAGGATGGGAGCAACCGCCCTGCGGAAGCGTGCAGGACCGATGTGCATGCCGCCGTCGAACAGCACCAGCACCAGCGCGACGGTGATGACCTGTTCCACGATCCGCTCGGACGGTGGCTGCACCGCGGGCACGGAGTGCACCACCGCCGCCGTTCCGACGAGCACGAGCAGGGGCACGGGAATTTTGACCCGCTCGGTCAGGCGGTTCGCCAGCACCGCGACCAGACCGACCGCACTGGAGAACAGAATGATGAGCGCGAACCGAAGACCTTCGTTCACGATCGCGGCACCCGCAGACCGGACGGCTCTTTGGCGGTGGGCACTCGTGCCTTTCGGTTGGTCGACAGGGACATCGAGGACATCGCCGACCAGACTTCCCGGCACACCGCGACGGAGTCTAGCCGGTCTCGGGGCACCACACCCGTAAACGCGTTGCGAGCACCGCTGCGTCTTTCGCGCCAGGAGCGCCACCTAGCGGGTCAGCAGCGCGACGCATTCGCTGTGGTGGGTGAGCGGGAAGGCGTCGAACACCCTGATCTTCTCGACGGCATAGCCATGGCCGAGGTAGAGGCCGATGTCGCGGGCGAAAGACGCTGCCTCGCAACCGATGTGGACTATCCGGCCGACTCCTGCGCCGGCCAGTAGATCGATGACTTCGCGTCCGGCGCCTGCCCGCGGCGGATCCAGGACCGCCACGTCGGCGCTCGCCCGTTGCGCGCCGAGCACCCGCCGCACCGAGTCGGTGACGACCTGCACCTGTGGCAGGTCATCGAGCGCGACGCGGGCGGCCCGCGTGGCCGCGCGCGAGGTGTCGACGGTCAACACCCGACCGGACTCCCCGACCGCGGCGCCCAGGGCGGCGGCGAAGACGCCCGCGCCGCCGTAGAGGTCCCAGGCGGTCATGCCCGCACCGGCCTGCGCCCAGTCGGCGACCAGCCGGCTGTACACCGTGGCCGCGCCGCGGTGCGCCTGCCAGAACGCCGTGACCGGGATCTGCCAGCTCCGCCCGTTCACCCGCTGCACCGCCTCGTAGCGGCCCTCCACCACCTTGGTCGCCGTCCGTCTGCCCTGTCGCAGCGTGCGCACCACGTGGCGTGCACCGTCGTCGTCCACGACGACATGCACCTGGGCGGTCGGCGGCCACTTGGAGCCGGCGAGCCCGTCGAGCATGCCGGCCGGCAACTGCGCGCAGCGCAGGTCGGTCATCAGCTCGTCGCTGTGATACCGGTGAAAGCCGGGCCGGCCGTCCGCCCCGACGTCGAGCCGGACGCGGGTGCGCCAGCCCGTCGGCCCGCAGTCGTTTAGGGGTTCGGCCGCGTCGTTCCAGCGGTACCCGCCCAGTCGCTCCAGCTGGTTGGCCACCACCTGCGCCTTGAGCGCGCGGGCCGCCTCCGGCGCGGCGAACGCCAAGTCGCAACACCCGGCCCCGTCCACCCCGGCGATGGGACACAGCGACTCGATGCGGTCGGCCGACGGCTCGAGCACCTCGACAGCCTCTGCGTGCCAATAAGATCCGCGGTCGGCGGTCACCCGGACCCGCACCCGCTCGCCCGGCAGCGCGTAGCGGACGAACACCACGCGTCCCTCGTGGTGCGCCACGCAGCTACCGCCGTTGGCCGGGGCGCCGGTGACCAGGGTCAGCTCATCGCGTGGGGGCAGCACCGCGTTGGGCTCGCGGCGTGGTGCTTCGCGGGTCAATCGAAGATTCCCCGACGAGCGTCGCCCGGGGCGGCGTGCGGCTGTAGCGCCTGGAGCCGTTCCGACGAATTCAGTTGCCACGGAACAGACGTCACCATCACGTTGGGCATGAACAACAGCCGGCCCTTGAGCCGCAGCGCGCTCTGGTTGTGCAGCGCCTGCTCCCACCAATGGCCCACCACGTACTCGGGAATGAACACGGTGACCACGGTGCGCGGCGACTCTTTGCTGACCCGCTTGACGTACTCGAGTATGGGCCGGGTGATTTCGCGGTAGGGCGAGGCGATGACCTTGAGCGGCACACTGATGTCGCTCTCTTCCCATTGGTGCACCAGCTCGCGGGTCTCCCCGTCGTCGACGCTGACGGTGAGCGCCTCGAGCACATCCGGACGGGTCGCGCGCGCGTACGCCAGCGCGCGCAGCGTCGGCAGATGCAGCTTGGACACCAACACCAGCGCGTGATTGCGGCTGGGCAACACCACGTCGTGCTGGGCGGCGGCCTGCTGCTCGAGCTCCCGGCTCACGGTGCCGTAATGCCGGTGAATCATCTTCATGATGCCGAACAGCAAACCCATGGCGAAAAGCGCGATCCACGCGCCGGCAGCGAACTTGGTCACCAGGACGACCAACAAAACCGCACCGGTGGAAAGCAATCCGACCGTGTTGACGACCCGCGAACGCATCATCTTGCGCCGCGCCCGCGGATCGGTCTCGGTGCGCAGCAACCGCGTCCAGTGCCGCACCATGCCGATCTGGCTCAGCGTGAACGAGATGAACACGCCGACGATGTACAGCTGGATCAGCGCGGTGACCTCGGCGCGGAACGCGATGATGGCCAACAGCGCCGCTCCCGACAGGAACAGGATTCCGTTGGAGAACGCCAACCGGTCCCCGCGGGTGTGCAGCTGGCGCGGCAGGTAGCTGTGCTGGGCCAGCACCGAGCCGAGCACCGGGAAACCGTTGAACGCGGTGTTGGCCGCCAGCACCAGGATGAGCGCGGTCACCGTGGCGATGAGCAGGAAGCCGACGTGAAAGCTGCCGAAGACCGTCTGCGCCAGTTGGGTGACCAAGGTCTTCTGGTAGTAGCCCGGCGGGGCGCCGGTCAGCTGCCTGGCCGGGTCCTCGACCAGCTGAACCCGGATCTGCTGGGCCAACACGATGATGCCCATCAGCAGCGTGACCGCGATCCCGCCCAGCATCAGCAGCGTCGTCGCGGCGTTGCGCGACTTGGGCTTCTCGAACGCCGGGACCCCGTTGCTGATCGCCTCGACACCGGTCAGGGCCGCGCAACCCGAGGAGAACGATCGCGCCACCAGGAACGCCAGCGCGAAGCCGACGACCTGACCGTGCTCGGCGTGCATCTGGAAGCCTGCGGACTCCGCCCGCAGCGGATTGCCCAGCACGAAGATCCGGAACAGGCCCCAGCCGATCATGACGAAGACGCCGACGATGAACGCGTAGGTCGGAATGGCGAAGGCCACACCCGACTCGCGGATACCGCGCAGGTTCAACGCCATCACCAGCAGGATCGAGGCCACGCAGAACCACACCTTGTGCTCGGCCACGAGCGGAATCGCCGAGCCGATGTTCGCCATCGCCGACGCCGTCGAAACGGCCACGGTGAGAACGTAATCGACCATCAGCGCGCTGGCGACCACCAGGCCGGCGGTATCGCCCAGGTTGGTGGTGACCACCTCGTAGTCGCCCCCGCCCGAGGGGTAGGCGTGCACGTTCTGCCGGTAGCTGGCCACCACGACCAGCATCACCGCGGCCACCGCCAGGCCGATCCAGGGCGTCAACGCGTACGCGGTCACGCCGGCCACCGAGAGCATCAAGAAGACTTCCTCGGGTGCGTACGCCACCGAGGACAACGCGTCGGAGGCGAACACCGGCAAGGCGATCCGCTTGGGCAGCAGGGTGTGACTGAGCCGGTCGCTGCGAAACGGCCGGCCAATTAGCAACCGACGCGTTGCGGTTGAAAGTTTGGACACGAGAGCCAAGAGTAAGCCCACATGGGTTTGGCGGTAGCTTCGTAGGCGAGAATGTTTGCCGACGCGAAATCGGCTGGCCGACGTGGCTTGCCGATTGGGACGCAGGACACAGGACGCAGCCGAGAGGAACCTCAGTGCGAGTAGTGGTGATGGGCTGCGGCCGCGTCGGTTCCTCGGTGGCCGACGGGCTGTCGCGGATCGGCCACGACGTCGCCGTCATCGACCGCGACAGCACCGCCTTCAACCGGCTCAGCCCCGAGTACGCCGGCGAGCGGGTGCTGGGCCAGGGGTTCGACCGCGACGTATTGCTACGGGCCGGCATCGAGGAGGCGGACGCGTTTGCCGCCGTGTCATCCGGGGATAACTCGAACATCATCTCGGCGCGGCTGGCGCGGGAGACGTTCGGCGTCAAGCGCGTCGTCGCCCGGATTTACGACGCCAAGCGCGCGGAGGTCTACGAACGCCTCGGCATCCCCACGATCGCCACCGTGCCCTGGACCACCGACCGCCTGCTCAACGCCCTGCTGCGGGACACCGAGACCGCCAAATGGCGGGACCCGACCGGCACGGTGGCCGTCGCCGAGGTCGTCCTGCACGAGGAGTGGATCGGGCACCGGGTCACCGATCTCGAGCAGGCCACCGGCGCGCGCGTCGCGTTCCTGATCCGGTTCGGCGCCGGCGTCCTGCCGGAACCGAAAACGGTCATCCAGGCCGGCGATCAGGTCTACGTCGCCGCGATCTCCGGCCGCGCCGCCGAAGCCGTGGCCATCGCGGCGATGCCACCCAGCGAAGACTCTTAAGGAGCGGCGAACATGAAGGTAGCTGTCGCCGGGGCCGGCGCGGTCGGCCGCTCCGTCAGTCGCGAACTCGTCGGCAACGGCCACGACGTCACGCTCATCGAGCGCAACCCCGACCACGTCGACGTCGACGCCATCCCCGCCGCCCATTGGCGGCTCGGTGATGCCTGCGAGCTGAGCCTGCTGGAATCGGTGCACCTGCACGAGTTCGACGTGGTGGTGGCCGCAACCGGCGACGACAAGGCCAACGTCGTGCTCAGCCTGCTGGCCAAGACCGAATTCGCGGTGCCCCGGGTGGTGGCCCGGGTGAACGACCCCCGCAACGAATGGCTGTTCACCGACGCCTGGGGCGTGGACGTGGCGGTGTCCACGCCGCGCATGCTGGCCTCGCTCATCGAGGAGGCCGTCGCAGTCGGTGATCTGGTGCGGCTCATGGAGTTCCGCCGGGGGCAGGCCAACCTCGTCGAGATCACCCTGCCCGACGACACCCCATGGGGCGGCAAGCCGGTGCGCCGACTGCAACTGCCCCGCGACGCCGCGCTGGTCACCATCCTGCGCGGCCCCCGGGTGATCGTGCCCGAGGCGGACGAGCCGCTGGAAGGCGGCGACGAGCTGCTCTTCGTCGCGGTCGCCGAGGCGGAAGAGGACCTGGGCAAGCTCCTGCTGCCGGACGGCCCGGTGCTGGACAACTAGTCGCGGACGGGACCGGCCTCGAACTGGACGCCGGTGTCGCCGGCCGCCGGCATGGCACGCTGCACCGACTTGATGGCCGCGTACGTAACCAGCGCGGCGGCCACGGTCAGCGGCCACCCCATCGCGATCCGCGCCACCGCCAGCCAACCGGTCCGGTTGGCGTCGTAGAGCAGGCCCTGGACGACGAACCGGGCGGCGAAGACCAGCACCCAGCAGATCGAGGCGATGTCGAACGCGTAGACGGCCCGGGGTACGTCGCGCCAGCCGCGACCGCGCCCGCTGGCCCAGCCCCACACGTAGCCGACCAGAGGCCGCCGGATGACCACCGACACCGCGACGACCACCGCCCACAACAGCGACATCCAGATGCCCATCAAGAAGTAGCCCTTGGACTCCCCCACGATGTAGGCGACGAGTGCACAGATGGCGACGCCGAAGAACCCGGAGAACGCCGGCTGCGGCGATTCCCGCCGAATCAGCCGCCACAGCAGGACGAGCGCGGCGACGGCCAGCGCGGACGCGATCGCCACGAACAAGCCCGACACCGAAGAGGCAATGACGAAGATCACAACGGGCAGCGACGAATAGATGACGCCGCTGACCCCGCCCACCTGGCCCAGCAGTCGCTCCGGCGTGACGCGGGTGGTGTTCGTGCGGTCGGGCGAGCCCGACTCATGGGGTCCCGGAGCCGACCCCGAATCGCCGGGTCGCGTCACCGCTGAATTTCGTAGTGCGGGTTGTAGATGGCCTTGCTGCCGTTCTCCAGCGTGCCCAGCCGGCCCCGCACCCTCAGTTTGCGGCCCGAGTCGATGCCGGGTATCCGGCGCTGGCCCAGCCAGACCAGGGTGACGGTGTCGCTGCCGTCGAACAGCTCGGCGCGGACACCGCCCGCACAGGCCTTGCCGTTACATTCCACGCTGCGCAGCGTGCCGACCATCGTGACCTCTTGGCCACGCTCGCAATCGATTGCCCGTTGCGCGCCGGTGAGCGCTACCTCGTCGGACAACTCTTCGGAGTCGCGTTGCTCCGGCGCCTCCGTCAAACGGCGGCTGAGCCGGCGCAGATATCCTTGGGCCCCCATGGCCACTCCTGACAATGCTGATAAGCCTCGGCGCTTCCACTTATGCCAACGGACACCGTAGACCTGTTGGTTCCCGCGCGCCAACCGACTCAAACACCGGTGTCGGAGGCGCTCGAACGCCGGGGCACGATCTGGGGGTGACTGTCGATCTGCGGGGTGTCACCACCGTCTTGTTGCCCGGGACCGGGTCCGACGACGACTACGTCCGCCGGGCGTTTTCGAGTCCGTTGCGCGAGGTCGGCGCCGTGCTGGTGGCACCGCCGCCCCGCCCGGACAAGTTGATCGACGGGTACGTGTCCGCGCTGGATGCCGCCGCGCGCACGGGCCCGATCGCCGTCGGCGGCGTGTCGATCGGGGCGGCGGTGGCGGTCGCCTGGGCGCTGGCCCACGCGGACAAGGCGGTCGCCGTACTGGCCGCGCTGCCGGCGTGGGCCGGGGCGCCGGAAGCGGCGCCCGCCGCCCTCGCCGCGCGGCATACGGCGGCACAGCTGCGTGCTGACGGGCTGGCGGCGACGACAAGCCAGATGCGGGCGTCCAGCCCGCCCTGGCTGGCCGACGAGCTGGCCCGGTCGTGGCGCGCCCAGTGGCCACAATTGCCCGACGCCATGGACGAGGCCGCCGCCTACGTGGCGCCGAACCACGCGGAGCTGGCCCGGCTGTCCGCCCCGCTGGGCGTGGCGGCGGCCGTCGACGACCCCGTCCATCCCGTGCAGGTCGCCGTCGAATGGGTCGACGCCGCGCCGCGAGCGGCGCTGCGGACGGTGACGCTCGACCAGATCGGCTCGGACCCCGCCGCGCTGGGCGCGGCGTGCCTGGCCGCGCTCGCCGAGGTGTAGTCGGCTAGCCGCCGGTGGTGGTGCGCAGCTGCTGCATGGCCGAGCCCTCGACGCTGCGGCGCGCCGCCGGCTCGCCGGGTCCTTGCGGCGCCTCGGCTTGCTGCGCCTGCTGGGCGGCCGCGGCTTCCCGCAATTGCTGCGCCATCGGCTCGGGCAGCTGCACGGTCAACGGCGTGCGCACCGGAAGCGGGGTGTCACCGCGGCGAACCACGGTGTCCGCCAACGCGGCTCGCGCCTCCTGTTCGAGGGCTTCCATCGTCTCGTGGGGGCCGTTGATGACGCAGCGAATCATCCAGCGGTACCCGTCGACCCCGATGAAGCGCACCGCACCGGAGGCCGAGCCGACCACTTCACGGCCCCACGGGCCGTCCTTGATGCTGACCTTGGCCGAGTCCTTGCGCAGCGAGTCGGCGAGCTCGCCGGCGACTTCACGCCACAGGCCGCCCGTCTTCGGCGCCGCGTAGGCGGCGATGGTGAACCGGCCGTTGGGGGTGACCACCCACACGGCGCTCGGAACCCCCGTCTCGGTCAGCTCGACCTGCAATTGCCCCGCCTCCGGCATGGGAATGAGCACCGAGCCCAGGTCCAGGCGGGCCAGCTCCGCGACCGACGGGTCGTCGAAATCGTCGATGTCGAACGGCCCCTCGAGCTCGTCGATCTCATCGAGCGCCTCGTCACCGGGCGGGCCCGCGACGACGTCGTCCGCGGCCTGTTCGCTGTCACCTTTACGTCTGCCAATAGCCATCACAAACTCGCATGTCCGCCGGAGGAACCGTGGCCACCGTCGCCACGGGATGTTTCGGCCAGGCCCGCCTCGTCGAACGACGACACCTCGACCAGCTCGACCAGCTCGACCCGCTGCACGAGCAGCTGGGCGATGCGGTCACCACGATGCACCACGATGGGCTCGGCCGGGTCGAGATTGATCAGCGCGACCTTGATCTCGCCGCGATAACCCGCGTCGATGGTGCCCGGACTGTTGACGATCGAAAGCCCCACGCGCGACGCCAATCCCGAACGCGGGTGAACCAGGCCGACCATCCCGAACGGAATCGCGACGGCCACACCCGTGCGGACCAGGGCGCGTCGTCCGGGCTCCAGCTTGAGGTCTTCCGCGCTGTAGAGATCCACCCCGGCGTCGCCCCGGTGGGCACGCGTGGGCAGTGGAAGCTCGGGATCAAGGCGGACGATGGCCAGACTGGTCGACACGGGGCCACAGATTACCCTTGACTGCGTGTCCGGTACGCGCGTCGCGCCGCACAGTGTGCGATATCGCGAACGACTGTGGGTGCCATGGTGGTGGTGGCCGCTGGGCTTCGGCCTGGCGGGGCTCATCGCGTTCGAAGTCAACATGGGTGTCGCCCCCGGGCCTTCCTGGCTGCCATACGCGACGCTGTTCGCGGTGGCGGCCGGCGCGCTGTTGTGGCTCGGCCGCGTCGAGATCCGCGTGATCGCCGATCCGAACGTCCCCGGCGGGGTGGAGCTGTGGGCCGGCGAGGCCCACCTGCCGGTCACCGTCGTCGCCCGGTCCGCCGAGGTGGCCCGGTCGGCGAAGTCCGCGGCCCTGGGCCGCCAGCTCGACCCGGCGGCATTCGTGCTGCATCGGGCATGGGTGGGGCCGATGATCCTGGTCGTGCTCGACGACCCGGACGATCCGACGCCGTACTGGCTGGTGAGTTGCCGCCATCCGGAGCGGGTGCTGTCGGCCCTGCGGAGCTGACCCCGGAAAACGGTCAAGCCGCGCAGTCGGTACAGATCATCAGGCCGTTCTTCTCGCTGGCCAGCCGGCTGCGGTGTTGCACCAGAAAGCAACTGGAGCAGGTGAACTCGTCAGCCTGCTTCGGAATGACGCGAACGGACAGCTCTTCCCCGGACAGGTCGGCGCCAGGCAACTCAAATGATTCAGCGGTTTCAGATTCATCGACGTCGACAACGGCCGAAGCCGCCTCGTTGCGTCGCGCTTTGAGCTCCTCCAGCGAGTCTTCCGAGACGTCGTCGGTCTCGGTGCGCCGTGGAGCGTCATAGTCGGTAGGCATACCTATTTCCCCTGCCCTATTGCCTCATGCCCTCGTAATCTCAAGCATCGCTTTGTACCAGCGTCGAACGCATCCACCAAATGATTCGTGCCCGTATCGCGGCCCGTTAATGTGTGATTTACGTCACACCATCATTGTGGGCCTTGCGTTCGCCTTTGAACAGTGCGTTTAGAGTGCACGTGTGGTCGCGCAAATCACCGAGGGTACCGCGTTCGACAAGCACGGTCGGCCCTTCCGGCGCCGCAATCCCAAGCCCGCCATCGTCGTGGTGATTTTCCTCATCGTGGCGACCGCGGTGGTGTGGACCATCGCGTTGACCCGGCCGGCGAAGGTGCACGAGGTCGCGGTCTGCAACCCGCCGCCGCAAGCGGCCGGATCGGCACCGGCTCAGCTCGGCGAACAGGTGTCGCGAAGCGCGATGATCGACGTCACGCCCGCCAAGCTCGCCGACACCAAGGTTCGCGTGCTCAACGCCAGCGGTCGCGGCGGACAAGCCGGCGACGTCGCCGGCGCGATGAAAGACCTCGGGTTCGCCCAGCCGACCGCCGCCAACGACCCCCTGTATGCCGGCGCTCGGCTCACCTGTCAGGGGCAGATCCGTTTCGGCACGGCCGGCCAGGCCACCGCGGCCGCGGTGTGGCTGGTGGCGCCGTGCATGGAGCTGTTCAACGACAACCGCGCCGACGCCTCCGTCGACCTCGCGCTGGGCACCGACTTCACGGCCCTGGCCCACAACGACGACATCGATGCGGTGCTGGCCACGCTGCGCCCGGGCGCCACCGAGCCGGCGGACCCCGCCCTGCTGACGAAGATCCACGCGGCCAGCTGCTGACGCCGGCTCAATCGAGAATCGGGTCCAGGCCGTCGATCTCGTCGAGGGCGGCCAGCAACTCGTCGGCAATTCCCGGCGCGGCGGCCAGCACCAGCCCGGCGCCGTCGATGTCGAACGGCGGCAAGGACACCCGCGCCCCCGCCTCGGCCGCGATCAGCGCACCGGCGGCGCAATCCCACGGCTGCAGGCCGTGCTCGTAATACGCGTCGAGCCGGCCCGCCGCGACCATGCACAAATCCAGCGCAGCCGAACCGATACGACGAACGTCGCGGACCACGGGCAGCAGCCGCGCCAACAACGCCGCCTGCGTCGCCCGGCGCTGCCGTGAGTAACCGAAGCCGGTGCCCAGCAACGCCATCGACAGGTCGTCCACGGTGGCGCACCGCAACGGTCTTACCCCGTCCCCGTCGATGACGTGCGCGCCCATGCCGGTCGCCGCCGAGTACACCCGGTCACCCACGACGTCGGCGACCGCGCCGGCCACCGATACGCCGTCCACTTGCGCACCGACCGAGACCGCGTAGGCCGGAATGCCGTAGACGAAGTTCACCGTGCCGTCGATGGGATCGAGCACCCAGGTGACGGCGCCCGCCGGCGTGCCCGCCGGATCGGCCGGCCCGCCGCCCTCCTCGCCGAGAATCGGGTCCCCGGGCCGTAATTGGGCCAGCCGGTCCCGCAGCAGGCGTTCCGTCTCCGTGTCGACGACGGTCACCGGATCGGTGGGGGTGGTCTTGGACCGCACCGCGCCGTTGCCGTCACCCGCCGCGGCTTCGCCGAACACCTCCACCCGGCGACGCCGCACGAAGGCGGCGGCTTCCGTGGCCAGCGTCTCGGCCACCGCGCGCAGCCGGGCGGGCTCGTCATCTGCTCGGGTCACCGGTCTATCGCATCACAGGCGCCACGGCCCCGCAGATACGCCGTCGCCGCACGGGCGCCGGGCTAAGGTGGGCGCACAGCCCAAGTCACGCTCAGGAGCTTCGATGACCAGCACCGACTCGACCACGGATACGCCCGGCACCGGCGCCGCCGTCGGCACACCACAGCGTCGGGGATTCGGCATCGACGTCGGCGGCAGCGGCATCAAGGGCGGCATCGTCGACATGGACACCGGGCAGTTGATCGGTGAGCGGGTCAAGCTGCTGACCCCGCAGCCGGCGACGCCGGCGGCCGTGGCCAAGACCATCGCCGAGGTGGTCAACGCGTTCGGCTGGACCGGTCCGCTCGGGGTGACCTACCCCGGTGTCGTCACGCACGGCGTCGTGCAGACGGCGGCCAACGTCGACAAGTCGTGGATCGGCACCAACGCGCGGGACATCATCAGCGCCGAGCTGGGCGGGCAGGACGTCACGGTGCTCAACGACGCCGACGCCGCCGGGCTGGCCGAGGAGCACTACGGGGCGGGCAAAAACCAGTCCGGCCTGGTCGTGTTGCTGACGTTCGGCACCGGAATCGGCTCGGCGGTCATTCACAACGGCACGCTGATACCCAACACCGAGTTCGGCCATCTCGAGGTCGGCGGCAAGGAAGCCGAACAGCGGGCGGCGTCGTCGGTCAAAGAGAAGAACAACTGGAGCTACGAGAAGTGGGCCACGCAGGTCACCCGGGTGCTGGTGGCCATCGAGAACGCGGTGTGGCCGGACCTGTTCATCGCCGGGGGCGGCATCAGCCGCAAGGCCGACAAGTGGCTGCCGCTGCTCGAGAACCGCACCCCCGTGGTGGCTGCGGCCCTGCTCAACACCGCCGGAATAGTCGGCGCGGCGATGGCCTCGACCTCCGACGTGACGCACTGATTTTCCCCGGCAGAGCCGTTCGACCGCTCACTGTCGTTACAATGGTCAACGGCGACCGCCCGAACGATAGCGTGCACATACCCACGCTGATCCAACGCCGACATCGACATAGCAGACACTTTCGGTTAACCATGCCCAATACCCACCGAAGGTGAGCCCAAACGAAGGGGTGTAAGTGGCACCGACCAAGGCCAGCCCGGCAACCGATGCGCCGGTGAAACGGACCGCCACCAAGTCTCCGTCCTCCCCCGCCAAGCGCCCGGCGGCCAAGGCCGCTAATGGGTCAGCCCCCGCGAAGCGCGCCGCCAAGGCGCCGGCGCGGACCCCCAAGCCCGAGGGCGACGCCGTTGCCGAGCCGAAGAAGGCCCGCGCCGCCAAGGCCGCGCCGGGCCGCGGGACCAAGGCGGCCAAGGCCGGACCGGCGGACCCCGAGGTAGACCTCGAGGTCGTCGAAGACCTCGATGACGCGGAGCTCGACGCCGAGCCCGGCGAAGACCTCGAGATCGACGCCGCCGACCTGAGCCTCGACGACCTGGAAGAGGATGTCGCGGCCGACGGCGAGGACGCCGACGTCGAGCCGGCCGACTCCGACGACAGCGAGGAAGAGGCGGCCGTCCCGGCCGCCGCGGCCGGCGCGGCTCCCGCGGACGAGGACGAGGAGATCGCCGAGCCCTCCGAAAAGGACAAGGCCTCGGGCGATTTCGTCTGGGACGAGGACGAGTCCGAGGCGCTGCGCCAGGCGCGTAAGGACGCCGAGCTCACCGCCTCGGCGGACTCGGTTCGCGCCTACCTCAAGCAGATCGGCAAGGTGGCGCTGCTCAACGCCGAGGAAGAGGTCGAGCTGGCCAAGCGGATCGAGGCCGGCCTGTACGCGACGCAGCTGATGGCCGAGATGGCCGAGCGCGGCGACAAACTGCCCGCCGCCCAGCGCCGCGACATGATGTGGATCTGCCGTGACGGCGATCGCGCGAAAAATCATCTGTTGGAAGCCAACCTGCGCCTCGTGGTGTCGCTGGCCAAGCGGTACACCGGTCGCGGCATGGCCTTCCTCGACCTCATCCAGGAAGGAAACCTGGGCCTGATCCGCGCGGTCGAGAAGTTCGACTACACCAAGGGCTACAAGTTCTCCACCTACGCGACGTGGTGGATCCGTCAGGCCATCACCCGCGCGATGGCCGACCAGGCCCGCACCATCCGCATCCCGGTGCACATGGTCGAGGTGATCAACAAGCTGGGCCGCATCCAGCGCGAGCTGCTGCAGGACCTGGGCCGCGAGCCCACGCCCGAAGAGCTGGCCAAGGAAATGGACATCACGCCCGAAAAGGTGCTGGAGATCCAGCAATACGCGCGCGAGCCGATCTCGCTGGACCAGACCATCGGCGACGAGGGCGACAGCCAGCTGGGTGACTTCATCGAGGACAGCGAGGCCGTGGTGGCCGTCGACGCGGTGTCGTTCACCCTGCTGCAGGACCAGTTGCAGTCGGTGCTGGAGACCCTCTCCGAGCGCGAGGCGGGCGTGGTACGGCTGCGCTTCGGCCTCACCGACGGCCAGCCCCGCACCCTCGACGAGATCGGCCAGGTCTACGGCGTCACCCGCGAGCGCATCCGGCAGATCGAATCCAAGACGATGTCAAAGTTGCGCCACCCCAGCCGTTCCCAGGTCCTGCGCGACTACCTCGACTAGTAACCAGCCGACGGTCCTCACCGGACTTGTTGGCGCCCAATGACTTTCATTCTCCACCAAAAATCCGTCGCGCCGGCGGCGGCGCCGTCGTACGGTGAGCGCATGTCAGTCAGCCGCAGGGTGGTCTCCTCCGACTCCGAGTTCGAAACGGCCGTCGGCTATTCGCGCGCGGTCCGGGTTGGCCCGCACGTGTGGGTGGCCGGAACGACCGGCGCCGGGCCGGCCGGTGATATCGCGGCCCAGACCCGGGATGCCTTGCACCGCATCGAGATTGCGCTCCACCAGGCGGGTGCGGCGCTCACCGACGTGGTCCGCACCCGGATTTTCGTCACCGACATCTCCCGCTGGCGCGAGGTCGCCGCGGTGCACGCGCAGGTCTTCGGCCCCATCCGCCCCGCGGCGACCATGGTGGAGGTGTCCGCGTTGATCGGACCCGAGTTCCTGGTGGAGATCGAAGCCGACGCCTACGCGGAGTCCCCCGCCGGCGAGAACGTGCCGTCCGGCCCCGGGCGGTAATCGGTGACCCGAATCACAGCGTCGGTGGGCAGCGGGCCGTACAGGTGCGGGAACAGCATCGACTCGGGATCCGTTGCCACTCCCGGTTCCCAACGCACCTCGGAGTCCAATCGGGCCGGGTCGATGTGCAGCAGGACCAAGTCACCGCGGCCGCGATAGAGCCGGTTGGCCGGCAGGTGAACCTGCCCGGGCGTCGACAGATGGATGAACCGCCCGCCGCCGGACGCGCCGGGGCGAATCTCGCCGCGGGTGCGGGCACGAGACCACTCGTCGAGCCCGCACAGATGTACCAGCAGGTCAGGAGCGAAAGCCATGGGTGATCACTGTAGAGAGCACGACGAAACGAAACATTTACAGGTCGTGAGAAACGACACACCCGATAACGATCGGGGAACAACGCAAAAACCCCATACGTCTGAGAGAGTGAATAAAAGCAAGAACGGAGAAGCCATGAATGCAACTCTGACCAGTCCCGAGCTAACCCGTGCGGACCGCTGCGACCGCTGCGGTGCCGCCGCTCGAGTCCGTGCCACGCTGCCTTCAGGAGCTGAGCTTCTCTTCTGCCAGCATCACGCCAATGAGCACGAGGCGAAGCTGACCGAGCTTGCCGCCGTCCTGGAGGTCAGCGCAAGCTAGTCCGCCGAACTCACCCGCCGGCAATGTGGGCGCGCGGGGCAGTCTTCGGTAATGCTGGACGGGTATGAGCGATCAAGTCGCAAAGCCGTCTCGCCATCACATCCGGCGACTCACTCTGAGGACCCTCTCGAAAAGCTGGGATGATTCCATCTTTTCCGAGTCGGCGCAGGCGGGTTTCTGGTCGGCGCTGTCGCTACCGCCGCTGCTGCTGGGGATGCTGGGCAGCCTGGCCTACGTGGCGCCGCTGTTCGGCCCGGACACGTTGACGGCGATCGAGAAGAGCATCATCTCCGCGATCCGCAGCTTCTTCTCCCCCAGCGTCGTCAACGAGATCATCGAGCCGACCATCCGGGACGTCACCGCCAATGCCCGCGGCGAGGTGGTGTCGGTCGGCTTCCTCATCTCGATGTGGGCGGGATCGTCGGCGATCTCGGCCTACGTCGATGCCGTGGTGGAGGCGCACGACCAGACCCCCCTGCGGCATCCCGTGCGGCAGCGGCTCTTCGCCCTGTTCCTCTACGTGGTGATGCTGGTGTTCGTGGTCGGGATCGCACCGGTGCTGGTGGTCGGTCCGCGCAAGTTGAGCGAGCACATCCCGGACGGCCTGGCCAACGTGCTGCAGTACGGCTATTACCCCGCGCTGATCCTCGGACTGCTGGTCGGGGTGGTCATTCTGTACCGGGTGTCGCTGCCCGAACCGCTGCCGACGCACCGGCTGATCTTCGGGGCCGCGCTGGCCACGGCGGTCTTCCTGATCGCCACGCTGGGGCTGCGGATCTACCTGCGCTGGATCACCAGCACCGGCTACACCTACGGCGCGCTGGCCACACCGATCGCGTTTCTGTTGTTCGCCTTCTTCGGTGGCTTCGCGGTCATGCTGGGCGCCGAACTCAACGCTGCGGTCCAAGAGGAGTTCCCGGCACCCAAGACGCACGCCCACCGCCTGCGCAAGTGGCTGGAAGCCCGCGTGCCCGTGTTGAAGCGCCCGGCTGGCCCCTCGCCGGAACCGGCACCCGCGGACAACGCGACGCTGTGACGGCCGGCCCCCGGCCGGCCTAGTCCTTCTTCATGCGGTCGAAGATCCGCTTGCAGTCCGGGCAGACCGGCGAGCCGGGCTTGGCCGCCTTGGTCACGGGAAAGACCTCCCCGCACAACGCCACCACGTGGCTGCCCATGACCGCGCTCTCGGCGATCTTGTCCTTCTTGACGTAGTGGAAGTACTTCGGCGTATCGCTGCCGGTCCCGTCGTCGACGCGTTCGTCGGTCTCGGTGCGCTCGATCGTCTGGGTCTGCATGCCTCACATTGTGCCCCGTGACTCGCTCCTGCCGGAATCCGTCCCGTATGGGACAGTGGAGAAATGAAGCGCGATTCCCAGCTGGGATTCGACGACGACGGCAGGCCAGTCCTCATCACCGCCGCCGAGCCCTCCTATGAGGAGCAGCACCGCGCACGCGTGCGGAAATACCTGACACTGATGGCGTTCCGCATCCCGGCGCTCATCCTGGCCGCGATCGCGTACGGCACGTGGCACAACGGGCTGATCTCGCTGGCGATCGTGGCCGTATCGATCCCGCTGCCGTGGATGGCCGTGCTGATCGCCAACGACCGGCCGCCGCGCCGTTCCGACGAACCCCGGCGGTTCGACGACGCCCGCCGCCGCACCCCGTTGTTCCCGACGGCCGAGCGCCCGGCGCTCGAGGCGCCGCCTCACCCGCAACCGGGATGGCCCCCGGGCCCGGGCGGCGACATCATTCCATAGCCGACGCGAGCGCCAAGGCGGGAATGGGTCACAGTTCTTAGGACATTCTCAGGTCGACGGCACATCTGTGCACGTCAAGACGTGTGAGATGGCCGGGGGCTGGGAACTCTCAGGGCTGATCTGTCGTTGAACTCAATGACAGTACAAGCCGAACGGGAGGTCGCTATGGCGAACGCCAGCACGAGCAGATTTGATGGCGATCTGGATGCTCAAAGCCCCGCCGCGGACCTCGTGCGCGTGTATCTCAATGGCATCGGTAAGACGGCACTGCTGAACGCGGCGGGCGAAGTTGAACTGGCCAAGCGCATCGAGGCCGGGCTCTACGCCGAGCACCTGCTGGAAACGCGTAAGCGCCTCGGCGAGAACCGCCGACGCGACCTCGAGGCCGTGGTGCGCGACGGCCAGGCCGCGCGCCGTCACCTGCTGGAAGCGAACCTTCGCCTGGTGGTGTCGCTGGCCAAGCGCTACACGGGTCGCGGGATGCCGTTGCTGGACCTGATCCAGGAGGGCAACCTGGGGCTGATCCGCGCGATGGAGAAGTTCGACTACACAAAGGGTTTCAAGTTCTCCACGTATGCCACCTGGTGGATCCGTCAGGCCATCACCCGCGGCATGGCCGACCAGAGCCGCACCATCCGCCTGCCCGTGCACCTGGTGGAGCAGGTCAACAAGCTGGCGCGGATCAAGCGGGAGATGCACCAGAACCTCGGGCGCGAGGCCACCGACGAGGAGCTGGCGGCCGAATCCGGCATCCCGGTCGAGAAGATCAACGACCTGCTCGAGCACAGCCGCGACCCGGTGAGCCTGGACATGCCGGTCGGCTCCGAAGAGGAAGCCCCGCTGGGCGATTTCATCGAGGATGCCGAGGCCATGTCCGCCGAGAACGCGGTGATCGCCGAGCTGCTGCACACCGACATCCGCAGCGTGCTGGCCACTCTCGACGAGCGCGAGCACCAGGTGATCCGGCTGCGCTTCGGCCTGGACGACGGCCAGCCACGCACCCTGGACCAGATCGGCAAGCTGTTCGGCCTCTCGCGTGAGCGGGTCCGGCAAATCGAACGGGACGTAATGTCCAAACTCCGCCACGGCGAGCGCGCCGACCGGCTACGGTCGTACGCAAGCTGAGGCTTCCAAAAACTAGTAGCAAGACGGTATGCCCGCCGCGGACGCGGCGGGCATACTGCTTGTCGGGGAAGCGTTGCACCCATTCGCGCAGCTGGCCAAGTAGACTCGGCGTCGATGGAAGGTGCTGAATGAACGACCTGGTTGACACCACCGAGATGTACTTGCGGACCATCTACGACCTCGAAGAAGAGGGCGTCACGCCGCTGCGTGCGCGCATCGCCGAACGCCTCGACCAGAGCGGGCCGACTGTCAGCCAAACCGTGTCCCGCATGGAGCGCGACGGGCTGCTCCACGTCGCCGGTGACCGCCACCTCGAGCTCACCGACAAGGGCCGGGCGCTGGCCATCGCCGTGATGCGCAAGCATCGCCTTGCCGAACGACTGCTCGTCGACGTCATCGGGGTGCCCTGGGAGGAAGTGCACGCCGAGGCATGCCGGTGGGAGCACGTGATGAGCGAGGACGTGGAGCGGCGGCTGGTGAAGGTGCTCAACCACCCGACCACCTCCCCCTTCGGCAACCCGATCCCGGGGCTGCTGGACCTGGGCGTGGACCCCGAATCCGGCGCCGAGGACGCGAACCTCGTCCGGCTGACCGAGTTGCCGCCCGGCTCGCCGGTGGCCGTGGTCGTCCGCCAGCTGACCGAGCACGTCCAGGGCGACATCGACCTGATCACCCGCCTGAAGGACGCCGGCGTCGTCCCCAACGCCCGGGTGACGGTCGAGACCGGCCCGGCCGGGGTCACCATCGTCATCCCGGGCCACGAGAACGTCACCCTGCCGCACGAGATGGCGCACGCCGTCAAGGTCGAGAAGGTCTGACCGCTCGGCGCCGGGTCAACATGCCCGGCGGCCGAACGCCCGTCGCGGCGGTATCCGCACACCGAGCTCTTTGGCCAGTCGGTAGCCGGTGAGCGCCAGTTCCCGGATGTCCTCGGGCCGCAGCCCCGACTGCAACGCCGTGTCCAGCATGCCCGCCATCCGGTGCTCGGGCTCGCAGCGCAACGCGGCCTCCAGCGATACCCCGGCCAGCGGACCGTCGCCGCGGGCGTAGGCGCTGAACGCCAGCAGCGCCAGCGCCTCGGCCCGCCAGGGCGCGGGCAGGGTGCGCGCCAGCAACGCCCACAACGACTCCGCCGCCCCGGCGTTCTCGCCGACCGCCAGGGCATAGAAGATGTCGCGCACCTGCGCGTCGGTCAGGGCGCAGGCCAGCTTCGCCAGCTGGGTCTCCGACAGCGCCTCGCCCGCGGCCACCCGCATGGCCGCCGCCAGGGCGTGCCTGACGTCGCTGCGTGCGCACCGGCCCGGGTTCGCGCGGTGGGCCGCCCGGCGCCTGGTCGCCTGCCGGTCGATCACCGCGGTCAGCCCGGCGCTCCGCGCGATGTCCTCGACCGCGATGACGGCCTGCAGGTCGGCGCGCCGGGCGTAGAGCCGCCGGCCGTCGAGCACCGCCGCGGCCGCCAGCGGCGACGCCGAGGGATCGTCGACCGGGCCGCTCGAACCGCAGCCGTCCACACAATGCCAGCGCCCGCCGAGCGCGACGCGGTCGACCACGTGCGCGGCCCACAGCTCGATGTCGTGTCGCGACAATGACTTTGCCAGCGCGTCACACAGCTGCCGGTATTCGTCGTTGCACCCGGGACAGTGCGCACCGTCCGCGTCGACGATCACCGCGATGGCGGCGTCGGGCCGGGCCGCGGCGGCGACATCAGCGAGGTGGCCGACCCGGGCGGCGAGCTCCTCGGAGAGGTCGACCCGCATCACCGCCCCGAGGTCACCGCCATCCAAAGACACCAATACCAATGAATTTTCGGGAACAAAGCCGAGAACGGCCGGCAGCGCGGCGATCAGCGCGCCGGGTCGGTTCAGTGTGAAGTCAGGTCGATGCGTCGTCATGGGCACCACGCTGACGGTCCCCGCCGTCAGCCGGCGCTCGCAGAACGGGCCGAATCCCGCGCTTGTGCATGAACCCAGCACTGTGAGTTCCGCTGCTCTACTGTTAGCCCATGAGTTCGGCGCAAGAGTACGACATGGTGGTCATCGGTTCGGGCCCCGGCGGGCAGAAGGCAGCCATCGCCTCAGCCAAGCTCGGCAAGTCCGTGGCGATCGTCGAACGTGGCCAGATGCTCGGCGGCGTGTGCGTCCAGACCGGCACCATCCCGTCAAAGACGTTGCGCGAGGCCGTCCTTTACCTGACCGGGATGAGCCAGCGCGAACTGTACGGCGCCAGCTACCGCGTCAAAGAGAAGATCACCCCGGCCGACCTGCTGGCGCGCACCCAGCACGTGATCGGCAAGGAAGTCGACGTGGTGCGCAACCAGCTGATGCGCAACCGCATCGACCTGTTGCTGGGCCACGGGCGGTTCGTCGACCCGCACACCATCGAGGTCGAAGACCCCTCCCGTCGCGAAAAGCTAACCGTCAGCGGCAAATACATCGTCATCGCGACCGGCACCCGGCCGGCGCGGCCGTCCGGCGTCGAGTTCGACGAGGAGCGGGTGCTCGACTCCGACGGGATCCTCGACCTCAAATCGCTGCCCGCGTCGATGGTGGTGGTCGGCGCGGGGGTGATCGGCATCGAGTACGCCTCGATGTTCGCCGCGCTGGGCACGAAGGTCACCGTCGTTGAGAAGCGGAGCGACATGCTCGACTTCTGCGACCCCGAGGTCGTCGAGGCGCTGAAATTCCATCTGCGCGACCTGGCGGTGACGTTCCGGTTCGGCGAGGAGGTGACCGCGGTCGACGTCGGCTCGGCGGGGACCGTCACCACCTTGGCCAGCGGCAAGCAAATTCCCGCGGAGACGGTGATGTATTCCGCCGGGCGGCAGGGCCAGACCGACCACCTGGACCTGCACAACGCCGAGCTCGAGGCCGACAACCGCGGTCGCATCTTCGTCGACGACTTCTTCCAGACCAAGGTGCCGCACATCTACGCCGTCGGCGACGTGATCGGCTTCCCCGCGCTGGCCGCCACCTCGATGGAACAGGGCCGGCTGGCGGCCTACCACGCGTTCGGGGAGCCGACCGACGGCATCACCGAGCTACAGCCGATCGGCATCTACTCCATTCCCGAGGTCTCCTATGTGGGGGCCACCGAGGTCGAGCTGACCAAGAACGCCATCCCCTACGAGGTGGGGGTGGCCAGGTACCGGGAACTGGCCCGCGGCCAGATCGCCGGCGACTCCTACGGGATGCTCAAGCTGCTGGTGTCCACCGAGGATCTCAAGCTGCTGGGCGTGCACATCTTCGGCACCAGCGCCACCGAGATGGTGCACATCGGGCAGGCCGTCATGGGCTGCGGCGGCACGGTCGAATACCTGGTGGACGCGGTGTTCAACTACCCCACTTTTTCCGAGGCCTACAAGGTGGCGGCGCTCGACGTGATGAACAAGGTGCGCGCGCTCAACCAGTTCCGCCGCTAACAGCTGTCGTCGAGTTCGCCCGGAATCGGGTCGCCGGGACCGCCGGCGTCCGCGCGGGCCAGCAGCTGCGCCGTCTGCGCGTCGAACGGGGCCGAATACGACACGTTCGCGGCGCACCCACCGCGCTCGAAACCGCCGATCACCCCGGTGAGCGTGGTACCGCTGACCCAGGGCGCGCCGCTGGTGCCGTCCACCAGCCCCTCGCACGGGAACGACGGGAACCCGGCCTCGGTCAGCGACGTGCTGGCCTGACACCCGATGGGTGTGCCGCCGACGCCGGCCGGATACCCCATCACGGTGACGTGGCTGCCGGGCGGCGGGGTGGTGCCCAGGGTCAGCGCCAGGCCGGCGCGCGACTCGACCGAACCGCCGGCGTCGTTGCTCAGCCGTGCGATCGCATAGTCCGCGTTGGGATCCTTGCTGGCGGTCCAGCGGGGGTCGAGGTAGACGGCGTCGGCCTTCCACACGTCGGCGGGGCCGGGCGGCGCGTCGCCGGCGAAGCCGGGCACGAAGGTGATCTTGGACGCCCCGGCCAGGCAGTGCGCCGCGGTCATCATGAGGTTGCCGCCCGTCGAATGCACCACCGAGCCCGTGCACACGTGCAGCGGCCCGCCGTCGATGAAGATGGCGCCCACGCGCTTGTCGGGGTCCACCGGCCCCGCCACCGCCTTTTGCTGGGGCTGACCGAGCCGTTGCACGGGCGCGCTGCTCCGCGGCGGGGGCGCCGGCGGGGCCACCGCACGATCGCCCGGCGGCCGCTTGCATGACGTCACTGACGTCGCCACGGCGACCACCAGGCACAGCATCACGGTCGGTACGCGCATCGCGTTCATCATGCCTGACACCCGCGCGGCGGGCCGACTTCAACGCGTCGCGCCTCGCCCGACCTGCCGGCAACTCGCACTGGCCCACCCCCGACGTGTTCTCTCCTGGATTAAACGCGAACTTCACATTGCTGTTTGATATTGATGCCCACTGATTCGGGGGACACTGGTAGGGCACCCTGGAGAAACCCCCGAGAGGAGGCGATCGGCGATGGCACACGACCCGCAGGAGCCGGACTACCAACCGGGACAGGCCGGCATGTACGAACTCGAGCTGCCGGCGCCGCAGCTGTCGACGTCGGATGGCCGAGGCCCGGTGCTGGTGCACGCGTTGGAGGGTTTCTCCGACGCCGGTCACGCGATCCGGCTGGCCTCTTCGCATCTGAAGGCGGCTCTGGACACCGAGCTGGTCGCGTCCTTCGCCATCGACGAATTGCTGGACTACCGGTCGCGGCGGCCGCTGATGACGTTCAAGACCGATCACTTCACCAACTATGACGAGCCGGAACTGAGCTTGTACGCGTTGCGCGACACCATCGGAACCCCGTTTCTGTTGCTCGCCGGCATGGAGCCGGATTTGAAGTGGGAGCGCTTCATCACCGCGGTGCGCCTGCTGGCCGAGCGTCTGGGCGTGCGGCAGACCATCGGCCTGGGCACCGTCCCGATGGCGGTCCCGCACACGCGGCCCATCACGATGACGGCGCACTCCAACAACGCCGAGCTGATCGCCGAGTTCACGCCCTGGATCTCCGAGATCCAGGTCCCGGCCAGCGCGTCCAATCTGCTGGAGTACCGGATGGCCCAGCACGGTCACGAGGTCGTCGGCTACACCGTGCATGTCCCCCACTACCTGACGCAGACCGACTACCCGGCCGCCGCCGAGGCCCTGCTCGAGCAGGTGGCCAAGATCGCGTCGCTCGAGTTGCCGCTGACGGCGTTGACCGAAGCGGCGGCGGTGATCCGGGCCAAGATCGACGAGCAGGTCGAGGCGAGCGCGGAGGTTGCTCAAGTGGTGACCGCGCTCGAGCGCCAGTACGATGCCTTCATCGACGCTCAGGAGAACAGGTCGTTACTAACTCGGGACGAGGACCTGCCTAGCGGCGACGAGCTTGGCGCAGAGTTCGAGCGATTCCTCGCCCAGCAGGCGGAGAAAAAGCGGGACGACGACGACCAGGTCTGACCTTTCCACCCGGCCTCATCGCGGCCCGAGACCAAGGTTGGCGACATGAGCGAGCGGAAGCGCAAGAGCACTCTCCGCCCGGTGCGTGAGGTCGCCGCCCCGCGGCTGGAGTTCCGCACCATTCATGGCTACCAGCGGGCCTACCGCATCGCCGGTGACGGGCCGGCGATCCTGCTGGTACACGGCATCGGTGACAACTCGACGACGTGGAATACCGTGCAGGCCAAGCTCGCCCAGCGGTTCACCGTCATCGCCCCCGACCTGCTGGGCCACGGACGATCGGACAAACCGCGCGCCGACTACTCGGTCGCCGCCTACGCCAACGGGATGCGCGACCTGCTCAGCGTCCTCGACATCGAGCGGGTGACCATCGTGGGGCACTCGCTGGGCGGCGGGGTCGCCATGCAATTCGCTTACCAGTTCCCGCATTTGGTGGAGCGGCTGATCCTGGTCGGCGCCGGGGGCGTCACCAAGGACGTGAACTTCGTGTTGCGGTGGGCCTCGTTGCCGATGGGCAGTGAGGCCCTCGCGTTGCTGCGACTGCCCCTGGTGCTGCCGGCCGTCCAGATCTTCGGGCGGGTGCTGGGCACGATGCTGGGCAGCACGGGGTTGGGCCGCGACCTGCCCAACATGCTGCGCATCCT